>NZ_JAXADV010000001.1:161401-428379 GCF_033901115.1 Providencia sp. CIM-Carb-044
CAGCAGCCACAGCAGCCACAGCAGCCACAGCAGCCACAGCAGCCACAGCAGCCACAGCAGCCACAGCAGCCACAGCAGCCACAGCAAGATAGCTTATTCCACCCGTTCTTAGTGCGTAATGACCAACCATTACCAAAACCAACAACGCCAATGCCGTCTCTTGATTTGCTGGCAAGTCCGCCAGCACAAGAAGAGCCAGTGGATATGTTCAAACTAGAACAAACAGCAAGGTTGATTGAAGCAAGGCTTAATGATTACCGCGTTAAAGCTGAAGTGGTTGGTTTTTCTCCAGGCCCTGTCATTACTCGGTTTGAACTTGACCTCGCACCGGGAGTAAAAGCTGCACGGATATCCACATTGTCACGTGACCTTGCTCGTTCGTTATCAACCGTAGCCGTACGTGTTGTAGAAGTGATACCGGGTAAACCTTATGTAGGCCTCGAACTCCCTAATGAGAAACGGCAAACCGTTTACCTAAGTGAAGTCTTAGACTGCGATGATTTCCGCAAAAACCCATCTCCTCTCACTATTGTATTGGGTAAAGATATTGAAGGTGACCCTGTTGTTGCGGATTTAGCGAAAATGCCTCATTTACTCGTTGCGGGGACAACCGGCTCTGGTAAGTCGGTTGGGGTGAATGCAATGATCCTCAGTATCTTGTATAAAGCCAAACCCGAAGATGTTCGCTTTATCATGATTGACCCGAAAATGCTGGAGTTATCCATTTATGAAGGTATTCCGCATCTATTGACTGAAGTGGTTACTGACATGAAAGATGCGGCGAATGCCTTGCGCTGGTGCGTGAATGAAATGGAACGCCGTTATAAACTCATGTCTGCATTAGGGGTACGTAACCTAGCGGGTTATAACGACCGCATTAAAGCAGCAGAAGAAATGGGGCGGCCAATTCCTGATCCACATTGGAAACCCGGTGATAGCATGGATGTAGAACACCCAATGCTGAAAAAAGAACCTTACATTGTTGTCATGGTTGATGAATTTGCCGATTTAATGATGACAGCAGGTAAAAAAGTGGAAGAGTTAATTGCACGGTTGGCACAAAAAGCACGTGCCGCAGGCATTCATTTAGTATTGGCAACTCAACGGCCATCGGTTGATATCATTACTGGACTAATCAAAGCAAATATTCCAACGCGGATTGCATTTACGGTATCCAGTAAAATTGACTCGCGCACGATCCTTGACCAAGGCGGCGCGGAATCTTTACTAGGCATGGGGGATATGCTGTATTTACCACCAAACTCTTCAATTCCAGTGCGGGTGCACGGAGCCTTTGTCCGTGACCAAGAAGTTCATGCCGTTGTGAATGATTGGAAAGCTCGCGGTAAACCACAATATATTGATAGCATTACAACCTGTAGTGATGATAGCGAAGGTGGTGGTTATGATAGTGGTGGCGAAGAGCTTGACCCACTGTTTGACCAGGCAGTTGAGTTTGTTGTTGAGAAACAACGCGTTTCCATTTCTGGGGTTCAACGCCAATTCAGGATAGGTTATAACCGTGCTGCAAGGATTGTTGAGCAAATGGAGCTCCAAGGTATTGTCAGTGAGCAAGGGCACAATGGTAACCGTGAAGTTCTTGCTCCTCCGTCAATGGGGCATTAATAATTTAGTGTGCTAATTGCTGGTTTAATTTAAGGGGTGTATAAAGACGTAACACCTCTTATGGTAATAATTTTAAGGTCTCTCATCGATGAAAAAAATGATGTTATTGGGTGCGTTAGCCCTGAGTTTACATATTGGCCAAGTATTGGCAGACGCAAGCCAAGACCTTCAAGAACGTTTGAATAAGGTCAATAGCTTCCAAGCTAGCTTCTCGCAAAAGGTGACGAGTCCTGAAGGGGATTTGGTTCAAGAAGGTGTTGGGGATTTATGGCTTGAGCGCCCAAATTTATTTAATTGGAACATGACATCACCTGATGAAAGCGTATTGGTGTCAGATGGTAAAGATTTGTGGTTTTATAATCCGTTCGTAGAACAAGTGACGGTGACTAATTTAGCGGATGCTACGCAGGATACGCCATTTCTACTAATTACACGTAACGACCCGAAAGATTGGAAACAATACTCAATCATTCAGCAGGGAAATACGTTTGATTTAAAACCAAAACAAACTAATGGGACTCTAAAACGTTTCTCCATTACGGTTTCTCCCGAAGGGACGATTGAGCAGTTTTCAGCGGTTGAACAAGATGGCCAAACCAGTGCTTATCAATTAAAAGAGCAAAAAAATGGTCGCGTTGATGCGAGTAAATTCAAGTTTACAGTACCAAAAGGCGTCACTTTAGATGACCAGCGTTCAAATGCTAAATAAGCTTGATTAGAGAAAATATGAGCCAGCAGTATTCATATTTGCTGGTTAATATAAGATATTTTAAGAAGTAAAAAAGAGGATATAGTGGGTAACCTGTCTCTTGATTTTTCGCAGAATGAATTTCAACCTTTAGCAGCAAGAATGCGGCCTGAAACCCTTGAACAGTATATTGGCCAAAAGCATTTATTGGCTGAGGGGAAACCGTTGCCACGTGCGATTAAAGCGGGTCATCTGCACTCCATGATTTTATGGGGGCCCCCTGGAACAGGCAAAACAACCCTTGCCGAAATTATTGGTAATTATGCGCAAGCCGATATTGAACGTATTTCAGCAGTTACTTCTGGTATTAAGGAAATTCGAGAATCCATCGAAAAAGCCCGGCAAAATCGCAGCGCGGGGCGGAGAACCATTTTATTTGTCGATGAGGTTCATCGTTTTAATAAAAGCCAGCAAGATGCATTTTTACCGCATATAGAAGATGGCACGATTACATTTATTGGTGCAACAACTGAAAACCCATCATTTGAATTAAATTCCGCGTTGTTATCACGTGCTAGGGTGTATTTGCTTAAATCCCTTGAAGAAAATGATATTGAACAGGTCTTGTTACAAGCACTGGCAGATTCATCTCGTGGCCTTGGTGGGCAAAATATTGTTCTGCCTGATAACACGCGCAAAATGGTCGCTCAGTTGGTTAATGGGGATGCTAGGCGTTCATTAAATCTCCTGGAAATGATGGCAGATATGGCAGAGGCTGATAGCCAAGGGCAGCGTATTTTAACCGCTGATCTGTTAAAAGAAGTTAGCGGTGAACGTACTGCACGGTTTGATAACAAAGGCGACCGTTATTACGACTTAATCTCTGCTCTGCATAAGTCGATTAGAGGCTCAGCACCAGATGCTGCACTGTATTGGTTTGCAAGGATTATTACTGCGGGTGCTGACCCTCTGTATGTTGCCCGTCGGCTACTTGCAATTGCATCAGAAGATGTGGGGAATGCGGATCCTCGTGCGATGCAAGTCGCCATTTCAGCTTGGGATTGCTTCACGCGAGTGGGGCCAGCCGAAGGCGAGCGTGCAATTGCCCAAGCTATTGTTTATTTAGCTTGTGCGCCGAAAAGTAACGCGGTTTATACCGCCTATAAAGCAGCGATTAAAGATGCACAAATGCAGCCAGACTACGATGTGCCAGAACATCTTCGAAATGCCCCAACTAAACTATTAAAAGAAATGGGTGCAGGGAAAGAATATCGTTATGCACATGATGAACCTAACGCATATGCTGCGGGAGAAAATTATTTTCCTGAACCTATGCAAACAACACGTTATTACTACCCTACGAAACGGGGCCAAGAAGGCAAGTTTGCTGAAAAATTAGACTGGTTAGCCCAACAGGATCAAATTAGCACCACAAAACGCTATCGCTAAACTAGGCAATGCGGTAAGGTTATATAGCGAAATACTTTACTTTATTTGTTGTGCTGGAATGCACCTCAAAAAGTATCATTAATTACTAACAATAATCACAGGATAAGCATGCTCGATCCCAATTTACTGCGTACGGAGCTAGACGCGGTTGCTGAAAAACTGGCTCGCAGGGGTTTTACCCTTGATGTGGAAAAGCTGCGTGAATTAGAAGAACGCCGCAAAGTTTTACAAGTTGAAACTGAAACCCTGCAAGCAGACCGTAACTCGCGATCGAAAACTATTGGTGCGGCGAAGGCACGTGGTGAAGATATCGAACCATTACGTCTGGAAGTTAACCAATTAGGCGAAAAATTGGATTCTGCAAAAGCAGAGCTAGATAAGCTGCAACAAGAAATCCGTGATATTGCCTTGAGTATCCCGAACATCCCTGATGACCAAGTACCTGATGGTAAAGATGATTCTGACAACGTTGAAGTTGCTCGTTGGGGTGAACCTCGCCAGTATGACTTCGAAGTTAAAGACCATGTTAGCCTTGGTGAGTTATCTGGTGGCTTAGACTTCCCTGCTGCGGTAAAACTGACAGGAGCACGTTTTGTTGTCATGAAAGGGCAAATTGCTCGCATGCATCGTGCCTTGGCTCAATTTATGCTTGACTTACATACTGAACAACATGGTTACCAAGAGTTGTATGTTCCATATTTAGTCAACCATGACACACTGTACGGAACTGGCCAATTACCAAAGTTTGGTGAAGATTTGTTCCATACTAAACCACTGGAAGAAGAAGCTGACAGCAGTACTTATGCGTTGATCCCAACCGCAGAAGTTCCAGTGACTAACTTGGTTCGTGATGAAATTTTAGATGAAGACTCACTTCCTCTGAAAATGACGGCACATACGCCTTGTTTCCGTTCTGAAGCAGGGTCTTATGGCCGTGATACACGCGGTTTGATCCGTATGCATCAGTTCGACAAAGTTGAGTTAGTACAAATCGTTCATCCAGAAAAATCCATGGATGCATTGGAAGAGCTGACTGGTCATGCAGAAAAAGTATTACAATTACTGAACTTGCCTTATCGTAAAGTGATTTTGTGCACCGGTGATATTGGTTTTGGTTCACGTAAAACCTATGACTTAGAAGTGTGGTTACCAGCGCAAAATACTTATCGTGAAATTTCATCTTGTTCAAACATGTGGGACTTCCAAGCGCGTCGTATGCAAGCGCGTTTCCGCGGTAAGAGTGATAAGAAAACACAACTTGTTCATACCCTGAATGGTTCTGGTTTAGCTGTTGGTCGTACATTGGTGGCGATTTTAGAAAACTACCAATTAGCTGATGGCCGTATTGAAGTTCCAGAAGTATTGCGCCCATATATGAAAGGGCTAGAGTTCATCGGTTAATTTCCGTTACTCTTTCAAACATAAAGCGCGACTGACGACAGTCGCGTTTTTTTTGTGTAAATTTAAAGTGTTCTGGAAAAAGCATCCTCAGGTTAAACCTGATCCCCCCTCAATATTTTCCAAATAGCAGCATTCAATGTATGACATTAATCTACGGTAAAATAAATTTATCGGAGTGATATTGATGGGTGTAATTATTGGTGTTTTCTTATTAGCAGGTATTGTAAAAGGGGTGATCGGGCTAGGCCTACCAACAATCGCGATGGGGTTATTAAGCACATCAATGGAGCCTGCTGCAGCTGCGAGCTTATTAATTATTCCATCGTTAATTACTAATATATGGCAATTATTGATTGGCCCACAATTTATGGCACTAATCAAACGGCTCAGTGGTTTTATTATTGGGGTCATGCTTGGCACATTATTCAGTTTTTTACCTTCTTTAACCTCGGCATCTCGTTGGACACTACCTACACTGGGTATCGTGCTTATTATCTATGGAATTTGGGGCTTAATTGCTAAAAAAACGCCATCTTTCGAGAAACATGAAACATGGCTTTCGCCAACAGTGGGTTATATTACAGGTGTAATTACAGCAGCTACAGGAGTATTTGTTATTCCAGCAGTTCCTTATTTGCAAACCTTAAAATTAAATAAAGATGAGCTTATTCAGGCTCTAGGGTTAGCATTTACCGCATCAACAGTTGCATTAGCCATCAAGTTATCCATTGACCATCAACAATATGATATTAATTGGAGTTTATCTGCCTTTGCCTTAATACCTGCTATTGGTGGAATGTACCTTGGTCAATATTTACGCAAGATTATTAGCGAGAAATTATTCCGTCGTTGCTTTTTTATTGGGTTAATCGGATTAGGTATTTACATGACGGCAAAACTAGCTTTCAGATGACCAGTTAATTAAAAAATGAATAAACTCGTTGGTATAATCAGGTAATTGGCTGAAATCTCGTGCGCAGATAACTAATTTTCGGCATGCCCAATCTTCGGTCAATTGCAGTATTTTACTAGTAGAAAATTGACTACGCTGTGCCGCTTGTTTGGGAATAATAGCAATGCCAATTCCATCGTTAACCCCTTGCATTACCGCATCTAGTGTTGGCATGCGTACCCGGTAGTTGAGCCGCTTGCCTTGCTGTTTGGCGTTATTATCAATATGCTTTTGTAATGGGTTATCTTCCATTAAACCAATAAATTCAGCATCAATAATATCAGAAAATAGAACGCTTTTTTGGCTTACCCAAAGGCTATCTTTATGGGCAAAAACGACTAATTCATCTGAGCTGAATGGCCGAATATCCAGACCAGTGAGGTCAGTAGAATCTGTGATAATACCAATATCTGCAATTTTATTTTTGATGGCAGTGACGATATTAGCACTTGGCATTTCTTTCACAGATACAGACATAGTGGGTTGTTGTCGTAAATAAGCGCTAACACGGGCGGGTAAAAATTCCATTTGAGCTGAAGTATTACAAAGAATATTAATATGCCCACGCAGGTGTCGACTATATTTTCGCAGTTCATCTTGCATTAATTCAATTTGCTGCAAAATTGTTTTCGCATGCTCAATAAATGCATGACCTGCATTCGATAATGAAACCCCTTTCACTGAACGAATAAATATATCGATGTTTAATTCATTTTCTAACCCACGTATTCGTTCACTTGCAGATTGCAGTGTAAGATAAGTTAGTTTTGCTCCTTGGGTGATGCTTCCTGCATTGGCGACATTAACACACAGTTTTAAATCAGTGGTATCGAAATACATGGAAAACAACTCCAAATTATGAAAAGAAGAGGGAAATTATCATTTAAAGGAATATATGTGAATTTTTTCGGAATAGCAAAAAGGAAAGCTATTGCTTTCCTTTTTTTAGATTTAATGATTTAACAAAGTCGTCAAATCATTAGATTTTGGTTTATTTTACTTGTGAGAAAAACAGGCTGCGATAGCTGCTGTAATAGCAAACATACATAATTGGCATAGAAACTAATAAACCTAAACCTAATGGGATAACTGAAATTATCATTAAGATTGATAAAACGATAAAGAACAGGATACCTGGTAGGAGGTTTTTCTTAACAGCTTGTAAGCTTGCTGAGATTGCAGCGCCAACAGTGAAGTCATGGTTCATCACTAATGCAGGAGCAAACCAAGTTAAGGCTGTACCCACTAATGCTGCAATGGCCATTATGATGATTGCAAAGAAGAATGTACCTGAAGACGCAAGGATAGCCGCGTCAGATGGCGAACCGTATTGGTTGCTTTCCATCAGTAAACCGAACATTGCAGAACCACCGATAATAAATGCGATGATCATTCCTACTAAGTTAGCAGCAAAGTTGATGGCTCCAACGGCAAATAGGGTACCAAATTTATTTTGGAAGCCTGCAAATAATAAGCCGATTTCTGCTTGGCCTGTTTTACGTTGATTTTCACTGATAGCAATAATACCACCGATAAAAATAGGTGTAATAAAAGTAATCAGTAAGTTCAAGAATGGGATCATTGAAATGATAAAGATCACCGCAAACAGAACGATGTTAATTAGGATCCACATTCCCAGTTTTTCTTTAACGAGAGACCATGATTGGCTGATCCAGTTAACACCTTCACCTGCATCTACTGCGCGAGGTTCTGCGTGAAAAACGAATGTATCGGCTTGAGTTTGTGCGTTAATTGTAGGTGCAGGATTGTTATCTGCACTGAAGTTTTCATTATTCATGATAAAAAAGGAACCTGTTAGTCGTAGTGAATTAGCGATATATTATTATTAATAAGTTTTTTGAGCTTATACTCATTCTTGTAACTTATCGGCAGTAGTATGCAGATAAGTTAGCTTATTATAAAGCAGACTATTCTGGTAAGATATTTTTGATTAAAATTTTCTTGTATAAAATATTTTCTATCAAAATAAGAAGGTTATCTATTCCTTAATGTACTGAATAAAATACGAATATTTAGTATATTTAGTGAAAAAAACTATTTTTTGGTTCTATCAACAAGGTTAAATCGTCAATTAAATAATCACGATTCATAATAATTAAGTAAGATTTTATTTAATTTAAAAGCTAAATAAGTGATATTGGGTAAGCATCCAGCGGCTTAATTTCTTTAAGTACAAACATACTTTGCATTTCTTTGATACCCGGTAACCGGCGAATAACCGTCATAGCAAAGTCGGCATAGGAGTCTAAATCATGGGATACAACCTGTAATAAAAAGTCAGTATCACCACCAATACTGTAGCAAGCGACGACATTTTCTAGCTCAGTCACTTCTTGTTCAAATTTTTGTGCTTCAGCCTCGCTATCACTATCAATAATGACGCGAACAAAAACCATCACACCTAAGCCAATCTTTTTACGATTGAGAATGGCGCGATATCCTTGAATAATATTTTCTTCTTCTAATTTTTTAACCCTTCGCCAACAGGGAGAGGCTGACATGCCTACTTTTTCGGCAAGCACTTGGTTAGTTATTCGAGCGTCATCTTGTAGTAATTTTAGTATTTTTATTTCTGTCTTATCTATTGCCATAAATGAAAATCTCTACCTTAAAAATGCTTTAAATGGGATAAATTTACCTAAATCTTAGCGTGTAATGACTGAGTTAGAAAGCCTATTTCTTTCTTTAAATGCCATAATTATTGGGAAATTGAATACACATAAAATCATAGGGGACAGGAATGATATTTAATCCAGCTGAGCATCGTTGCGCTATCGTCGTTAATCAGGATTTATCTAACGGGTTGGCAATGAATGCCGCTAGTGTGATTGGCGTGAGTTTAGGAAATAAAGTTAACAATATAGTAGGGGAAGATTTGAACAGTGCGGATAATATCAATTATCCCGGTGTGATTTATGCGCCATTACCGATTTTAAAATCACCGGAGCAGTATATTAAAGAGATTGAAGTGGCTGCATTAAAGGTAAATGAAATATACATTATTCCTTTTAGCTTATTGGCACAATCGTGCCGGACTTATGATGAGTATCAGCAAAAATTATTAGAACACGAATATAAAAATATTCAGTTAGCTGGTATTGGGTTGGTAGGAAATAAAAAGGCGGTGACGCAGCTTATTGGCCACTTACCTTTGTTTAGATAGGAATAATGGCAGATAAAGCAGAGGCTCTATAAAGAGCCTCAAATTGGTTAGTACATTACTTTGTGACCATAACTTTCTAGAATACTTTTAACTCGTTCCATCACTTCTTTTGATGGTGGTCTAACGCCATCTAGTTTGTATTCTTCACCCATGGTTTCCCATTTGTGTTTACCGAGTTCGTGGTAGGGCAGTAATTCGATTTTTTCGATATTGCTCATATCTTTGGTAAACTCGCCCAGTAAATGTACTGAATGGTCATCATCACTCCAACCCGGCACGACAACATAGCGTACCCAAGTTTTCTGGTTGCGTTTGGCAAGGTAACGAGCAAATTCCAAAGTACGATGGTTAGAAACACCCACTAATTTTTGATGAATTTCATCATCGATTTGCTTTAAATCTAACATCACTAAGTCAGTGACATCCATCAGTTCATCAATCACTGGGTCGTAGCGGCGCACGAATCCATTGGTATCAAGGCAAGTATGAATATTTTCTTTTTTACAGGCACGGAACCAGTCACGTACAAATTCAGCTTGTAAGATAGCTTCTCCGCCTGAGGCGGTAACACCTCCGCCAGTCGCATTCATAAAGTGGCGATAGGTTACGGCTTCTTTCATTAATTCTTCAACGGTAACAATGTTGCCACCGTGGGTATCCCAAGTATCGCGGTTATGGCAATACAAGCAGCGCATTAAGCAGCCTTGGAAAAATACAATAAAACGGATCCCAGGACCATCAACGGTTCCGCATGATTCAAACGAATGAATACGACCGAGTGTGGTTGGGGTTTCTGTCACATTAGTCGTCGCTATTGTTTTGGTTTTAGTATCATCGATAGACATAGCAGGCACTCCAAAATATCCTTCATACCGCAAACTTTAGAGCAAAAATATCGTTGCTGGTATAGATAAAAAGCCCCCGTGAGGGGGCTCAGACTGCTGACAAACATATTATGTTTGGCGGCAAGTTTAATAGGTTTTGAAAATAAACTAGGAAAATCAATTTATTGATTTTCGGCTGATAACACAAAGCGGGAAAAACCACGTTTTTATCCCGCTTTGTCAACAACCTCAGACCCCGTAAAGCGGGGTCTTTAATTTACTTTATTTTAATGAGCTAATTATTACATTGTACTGGTGAAAGTACGAGTAATAACGTCTTGCTGTTGTTCTTTAGTCAGTGAGTTGAAACGTACAGCATAACCAGATACACGGATAGTCAGTTGTGGGTACTTCTCTGGGTTTTCCATTGCATCTAACAGCATTTCACGGTTCATAACGTTAACGTTCAGATGCTGGCCGCCTTCGATAGACGCTTCGTGGTGGAAGTAACCATCCATCAGACCCGCTAAGTTCGTTTTACGAACATCATCATCTTTACCTAACGCATTTGGTACGATAGAGAAAGTATAAGAAATACCATCTTTCGCGTAAGCAAATGGCAGTTTAGCAACAGAAGTCAGTGAAGCTACCGCACCTTTTTGGTCACGACCGTGCATTGGGTTTGCACCTGGTCCGAATGGTGCACCTGCACGACGGCCATCTGGTGTATTACCTGTTTTCTTACCATACACTACGTTAGAGGTGATGGTCAGGATTGACTGAGTTGGTACCGCGTTACGGTAAGTAGGCAGTTTCTGAATTTTCTTCATGAAACGTTCAACTAAGTCACACGCGATATCATCTACACGAGAGTCGTTGTTACCAAATTGTGGATATTCACCTTCGATTTCGAAGTCGATAGCGATACCATCTTCATCACGAATTGGTTTAACTTTCGCATATTTGATTGCAGACAGTGAGTCAGCAGCAACAGATAGACCCGCAATACCACAAGCCATGGTGCGATAAACATCACGGTCATGTAACGCCATCAGTGAAGCTTCATAGCTGTATTTATCGTGCATGAAGTGGATGCAGTTCAGTGCAGTGACGTACTGAGTTGCTAACCAATCCATGAAGTGGTCCATTTGGTTCATCACAGTATCGAAATCTAAGATCTCGTCCATGATTGGTGCATGTTTAGGACCAACTTGCATTTTCAGTTTTTCATCAACACCACCGTTGATGGTATACAGCATGGTTTTCGCTAAGTTTGCGCGAGCACCGAAGAACTGCATTTGTTTACCAACAATCATTGGGCTGACGCAACATGCAATTGCGTAGTCATCGTTATTGAAGTCTGGACGCATCAGGTCATCATTTTCATACTGAACTGATGAGGTATCGATAGACACTTTAGCTGCGAATTTTTTGAAATTCATTGGCAGTTTTTCTGACCACAGGATAGTCATGTTTGGCTCAGGAGATGGGCCCATGGTATACAGTGTGTTCAGGAAACGGAATGTGCTTTTCGTTACCAGAGTACGGCCATCAAGGCCCATACCTGCTAATGATTCAGTTGCCCAGATTGGGTCACCAGAGAACAGCTCATCGTATTCAGGAGTACGTAAGAAACGTACCATACGCAGTTTCATGACTAAGTGGTCAATCAATTCTTGCGCTTGTTGTTCGGTGATTTTACCTGCTTCTAAGTCACGTTGGATATACACGTCTAAGAAGGTAGAAACACGACCAAATGACATTGCAGCACCGTTTTGTGATTTAACAGCGGCTAAGTAACCGAAGTAAGTCCACTGTACTGCTTCTTGTGCGTTTGTTGCTGGTGCAGAAATATCGTAACCGTATTTTGCAGCCATTTCTTTCATTTGACCCAATGCACGGTGCTGTTCAGCAATTTCTTCGCGCAGTTGGATAGTCATTTGTAGGTCTTCACCTTTTTCTAATCTTTCTTGCAAAGAGGTGAATTGGTTAAATTTGTCTTTCATCAGGAAATCAATACCGTACAGTGCAACACGACGGTAGTCACCGATGATACGACCACGACCATATGCATCAGGTAGACCAGTCAAGATACCTGATTTACGGCATTTTAAGATGTCTGGCGTGTAAACGTCGAAAACACCTTGGTTGTGAGTTTTACGGTATTCAGTGAAGATTTTTTTGATTTCTGGGTCTAAAGTACGGTCGTAAGCTTTGCATGAGCCTTCAACCATTTTGATACCACCGAACGGGATAAGACCACGTTTCAGAGGTGCGTCAGTTTGCAAGCCAACGACTTTTTCTAATTCTTTAGTAATGTAACCTGCATCATGAGAAGTGATGGTTGAAGCGACATCAGTGTCAAAATCAACTGGCGCATGAGTGCGGTTTTCGATTTTGATCCCTTCCATGACTTTATCCCACAACGTGTCAGTTGCTGGAGTAGAGCCTGCTAAGAAAGATTCATCACCTTCATATGGAGTGTAGTTTTTCTGGATGAAGTCACGTACGTTGACGTTATTCTGCCAGTCACCTTGGTTAAAACCTTGCCATGCTAAAGCGAATTTTTCATTTAACTCGGACATGATACTTTTACCTTTTAACAATGGATCTTTTAGGGATCTTAATAAATCTTTTCGTGTGTGTCAGTGGCTATTAATGTTTTTGGCCACTACGTAAATGCATAAACCAATAAATGAGGCCGACTAAAATCGCACCGCCAATAATATTTCCGATAGTGACTGGAATTAAGTTATCTGTAATAAAGTTACCAACCGTTAGGTGTGAAAATTGGTCAGGAGACATATTTATTTGAGACCAATATTCAGCGGGGGCGAACTCTTTAATCATAATGCCTAACGGGATCATGAACATGTTTGCGATACTATGCTCAAAACCGCTCGCTACGAACATCGCGACAGGTAACACTAGAACGACCAGTTTATCAGTTAAACTACGGCCGGAGTAACTCATCCAAACCGCAAGGCAAACCATTAAGTTTGCTAAAATTCCTAATGTAACCGCTTCAATAAAGGTATGGTGTAATTTATGGCTGGTGGTTTGTAATACATTTAACCCCCATTGACCATTGGCTGCGGTGTATTGTCCTGCAAACCAAATCAGTGCAACAAAGAATAACGCACCAATTAAGTTACCAATATAGACATTAAACCAGTTACGGAACATTTGCCCCCAAGTAATTCTTCCTGTGGCTTTTGAGACGATAGTGAGTACGGTGGAGGTGAAAAGATCTGCGCCACATACAACCACTAACATCAGACCTAAGGAGAAACAAATCCCGCCAATAAGTTTAGTGAAACCATAAGGCGCTTCAGCTGCCCCGGTTGTTGCTGTGATATAGAATACAAACGCGATAGAGATAAAAATACCGGCAGTGAATGCTGACAAGTAAGTAATTGCAGGATGTTTATTTGCCTTATAAAAAGAGGCATCATCTGCGACTTGCGCCATTACAGCAGGTGGCAATAAATTAAAAGGGTTGTCAGCTTTCATACCAACACTCTCTTACAAAGTTGATTAATTATAGCACGCAATAATAGTAACAAAGGGGTGAATTGATAAATTTGATATGGATCATGAACTCTCTAGAGAGAGCGGTGAAAATGGTTAGTAAATTGTTAAATTTAAATCTATCTTGTTGATATATAAGGTATAAATATTTTTTAAAATTTATTAAAAATTTTTATAAAGTCAGTTTTGAGCATTAAAATAAGTAAAAATATACGCGTAAATGTTAACTATTTAAGATGAATATGATCCTTTTGGCATATAATTTAACTTATGTTTGCATAATACCCTATTTAATTCGGGGGGATTCCGATATATATTCCTTAACCAAACCTTATTTCTGCAATATTTATCTAACAATAATGTAAATAATAAAAGATTCGTATAAATGAATCTACAAATGAAAGTGATATATGTTAACTAATCAAACAGCTTTTAATGTTATGGCTAGGTATAAAACTCAATATCTTCGAGTGTGTTCAATTCTTGCTCAATACGTTCACGACTTGCTAAAAGTGTTTTGATGACTTGGTTCACTTTGGATTCATCAATGCGGAAAGTTGGGATAGACACACTAATTGCAGCTATGATTTTATCCCGCTGACGCAATGCAACAGCATAGCAGGTCGTTTCTTCATTTATTTCTTTATTATCAACGGCATAATTATTTTCACGAACTGCGTTAAGCTGTAGGCGCAGTTCAGCCAAAGTTTGCACACTGTATTGGGTTAACGGGGTAAAACCTGAAGGATAAAGCTCGGAAATTTGTTGGTCACTGTAGTTAAAAATCATGGCCTTACCAAGTGCCGAGTAAATAGCAGGCAAACGAGTACCAATATTAGAGATTAATTGGACCTTTTGGGCTGATTGGACTTTATCAATGTATAGTACATCGGCACCGTCTAAAATCCCCATTTGACACACTTCATTGCATTCATCAACAATGTGTACCATTTCCCGATGAACCATTTTTAGCCAATAGGATTTTTCGAAAAATGAGCGGGAAAGGAGTGAGCAGGCGATACCTAAATAATACAGCTGGCTATTGTCATCATAATTAATATATCGATGTTCAACCAACGTTTTTAAGATAGGATAAATAGTCCCCTTTAAGATTTGTGTTTTATCAGAAAGTTGTGTCAAAGAAAGCCCAGTATTTTCAGCCGATAAAACTTGCAGTATTTCTAATACCCGAATTGTCGGCATGTGCCCCGTAGACATTAAACCACCTCACTGATTAATTTTGTCGCTATTTTAGGTTTAAAATACCACTATGTAAATCATCTCAGGAATACGTTTAATCTCAAATTGGTCATACCTGTTAATGGCTCAAGTCGCAATAAAGACGTGATTCTGTTCAAAATTTAGTAATAAAAAAATCATTTTTTAGCCAGTCTAATTGCTATTTCTTTTCTTTAAATTCTTTTTAATCAAATAATTATGTGAGATTTATATATAAATTGGATGAATTTGACTCAATCCATAATTCATGATTTCTTGTTTATTGTTTTTATTTATGAATGCAGTTTGTATATATGAACAATAATAGGTAAGGAGATTACCGGTATGGAAAGTCGTTATATCACTCCAGTAGTGACCATCTTTGATGACAAAGGTCGAGTGGATATAGAACAAAACATACGTGTTTATGATTCATTGAAAGGCAAAGTCTCCGGTTTTGTCACAATGGGAAGCACGGGGGAATTTTTTGCGCTTAATATGCAGAGCTCAAAAACACTAATCGACCTATGTAGTCGTTACCCAAAGGAGGAAATGCGTGTTTATGCAGGAGCAAGCCGCCTTGATGTGCAAGAGTCGGTTGAATTGGCTAACTATGCATATGAAAAAGGAATCGATGGGGTGATGATCATTAGCCCATATTATTTTCCGCTGGATGATGAAGGTGTTTTCCGTTTTTACAGCACGATAGCAGCCAAAACATCTGCTAACATTTTCATTTATAACTTCCCTGAACGAACAGGTTATTCTGTCTCTCCAGATGTTTGCCTACGTTTAGCGGATAAATATTCCAATATCATCGGGTTGAAAGATACCATTCCTGACACGACTCATACCGCCCAAGTGATTGAAACGGTGAAAACCCGCTTACCTCATTTTGAGGTATATGCAGGTTACGATAATAACTTTGCTCATGTGGTTTTATCGGGGGGAAATGGTTGCATTGGTGGGCTTTCAAATATTGTTCCACAGTTTTTTGCATCGTGGATGCAGGCGTTTATCCAGGGTGATTTAGCATTAGTGGCAAAACACCAACAACGAGTAGACCAATTGATGGCTATATATGGTGTCAATGCACCATTTATCCCAACCTTTAAAAAAGCATTGCAGCTAAAAGGTGTGGTTAATTCAGACTATTGTACAGCGCCATTTATTGGCTTGAACAATATACAGATTGAGCAACTTCAGCAGTTATTAACCCTTGCTGATTCACCGCTCTGACCTTTCCTGAATCAAACACAATAGAACATCTTACCAACAGGGAAAAATATCATGGCGACAACGAAAGCTTATAACAATCCTGTTTTAAATTCTGCGATAGCCAAATCGTGGAAACGTTTAGTACCTCTGATGTTTATTTTGTATTTTGTTGCATTTATTGACCGTGTGAATGTCGGTTTTGCTAAAGATGCGATGCAAGTCGACATTGGTTTATCCGATTCTGCTTTTGCATTCGGCGCAGGGATTTTCTTTGCTGCTTATGCATTGTTTGGCATCCCTGCAAACCTGATTTTAAACAAAATAGGGGCGCAAAAATGGCTAAGTATTACGACAGTTATCTGGGGCGTTCTGTCTGCAATGACAGGTTTTGTCACCAATGAGACGCAATTTATTATTTTACGTTTCTTATTGGGGTTGGGGGAAGCCGGTTTTTATCCAGGTATTCTATTATTAGCTTCCATTTATTTCCCCAATAATGTACGCGGGTCCGTAATTGGAATCTTTGTTTTAGGCGTACCTTTGGCGTTGACACTGGGCTCGCCATTATCCGGCGCGTTACTCGAATTGCATGGTTGGTTAGGTCGGCCGGGTTGGTTCTGGATGTTTGTCATTGAAGGCCTTCCCGCTGTTGTGATTGGTATTTTTGCCTTCTTTTATTTGGATGATAGCCCTGAAAAAGCCCGTTTTTTAACCGAAGAAGAGAAAAAAGCCCTAACTGAACAATTAGCTAAAGAAAATGCAAAAACTGAAACCACATCAGTATTATCTGCACTAAAAAATATCAAAGTTTGGCACCTTGCACTGATTTACGGCACGATCCAAATTTCAGTATACGGTTTGATGTTCTTTCTGCCTTCCCAAGTTGCGTCCTTAATGGGGGAAAGTTTAGGCTTTAAACAATCCTTAGTTGCTGCCATACCTTGGGCTTGTTCTGCATTCGGGGTGTATTACATTCCTCGTTTTGCTGACCGCCATCCAACTCGTCGCATCGAAATCTCAGTGCTGTGTATGTTAGCCGCAGCATTAGGTTTGGCACTGTCAGCATTTGCGAGCCCTGTTTTTGCTATTGCAGCATTATGTTTAAGCGCTGTTGGTTTTTTATCCGTTCAACCAGTATTTTGGACGTTTCCTCCTCAGTTATTAAGCGGCCCTGCATTAGCAGCAGGAATTGGTTTCTGTACCACCATGGGGGCATTCTGTTCATTCCTCGCACCAATCATTCGCGTGGAAGTCGATAAAATGATGAATAGCAATACCGCAGGTATCGTGACATTAGCGGTGATCACCGTCGGCTGTGCCGTTTTAATCGCATTACTTAAAAAAAACACTCATAACAACAACCTCAAAGCATTGTCATCTAACTAATGACAATTTTTAGGAAGGTGTGACATGCAAAAAATTCTCAAAATTGATGAGAGCGACAACCTAATTGTTGCTTTGAAAGACCTGCAAGCAGGCGATATCTACCACTGGGGAAGTGAAGAAGTGACCCTAGTGACCGATGTGAAAGCAAAACACAAGTTCGCCATGGAAGCGATACCCGTTGATGGCATTGTTTCGATGTATGGTACTGCAGTAGGAAAAGCCACAAAGCCAATCGCAAAAGGTGAAGTTATCACAGTCGATAATATTCGCCACTATGCAGCTCCGGTTTCTTTAGAGCAAGATGCGCCATATGAGTGGAATGCGCCAGATGTATCGGTATATCAAGGACGTACATTTAAAGGCTATATACGTGAAGATGGGCGAGTGGGAAATGCAAACTATTGGTTAATCTTTCCATTAGTATTTTGTGAAAACCGCAATGTAACAAAGCTCACTGATGCCTTAAATGAAGCATTAGGTTATACCAATAATAGTTTGAAAAACTTTGCGTTAGATTTAACCGCAGGGGAGCAAAGGGAAGCAGCAAAACCTAAATTATTCCCATATATAGAAGGCGTGCGTTGCATTACGGTCACGAGTGGTTGTGGTGGGGCGACTTCTGACAGTAAGACAATGTGTGATGTGCTTGCTGCCTATGCAGATCACCCTAATGTGATTGGTATTACGGTGTTTAGTTTGGGCTGCGAAAAAGCACAGCGCAAAATGTTTAAAGAGTCACTGGCTGCTCGAAACTCCAATTTTAATAAGCCTGCACTTTACTTCCGCCAGCAAGAATGGAATAGCGAAGAAGAAATGATGCAAACCGCTTTGAAGCAAACTTATGAGTGCATGAAGGCTGTCGAACCACAGTCCCGTGTGGATGTTCCGTTGTCTCATTTAAAACTCGGTGTGAAATGTGGCGCTTCTGACGGTTTTTCTGGTATTTCGGGTAACCCTGCGATGGGGCTAGTTTCTGATTGGTTAGTGACCTTAGGGGGTGCATCAGGTTTAGCTGAATTTCCTGAATTGTGTGGTGCAGAAGGGGATATGGTGAAACGGTGCGTGTCTTTTGAGGATAAGAAAAAATTCTTGGACTTGATGGAGCGTTATGAAAAGACAGCGAATTTCTTTAATACTACGATTGCCGATAACCCGAGCCCCGGTAATATTGCAGATGGACTAATAACAGATGCAATTAAATCGACTGGAGCGGCTAAAAAAGGCGGAACGTCGCCGATTAGTGCGGTGTGTGATTATGCGGAGCCTATGCCTGACAGCGGGTTATCATTAGTTTGCACGCCGGGTAATGATGTTGATGCGGTTACCGGCCTTGTTGCTGCGGGGTGTAATGTGGTTATTTTTTCAACAGGGCTTGGAACTCCTACAGGGAACCCGATTGTGCCAGTTTTAAAAATATCGACTAATAGTGCCATTGCAGAGCGTCTGTCAGACATAATTGATTATGATTGCGGGCCAATTATTGATGGGGTTCCACTACCAACAATTAGTAAAGGGTTATTTGAACGGGTGATTGAAACGGCAAGCGGTGACTATCAGGTTCAAGCGGACCGATTAGAACAGTTTGATTTCTTATTATGGAAACGTTCATTGGATTTATAATTAATATAAACCAATAAATTGTGAAAATGTTGACGGGGTAATCTCCCCGTCAACGATTCAATTCACATTATGCATTATCACGCTTTGCTTTTTGCAGCTTTTCATAAGCTGCCAGCAAGGCTTGGTGCGCAGGAAGTGCTTTAAGTTCTTCGTCAATAGACCACAAGCCATAGAAGCATGATTCCCCAGCGATAGCGGCTGATGCAGCATCTACTGCCTCTTGACCATACATACGCACAAAGGCGTTGTAGTATTGCGCAGGGTCACGTTCTTCTTCTTGAGATAACAACAACAGGGTTTGCAAGCAACGATAATAATTTGCGCGCTCGGCAGTAAATACTGAGCTATTGAAGTCTTGTGTCCATTCAACCCAAGCAAGTGCTTGCTCGAGATCACCACCCGCTAGTGCCAACATGGATTTTAACTCACCAATACGCAGGTTACTCCACCCATTGTCTTTACCTACTGCCAAACCAAGTAATTCACGAACACGGGTAAAATCATCTAAACCGTCGTCATCTAATTGCTCGATAAGGGCAAGATAGTCTTGTTTTTCCCATTGGCTATCAGGTAGGTTGATAATCGTGTCGCGTAAATAAGCGCCCATCGCGTTATTGGCGATATGTAAGTCTTCAACTGGGTAAATATCAGACATACCTGGGACTAAGATTCGGCAAGCGTAGACACCCAAGTGGTTATAATCTGCAATATAGACTTCAGCATCTAATGTATTGAAAATACTAATAAGCGTTGCAAATTCTTCTTGAGTTGTGCCTTTAAAGCTCCAATCTGCAAAGGCATAATCGGCATCATCTTTAAACAGATCCCAGCTAATTAAACCGCTTGAATCAATAAAGTGAGTTTCAAGATTCGTGTGCTCAGCCACTTCTTCGTCATCAAAGGTCGGTGCATTAAACACATCGAGGTCTTTTAAGCCACGGCCTTGCAGTAATTCCGTGACGGTACGCTCAAGGGCAACACCAAAGTCGGGGTGAGCACCAAATGAGGCAAAACAAGTCCCATTTTGTGGGTTAAATAACACCACACAAATCACAGGGTACTGGCCACCGAGTGATGCGTCATAACAGAAAATTGGAAAACCTTCTTTTTCTAAGGTTTCAACCGCTTCAACTACCGCAGGGTAGCGTGCCATGACGTCTGCTGGGATAGCCGGTAGGCTAATACTTTCAGCAATGATTTTATTTTTTACAAAGCGTTCAAAGACTTCGGAAAGCCCTTGTACACGAGCTTCGTTGGCTGTATTGCCCGCAGACATTCCGTTGGAAACATATAGGTTGCCAACGATATTCATTGGAATATATACGGTTTGATTGTCTGATTGGCGGGTAAATGGCAGGGCGCAGATACCACGTTCTTCATTGCCGGATTGTAAGTCAATTAATTGGCTGGCGGCTAAGGCGTTATCGGGGTCATAAAATTTAATCAAACGATTGTCTAATAACCCTTCAGGTAAACTATCATCTTCGGTTAGTGGAAACCATTTTTCATTAGGGTAATGAACAAAATCCCCTTCAGCGATAGATTTACCAAGGTAAAAGTCCGCAAAGAAGTAATTCGTTGATAAACGCTCAAAATACTCACCAAGCGCTGAGGCTAATGCGGCTTTTTTGCTCGCTCCTTTACCATTAGTAAAGCAAAGGGGACACGCTTTATCGCGGATATGTACAGACCAAACGTTGGGTACAGGGTTTAACCAAGAGGCTTCTTCAATATCAAACCCTAATTTCTTTAATTTGGTTTGAAATGCATCGATAGAATCTTCAAGAGCGGCATCTTTGCCGGGAATAAAAGTTTGGCTCATTGTCAGTCACTTGTGAATAGAGTGTTTCAAACGGCCTATGATACGGATTTTTGTCGCAAGCCTCACGCTTTTTATTTATTCACAGATAAATCATCTTAAAATTCATTATTTATCCTAAAATAATTGTATAGGTCACATAAAATTCAGCATAATTCCACATAATAACTGAAGTTTATTAATGAAAGGAAAATAGGATGAAAAACAGAAATAAAGCGCTTTTGGCGACATTGGTTTCACTGTTTGCCGTATCCGCTATCGCTCAACCTAATATTACAGTATTGGCGACAGGGGGAACGATAGCAGGTGGCGGTGATTCAGCCACATCTTCCAGTTATCAAGCGGGTAAAGTAGGGATTGATGCTTTAATTAATGCAGTGCCAGAAACCAAAAAAATTGCCAATTTAAGTGGTGAGCAATTGGTGAATATTGGCTCACAAGATATGAATGACCAAGTCTGGCTGAGCCTCGCGAAAAAAATTAACCAAGATTGCGATAAAACAGATGGTTTTGTAATCACTCATGGTACTGATACTTTAGAAGAAACGGCATTTTTCCTTGATTTAACCACGCAATGTAAAAAGCCAATTGTCTTGGTTGGTGCAATGCGTCCTTCAACAGCTTTGGGCGCTGATGGTCCTTTGAACCTGTATAATGCAGTAGTTTTAGCGACGGATAAGTCTGCTGGAGAGCGCGGTGTTCTGATGGCAATGAACGATAAAGTCGTGCAAGGCCGTAATGTGATGAAAATGAGCACCACTGAAGTACAGGCATTTGATGCAGTTAATGGTGGGGCAGAAGGTTTTATTCATGATGGTAAAGTCACTTATTTCCAAGCAGCGCAACCTCGTGGTGACAAAGCGGCATTCGATGTCAGTAAACTCGAAAAGCTCCCTGCGGTAGGCATTGTTTACAATTATGCCAATGCATCAGCGGCTCCGGTGAAAGCTTTGAGAGAAGAAGGGGTTGAAGGGGTTGTAAGCGCAGGTGTGGGTAACGGTAATATGTATAAAGCGGTATTTGACGCTTTAGCAAAAGCAGCGAAAGAAGACGTGGTTGTCGTTCGTTCAAGTCGTGTACCAACAGGTTATACGACAAGAAATGCCGAAGTGGATGATAACTTATATGGTTTTGTTGCTTCAGAAAGGTTGAACCCGCAAAAAGCGCGTGTATTGCTTCAGTTAGCCTTAACTCAGACTAAAGATCCTCAGCAAATTCAGGCATTATTCGAAAAATATTAATTATCAAAACAAGTGTTAATTTAATACAGCGGGGTGCAGTAGCCTGTACCCCGTTAGCTTTATTGTTTGTTAAGAAATTTTATATTTACGTATGTTATTTTTCAGTACAACAACATTTATCCTAATTATTTGACTCAGTAATCTGAGCTTTTTTAAGGCAATTAGGTCAATGTGGTGATAGAACTTTGAGAATTCCTACAAAATAGGAAAAATTAAGGTACAAACAGTTAATTTATTGATTTTATCTTGAACCCTTTCTTATGTGTATTCTCTATATATTTTTTATATTTATCAATTTATTACATTTTATTTTTAGCAAGGTCATCACTGGTGATAATGGCAATTAATTAAAATTAATGTGTCGTTGATCATATTTTGGCAACAAAGCCTGTATCTGTGTTGATAATTCGCGTTGCAAAAAATAGGCTAAATACATCGCAAGAGGCATAACTCATTGTGAATATTTAGATTTAAATGGAAAGTTAAATCGTATTTCGGCCGAAAAATAAAATTAAAAAATATTAGAGGAATACAAGAATGGTTAATAAAAATGTCAATACTGGCAGGAAATTGCTCGTCTTAAAAATCGCAATAGCGATGCTGCCTATTGGTTACCAGCCAATCATGCATGCGGAGCAATTTTTTGAAGATTCAAAACTTACTGGTGGCCTTTACTACTGGCAACGAGATCGTTCACGTAAAGATTTAGACCCTAATAGTGATAAATATAAAAAGTATGCGGATAATCTTAAACACTCAACGTTTAATGCCAGCCTAGATTTCTCATCCGGCTATTTTCAGGACATTATTGGGCTTGATTTAGCGGGTTTTACAGCTATTGAGCTATCGAACAGTGGGCCTGCTGCACCAAATGAAATTGGTTTTAGTGACGCAAAATCACGTTGGGATGAAAAATGGACAGGGGATCGTAGTGGTGTGACTTTTTATAAAGCGGCCGCAAAATTGAAATATGGCCCTTTCTGGGGGAGAGGTGGCTATATTCAACCAACGGGGCAAACGCTATTAGCATCCCATTGGAGTTATATGCCTGGAACATACCGTGGATTAGAGGTGGGCGGGGTGTTTGATTTTGAGCAAAATGGTGAACTCAGCATGTCCTATATGTGGACCGACCGCTATAAAGCACCTTGGTACCGCAGTATGTATGATTTTCGTGAAGCGGATGGTAAAACTGGGATCAGCTATTTACAATCAATTGGTTTCAAATATGACTTTAAAAACAACTTAGTTCTTGAAGGGGCATATGGGCAAGCAAAAAGCTATATGGACCAATATTTTGCCAAGGTTTCCTATGCTGTTCCTGTTGTAGACCGTGATTTACGTATGTCTTATCAATTTTATGGAGCAAAAGACAAGGTTTCAGACGGCGGAGTTAATGATGTTTATGACGGTTTAGCTTGGTTGCAAGCGATGACATTAGGTTACACTTACGATGAATTTGATTTTAAATTAGAGGGAACCTATGTAAAAGCTAAAGGTAATCAAGGTTATTTCCTACAGCGTATGACCCCTGGTTGGGCAACATCAAATGGCCGCATGGATATCTGGTGGGATGGCCGTTCAGACTGGAATGCTAATAATGAAAAAGCCGTTATGGCTGGTGTTATGTATGATTTAAAAAATTGGGATTTAGCTGGATGGAAAGTCGGAACCTCATATATTTATGGTTGGGATGCTAAACCAAGTACGAATAGCCAATATGCTCAAGATGTACGCTTAAAAGAAAGTGCATGGAACTTTGATATTTTATATACCGTGCAGTCAGGTAGAGCAAAAGATACGCTATTTAAGCTGCATTTTACCAAATATGATAATCATACAGATATTCCGAGTTATGGTGGTGGTTATGGAAATATTTTCCAAGATGAAAAAGATATTAAGTTTATGGTAATGATGCCATTTACTGTATTCTAGAGTAGAAAATATTTTAGTAACAAATGACTGCTATAGGGGAACTATGGCAGTCATTTGCCTAGATAGGAAAGAGGTTTGTTATATATTTTAATATTAATGAGATGTTTTAATAGGTGTAAATACTGATATAAAAATTGAAAATAAGGTGGGTATATTCACCTTATTTTTATGGTGACTACAAAGAAGCGTTATTTACACTTTCATTGGGTATGATAGCGTCTTGTTTTAACTTATCTTTTAATATGGTAACTTTTTCCGATTGATGAGGAGGATTTTTAATTTGAGCATGGCCAGATAAAACCCCACCTTTTTTAATCGATAAGCTACTGTAATGGATAGTACCGTGGATTTCGCCATTATTTTCAATACAAATAGTATCAGATAAGCACTCACCTTCAATACGCCCATTAACTACCAGTTCTTTACAGGTGATATTTCCCGTGACTTGGCCGTTTAACATGACTTTAACAGTATTATCTTTTCCTGTTATATTTCCAATGACTTTTCCATAGATATGTACTTGCTCATTAGAGGTAATATTCCCTTCAAAAATAACGTCCCTAGAGATAACCGTATTCGATTTTTCTTCACTAATAGTAGGCGTTGATAGTGTAATTTGTTCTTCTATCTTTGCAGTCACTTCAGGCTCATTACTTATAGAAGGGGGCGTCGATGTAGGCGTGGGCTTGTTTTGTCTTTTGGTGAACATTTTACTTACCTTTTTTTGATTGAAGTATACGATCAAGAATAGCACTGATAATACGAACGAAAATAAGGTGATAGATAAATAGCTAAAAAACCACCCTATTAAAGTAAGAAACCAGAAGAAAAAACTTGTGTTGAGAAAAAGATATGTTTTTTTCATCAGATAATCTCTTACAAATTACTAAAATACGTAATTAGTTTAGTCAATAAATGTAATTGTGCATTTAAAGTGTATTTTAACTTTATGACTACATTTGAATCATCAACTTTCTAAATTATAGTTAAAATAATAGAAAGGAAATAAAATAATTTTTATATAGTATGAAAAATTAGAAAACATCTATAATGTTATTTATATACCACTTTGATATATAAGTATAATTCTAGATGATAGAATATATTCATCAGTGAAATAATATAAGGGTTTTGATTTGAATTGCAACTATTATAGTTTCTAGGAAAATTTTTTTTTAACTAAAAATTGTAGTGATAAATAGTTAAATTTAAGTTACTCATCATAAATTATCACTAATTGAGTGAAAAAATATGGATATTTGAAATAAAAAACCCTGATAAAGTTTATTATCAGGGTTTTGGTATTTTTAACCATTACGTTTTATCAGCGATGGTTGAATACTATTACTCTTTTGCTTCGTGTGCGTCAGCATTATCACGGCAATCACCATCTGCGCAATGACCATATAGATATAAACTATGGTTAGATAGTTTAATGCCATGGCGAGCAGCGATATTTTTTTGGCGAGTTTCAATGGATTCGTCAGTAAACTCAATCACTTTTCCACAATCTAAACAGATTAAATGGTCATGGTGATGTTGCTGAGTTAACTCGAATACAGATTTACCACCCTCGAAGTTGTGACGGGTTACGATACCTGCATCATCAAATTGGTTTAACACGCGGTATACGGTTGCTAACCCGATCTCTTCGCCCATATCGATCAGCTTTTTATAGAGATCTTCCGCACTGACGTGGTGGCACTCAGGCTCTTGAAGTACTTCCAAAATTTTTAATCTTGGAAGAGTGACTTTGAGTCCAGCATTTTTCAATGCTTTGTTGTTGTCTGTCATGCGGGTTTGTCCTGTATCTTAAATCATAAATTTAACAATAATGAGACATTTTTAACATCAATACAGTTGTCTTCTAAACTGATTTACAATTATAGGCATGGAAAATAAAAATAGAAACCATGCATTGTCTCATTATTTTGATAATCTCTTGAGAACCTATCCTATTAGGATACCTTATCGGTTATTTTAGATTACGCCACTGGCTTAAGTGATTCATTTTGTACAAGACAGTGGTGCAATCTATGGGTAAGGTTTCTTTATATGATCTATTAGCCTAAAATTTCAGCTAAAGACATTTCTTCAGAGATTTGTTTTACCCATGCATCAACACGTTCATCAGTTAGCTCAGGTTGACGATCTTCATCAATAGCTAAACCAATAAAGTGGTTGTCATCTGCCATACCTTTGGATACTTCAAAGTGATAACCTTCTGTTGGCCAATGACCAACAATAACAGCACCACGAGGCTCAATAATATCGCGGATCGTACCCATAGCATCACAGAAATATTCAGCGTAGTCTTCCTGGTCTCCACAACCAAATAAGGCGACAAGTTTACCTTCGAAATCAATTTCTTCGAGAGTAGGGAAGAAATCATCCCAATCACATTGAGCTTCACCATAATACCAAGTTGGAATACCGAGAAGTAGAATATCAAAAGCTTCAATATCTTCTTTACTGCATTTTGCGATATCGTGAACTTCTGCTACATCTTTGCCCAATCTTTCTTGGATCATTTTGGCAATATTTTCTGTGTTACCTGTGTCACTTCCGAAGAAAATGCCTATGACTGCCATAAAGTGATTAACCTCTTGTTTTTCTAAGAGGACTAGAAGTGAAAATTCGCCTTCTAGAGCCCACTTAGAACGAAAATAGATAGAATATTACGCCTTATTCTGGCGAAAAAATGATGCTAAGTCTGTCAAATTTGTGTGATTTATCAAGATAACGTTATTTGAGTATTGATGTGTTAACATGCTCAAGTTGTGACATCAAAATTTCTTCGATCAATTCACTACGGCTTATATTTTTATCTTCAGCTAACTGATTCAATATCACGACAGCTTCTTCGTTCAGTTTCAATTCAACTCTACGCAATCCTTTCACTTTATCTCGTTTCAGTTGGTTGCGTTTGTTGATCCTCAGTTGTTCATCCCGTGATAGCGGGCTTGTTTTAGGTCGCCCAGGCCTTCGTTCCTCAGCGAACAAATCTAGTGTAGTTCGATCCGTTTGTTCTTTTGCCATGTCTATAACTGCTAAAAGGGTGTGCCAGTAATTCAGCGCGCCATGATACCCTAGCTAATCCCCTTGTGCTATAGCTTCATCTACGATGATTTGGTTTAATCGGTTGTAAAATGAGCGCTTTTAGTAAAAAAGCACCACTTGCTATAGGTGTGATGCTTTTTTATCCGTGTTATTGCGTTTGTTGGCGCCATAAATTGGCGTATAAGCCATTTGATTTGAGCAAGTTTTCGTGTGTATCCATTTCGTGTACTTCTCCTTGGCAAATAACACATATCCTATCAGCATGCATAATCGTGTTGAGTCGGTGAGCAATACTAATGACTGTTCTTCCTTGCGTAATTAAAGGCATATTTTCCATAATGGCAGCTTCTGACTCGTAATCGAGCGCAGAAGTGGCTTCATCGAGAATTAAAATGTCTGGTTCGGTGAGTAAAGCGCGCGCAAGTGCAATTCTTTGACGCTGACCACCTGAAAGGTTCAAGCCTTTTTCTGATAAGGGATAATTAAAATTATCAGGCAATGCCATAATAAAGTCATATGCTCCAGCTAATTTTGCTGCGTGAATAACTTGTTCGTGAGTCGCTTGTGGGTGGCTTAAACGGATATTCTCTGCGATAGAACCGACGAATAAAGTGCTTTCTTGTAATACAACGCTCATTTTTCGGCGTAATGACACTGTATCTGCGACAGCTAAATCCATGCCATCAACAATAACTTGCCCATGTTGTGGTACATAAAGTCGTTGTAATAGTTTCGTTAAGGTGCTTTTTCCAGAACCAGAAGGGCCAGTAATCCCAATAAATTCACCAGAATTAACCATTAATGACAAATTATTGATAACTTCAGGCGTATCAGGTTGATAACGAAAGCGGATGTTTTGAAACTCGATTTTTCCGTGAATATTTGAAGTGTTTGCAATCCCTTTACGTTCATTTTCTACAGGCTCATCAAGAATATCTCCCACCCGACGCAATGAAATGATGGTATGTTGGAAATCTTGCCAAACCTGGGCAAATCGCAATACAGGTTGTGTAACATGCGCGCTTAGCATATTAAATGCCACTAATTCGCCAGGAGAAATCCCACCGTTTAATACTTCCTTGACACCAACCCACAAAAGAATTGCGGTAGTTATTTTACTCACAAGTGTCATTAACTGAGAGGCAACTTCACTGCGCATTGATACTTTAAAGCTTTGAGTTAGCTGCTTGCTAAATATTTTTTTCCAGCGTTGATTAAAGTATTTTTCTGTTGCTGTCGTTTTTATGGTTTCAATCCCAGTAATACTTTCGGTGAGAAAAGTGAGACCATTTTCATCGGCTTGGTAAGATTTTTGAGTTTGTTGGCGAATGATTGGGCCTAAAATCATCCATAAAACAAAAAATACCCCCATAGAGCCCAATAAAATCCAAGCCATCAAACTACTGTAGGAAAATAAAACCGCGACAAAAAGGATAACAAAGATAAAGTCAATGAATAGCATCAGTGTCGAGCCCGTTAAAAACTGCCTTATATGAGCTAATTCACGGATCCTTGCGATAATTTTCCCTGTTGGCCTTAGCTTAAAATAATTTAAAGGTAAGGCCATTAAATGGCGATAAATTTTCCCTGATAATTCAGCGCTTATCTGGCTACTACTATGACTAAAAATCTTATTACGAATAAAACCATATATCGGCTCTGCAACAGCAATGGCAAAAATCGCCAATGCAATAACGTGTAAATTTGAGAGACTGCGGCCAACTAACACTTTGTCGATTAAATTTTGAAACAACAGTGGGCTAATTAAGGCGAAAAGCTGAATAATGGCAGAGAGAATAAAAATATTTCGTAATTTAACATGTTGTCGCAAAATAGAGGGAATAAACCAGCTAAAACCAAAGGCCTTTTTTTGCTCCGGTTCTAATTGCTCCTTAATGAGTACTATGTCAAATTCAGCTTGTTGATGCCCAATCGAATTATAAATAGGTTTTCGTTCATCATTAGTCGGGTTAATGAGTACCAATTCATTTTCTTGGCTAATTACTTGCCAGAAACCATCTATATAGATTAAAGCGGGCAAAGGTAGTGTTCTTAATTGCTTATATTGTGCTGCAATAAGCTCGGTTTCATACCCCAATATTTGTGCGCATTCTCTAATTTCCCACTCAGTAGGGGATAAAGTTTGCATACCAATAGCATGTCTTAGTTGGTCAGATGAAACATTGTTTTGATAATATTTAGCCACCCAAACTAAGGCATCCAAACCATGATTATTTAACTGTTCCATCGATTATTTTTCTCTCATCGCGTTTGAGGTGTATTCATTGATTGGGCTAAGTAAGTAATCAATAATACGGCGTTTATCTGTTTTTATTTCTGCCACAATGGATAAACCGGGTGTCAGTTCAATAGACTCACCATCAACTACTAGTTCTTTTTGCTTAAGACCGATTTGCCCTAAGAACACTAATCCAAGATTTTCATCGAGAGTACTGTCACGAGAGACGGAAATCACTTCCCCTTCAACTGTGCCATAACGAGTGTAAGGGAAAGCATCTATTTTCACCTCTGCTCTTAACCCTTCATGGATGAAACCAATATCTTTATTTAAGATTTTAATTTCAGCTAGTTGAACATGATTATTAGGTACTACAGCCATTAACTGCTGTGCGGGTTGTAACACTGCACCTATAGTGTGTGTAGCAAGTTGTTGTATCGTGCCATCAACGGGAGCCCGTATGATTTCTAATTGGTTTCTTTCTTTATTTTTTAATAGTTCTTGCTCAAGGGAAGCCCGCTTAAAGTCAGCTTGTTTGTATTTTTCATCCCACTCTTGGTTTTTTTGGGCTTTAATTCTGTCTACCTTTTCATTTAAGGCTTGATACTGGCTTTTCAGAATGGAAAGCTCAGATAATTTGGTGACTTTTTCTTTTTTAGCGATTAATAGTTCTCGCTCTTGTTCTAAAAATTCCTTCTGGCTGATCAACTGCTTTTTAGTTAACGAATGGTGTGCATCGAGACGCTTTTTGATGTTTACGATGAGGGAATTGATAGTGAGTAATTCGTCTTTTCTAGCTTGCTGATTGACAGTATTTAATTGAATTTCATTATTAAGTTCATTAATTAATGAATCAAATTCTATTTTTTGTGTTTGATAGCTAGCCCGTGTATTGTTTTGTTCTAGTTCAGTTAATTGGTTAAATAAAGGTAATTGCTCAATAGGCTGTTGTGAAATCAATGCTTGATAAATTAATATTTCGGCTACATGGAAGTTATGTTGGTAATTTAAACTTAGGATATCTTGGTCAACACCTAATACATTGACAGTTATTAAAGGATCCCCTTGTTTTACTACTTGCCCATCAGTGACATGAATATGTTCTAAACGACTTAATTCAAACGCTTGAATTAACTGTGTTCGTCCTGAAACAATAAGTTTACCTTGCGTGGTTGCTTGAATATCCAACTTACCAAAAAACGACCAAGTTATAGCAATAAAAACGCCTACACTAATAGAAATAGCGACGTATAGTGCCAAGTAAGACGGTGGTGTTTTTAATATCGCCAAGTGTGAAGGCAAAAAGCTGTTATAACGGTTTTTGTCTAATCGATGTTTCATTTTACGTCCATGTCTGATTTCAGAGACTGTTGTAGAGTCCACAAATGTTTATAAAAATTACCTTGTTCAATAAGTTGCTGATGGCTACCTTGCTCGATAATTTCACCATTTTGCATCACAATGATCCGCTGGTGATGGCGAATAGTTGATAGGCGGTGAGCAATTGTGATGATGGTCCTTCCTTTTGCAATAATATGCATATTTTCTTGAATAACGGCTTGGGATTCGTCATCTAAAGCGCTAGTTGCCTCATCAAAAATAATCACTTTAGGGTTGGAAAGCAGTGTTCTAGCAATAGCAATACGTTGGCGTTGGCCGCCAGAAAGTGATGTTCCCCCCTCGGCAAGAACGGTGTCGTAACCTTTTGGTAATTTCAAAATAAAATCGTGTGCTCCCGCCATTTTGGCGGCATGAACGACTTCGTCCATGGAGGCATCCGGTGAGGTTTGAGCGATATTGTGAAAAACAGATTGGCTGAATAAGAAATTTTCCTGTAAAACAATACCAATTTGTTGTCTAAGGGAGTGCAAGTTAATCGCAGACATGGGGGTTCCATCCACAAAAATAGCACCACTTTCAGGGGTATAAAGCCGTAGTAATAATTTAGCGAGGGTGCTCTTACCTGACCCTGATGTCCCAACAATACCAATAGTTTCTCCCGCTTTAATATTTAAATTAAAGTTTTTTAGAACAAATGGCATGTTAGGTTGGTAGCGGAACGAGATATTTTTTAGATTTAAATGCCCTTGAAGAGATAACTTATTTTCTTGCTGTGATTGTTCGGTAGGTAAGTTAATAATTTGGGAGAGCTTTTCGATAGCGACACTGGTTCGAATGTAGTCCCCCCATAATTTAGTTAGTTTGATGAGGGGCTGGTTAGCGTGGCTAACCATCATGTAAAAGGCAATAAGCTGGCCAATCGTCATCTGCAACGCTAAAACTTCAGAAGCACCAACCCACAAAACAATAGCACTGGTGATTTTTTCAATAGCCATCACTAGATGTTCAGAGCGGGAGCTTATTTGCCCTGATACAAAGTTAGTTTGGCTCATATCAGCGGTTTGGCCGTCCCAGCGACGAGTGAAATTTGGTTCGACGGATAAGCTTTTGGCTGTTTCGATCCCATTGATACTTTCGGTCAAAAAAGAGGTATTGATGGCAATATTGGTGAATTGTTGCTGTGCAGCAGATTCAATTTTAGGCGTTAACCACCAAGCTAATAAAAGATAAAAAGGAATAGAACACAAAAATATTATTGTGAGTGTTGTGGAGATCAAGTTCATCACAAAAATAAATACAAATAAAAATAGCACATCGACACATAGAGTAAAAAAGCTGCTGGTTAAAAATTCACGAATAGTTTCGAGCTCTTTTACTCGGGTGACAATTGCGCCTATTTGCCTGCTTTTAAAAAAGGGAATAGGCAGTCTCAGTAAATGATTTACCAGCTTCAAGCCCAGTGTCATATCAATGCGGTTAACAGTGTGATGATAAATATACTCACGTAACCCTTTCAAAGTCACTTCTATTAACGCCGCAATAATTAACCCAAAAATTAAAACGTCCAATGTGACTAAGCTATTATGAACGAGTACTTTATCCATAATAACTTGCATAACAATAGGGGAAACTAATGCGAGTATTTGCAATATAAATGAAAAGAATAAAACCCACAAAATAATGGGTTTGTATTTCATAAATTCGACTTGGAACCAGGTAATGTCAAATTGACCCTGCTTAAGGTTTACTTCTAACCAATGACCATTCCATTGTTGATTCAGCTCATCAATACTCCATATCTCTGGCGGCGTATTCCCAAATTGCTGAATGAGTACTTGTTCTTGATTGCAGTTAGCTAATAGAATGGCTTCTCCTTTGGTATTATATAAAATAGCAGGGCATACGATTTTAGTTACATTTTTATTCTTCTGATATTTATTCCTACAGCGAATGGCATGTTTCGATTTAATAATGTTAAGTTTTTCATTATAACCAATAGATTGATTGAGTGTTTGTTCTAGTTCTTTAGGATTTACTTGCCCTGATAACTTAGCAATAACACTAATGAAGTATAATGTTGATTTTGATTTGAGACTATCCATTTTCTATATTAATAAATTCCTTAAGTTATTTGAATTTTTAATTCCAAATTTGCATTGATAAAATATGCACTAGATAGTAATAAGGTGGAGTAGAATTTGGATAATACAGGGTTTGTAATTCGCTGTGTATTGAAGTTAGTCTTATTATGTAATTAATAAAGTAATTATATTTAACTACAAATATATTTAAAGATATTGAAAAGTTATATATCTTTTCAATATCTATATTTAAATGTGAACAATTATTCAGGGATAGATAAAAAACGATGAATGGCTCTTAAAACATGGTCTGGTTTTTCTGCATGAACCCAGTGCCCTGTATCAGCAACAACCCACGCTTTGGCTTGCGGAAATTGTTGTGCGATTTGTTCTTTATATTCAGCTTGTACATAAGGGGAATTTCCTCCTGGGATTAACAGCACGGGTTTATTCCAGGCGGGTACTATTTCCCAACCAATAATACTTTCATAATTAGCTTTTAGGGCAGGTAAATTAAATTTCCACTCACCTTGCTTAAAGGATTTAAGCAGAAATTGGATAACGCCATCCTCATTAATGTAATCACGCATAATCATAGTAGCTTCTTGGCGAGTTTTTGCATTTTTTGCTGTGACGGCATCAAGCGCCGCGAATATTTTATCATGACGACGGACTTGGTAAGCGACAGGCGCCATATCAATAGCAACGATACTATTAATAAAATTAGGGGCTATTGCTGTTGCCGCCATGGCGATTTTGCCCCCCATAGAGTGACCAATTAAAATAGCATTTTCGTAACCTAAAGACTTTATTAGAGTAATAACATCTTGGGCCATTTGTTGGTAACTCATTTGCTCATCACGAAATGAGTCACCATGATTACGAACATCAATTTGAATCGTATCGAAATATTGTTGTAGATTACGTCCTAAAACACCTAAGTTATTGAGGTCACCAAATAACCCATGTATGAGTACAATAGGACTATTTGAGATTGGATTTTCAGGTTTATGGATAGTATGGTTAAGTAACACAGTCATATTTGTTTGATCAATTCGTCAGCGGTACATGTGGTCTTATCATGTCACGGCTATGAATAAAATCCAAATGGTCAAATAAGCTGCGATTTTGGCTGAGGTAAGTCAATGAGTCGATAATCAAAATATCCTTAGCCAATGAATTTCAGAAAATTGAAGTTGATCACTGAGGCAAAATACTGGAAGTCATGGCATGATAACCCACTGAATTATCTTTGAACTTAGAATAATGTTTACTTTAAGTTATTGAAATTTTAATTGTTTTGTTTTTTTTAAATCTGTCTTATAATCACACCGCAAATTTTAGTTAAAAAAGTACTGGGAAAAAATGAAAACGATAGAAGTTGATGAAGAGCTTTACCGCTATATTGCGAGCCATACACAGCATATCGGTGAAAGTGCATCGGATATTTTGCGCCGTATGTTAAATTTCAAATCCGGGCAGCCAGTACAAGCAAAAGAAATTAGTCAGGAACATGCTGTTATTAAGGCTGAACCTGCGATGAGTACACCTGCTGTTGCATTAAACCCTGTTAGAGTCATTAGAGAGCTTCTGTTATCTGACGCTTATGCAGAAAAAAGTAAAGCGATTGACCGCTTTATGTTGATTTTATCTACTTTATATAGTTTAGATGCGAATCGTTTTGCGAGTGCAACAGAGTTAATGCATGGCCGAACTCGTATTTATTTTGCTGGTGATGAACAAACATTACTTGCAGCTGGTAAGCAATCTAAGCCGCGTCATATACCAGGAACACCCTATTGGGTGATCACGAATACGAATACGAATCGTAAACGTAGCATGGTTGATGCGATCATGCAGGAAATGCAATTTCCAACCAATGTGATTGAAAAAGTTTGTAATACTATTTAAAAACTGAAAGGCCACTGATGTTGATAACAAAGCATCAGTGCTTTGGGAGAAAACAAGTGACAATACATGAACGTGCAGGGCAGCTTCCGTTTCAAAGTGACTTGATCAATGTCGCTCAATTAACCGCTCAATATTATACGCAGCAACCACAACCCGATAATACATCTCAAGCTGTTAAGTTTGGCACATCAGGGCATCGTGGTAGTTCGTTGCGTAAAAATTTTAATGAAAACCACATATTAGCCATTGCACAAGCAATTGCCGATTTACGCAAAAAGCAAGGTGTAACAGGTCCTTGTTTTGTAGGGAAAGATACCCATGCGTTATCAGAAGCAGCGTTTATTACAGTGGTTGAAGTGTTAGCGGCAAATCAAGTTCATGTAATTGTTCAGGAAAATAATGGTTTTACGCCAACTCCAGCTATCTCTCACGCTATTTTAAGTTATAACCAATCACACCAAGATGTTGCGGATGGCATTGTGATTACGCCTTCACATAACCCACCTGAAGATGGCGGTATTAAATACAACCCTGCGAATGGCGGGCCGGCTGATACCGATTTAACTTCTGTTATTGAAAAAAATGCAAACCAATTGCTAGTCAATAACCTGGAAGGGGTTAAAAGAGTCAATTTTGATACAGCGATGGCGAGTGAATACGTTATTCAGCAAGATTTGGTTATGCCTTATGTCTCTGCATTAGGCGAAGTTGTTGATATGCAAGCGATTGCTAAGTCTGGTTTGAAAATTGGTGTTGACCCACTAGGCGGTTCCGGTATTGAATACTGGAAAAAAATTGCTGAATATTATCAATTAGATATTGAAATCGTAAATGACCAATTAGACCAAACGTTCCGTTTTATGCCTTTGGATCATGATGGTGTTATCCGTATGGATTGCTCATCAAGTTGGGCAATGGCGGGTTTGCTTGGGATGAAAGAAAAATTTGATTTAGCTTTCGCTAATGACCCTGACTATGACCGTCATGGCATTGTTACCCCCGATGGTTTAATGAATCCAAATCACTATCTTGCTGTGGCAATCGACTACCTATTCCAACACCGCCCTCAGTGGGGAAAAAATGTTGCGGTAGGGAAAACACTTGTCTCAAGTGCGATGATTGACCGTGTTGTTAATGATATCGGTCGTGAATTAGTTGAAGTGCCTGTAGGGTTCAAATGGTTCGTTGATGGGTTATTCAGTGGACAACTAGGTTTTGGCGGTGAGGAAAGTGCTGGGGCATCATTCTTAAAATTCGATGGCACACCTTGGTCAACAGACAAAGATGGTATCATTCTTTGCTTACTAGCTGCGGAAATTACGGCGGTTACCGGTGAAAACCCGCAGCAGCGTTATAATAACCTTGCCAAAAAATTTGGGGCACCGATTTACAACCGTATTCAAGCGAAAGCTACTCACGAAGAAAAAGCGAAGCTAAGTAAATTATCACCGGAAATGGTTGCAGCAGATACATTGGCAGGAGATAAAATTACACAGCGTTTAACCGCAGCCCCCGGTAATAATGCGCCAATTGGTGGTTTAAAAATCATGACTGATTATGGCTGGTTTGCAGCAAGGCCATCAGGTACGGAAGAAGCGTATAAAATTTATTGTGAAAGCTTCCGTGGAGAAGATCATTTACGCCAAATAGAAAAAGAAGCGATTGAGATCGTAAGCAAAGTTATTCGCTAATTTTTAATCTTCAATAAAAGACATTTCAATGAATATCCCGAAACACAGCGCAATGATGTAATTCGGGATATTATCGCTTATTTATTGTTAATTTCTCCATAAAATGGTGCTTGTCGAGAGTGTGACAAGATTAACAAAATTCTTTTCCCCATTATCAAAAAATAACCCCCCTTTCATTTTTGGGATTGCTGACAATAACCGTTGCAGCTAAAGGCTTGGAGTGGTACAACTTTAACTATCTGAGTGAATTTTATTAACCATAATTGAAGATGGATAGGGTGAGGTCAATGAGTCAGGTTTATAATTTCAGTGCAGGTCCAGCTATGCTACCTGTTGAAGTCATGCGTCGTGCTGAACAAGAGTTTTGTAATTGGAAGGGTTTAGGCGTTTCTGTCATGGAAGTTAGCCATCGCGGAAAAGACTTTATCGAAGTGGCAACAGAAGCAGAGCAAAATTTACGTGATTTATTAAACATCCCTGATAACTATAAAGTTTTATTTTGTCACGGTGGAGCTCGAGCCCATTTTGCAACGTTACCAATGAATTTACTAGGTGATAAAACGACCGCAGACTACATTGTAAGCGGCTATTGGTCAGAGTCAGCAGCAAAAGAAGCTGAAAAATACTGTACACCTAATGTAATTCAAATTACTGAAGAAAAAGATGGCATTGTTAGTTTAAAACCTATGAAAGAGTGGCCATTAAGTGATGATGCCGCTTATGTTCACTATTGCCCAAATGAAACCATTGGTGGCTTAGCTATTCATGAGGAACCTGATTTCCCTGAAGATAAAATTATTGTTGCTGACTATTCCTCTTCTATCTTATCTAAACCGATTGATGTAAGCCGTTATGGTGTAATTTATGCGGGAGCTCAAAAAAATATTGGGCCAGCTGGATTAACTATCGTTATTATTCGAGAAGACCTGCTCGGTAAAGCTTCGCCTCAGACTCCATCTGTATTTGATTACACGGTATTAGCAAAACACGATTCAATGTTTAATACTCCACCGACTTTTGCTTGGTATCTCGCGGGGATGGTCTTCAAATGGTTAAAAGAGCAAGGTGGTTTGCAAGAAATGGCTAAGCGTAATTATGAAAAATCACAATTACTCTACAATGCAATTGATGATAGCCAGTTCTACATTAACCGTGTTGCGGTTGAAAACCGTTCTTGGATGAACGTACCGTTCCAAATGCAAAACCCGGCACTTGATGCGAAATTTATTGAAGAAGCCAAAGAGCAAGGCTTACTTTCTCTAAAAGGCCATAAAGTGGCTGGTGGTATGCGTGCGTCAATCTATAATGCGATGCCATTAGCTGGTGTACAGGCTTTGGTTGATTTTATGGCTGATTTCGAACGCCATAACGCTCAATAATGAGATTTGCCGACTGAAATAGGATGTTCAGTCGGTTATCTGTGCTCTTCTTATTTGACTTAAAAGAAAATAGAGCCAGATTTTATTTACTTGCAAAACTTCACTGGAGAAACTGCTTTTTATGCAATCCCTGACATTACAACCTATCTCTTCAATCAACGGCACAATTAATTTGCCAGGGTCAAAAAGTGTCTCAAACCGCGCACTATTATTAGCAGCGATGGCTAAAGGAACGACCACACTCACTAACTTATTGGACAGTGATGATATTCGCCATATGCTGAATGCATTAAGCCAGCTAGGTGTTAACTACCAATTGTCTGAAGATAAAACACGTTGTCGTGTGGAAGGTTTAGGTGGAAATTTATCTCATCCAGATGAAACAGAAATCTTTTTAGGCAATGCGGGAACTGCAATGCGCCCACTGACCGCAGCACTATCACTAAGCCGTAATAATATTATTTTAACGGGTGAGCCTCGCATGAAAGAGCGCCCAATTGGGCATTTGGTTGATGCGCTGAGGGAAGGCGGTGCAGAGATTGAATATTTGGAACAAGAGAATTACCCACCATTACGTTTAAAAGGTGGTTTTATCGGTGGCCAAATTTCAGTTGATGGGTCTGTTTCCAGCCAGTTTTTAACTGCGCTGTTAATGGCGGCACCGCGTGCAGAGCAAGACACAACAATTACAATTATTGGCGAGTTAGTCTCCAAACCTTACATTGATATCACATTAGCATTAATGAAAACGTTCGGTGTTAATATCGAAAATCATCAATATGAATATTTCGTTATCAAAGGGCAGCAACAATACCAATCACCAGGCGAATATTTAGTGGAAGGTGATGCTTCATCAGCGTCTTATTTCCTCGCTGCGGCCGCCATTAAGGGGGGCGTAGTGCGTGTAACAGGAATTGGGCGCAATAGTTTGCAAGGGGACACTAAATTTGCCAACGTATTAGAAAAAATGGGCGCGACTATTCGTTGGGGTGATGACTACGTTGAATGTGAACGCGGAACGTTGACAGGTATTGATATGGACATGAACGCGATCCCTGATGCGGCAATGACCATTGGAACGGTTGCCCTGTTTGCTGAAGGCGAAACGGTTATTCGTAATATCTATAACTGGCGGGTAAAAGAGACCGACCGGTTATATGCGATGGCGACAGAGTTACGAAAAGTTGGCGCTGAAGTGGAAGAAGGGCATGATTATATTCGTGTTGTTCCACCGAAAAAATTACAACATGCTGAAATTGAAACCTATAACGACCATCGTATTGCAATGTGTTTTTCGTTAGTTGCATTATCAGATACACCAGTAACAATTTTGGATCCGGGCTGCACTGCAAAAACTTTTCCTGATTACTTCGAACAGTTGGCACGTCTAAGTCATTAATCTATTGATTGGGTTGATATTATTTTCTTTGATATCAACCTGATTTTTACGATTCAAATATCAACTTTTTCTTATTTTTTAGCAATCATCAGAACCTGCTTATTTCACAAATCTACTGAATTGGTATAATACCTTCACAGATTTTAATTGCGGGTAGCTAGGCTATTTGCAGAAAAGGAGATTTTTTATGGTGGCGATAGCCCCTGTAATCACCGTTGATGGACCAAGCGGAGCAGGTAAAGGTACGCTTTGCCAAGCATTAGCAAACGAGTTTGGGTGGCAACTTTTAGACTCGGGCGCAATTTATCGTGTATTAGCGTTAGCTGCGTTACATCACCATGTTGATATCCAATCCGAAGATGCGTTAGTTCCCTTGGCTGCAAATTTAGATGTGAAATTTGTTCCTGAAGATAATGTACTGAAAGTTATTCTGGAAGGGGAAGATGTTTCAAATCAAATTAGAACCGAAACAGTAGGAAACACTGCATCCCAAACAGCCACTTTTCCTCGCGTACGTGAAGCTTTACTTCGACGCCAACGTGCATTTAGAACCCATCCTGGGCTTATTGCTGATGGCCGTGATATGGGAACGGTGGTTTTTCCCGATGCACCGGTAAAAATTTTTCTTGATGCCTCCGCGGAAGAACGGGCTCATCGGCGGATGAAGCAGTTGCAAGAAAAAGGTTTTGATGTTAATTTTGAACGTCTTTTAAGCGAAATTGAAGAGCGGGATTTTCGTGATCGTAATCGCTCTGTTGCACCTCTTATTGCCGCGAAAGACGCATTAGTGCTGGATTCCACAAGTATGTCTATTGAGGAAGTTATTGAAAAAGCACACACCTATGCAAAAAAAATTCTACAATTATCGTGATAATAGGCTTTATTTTAGCTTATAATTAGATAATATACGCAGTTACCGCTATGTGATTATATTATTAGCATAGCATCAACCTTGCGACATGGAATGTTGTGGGGTATGTGAAACAACCCCATTTGGCGGGAAGCTAAGTGGACGTTAATTTAAAACTCTTGAAGATCATTAATATGACTGAATCTTTTGCTCAACTCTTTGAAGAATCCCTGCAGAATATTGAAACTCGTCCTGGTTCTATCGTCCGTGGTACTGTTGTTGCCATCGATAAAGACGTAGTCCTTGTTGACGCAGGTCTTAAATCAGAATCTGCTATCCCAGTAGAACAGTTCAAAAATGCTCAGGGTGAGCTAGAAATCCAAGTTGGCGACGAAATCGATGTAGCTCTGGATGCAGTAGAAGATGGTTTCGGTGAAACTATCCTGTCTCGTGAGAAAGCTAAACGTCATGAAGCATGGCTGATGCTGGAAAAAGCTTACGAAGAAGCTGAAACTGTAACTGGTGTTATCAACGGTAAAGTTAAAGGTGGTTTCACTGTTGAGCTGAACGGTATTCGTGCGTTCTTACCAGGTTCACTGGTTGATGTACGTCCAGTTCGTGATACTACTCACTTGGAAGGCAAAGAGCTTGAGTTCAAAGTAATCAAGCTGGATCAGAAACGCAACAACGTTGTTGTTTCTCGTCGTGCTGTAATTGAATCTGAAAGCAGCGCTGAGCGCGATCAACTGCTGGAAAATCTGCAAGAAGGCATGGAAGTTAAAGGTATCGTTAAGAACCTTACTGACTACGGTGCATTCGTTGATCTGGGCGGTGTTGACGGCCTGCTGCATATCACTGACATGGCTTGGAAACGTGTTAAACACCCAAGCGAAATCGTCAACGTTGGTGATGAAATCAATGTTAAAGTTCTGAAATTCGACCGTGAGCGCACTCGTGTTTCTCTGGGTCTGAAACAACTGGGCGAAGATCCTTGGGTCGCAATCGCTAAACGTTACCCAGAAGGTACTAAACTGACTGGTCGCGTTACTAACCTGACTGACTATGGTTGCTTCGTAGAAATCGAAGAAGGCGTTGAAGGTCTGGTTCACGTTTCAGAAATGGATTGGACTAACAAAAACATCCACCCATCTAAAGTTGTTAACGTTGGTGATGTTGTTGAAGTTATGGTTCTGGATATTGATGAAGAACGTCGTCGTATCTCACTGGGCCTGAAACAGTGCAAATCTAACCCATGGCAGCAATTTGCAGAAACTCACAACAAAGGCGACCGCGTTGAAGGTAAAATCAAGTCTATCACTGACTTCGGTATCTTCATCGGTCTGGACGGCGGCATCGATGGCCTGGTTCACCTGTCTGACATCTCCTGGAACGTTGCAGGCGAAGAAGCAGTTCGTGAATACAAAAAAGGTGATGAAATCGCAGCTGTTGTTCTGCAAGTCGACGCAGAGCGTGAACGTATTTCTTTAGGTGTTAAACAGTTAGCTGAAGATCCATTCAATAACTATTTAGCAGCAACTAAGAAAGGCGCAATCGTAACTGGTAAAGTAATCGCAGTTGATGCTAAAGGTGCAACTGTTGAGCTGACACTGGGCGTTGAAGGTTACCTGCGTGCATCAGAAGCTTCACGTGACCGTGTTGAAGATGCAACACTGGTTCTGAACGTTGGTGATGATGTTGAAGCTAAATACACTGGTGTTGATCGTAAAAACCGTGTAATCAACCTGTCTGTTCGCGCTAAAGACGAAGCTGATGAGAAAGACGCTGTCGCAGCTGTGAACAAACAAGAAGATACAGCATTCGGCAACAATGCTATGGCTGAAGCTTTCAAAGCAGCTAAAGGCGAATAATTAAGTGGGGGCAACAGTAGCGTTGCCCCTTTGTAACGGTAGTTTAGGGAGGTACTATGACCAAGTCTGAATTAATTGAAAGACTGGCTAGCCAGCAGTCTCATCTTTCAGCAAAAACCGTTGAGGAAGCTGTAAAGGAAATTCTTGAGCATATGGCGGATACGTTAGCTAACGGTGAGCGTATTGAAGTCCGTGGTTTCGGCAGTTTTTCTCTTCACTACCGTGCTCCACGCGTTGGCCGTAACCCAAAAACTGGTGATAAAGTGGAACTAGAAGGTAAATATGTTCCTCACTTTAAACCAGGTAAAGAATTACGTGATCGTGTAAATATTTACGGCCAATAATCGGGCTGTAAATCTTAATTATTACATCAAAACAGTGCTTGTATTTTATACGGCACTGTTTTTTATTTCTGATCAACACCAACACCAACACCAACACCAACACCACTTCTATACTTTTAAAGCCTATAAAAATAATAAAATAAATCCAAAAGCAGCTTTAGAGATATATACGTGTTTTGCGAAGCTCCTCGCAAACTAATATGTATATTTTTATCAGTAAAAAACATATTGGGAAGCGCTACGAAAAATAAAACAAAGAGACTTAAAAAATTCATAGGAATAAATAAACTAAAGCAAATAAACGCTATGTAGGGATACAAAAGTTGATAAAAAATATCATCTACATAATAAGATGGCTAAATAACTCAATCAAAAAATGTAATTTAATCTTTAATGGGAAATTGTCTGTTTCGATGACAATGGCTTCTATTGCTTTGATTTTAGGTACATTACCACTTTTATTTATACCTAAAATTTTAATGCTGAGTGAATTATTATTTGTTTCTTTGTTTGTATCGGTATTAATAATATTCTTTATATTTGGTAAATCAGGCAAATTTTTAGCACTAATTATTATGTTTTTTCTATGGGGTAATTGGCATGGAATTAATATCATTAACCATATCAATTATCTATCTACAAAAAATAACGATATTAATATAGTTATTGTTGGTATTTCATTAAGTGACAAAGAACAAAAAATCAAAGTACGTATTGATAAAATTAACAACCGCATTGTTTTCCCTCCTTTATATGCTACGTGGAAAACAAAGGAAACTGTTTGCGCTGGGCAGTTGTGGCGAATCAATGGCACTGTAAAGCCACTACACAGCTCACTAAATGAAGGAGGATTTAACCTACAACGTTATTATTTGGCTAATAGAATCATTGGGGTTTTGAAAAGTAAGAAAATAGAATTATTAAAAAAGGATTGTTCTGTAAGACAAAAAGTTATCCATAATTATATGGAGCTAATTAATTCATTATCTAATAAAGGGATTATTTATGGACTAATGTTTGGAGATAGAAGTTTGTTGGCAGTAGAACAAACATATTTACTACAGAGAACAGGTTTGACACATTTAATGGCTATATCAGGCTTGCATATTGGGTTAGCTTACTTGTTTGGCTTTCTTATCACTCGAGGGATTCAATATTTTTTACCAATAAAGTATGTCAATGAAACACTACCAGTAGTAATTGGTATAGGGCTAGCAATTTTTTATGCATGGATCTCTGGCTTTGCTATCCCTGCGACTCGAGCATTATTTGCCCTACTATTATGGGTATATATCAGAAATAAGCCTGCAAGGTATTTTGCTTGGCAATGGGCACTGTGGAGTATCGCAGGAATATTATTATTAGACCCATTAGCTATTTTGTCAGATAGTTTTTGGTTATCTAGTTTCGCTGTGCTAGCCATTCTTTATTGGTTAACCATATTTCCACTACCATATCATTTATCTAAAGGTGTAAAGGGGAAAATTATAGGGTTAACCCATTTACAAATTGGCTTACTAGTCTTACTGATCCCAATGCAACTTAGTCTATTTAATGGTATTAATGTAATGGGGTTAGTGGCAAATATCTGGTTTGTCCCGTTAGTTTCTTGGTGTGTTGTTCCTGCTATTTTGCTCTTGTTTTTAGTACCAATAAAAGTGGTTCAGCAACCTATTTTATATACGATAGATAGGGTTATAGATATGGGGCTAGAACCATTACCTTATTTAAGTACCTTTTGGTCAGAATTTATCAATGTTCCTTATTATTTATTTTTAATATGTTGGCTAAGCATTATTGTTGTCTTATTTAAGTGGTATAAACGTTATTTTGGGCTTATTGGTTGTGTGGTTATTTCAATTTTCTTAGAAAGGGGAAGTGGTAAGCAATTCAAAGAAGGCTGGAAAATTACGGTATTAGATATCGGCCACGGGTTAGCGGTTGTGATAGAACAAAACAACTTGGCATTACTTTATGATACTGGAAACGCTTGGAAAGGGGGAAGCAATGCACAGCGTCAAATTGTTCCTTTCCTTAAATATCACGATATAACCCCAATTGGAGTCATTTTAAGCCATAATCATTTAGACCATACTGGTGGCGCAAATTATTTAATCCAGCAATATCCATGGCTAAGTGTAAGAAGTAGCTTTGGCCCACAAAAAACGTCGGTAAATAGGGAAAAAACTAATAATATAAAAAGTATGGAACACCTTCCGTGTTTTAAAGGCCAAAAATGGCAGTGGGGGATATTAACTTTTGAAGTATTATGGCCTGAAAAGCTAGCACTAATATCACATAATGATGATTCTTGTGTTATTCAATTAACGGATGGGTTTCATAAAATTTTATTAACAGGAGATATCGAAAAACAAGGGGAAAAATCACTGGTCGCAATGTACAAGAATCGGTTACGTTCGACTCTTCTTTTCGCTCCTCATCATGGAAGCAGCACGTCATCAACTGATTTATTATTAAGAAATGTTCAACCTTCAATGGTGGTAGTCTCATCAGCAAGGTATAGTGCATGGAAAATTCCATCGCCAAAAGTCTATTTTCGGTATAAAAATAATAATATTAAATGGTTAAATACAGCGGAAGATGGCCAGTTAACTATATGGTTTAAAAAGGAAAAAATTAAAATTTCACGTTATCGCTATGAAATTCAGCCCCGCTGGTATCATCTGTGGTTTGGCTTACCGCTATTTCCCGAGTAGAATAGTGCGCTTACATTAAGTCTGGTAATTAAAAGTATGAATGATAAAGACCTTTCGACAAAACAAACTTTTCGTCGCTTGTGGCCGATAATTGCGCCTTTTAAAGCGGGTTTAATCGTTGCAGCAATAGCACTTATCATAAACGCAGCGGGTGACGCGTTTATGATTTCTTTATTAAAACCTTTATTGGATGAGGGCTTTGATAAAGCAGATAATGACGTTTTAAAATGGCTTCCGCTTGCGGTGTTAGGTTTAATGGTTGTTCGTGGTGGGTCTAGCTTTGTTTCAACCTATTGTGTTTCCTGGGTTGCAGGTAAAGTCGTGATGAACATGCGGCGTAAATTATTTGGTCATATGATGGGAATGCCTGTTAGTTTTTTTGACCAGCAATCAACAGGAACACTATTATCTAGAATTACCTATGATTCAGAACAAGTTGCATCTTCTTCTTCTGGAGCATTAATTACAATTATTCGTGAAAGTGCTTATATCATCGGGTTGTTTGCGATGATGTTTTATTATAGCTGGCAACTTTCTCTTATTTTAATCGTAATTGCCCCGATTGTATCAGTCACTATTCGTATCGTCTCTAAACGTTTTCGTAAGATTAGTAAAAACATGCAAACCGGAATGGGGCATGTGACGGCAAGTGCTGAACAGATGTTAAAAGGCCATAAAGAAGTTTTAATTTTTGGGGGACAGAAAGTTGAGACTGAACGCTTTAATAAAGTCAGTAACAACATGCGCCGCCAAAATATGAAAATGGTAACCGCTTCAGCAATTTCAGACCCTATTGTTCAGTTAATTGCATCATTTGCACTAGCATTTGTCCTTTATGCAGCGAGTTTTCCTGAAATTCGTGATGAATTAACATCGGGTACAATTGCAGTTGTTTTTTCATCAATGTTTGCACTGATGCGTCCTTTAAAATCATTAACTAACGTTAACTCACAATTCCAGCGTGGTATGGCGGCTTGCCAAACTTTATTTGCCATCTTAGATTCCGAACAAGAAAAAGATAACGGAAATAAAGTACTTAAAGAGGTTAAAGGAGATATTAAATTTGAACATGTTACCTTTACCTATGCAACCAAAGAACATCCTGCGTTAGACGATGTTTCGTTTACTTTGCCAGCAGGGAAATCAGTTGCTCTGGTTGGGCGATCAGGTTCAGGTAAGTCCACAATTGCAAATTTGATTACACGTTTTTATGACATCGACGAAGGGTCTATTCAAATTGATGGGCATGACATTCGTGAATACACGTTATCTTCATTACGTAGTCAAGTCGCGTTAGTTTCTCAGCATGTTTATCTATTTAACGATACGATAGCCAATAATATTGCCTATGCAACAGACGGCAGCTACAGCCGTGAGCAAATAGAGAAAGCTGCAGAAATGGCTTATGCAATGGATTTTATTGCTAAACTTGAAAAAGGCTTGGACACGGTTATTGGTGAAAATGGTGTTATGCTTTCTGGAGGGCAACGTCAAAGGATCGCGATTGCTCGAGCACTGCTACGTGATGCCCCAATTCTTATTCTTGATGAGGCGACATCCGCGCTAGATACAGAGTCTGAACGTGCTATTCAAGCTGCTCTTGATGAGTTACAGAAAAATAGAACATCTTTGGTCATTGCCCACAGGTTATCGACGATAGAAAATGCAGATGAGATATTAGTTGTACAAGATGGCCGAATCATTGAGCGTGGTGACCATAAATCGCTATTAGCTCAAGATGGCGCATATTCACAGTTACATAGCATTCAGTTTAAACAATGATAGAACGCATTTGGTCTGGCAAGTCATGGCTGTATCTTTTATTGCTGCCGTTATCTTTCCTTTATGGGTTGGTAACGGTAATTAGGGATATAGCTTATAAAATCGGGCTGAAACGTTCATGGAAAGCGCCAATTCCAGTGGTAGTGGTGGGAAACCTGACAGCGGGGGGAAATGGTAAAACCCCTGTTGTTATCTGGTTAGTGGAATCACTCACCAAAGAAGGCTACCGCGTGGGGGTTGTTTCTCGAGGGTATGGCGGTAAAGCTGAAAAGTACCCGCTGATACTCGATGAAACGACGAAAACTGAAGTTGCTGGGGATGAACCCATACTAATTTTTCATCGTACTAAATCCCCCGTGGCTGTTGCGCCTAAGCGCAGTGATGCAGTTAAAGCGTTATTGGAAAAATTCCAATTAGATGTAATTATTACTGATGATGGGTTGCAGCACTATGCATTGCAACGTGACTACGAGATTGTCGTTATTGATGGCCAGCGTCGTTTTGGTAATGGTTGGTGGCTACCCGCAGGGCCTATGCGTGAAAGGGCTGGGCGTTTAAAGCGTGTTAATGCTGTCATTGTTAACGGTGGTGAAGCTCAAGAAAATGAAGCCGTAATGGCCCTTGAAGGCGATGTTGCTTATAACTTGGTGACTGGTGAAAAACGTGCAGTTACACAATTACCTGCGGTTGTCGCAATAGCAGGTATTGGTCATCCTCCTCGTTTTTTTACCTCATTAGAAAACAAAGGGGTCGAAGTTATTAACACTCATGCTTTTGCTGATCACCAATCGTATGAATTAAAACAGCTTTCACCGTTAGTTAAAAATGAGCAAAACTTATTAATGACCGAAAAAGACGCGGTGAAATGCCGTGCTTTTGCACAACCAAATTGGTGGTTCCTTCCAGTACAAGCACAATTGCAGCCGATTGACGCTGAAAAAATCTTAAGCGGAATAAGAAAACTTATCACAAATAACAAAAAAACTTGTCTATAACGTTCCTCTGTGATAATAATATCTCCAATGTGATATAGATCTACTTATTATGTATCTAGATACAATACATTGATAATTGGATTTTATACTAGCTTAAATTTCACGCTCCGTTCTTTAGTTAGTCTTCATATCCTCGCGTAATCTACATTGTAAAGTCGCTGTCACTGCGTTTTGTCATCATAATGTCAAAATAGACTGTTAACTTCGCAGTAGATTAGCGGTGTCTGAAATCTATATATATGGGCGTTATAAAATATGCGCAATGATTTGTGCGCATGAATTGGTAAAGTTTAATTACTCTTTGATGTATTAATAGATCGGCATTTTATAAATGGGAAGCAAGAAAGAGTAATGATACAAAGATAAAAAAAATATTGTTCTCAGAACAAAAGGAGTTTTAATATGAATTTTCAATTACATATGGGTCGAGTTAAATGGTTTGACGCAAAAGAAGGTTACGGTTTTATTTCACCATTCAATGGTGGTGATGATGTATTTGTGACAACAAAGTCAATTGCTAATAAAAAAATCAAATCATTATTCGAAGGTCAAAACGTTGAGTTCTCTGTTACTCGTAATTCGGATGGCATAACGGCAGCTGACGTTATTGCTTATTAGATAATAAACAGAACAATTTCTCCTGCTTTTATCCTCTCATCTCTCGCAGGAGATCTTATTCAGGAAGATTAAAGTTAACGGTGATATCTGCATGTGATATCCTAACTCCAAGTGAGTTAAAATCCATTCGGGAGAAAACATGGATCACCGTTTACTTGAAATCGTTGCCTGTCCTGTATGTCACGGCAAATTAAGTTATAACAAAGAAAACCTCGAACTTATCTGTAAGTTTGATCATTTAGCCTATCCAATTCGTGACGGCATCCCTGTATTACTAGAAAATGAAGCGCGCCCCGTTTCATTAGATGAAGGTCAGTAATCCTCATGTTTACGGTTATTATTCCTGCTCGTTATGCCTCAACACGCTTACCAGGTAAACCTTTGGCTGATATCCATGGCAAGCCAATGGTTGTTCGAGTAATGGAGCAAGCTGTTAAATCAGGGGCTAGCCGAGTGATAGTTGCGACAGATCACTCTGATGTTGCTAAAGCGGTGATTGAAGCAGGTGGTGAAGCTTGTATGACTAACCCAAATCATCAGTCTGGGACAGAAAGACTAGCTGAAGTTATTGATACCTATGCTTTTTCTGACGATGAAATCATCGTGAATGTGCAAGGTGATGAACCTTTAATTCCACCTGAGATTATCAGCCAAGTTGCTCGTAATCTTCAGGGGAGTAAAGCTGAAATGGGGACGCTAGCTGTACCTATTAATGATGCTCATGAAGCGTTTAATCCAAATACTGTCAAGGTTGTTACTGATCACGAAGGTTATGCATTGTATTTTTCTCGGGCAACTATTCCTTGGGATAGAGACAACTTTGCGAAAAGCCATGATGTAATAGGGGATACCTTTTTGCGTCACATTGGTATATACGCTTATCGAGCAGGGTTTATTCGTCGTTATATTAAGTGGGAAGCAAGCCCATTAGAGAAAATCGAAATGCTAGAGCAACTTAGGGTGCTTTGGTATGGCGAGAAAATTCATGTGGATGTCGCGAAAACTACGCCAGGTGCTGGTGTTGATACCCCTGAAGATCTTGAACTCGTTAGAAGCCAATTTATTCAGTAGCCCACATTTTCCTAATAGCTCAAATAGCCAATATGCGATTTAGCTAAACAAAAGGTGTAATCTCAATAGATTACACCTTTTTTGCTGCTATTCAGCGGTAACTGCCTCAGGCGTAGCAAGTTGCTCTTCTAACGCCTGTGTATTATTGGGTTTTAAATGCCACCAAAGCGTACCAAGAAATTCATACCAAGCACGTTCACTATGGCCAAAGAAATAAGAGGAAGGGATATATTTCTCCCATGGATTAATTTCACTCGTGATAACCAACTGATTTGCGGGGGCAGGGAAAGGGTTCATTCCTCGTTGAGTAAACATAGTCATCGCTCGAGGTAAATGGTTAGCAGAAGTTACTAATAAAAAAGGAGATTTCCCAATGATTTTTTCAACTTCATAAGCTTCCTCTTGTGTATCTTTGGGTTCAGTGAGTGGAATAGTATCTTGTGCGGGGACACCCAAGGATTGAGCAACTTGTGCAGCAACTTCGGCACTGCTGATAGGACTACTCGCTTTACCGCCAGTGAAAATTAGTTTACTACCAGGGTGTTTAAGGTAAAGACGAACACCTTCAGTCACTCTAGGTAGGCTATTATTCAACAGATTGGAACTTGGACTCCAATCAGGGTTATACGTAAAACCGCCACCGAGAACAACAATATAACGTACATCTTGAGGTGGATTCTCAGTAATTAATTCATAGCGCTTATTGAATTGTTTTTCTGCTGGGGCAAGTAAAGTATCTGAAACAGGTTGTAACCCCAACAGAGTTATTAAAACTAAACTTAGGGTAGTAAACGCCTTTCCACAACGCTGCCAGCGTGTAAACCAAAGCAAAAGCAATCCGATAAACCCGATGATGAGTAATAATGGTAATGGCATCAATAGAGAACCAATATATTTTTTTAAGATAAATAACATAACTAAGCCTATTTTTAAGGGTTATCGATTAATCATTGTGGCAGAATCTACGGAAAAATATGCAATAACGCAGCGAAATTAGAGGGAAAATAACAGAATAGTGTTTAATAGTAGCAAACTGAAATTTGCTGAGCACAATGAAGTACTATGCAAAAATATAGCTATTATCTGTTATAATTCCTGTTTTAACAGTCGCCTCGCATTGTATGTGATAAATACGCTGCAATATGAGAATATTTCTGGTTAGAGTTAATTTTCTCAATATCAGGATGTAATCAACCATTTTACGTTTTTTCGCGACAAATTGGCTCATAAACCGCTTTAAATAATAGATGATAGGCAACCGGATAGCACATGGCAGACCGCAACTTTGATGATATTGTCGATAAATTTGCAAAAAATATCTACGGAACGACAAAAGGAAAAATACGAGAAGCGGTAGTTTGGCAAGATTTAACTCAATTATTAAGCAGCCAATTTGAGGGTAAAACTCTAAAAATACTTGATGCAGGTGGTGGTGAAGGACACTTTTCACGCAAACTCGCCGAAATGGGGCATCAGGTGATACTTTGCGATTTATCTGAAGAGATGTTGGAACGAGGCAGTGAGCTTGCCAAGGAACAAGGTATTAGCGATAACATGCGTTTTGTTCATTGTGCAGTGCAAGATATCGCACAATATATTGATGAACCTGTTGACCTTGTTTTATTTCATGCGGTACTTGAATGGATTAGCGATCAAAAATATGCAATTGAACAACTGGTAGATATAATTAGACCAGAAGGCGTATTTTCTGTCATGTTCTATAATGCAAATGGTCTGGTGATGCGTAATGCAATTTTGGGAAATTTTCATCTTGCAACGCCACATATTCAACGTCGTCGTAAACGCTCGTTATCACCACAAAACCCGCTTTTTCCTCATCAGGTTGATGCTTGGTTAGGCGAGTGTAATATGCAAATCATCGGTAAAAGTGGTGTCAGGGTATTCCATGACTATTTACAAAGTCGGCAGTTACAGCAAAAAGATTTTCCGGCATTGTTGGCATTAGAACAGCAGTATTGCCGTGAAGAACCCTATATTAGCATGGGGCGTTATATTCATGTCATGGCACGCAAACAAATACAAAAGGACGATTTATGAGTGATTTTTCCCAGACCGTCCCTGAACTTGTGTCTTGGGCACGAAAAAATGATTTTTCGATTTCACTTCCCGCTGAACGTTTAGCATTTTTGCTTGCGGTGGCGGTATTAAATAGTGAAAGAGTCAATGGTGAAATGAGTGAAGGGGAACTGGTTGATGCCTTTCGTGAAGTTTGCAAAGGGTTTGAGCAGACAACTGAATCATTGGCAGTAAGGGCCAATAATGCCATCAATGATATGGTTCGCCAGAAGATTTTTAACCGTTTTGCCAGTGACATTGTTGAAGGTAATGCAATTTACCGGTTAACCCCTTTGGGGATTGGCATCAGCGATTATTATATTCGTCAGAGAGAGTTCTCAACATTAAGACTTTCCATGCAACTTTCTATTGTTGCAGGAGAGTTGCAACGTGCCGCTGAAGCCGCAGAGGAAGGTGGTGATGAATTTTATTGGCATCGTTACGTGTTTGCCCCACTAAAATATTCAGTTGCTGAAATTTTTGACAGTATTGATTTATCTCAACGTATTATGGATGAACAGCAAAATTCAGTAAAAGAAGATATTGCCGCATTATTAAATCAAGACTGGCAGGCAGCTATTGCTAACTGTGAGCAATTATTATCAGAAACATCAGGTACATTGCGTGAGTTGCAAGACACATTGGAAGCCGCAGGGGATAAACTGCAAGCGAATTTATTACGTATTCAAGAAGCTAATATGAATGCGCCGGCGTTCTCTGACTTAGTGGATAGGTTGGTTTTTGACCTGCAAAATAAACTAGACCGTATTGTTAGCTGGGGTCAACAATCTATCGATTTATGGATTGGTTATGACCGTCATGTTCATAAGTTTATCCGTACAGCTATCGATATGGATAAAAATAGAATATTTTCTCAGCGGTTACGTCAATCCGTTCAGCACTACCTTGATAGCCCTTGGGCACTCACTTACGCTAATGCGGATCGGTTATTCGATATGCGTGATGAAGAGCTCGCGTTGCATGATGAAGAGGTCATGGGTGAATTACCACCAGAGCTTGAGTTTGAAGAGTTTAGTGAATTAAATGACAAGCTTGCTGAGCTAATGGAAGTTGAGTTAGCTATTTATAAAGCAGAGCAACGGCCGCTCGATGTTGGCCGTGTGTTGCATGAGTACTTACTGCAATATCCACAAAAACGTCATTTTGATGTTGCTCGAATTATTATCGACCAAGCTGTTAAATTAGGTATCGCAGAGGCTGATTTGGCGGGATTACCGGCAGAATGGCAAGCTATTAATGATCACGGAGCCAAGGTACAGGCACATGTCATCGACAAATATTGAACAATTTATGCCAGTTAAACTGGCTCAAGCATTAGCTAACCCGATTTTTCCAGAGCTAGACAGCCAATTGCGTTCAGGTCGCCATATTAGTGTTGATGACCTTGATAACCACGCATTTTTAATGGATTTTCAGGAAGTATTAGAACAATTTTATGCACGATATAACGTAGAATTAATTCGTGCCCCTGAGGGGTTCTTCTATTTACGTCCGCGATCAACAACCTTAATACCTCGCTCTGTGTTATCTGAATTAGATATGATGGTTGGGAAAATTCTTTGTTATCTCTATCTCAGCCCTGAACGCTTGAGTAACCAAGGTATTTTTACCTCACAAGAGTTATTTGAAGAATTATTATCATTAGCGGATGAAAGCAAACTACTTAAATTTGTTAATCAACGTTCGACAGGCTCTGACCTAGATAAACAAAAATTGCAGGAAAAATTAAGAACATCACTCAATCGTTTACGTCGCTTGGGAATGGTGCATTTTCTGCAAAATGATTCGAGTAAATTTATTATTAGTGAATCTGTATTCCGTTTTGGCGCCGATGTGCGCAGTGGCGATAACCCACAAGATGCACAGTTACGGATGATCCGTGATGGTGAAGCTATCTCTCTTGACGGTGAATTATCACTAAAAGATAGTGATGAAGAGGATGGCGAAGAGAGTCAAGAACCGGCAGAAAGTGATGAGGATGAAGAATAATGATTGAACGCGGAAAATTTCGCTCACTGACGCTGGTGAATTGGAACGGTTTTTTTGCCCGAACTTTTGACCTTGATGAATTAGTGACCACGTTATCGGGTGGTAATGGTGCGGGTAAATCAACAACCATGGCGGCATTTATTACCGCGATGATCCCAGATTTAACCTTACTTCACTTCCGTAACACAACGGAAGCCGGCGCGACCTCAGGTTCTCGTGATAAAGGCTTGCATGGTAAGTTACGTCCTGGTGTCTGTTACGCTATTTTGGATGTGTTAAATTCGAAGCATCAGCGCGTCATGGTGGGGGTGCGTTTACAGCAAGTCGCAGGGCGCGATAAAAAAGTCGATATTAAGCCATTTATGGTACAAGGCATTCCATTAGCGACAGTTCCAACGGAAATATTGACGGAAGTTATCGATGGCCGCCAAGCAAAAGTGATCCCACTCAATGAGCTAAAAGAACGTCTTGAAGAACAGGAAGGCGTTTTGTTTAAGCAGTTTAGCTCAATTACCGATTACCACTCGACACTGTTTGAATTAGGCGTGTTACCGAAACGCTTACGTTCCGCGAGTGACCGAAGCAAATATTATCGACTGATTGAAGCGTCACTATATGGCGGTATTTCTAGTGCCATTACTCGCTCATTACGTGATTATTTGTTGCCAGAAAACAGTGGGGTACGTAAAGCATTCCAAGATATGGAAGCGGCTCTGCGTGAAAACCGTTTAACATTAGAAGCCATTCGTGTCACTCAATCAGACCGCGACTTATTCAAACATTTGATTAGTCAGGCGACTGATTATGTTTCTGCGGATTATATGCGCCATTCCAATGAAAGACGCATTCACCTTGATGCAGCACTGGCTGCGCGCAATGAGCTATTAGCTAGCCGTAAACAATTACGTGTTGAACAAGTTCGTAGCGTCGAAATGGCGCGTGAATTGAATGAGCAAAATGGGGCATCTACAGAATTAGAAGCTGACTACCAAGCTGCCAGTGACCATTTAAATTTAGTGCAAGCCGCGCTGCGTCAACAAGAAAAAATCGATCGCTATCAAGCAGATATCGAAGAACTGACTTATCGTCTTGAAGAACAAAGTGAAGTTGTTGCTGAAGCGACTGAAACTCAAGAAGAATATGAAGCACGAGCTGAAGCTGCTGAAATTGAAGTTGATGAATTAAAAAATCAATTAGCTGACTACCAACAAGCACTGGATGTACAACAAACACGTGCCATTCAGTACCAGCAAGCCTTGCATGCCTTAACGCGTGCTCGTGAATTGTGCCAGCTTCCTGAATTATCCATTGATAACGCAGATGAATGGCTAGATACCTTCGAAGCGCGTGAACAGCAAGCTACCCAAGCGTTATTAGCGCTTGAGCAAAAAATGAGTGTGGCGGATGCCGCACATAGCCAATTTGAGCAAGCCTATCAATTAGTTAGAAATATGGTAGGGGAAGTTAGCCGCAGTGATGCATACCAACAAGCGCGTACATTATTACGTGATTGGTCATCACAACAACATTTAGCGGATCGTGTACAACCATTACGTATGCAGCTATCTGAATTGCAACAACGTCTGAATAGCCAGCAAAATGCAGAACGCTTATTGGCGGAATTCTGTAAACGTCATGGCCAAAGCTATGAGCCAGATGAACTTGATGCACTGATGGCTGAGCTGGAAGCGCAACAAGAAGAGCTCAGTATTGGTGTGAATGAGAGTGGCGAAAGACGAATGCAAATGCGCCAAGAACTGGAACAAATTCGCCAGCGTATTAGCCAACTTTCATCTAAAGCCCCTGCATGGATTATGGCTCAAGAAGCGCTAACGCAGCTTAATGAGCAATCCCATGAAACGTTTGAGTCAAGTACTGCTGTGACTGAGTTTATGCAGCAACTCCTTGAACAAGAAAGGGAAATAACGGTTGAACGAGATGAAGTTGCTGCGCAACGTAAAGATCTCGAAAAGCAAATTGAGCGGTTAAGTCAGCCAAGTGGTGCGGAAGATGGCCGCATGTTAGCGTTGGCTGAGCGTTTTAATGGTGTTTTGTTATCAGAAATTTATGATGACATTACCATCGAAGATGCGGCTTATTTTTCTGCGTTATATGGCCCAGCTCGTCATGGTATTGTGGTTCAAGACTTATCTGTGGTCCGTGGCCAGCTCGAAACATTACAAGATTGCCCTGACGATGTTTATTTTATCGAGGGGGATCCTCAATCGTTCGATGACAGCGTTTTTGATGCGCAGGAATTTGAAAATGCGGTATTAGTCCGTTCGTCTGAGCGTCAATGGCGTTACTCTCGTTATCCTGAATTACCTTTGTTTGGTCGTGCTGCTCGTGAAAGTCATTTAGAGTCATTAACTGCTGAACGTGATGAGCTTGCTGAGCGTTACGCGAACCTGTCATTTGATGTGCAGAAAATTCAGCGTTCTCACCAAGCATTCAGTCGGTTTATAGGCCAACACATTTCCGTGGCCTTTGAAGATGATCCTGAAGCTGAAATTCGTTCGCTTAACCAGAAACGCACGGAAATTGAACGTGCTTTGGCACAATTTGAAGAGCAAACTCAGCAGCAACGCCAACAATTTGCACAAGGTAAAGAAAGCCTTGCGGCTCTTAATCGTTTATTACCTCAAATGGGGTTATTACTCGATGAAACATTGGCGGACAGAGTCGAAGAGATAAACGAAGAACTAACGGAAGCAGAAGAAGCGGCACATTTCCTGAATAAACATGGTCATGCGTTAGAAAAGTTAGAACCGATTGTGACAGTGTTACTCAGTGATCCTGAACAACATGAACAATTACGCAAAGATTATGAGTCAGCAAAACACAGCCAACAAAATGCAAAACAGCAAGCCTTTGCATTAGTTGAGGTTGTTCAGCGTCGTGCTCACTTTAGTTACAGTGACTCAACAGGAATGGTGAATGAAAACGCGGACTTGAATGAAAAATTACGTCAGCGTTTAGAGCAGGCAGAAACCGAGCGTACACGCGCTCGCGAACAGCTGCGTCAGCACCAAGCACAAAGTGCACAATTCCATCAAGTTCTCGCCTCGTTACGCAGTTCTTTCGATACCAAACAAGAAATGTTGAAAGAGCTCGAAGTTGAGATGCAAGAGATCGGCGTAAAAGCTGATCCTGATGCTCAAGAGCGCGCTCGTATTCGACGTGATGAGCTGCACCAGCGCGTCATGGAAAATCGTAGCCGTATTAACCAGTTAGAAAAACAGCTGACATTATGTGAAGCTGAAATGGATAACTTACAGAAGCGGCTTCGTAAGTTAGAAAAAGACTACTATATGCTGCGTGAGCAGGTAGTGACGGCAAAAGCAGGTTGGTGTGCGGTAATGCGCTTGGTGAAAGACAATGGCGTCGAGCGTCGTTTACATCGCCGTGAGCTGGCCTATACTGACGGTGACAGCTTACGTTCCATGTCGGATAAAGCCTTAGGTGCGTTGCGTTTAGCGGTTGCGGATAACGAACATTTACGTGATGTACTGCGTTTGTCCGAAGATCCAAAACACCCTGAGCGGAAGATCAAATTCTTTATCGCGGTATATCAACACCTACGTGAACGTATTCGCCAAGACATCATTCGTACAGATGACCCGATTGATGCAATCGAGCAAATGGAAATTGAGCTGGCGCGCTTAACGGAAGAGCTAACGGCGCGTGAGCAAAAATTGGCGATCAGTTCAAAAAGTGTGGCGAATATTATTCGCAAAACCATTCAGCGCGAACAGAATCGAATTCGTATGCTAAACCAAGGGCTGCAAGCCGTGGCATTTGGTCAGGTTAAAGGGGTTCGCCTCAATGTGAATATTCGAGAAAGCCATGCGCTGTTACTCAGTGTCCTTTCTGAAGAAAGTGAAATGCATCAAGACTTGTTTACCAGCCAACGGTTAACTTTCTCTGAAGCGATGGCGAAATTATACCAACGCCTTAACCCTCAAGTGGATGTTGGGCAGCGGTTGCCACAAACCATCGGTGAAGAATTACTCGATTACCGCAACTACTTAGAATTAGAAGTTGAGGTTAATAGAGGTTCAGATGGCTGGTTAAAAGCAGAAAGTGGTGCGTTATCCACCGGTGAGGCTATTGGTACAGGTATGTCCATCTTAGTGATGGTAGTACAAAGCTGGGAAGAAGAGTCTCGCCGTCTGCGTGCTAAAGATATTATTCCTTGCCGGTTATTATTCTTAGATGAAGCTGCGCGATTAGATGCTAAATCAATTGCAACCTTATTTGAACTGTGTGACAGGTTAGAAATGCAGCTAATTATTGCGGCGCCTGAGAATATTAGCCCTGAGAAGGGCACAACCTATAAGCTAGTTCGTAAAGTGGTTGGTAATCATGAGCATGTGCATGTGGTTGGCTTAAAAGGCTTCGGACAAGAAACCCCGAACGTACAAGCACCAACATTGCAGTAATAGTTTTTGTGAATGAAATGAAAGCCGGTATTTAGGAATAAATATCGGTTTTCTTGTATTTAACAAATAGTGCAAATGCAATTTAACAAGATTATTAATTAATTTGAATAAAACCCGATGTTTAAAACATATTTTTTCATGATGAAAACCTCTTTTTCTATATGGAAATTAAGTGAGAAAGAAAGCGTTAGCTAAAGCTTTTAATTAAAATAAAATTCATCTATGTTTAAAGCACCAATAAATACCCACTAATAATGAAAATAATTCTTTTTCTCATTAAGTGGTTATCTGTCTATAATCCGAAAAAAGGAAAATTAGTCTATTCCTATAACATTACTGCTAAAATTAAATACAATAAAATTGTAATTATAATAAAAAATATTGTTATCCATGTAGTTAATTAAGGTGGATGTATGGCAAAGAGAAGAGTGCGAGCTCTGCAAGTCTCAGTAATATGCGGGTTGATGGCGTTACAGTTTCCTGCATTTTCAAATGAAGAAAATACGCAGCAAAGTGTTTCTGAAGTTCAAGCGGTAGCTCCAGTTACACCAACAGAAAGTTTAGTAAAAATAACACAATCACTTCCTACGGATGTGAAACCTATTTTTTCTACGCAATTAGCAAAACTATATGCTGATAGGAAAATGCAGCTATTGTGGCAAGATGAAACGGCAATTAGCCAATTTCAACAACAATTGGCAGAATTATCCCTTGCTGGGGTTCAGCCTCAATTTGGGGAATGGTTGGCAATACTGGAAAATAACCAGTTAAATGAACTGGGCCGCGACGTTATTTTATCTGATGCCATGCTTGGCTATTTACAGTATTTGTCATCAATAGAGGCGAGCGGGCAGTACTGGCTATATACTAATCGGCCATATAAAATTATTGCTCCAACAACGGCTCAAATGAAACCATGGATAGACGCCGTTGAATCTAATAACCTAAGTAGTTGGGTAAAATCACAGGCACCGAATCATCCAATGTATTTGCCAATGCGCAAGGAAATGCTGAAATTATTAGCGATGCCTGAAGATAACCTAGAAATAGTAGGAACGAAAACATTAAAGCCAGGGCAGTCTAGTGATGATGTGGTTATTTTACGTCAAATATTACAACGTGAAGGGTTACTTGAAGGTGGAAATGTAACCGAAGAAGTTGCGCCTCCTGAAACAATGGCTCAAGTTGCAGAACTGGCAGTTGAACAAACCGTCGAACCAACAGAACCAAGTGATGCACCTGCAAGTACCGTGTCCAAAGTATATGACCAAGAACTCGTTGATGCTGTAAAAAAATTCCAATTACAATATGGTTTAGAGGCCGACGGCGTAGTTGGAAAAGGCACGCGTGTTTGGTTAAATATGCAGCCAAAACAAAAAGCGGGTTTAATGGCGCTTAATATGCAACGTTTACGTATTATTCCTGCAAGTCGTGGTACAGGGATATTAGTTAATATTCCAGGCTACTCTTTAGATTTCTATTTAAATGACGAAGTCATTTTAGATTCTAAAGTGATTGTTGGTCGTGCAGATCGCAAAACACCGATCATGAGCAGTGCGCTAAATAACGTGGTAATTAACCCGCCTTGGAGTGTGCCAACCAGTATGGCACGTAAAGATATCGCCCCAAAAGGGAAGCAAGACCCAAGTTATTTTAGTCGAAAAGGCTATACGGTTTATTCTGGTTGGGGGGCTGATTCATATGAAATCAACCCATATGCTATTGACTGGGATAATATCACCCCAGCTAATTTCCCATATCGAATTCGACAAGCTCCGGGCCCAACTAACTCATTAGGGCGCTATAAGTTTAATATGCCGAGTTCAGATGCGATTTATTTACACGATACACCAAACCATAGTTTGTTTAATCGTAATGCACGTGCAATAAGCTCTGGATGTGTGCGTGTGAATAAAGCAAGTGAGTTAGCCAGTATTTTGTTAGGTGATGCAGGTTGGGAACAAAAACAAATTGACGGTGCATTGAAAGAGGGGTCAACACGGTATGTGAATATACCAGATAGGATCCCAGTTTTTCTGTACTACCAAACGGCTTGGGTAGATAAAGACCAGCAACCACAATATCGAGCCGATATTTATCAGTATGATAATTCGATTAATAATGCAGATAAATATTTGCCAATATTGAAAAAGATTTTACACTAATTGTAGGTTTTAATTTGAAGGGGGGGGATTTTCTCCCCTTAATTATTTTAAGAGTTAACTGCTTGAGCGCTGTTTTTTACACATTTTCATTCCGTGACGTTTCCTCTATTCTCCGTTTTTATCCTGTTTATTCCATTGTTTTATAGTTATTCAGCTATGGCTATTTTACTTACTTTGATAAAGGCAGCATATTTTGTGTCTAAGATTGCATGTTTCGAGCAGTTTGAGTGACAAAACTCTATTACTGACGAAAACTGCAATAAAATTCCTGTTAAGTATGCATATCTTTACATAATTATACATTAAAGCTAAGCATGATTTGCTAGACTCAATAGGTTGCCAAAATTTTATCGATTAATACTGAAATTATTAGAGTCTGAGCTATCACCTATGGATATAATTGATCAATCCCGCAGAAAGTGGTTAGGTATTGGGGCTGCAACGATTGGCCTTAGTTTATTACCAAGCCATGTCTTTGCTGCAATGACGACCCCTCGACCACGAATTTTGCGTTTTCAAAACATTAATACAGGCGAATCGTTAAAAACCGAATTTTTTGACGGGCGGCGTTATAATAAGTCTGAATTAGCACGTTTAAATCATTTTTTCCGTGACTACCGTTGCGACAAAGTGAAAACTATTGACCCAAAATTGTTTGACCAAATCTATTTATTACAAATGATGATGGGAACAAACAAACCTGTCCAACTGATCTCTGGTTATCGTTCTTTAGAGACTAATAATAAATTACGCAGTAAAAGCTCTGGGGTGGCAAAGAAAAGCTACCACACACGCGGGCAGGCGATGGATTTCCATATCGAAGGGTTACAATTGAGTAATATCCGTAAAGCTGCGCTGAAAATGAAAGCAGGTGGTGTTGGTTATTATCCTCGAAGCAATTTTATACATATTGATACAGGGCCTGCAAGAACGTGGTAATCTGTGCATAGGTGACACAGATTACGGAGTAATTGCTCGATGAAATATACTATTATCCCAGTAACACCATTTATGCAAAATTGCCACGTTATTTGGGATGAAAATACGTTAGATGCAGTCGTTGTTGACCCCGGCGGAGAAGCTGAAAAATTAATTTCTGCTATTGAAAACCTTGGGCTGAAGTTAACTAAAATTCTGTTAACGCATGGTCATTCTGATCATATCGGTGCATCGGCTACCCTTTCTAAGCACTTTTCAGTGCCTATTTATGGTCCACAAAAAGAAGACGCCTTTTGGATTGAAAACCTCGCAGAGCAAAATGCAATGTTTTATATAGGCGAATGCCCTGACTTCACACCAGATTACTGGTTAGAAGAAGGGGACAAAGTGACTTGTGGCAATATTACATTTGATGTACTGCATTGTCCTGGCCATACGCCCGGTCATATTATTTTTGTGAACCATGCTGATAAATTAATTTCCATGGGTGATGTATTATTCAAAGGTGGTGTTGGTCGTAGTGACTTCCCACGAGGTAATCATCAAGATTTAATTTCATCAATTAAAAACAAAGTATTACCGCTTGGCGATGATTATCAATTTATTCCTGGTCATGGGCCGATGTCTAATCTCGGTTTTGAGCGGAAAACAAATCCTTTCTTACAAGATGAGTTACCTGTTTGGTAATTATCTAATCTAACTTAACCCCCCTTAATTACAGGGGGTTTTTTATAACTTCATATTAATCACGCCATAAAAAAATAATAGTTAACACTATGTCCTAATTGTTCCCAACTTAGTTTGGGAACACCTCGAATTTTGCTATTTTCCTATCGAACAAATAATTGCTTGTTTTAATAATAAACAAATAATTAATTGAAATAATTAGTGAATTTGTAATTTTCAGGGAAATAAGAACATGAATGATAAGGATGTTAACGCTATAACTCAAAGTAATGGTAAAACAGGGCGAGATTATTCGAGTATCAATTTACAACTTAAACCGCTGGCAGAAACGAGCCCGCAGGTTAAAACGGGTATTCCAGCTAGCCATCAACGCATTTTTACGAAAATAGCTAGTGAAGAAAATATTATTATTGGTATACGGCCAATAGATGCTAAATCAACGAGTTTAATTGAATCGGGGGAGTACAGTAGTAAGGGATTGGCTATCAAAGGTAAAAGTGCAGATTGGGGGCCTCATAGTGGTTTTATTCCAGTACAACAGGAATTTGCTAAAAAATCAGGCCGAACTAATAGTGATAAACTTAATCGCCAGCTTCAAGAGCTACTTCAATCCGATAAGGCGATTAGTGTCCATTTAGAGCTTAGCACTCAGCGAATAAATGAATTATGTCAATTTAGTGCTATCTCACCATTAGAACTCGCCAATGATGAGGGTTATCATCGTACTACATCCATTGTTGATGATAATGAAAAAGTCTTTTTCCTGAAAAAAAGTGCAGACAGAACATCGGATAACTGGAAAGTTTATCATCTAGAAAATGGAGAACTTACAGAGTTTCTAGTTGTTGGCGATACTAAGACTGGCAAGCCTGTCACGGCAGATTATGATTTATTTAGCATTATATTTCCAATGTCAGATTTAGAGCATTATATCAATGTGAGAGAAATGCCATCTTGGGAAACATGGAAAGCAAGTGTCAATTATGATGAATTATCAGCAAAGGAAAAAAAACTATTTAATAATAAAGCGGAATATGATCGTTATGAGGGGCAGGATAACGGTGTTAGCAATAAGAAAATAAAACAACTCAAAGATAAGATGAACCGCCAGCTAGGCCGTGAAAATGGGTTTGAACTGGTTCACCACGGTGCTGATGATGCCAACCCTGCCAGTGTGATGAGTGAAAATTTTCCGATAACTTTTTTCTTACCTGAAAACTTGAAGGGGAAAAATAAACTTAGAGGGTCAACGGAATCAATTGAGACGTATTTTCCAATGAATTCTAATGGTTCTATTATTATTGATAATGTAGAACAACTATCTAATTTCCAGCAATTATTAATTAATCAGGGGTATCGTGCTCCGTTAAATAAAAAATGGAGTGAAGGTGATAATGGAGAATTATTTGAACCCAAAAGAAAAATATCGGATACCTATTTAAAAGGACTAGCAGAAATTAGTCGAAAGAAAAGCCTTAACGACAATGCTGAAAATAAAGAAAACAAGCAGCAATCTAATGAGAACGTTATGCTAGATACTGACGATGAATTTAAAGATATCCATCTAGATAACAATAAGCGTAAAACTATTCTTGCCGAAGAGCACGGAACAGAAATAAAGAATGCAGATCTCTTTGATAACGCTTTGAATAAAAATAAAAAAATAAACGAACTGGAAATGGTTGAAAATTCACATCATTCTATTATTAATACATTAGAAAAAATAGCACTAAAAGAAATTTCCATTCAAGAAATCAATAAGGTTGAACACACTTATTTATTGAAATATTTTTCTGATGAAAATGGAAATATTGATATTAAAAAATTAAAAATTGCAGTCTTTGACCCGTTAATAAACCGAAAACTAAATGCAGCGTTAAGTCAAAGACTTGAAGTTAATACATTATCACTGAAAGTAATTCTAGAACTAAAAATATCAAGTAGTTATCAACAACATGCGAGTGATATTCAGACATTATTGACCGCGATAAAAAATGACTTATTAATATTAAATCACTTAAGTGAGCGTTCGCAGAAGATATTAATGGAACTATTTTCTGCTGGGGATGGAATAGATAAAGGTAAAATTTTAGAGTTAGTGGCTGATAATCATAAACTCATTTCATTTAACAATAGGTTAAATGAGTTTAGTGAACTAGCTGCAGCCAATTTTATTGGGGAAAATGCGCTTTTAAAAAAACATTCTTTTGCAGATGCACTTAGTCTTTATAAAGATAACCAAGCCCCAGCGATTGGCTAAATTTAACCAACAATTAATTTATGGTAATAAAGTTGAGTTAGTAGATCATGGAGTTATTCGTTCAGGCGCTCAAAGCCGAGAAATGGATCAAACTTTGGGGGGAACATACGCGGTTGAACTGTATTTAGGAGAAGGCCATTCAGCACGAGATTTTATTGAACGTAAAGGGCAAATAGAGCAAGCCACAGTGAAAAATGCATCGACATCAGCAGAAAACTCACTGCTGATAAAGATGGAGCAGTACAGCCAAGATATTAATACTGTACTCCACAAAAATGGGATATCAGTGGCGGACCAATCACTTGGCAGTCTATTTACAACGCTTCGCGAAGTGGATAACGCAATAATCTTCTTAAAGGGGAAATCGGTCACTTATACCGTAACTTATGTACAACGTAATGGCGGTTATAAAATCAGCTTATTTGATCCCCATGGGCTCCAATTTAGTGTAAAAAACAGCTCTTCTCAACAAGCTCAGCAGCAATTCCAACAGCAAATTAAGCATTACTTTAGTGAAAATAACCAACTTTCTGAAGGGGAATTTAGAGTAGACTTTCAGCTTATTGACTTAGACTCAGCTGGCTTTAAAAGCGCATTGTCTTCTTTACGTAGCCAGCGGCAATCAATTATTGAACAAACTGAATTTACGTTACCAAAAAACGGTTGGGTCACTATTAACGGTGAAAAAATTGCCTTTGCCAAATTACAACAATTAGGTGCCACTATTGATGGAAAACCTATTTCTTTAGGTGATATTAATACGGCTGATTTACATAATAAAATTCGTTTTTCCCCAGATAAACTAACAATGTATTTTACGTTGATGGAAGGAGGGAAAGAAGATCTCTCTTTCATTAAAGTGTTCCATGAGCAATTAAAATCAGCGGATATCCACCAATTAGTCGATCATCAAGCTAACTTTGCTGAGTCGGGAGTGCTAAAAAAACAGTTTAAATATTTAGCGGATAGTATTGATGTTCAGAAAAATAGCATCCCATCCCCAGTCTTACTTAAGACTCGTCAAGCAGGTAAGAGACTTCCTCAATTTCAACGTTTGGCAAATCGTTCTGGGCAAGCAATGGGGGCAGCCGGAGCTACTCAAAGTTTGATTAGTGCTTATGCAATTTTGGATAAACTAGATAACCCCGATATTAGTGATGAGGAAATTAAAGAGTTAGAAAAACAGTTTTATTTACTTGCTGCGTCAGCCTTGTTTAATTACGGCGATATGATAGTGCAACCGATGCTATTAAATATTGCATCCAGTAAGGGAGCAACTTCGTTGGTCCGTGCGAGAATTGCAACGGGGACGGTGGTAATTTTCAATTTGGTAGGGATGGGAATTGATGTTTACCAAGCCTACGACAGCTTATCTAAATTAGACAGTGTCACAGACCCGAAACAACGCCAAGATCTTATCGTAAATGCATCTTTCTCTATTGCTAGTGCTGTGATCAATGGGGTCACTGTTATTGGCATCTTAGTGGGCTCTTCCGTTATCCCCGTCGCTGGGTTAGTTATTGGAGGTATACTGCTGGTTGGGGGCTGGGCTTATAGCGGTGTTCGTGCGGTTCAAAACATCAAAGAAGTTATTGATATTGATTGGGATCGTGAATTAGAGGAGGGGATCCGCGGCGCTTTGAGTTTAGAGCCAACTATACGTAGCCAGCAAGAAATGAATATACAACATTATATTAATGCGTTTAAAGAGCAAGATTGGAATATGGATCTCGCTTTATTTGAAAGTCATATTGTACAGGCGGGGTTTTCTCATCACCTCAGTGTCATTGAAAAGCCGACCTATGAAAATGAGTCTCGATATTATTTAGTTGATAACTATGATAATTATTTCTACGGTAAGCTGGGAAATCTATATATAGGGGTGGGAAATACGACGGTACGTTTTTTACGCAAAGGGGCACCCTCGTTTACTGCTGATGAAGTTAAATTTATTTTACAAAATAAAATTGTCAGAACGACGGCGTGGTTTAAAAATTTAAAACATCTTTATGAAAAGATAGGATGGTCTATTCACCATGACTTTCATCTGCAAGCAAAAGAGAAAGAGATATTTGACCTTAGAAATACGGGTAGCATAGCGACTCATGAGCGTTACTCTTTAAATTCTACCTATAAGAACTCGTTATTAGATGAATTTAAAGTACGGCACCAAATTTTAGATAATGAGTTATCACTACCTCTTCAAGACCAGTTAATAAATTCTAAGCCGGAACAAATTAGTTTTTATTCGAAAAAAACGGAATTTGGTGTATTAGGGCAACAAATGCTAAGGGAAAATGAACGTGTTTTCAGTGAACATTTAGTGAATAACAGCCAACGGACAGCGTTATATATTGAAAATTCCACTAGTGGAGGAACTAGCTGGAATACAGCTAATGGTAATGACGTTGTAATTGGTAAAAAAACACAGAAAAATGCCTTTCAAGTACTATCTGGTGAGAAGTATTTTGCAGGGGGAGATAAAAACGATCTATTTTTTATCCGAGATAGCAGTTTAGCATCGTTAACTTCACGAGAAGGAAAAACGCCGACTAAGTACCTAGATGGCCAAGACGGGCAGGATACAATCATTATTGATAACCTACCAGATAGCCACCGTGTCTATGTAAATTTAAACAAAAATACGGTGCTTTATCAGCGGGAGCGAAATCACTCTTTTATTCCAGTTGCCCATTTGCAAAGTATGGAAAATGTGATGATAAGAGGGAATAGCGATGATCATTTACGGGGAAATGATACGGTGAATATATTGGATGGTGGGTTAGGAAAAGACATCGTAGAAGGAAAAGGGGGAGATGATAAACTTATTTTAACTCAAGGTATTGCAGCTGGTGGTGACGGTAATGATAGTTATCATATTCGCCGTTATGAGTGGCTTGACCATGCTGACGATTTGTACCTAACAGAGCGCTATTTTGATAGAAAAGAAAAATCAGTTAAAACGCGAAAATACCTAAACCCTATTTATACACAAAGTAACCATAAGTTTCAGGCGAAAGTGGTTATTAAAGAACCTAATTACCAACAAAGCAAAGTCGCTATAGAGTATTTTATAGATGAAATAAGGCAAGTTCAGTTAGACGGCAACAACTTGGTTTTAACAATCAAACAACCCAAAAATAGTATTGATGGTCACTTTTTTCAAAATGTGGAAAGTGAGGTCATTATTGTCCTCGAAAATGTGCAAGATGCGGATTCGAAGGTGCCACATCATGTCTATCGATTACAAACCCTTGATGGTTGGATGATGACAACGGTAATAGATGAAAAATATCCTAACAAGTATTTTAGTTTAAGCTATATACAAGAAGGGGATCAATTATCATCTATAGACGGAAAATCTGTCAAAATAGATGAGTCAATGGGTACCATAACGATAAACCAATCACGTCATTATAAGGAGCCTAATTGGGGATGGTTTACGCCCATAGGCCGTGCTGAACACTTAACCTACCGTGGAAATAGTCAAAATAATATATTACCCCTAATAAAATTAGGTAGTTATATTGAAGTTAGCCATGGAATCGATACCTACCAAATTGTACAAAGTAAAGAGGAATATGGTGAGGTTGAGTTTGATTTTTCTAAAGTCAATGACAGTTTTACGGATAAGGACAGCCTGTGCCTATTGCTGCCTACCGAAAATGGTTATTCGCTGAATATGGACGATGGGCAGCTATACCGTTTAGATAAATTCGGGCAAAAACAATTGACTATTAAGTTTACGAATGTAGGCAATAAGCTCTCCGATGTTGTTTTACTTCAAGACAAGCATAGCAATTTATTTAAAGTCAACTTACAGGAAAACCGCTTAACACCAGTAACCCCAGTTAATGAAAGTAGCGCAGATGATGATCAAATTATAATGCCAATGGGCTATCGAACCGAAAAACATGTCATTGATGCTCAAAATGGTGATGACACTATTATCAATAAAGGCTTAGAAAGCTATGTCCTGTTGGGAGGGGATGGTGATGATAATATTAAAGCCAGCGGTGGTAATAATCTATTATATGGTGGTTCTGGGGACAACTTTATTAGTGGTGGCTCTGGGGATGATTTGCTGTTATCCAGTCAAGGGAACGATACGTTAATGGGCGGGGCAGGTGATGACCACTATTTAATTGATGGTCGTCAGGCAGGTGCCATTTATATTGAAGACCAGATTGGCAATAACCATATTCATTTAGTCAATTTTAAACGTCAACCAATTGAAGAAAGTGACTCAATATACCAATTTTATGCTTCACCAGCCGGTAAACTGGTAAAAATTAAGGCTTCTAACGATGATGGTGAGGGGAGCTTCAATATTCACCACTATGAGCGGCTGGACGAAAAATTTAACTCCTCCACGAGCCACGGGATGACTCCGCTCGTTAATTATCTCTCTGAAAAACTCCATAAAGCCAAACAGTCAGGGGAGTTCACCACTTGGAAACCCGTTGATGAGCTTGCAAGCACATTAAATGGCGTGGTAGTTGATGGTGTAGCAAGGCCTTTAAACCTAACGTTGAGAGATGATGGGATTCTATTACAGCAGGATAGCCCTAGAAATAATTGGCTTATTGATACTTTAGCTGGCAATGATAGCGTCATGGATATGAGTGAATATGGGCGTATCATCAAAGGAGATAGTGGTCACGATAAGCTGATAACTTATGGTGGTGAAAATGTGCTATATGGTGGGCAAGGTGATGATATTTTATGGGCGCAAGGCATGCATCAAGATGTGCTCATCTCTTTAGATGGAAAAGACCAATTAGCAGCAGCTCAAGGGGACGACCTCTATATTGTCAGCGGTCACGGTAAAGGCGATGTGAAGATCACTGATTCTGAGGGGCGCAATCAGGTGGTTCTAATTGATTTTGATACTGAAGAAGTCAGTTATAAACAATTGTCAGCTAAGGTTACCGAAACAATATATCGCTCAAAGAGTGGCAGGCAAGTGACGCTATCTCATAATAACCATATAGGGTCAATGAATAGTGTCATGCAGGTGCGTCATCTCAATAGTTACCAGCTGTTATCAGAACAACATATAGAGCAAACCATCGACCGTTTGGTTCAGTTACTTGTTGAGGAACGCATTGATTATGAAAGCAATCTCGACCTTAGTATAAATAACAGTAATTATAGAAAGAACTGGGGGGCGGTACAAATAACTGAGCGCTTCCTTAGCCACCTTAAATAGTTATTTATAAAAATAGCCAGTCAGTAATGGGACTGACTGGCATGATATTAAAGGTGCTGTTTTATTATTTTCAAAGGTTAAGCGTTAACACATTTGAATGATTACAGCACTTTAACGATGGCATCACATAATGGAACCATGTTCTCTAATGTTAAGCCTGCCACGTTAATACGGCCAGAGCTTACGGCATAGATACCAAATTCGCTACGTAGACGCTCTACCTGCTCTTTTGTTAGGCCACTGAAGGAGAACATACCGTTTTGGTTGATAATGAAGCTAAAGTCCTGTTTAGCGCCTTTTTCTTCCAATGTTTTCACTAACAGTTGGCGCATGCGTTTAATACGCTCACGCATTGCGGTTAACTCTTGGATCCACTCAGCTTTTAATACGTCATCAGAAAGGATGGTTGTTACCACTGCAGCACCGTGCGCTGGTGGGTTTGAGTAGTTTGCGCGAATAACCGCTTTCGCTTGGCTAAATGCACGCTCGGCGTTATCGCTGTCTTTGGCTATGATGGTACAAGCACCAACACGCTCATTGTATAAACCGAAGTTTTTAGAGAACGAGCTCGCAACAATCATTTCAGGGTTGTTTTTGGTGAAAATACGCAGGCCTTCGGCATCTTCATCTAAGCCTTTTGCGAAACCTTGGTAAGCAAAGTCAAAAACCGGCAATAAACCTTTTTCCGCACATAATGCCGCCAGCTTTGTCCATTGCTCAGAAGTTGGGTCAATACCCGTTGGGTTATGGCAGCAACCGTGTAGAACAATTACATCGCCAGCAACAGCGGATGACAGGCTGTTAAGCATACCGTCGAAATCCATACCGTGGTTGGCTGCATCATAGTAATTGTAGGTCAGCACTTCTAAGCCAGCCGCTTCAAAAATATTTTTGTGATTAGGCCAAGTTGGGTTGCTGATCCAAACGCGTTTTGCATTAGTTTGCTTCGCAATAAAATCAGCTGCGATACGCAGGGCACCAGTACCGCCGGGTGCTTGCGCTGTACGTGCACGTTTTGAGGTGACAATTTCATGTTGTGCACCGAATAACAGTTCTTGTGTTACACGGCCGAACTCTGGCATTCCGCTAATCGCAAGATAGTTTTTGGTGTTTTCGTTATCCAGCAGGAATTTTTCTGCTTTTTTAACGGTATCAAGCACAGGGGTTTTCCCTGATTCGTCTTTATAGACGCCAATACCTAAGTTGATTTTATTATCGCGGGGATCAGCACGGAAACTATCAGCAAGACCTAAGATTGGGTCAGCAGGGGCAGAAGTAATTTTTTCAAACATGTTGTCGATTCCAAAGCTCTGTAGTGGTACCCACACAGTTCCTAAGGTATGAAGGCATAAGTGAGAATGCGGTTGGCTATCCTTGCTTGTAATCTGCCCATACCATACGAAACTCGCGGGTGTAGCTGAAAACGGGTTTAGTCGAACGAGTCGAGTTCTCAGGGTAACGTGATAAAGGCTTTTTGCCAACCGTTTTACCAAAAATCGGCGAGATCTTGTGAACTAGGTAGGAATTGCATGTAATCTAACCATAAATATCTATAAAGACGGTGAATCAGTCTGTCTTACCGATAATTTAGGTGTTTTTAGGGGCGCAGTTTGAGGAGGGGAGAGCGAAATAAAAAAGCAGCGCCGAAGCGCTGCTTACAAAAACATGTTACCGTTTTCTAACTTATCAGTTAACTGATAATTAGAATTGGTAAACTAAACCTAAGCCCAGAACGTTGTCAGTCATCAGACCGTATTCTTTGCTGAAGTCGTTGTCTTTTAACAGGTTGATTTTGTAATCAACAACTGCAGACATGTTTTTGTTGAAGTAGTAGTAAGAACCAACAGAGATATATTTAACGATATCGCCGTTCTCACCGTTTACGTTTTTAGCTTTAGATTGGTTATAACCTAAAGATGGTTTCAGACCGAAGTCGAACAGGTACTGTGCAACTAACTCAACGTTTTCAGTTTTGTTAGCGATAGTATCGTCATTACCGAAGTGAGTAGTGTTCAGTGCTTGACCGTACATCGCTGCTAAGTAAACATTGTTAGCGTCGAATTTACCACCAACGTTCCATACTTGAGCTTTGTTTCCACCAGCATCAGAGAGTTTTTGTGATGGAGTACGAGATGAGTTAGCATAGCTACCACCCAGTGTTACGCCCCAACCTAAGTCATAAGCAGCCGCTAAACCGTAGCCGTCACCGTTATTTTCCCAAGCGTTTTTACCGCCTGATTTGTTGTTATCGCCGTTTTTACCTTGGTATTGCAGGGCAAAGCTTAGGCCATCAACATAACCAAACGCGTTGTTGTTACGGTAAGTTAACAGGTTACGGTTACGGCTAGTCATGAATGTGTCTGACTGATCCATAGTGTCGCCGCCCCATAAAGGCATAACGTCGGTCCATGCGTTCACATCATAGTTAACACCGTAGTTACGGCCGTAGTCGATTGAACCGAAATCAGCGAATTTCAGACCTGCGTATGCTAAACGGTTTTTGTTTTCGTTGTTAGTTTCAGTTTTGTTAGTCTTAGTTTCCCACTCGAAACGACCGAAACCAGTCAGTTGATCAGTGATTTGAGTGTCACCTTTCAGACCTAAACGAACACGTGAATCATCACCGTCTTGGCTTGGCTTAGCTGTGCCATCAGCGAATTTTTTATCTGCAGAAGCAAAGTAGTGACGAACGTCAACTTTACCGTAAACGTCTAATTTGTTGCCGTCTTTGTTGTATACTTCAGCTGCGTTTGCTGCACCAGCAGCTAACAGAGCTGGGATAACCATTGCAAGAATATTGCGTTTCATCATTATTATTACCCTCATTGGTGTTATTCGGACACCTGCCACTGCCAAAAATAATTCGCAAAAAATAATTGGAACTATTTGTGAGAGATTAGTGTCGTCTATGTCGGCGACCAGTGTTCCATTGCTAAATAAAATTATCTACCCTCAAAGTGCTACAAAATCAAAGATTCTGAAACAAATGGTAACTAGATGTTTCAAAATGTAAAAAATAGCTCAATAAACAACCACTCATCGTACCAGTTTAAAAAATATTACAAAAATTAGGGAACTTTTTCAAAAGACAAATTGAGTTTTTTTTGAGCAGTTTAGCGAATGCAAAGCGGTTATTTATCACCAGTAAAAAGAGAATAGTGAGATTAAAAAGCAGATTATTCTTAGCGGTAGCAGATTGCTGGCTGTTTACGGAGAATAATAAGGTGATAACGTAAAAATTGTGACCTGGTTATCATGTGGCTGTAATTTGATGTAACAAGATGAGATAGTTGTATAGTGAAAGTATATTAGGACTGAAAAGTAACGGGCCAACATTAGTTGGCCCGTATATTAAGGTGTTAACATAGAAAAGCAGTTATTAGAACGCTGCATTTCTTGGGGTACGTGGGAATGGAATCACTTCACGTACGTTACCGACACCAGTGACATAAGCCACTAAACGCTCAAAACCAAGGCCGAAACCTGAGTGAGGAACGGTGCCATAACGGCGCAGATCACGATACCACCAGTAATCTTCTTTATTCATACCCATTTCTTCAAGACGGGCATCTAACATATCAAGACGTTCTTCACGCTGTGAGCCACCGATGATTTCGCCAATACCCGGTGCTAATACATCCATCGCAGCAACAGTTTTTCCATCTTCATTGAGGCGCATATAGAAAGCTTTGATGTCTTTCGGGTAGTTTTTCACAACCACAGGGGCTTTAAAGTGTTGCTCAGCAAGGTAACGCTCGTGCTCAGACGACATATCGACACCCCAATAAACTGGGTTTTCGAATTTTTGACCACAAGTTTCTAGGATTTTAATGGCATCCGTGTAATCAACTTGTGCAAAGTCTGAGTTAACAAAGCTTTCTAAGCGGTTGATAACGTCTTTATCAACACGTTGTGCAAAGAATTCTAAGTCATCACGGCGTTCTTCAAGAGCGGCTTTGAAGGCGAATTTCAGCATTTTTTCTGCAAGGCCTGCGACATCATCTAAAGAAGCAAATGCCACTTCAGGTTCGACCATCCAGAATTCAGCTAAGTGACGGCTAGTATTTGAGTTTTCAGCACGGAAGGTTGGGCCGAAAGTGTAAACTTTGCTAATTGCTGTTGCATAGGCTTCACCGTTCAGTTGGCCTGAAACGGTTAAGAAAGCTTCGCGACCAAAGAAATCTTCGCGGAAATCGACTTCACCTTTGTCATCACGTGGCAGGTTATTGTAATCCAATGTAGAAACACGGAACATTTCCCCCGCGCCTTCGGTGTCTGAGGCAGTGATCACTGGAGTTGAAACCCAGAAGTAGCCTTGCTCATCAAAGAAACGGTGGATAGCTTGCGCTAAAGTGTGACGCACACGTGCAACGGCACCAATTAAGTTAGTACGTGGGCGCAAGTGTGCGGCTTCACGTAAAAACTCAACACTATGACGCTTCGCTGCCATTGGGTAGGTGTCAGGGTCTTCAACCCAACCAACAACTTTTACAGCAGTGGCTTCAAGTTCAAATGATTGACCTTGCCCTGGGGATTCTTTTACGGTACCCGTAACTTCAACAGAACAACCCGTTGTTAGGTGCAGGACTTCGTCATTATAATTCGGTAAATTATTATTAATGATAGCCTGTAACGGATTAAAGCAAGAACCGTCATAAACGGCGAGGAAAGAAAAACCAGCATTTGAATCTCTCCTTGTACGTACCCAGCCTTGAACGGTGACTTCTGTGCCTACCGCCACTCGGCCTTGCAGTACGTCGACTACAGGCGCTACTATCATATAATTCACTCTCTTCATATTTAACGATATCTACTTCGACTATCTCAATCCGTCATACTTCGAGCCGTAGATGCGTTGACTTCACAAACCGACCCTAGTCACATACTTATGTATGCTCCTAGGGCTCACTTTGTTTGCCGCCTTCCTACAACTCGAATTATTTAGGATGTAATTCAAATTGTTTTAAATCCATTCGACCGCTTATATCTATGAATATTATTCAAAAAATGTCATCGGTTTATGGCGATTAAAATAGTTAAAGTAGGGATATTAACGAAATCCCATTTTTCAGGGGCCAAAGCTCTATGTTACTTGCCATTTATTAGGAAACAAGTAAAAAATCGCGATAAAACATTTCTGTTGAAGCGAAGCGTGGTTATTGAGCTTAAAAGCTATAGTAATAGTAAGTGAATAAAAGAAAAAGGGGTTTTGAAGCTCTGGGCAAGAAAAGTGCAAATTCTTACTCAGAGCTAGGGAAAAGAGACTTAATTAGCTGGCTTTTTCCATTTTAGGGAGGTCGAACGCTTTTCTGAGTTGATTGACGAACTCATCATCTTCACAAATGGTTTTTCCTGGGCTATCTGAGAGCTTAGCGACAGGCTTACCATTGCACTCTACCAATTTGATCACAATATTTAGCGGCGTAACATTGGGAATATTGCAGGTTAGACGAGTGCCGATACCAAAAACAAGGTTAATTCGTTGGTGGAAATAACGATATAATTCAAGTGCTTTTTGTAAGTCTAAGCTGTCAGAGAACACCAGTGTTTTGCTCATAGGGTCGATACCCAATTTTTGGTAATGAGCAATGGCTTTTTCGCCCCATTCGATCGGGTCCCCTGAATCATGACGCAACCCTTGGTAGCGGTTAGCAAAGTTAGCATCAAAATCACGCAAAAAGGCATCCATGGTGATACAGTCAGTTAATGCGACACCTAAGTGATTAGGGTATTCATCTAGCCAGCTCTGCAATGCCTCGCGTTGGCTATTTGCCAATTCAGGGCTGATTTGCTGGTGGGCTTGGAACCACTCATGGGCTTGTGTGCCAACAGGGGCTAGGTCTAACTCGTGAGCAAGTTTGTAATTGCTCGTCCCCACAAGATAAGGAAACTCTTGTTTAAGCATTGAAACAATGGCGGATTGCACATCGTAGGAGAAACGGCGGCGTGTCCCGAAGTCCATTAGCTTAAAGTTAGACAAATCAAGTTGGTGCTCATCAGCTTGTTGATAAAAAACATTTAACAGCTTTTTAAGTTGCTGAACTGCATCATCAGGATGAATGTTTGGGTGCCTATCTTTTTGGATGATTTCACTGACCAATGCAAGGAGTGGTACCTCCCACATGATCACTTCACGCCAAGGCCCACTAATGCGAATAGCCAATTGGCCTTCGTCGGTGGTACTGACAACGACTTGTTCAGGGTTAAAGCGGAATGATTTTAACCACGTAAGATAGTCTTCTTGGAAGAAAGGTAAGCGGCGGAGAAAATTCAGTTCATTATCAGAAAGTGATAAGTTAGCCATCAACTGAATTTGTTGCCTGATTTCATTGGCGTAAGCACCTAAGATCTCACTGCTACGACAGCGGAACTCAGCGACAACCGGTACCTGGTGGTAACGGTGGAAAACGGCCTGCTGCATATGAAGCTTGTAAGCATCGGTATCAAGCAGTGATGTAATAATTGGTGTAGCGTCTAAATTCATGGCACGCAGACATCCTCGCGGAGCTTATCTTTACCACTAATGCTATTCATTTTTACTCTTGTTTCCCTTGAAACCTGTTTGATTTTTCAAAAAGTCACAATGAGATAAAAGCAGCAATAGTCGTTAGCTAAATCGTTAAAGTTGCAAAAGTATACCCACTTTAGCAAAAGATAGAAGTGTTATTCTACCTCTTGGTTTCAAGGAGCACGGCAACCTAAATTCGCGCATTGCTTTTTTGTATTACTATAAAATCAAATAAATACGTTTTATTCGTATTATGTTCCATAGAAATAGACAAAAAGCATTAATCACGAAAAGATACTAACACGCTATAAAATATTTAATAGTACTATAGCACCAACAAACAAACGAATTTTTAACAAAGTTAAGCAGGGTGTGACATACAAAGCTAACATTGCCATAAAAATAGATAACATTTTTTGATGAAAATGTTTCTCAAATCCATTCACATTATTGTGGCTTATAGTATTGTATAAGTAATAAAGCAGTACGATATTGAAAATAACGAATTAAAAGGTTACTTATGACCCAGCTAAGACAAGCGAAATATCGTCAGGATTATCAAGCACCTGATTACACAATTACAGAAATTGACCTCGATTTTAATCTTGACCCAGTGAAGACAGTCGTTACCGCAATAAGCAAGGTAAAACGCCTTAACTCTCAGTCATCAACACTTGAACTCAATGGTGAAGATTTATCACTAGTCAGTATTGAAGTCGATGGCAAAGCGTGGAAAAACTATAAAGAATCTGAAGGTAAATTGATTATTGAATCATTACCTGAATCTTTTACACTGCGGATTGTGAATGAAATTAGCCCTGAAAAAAATACAGCGTTAGAAGGGCTATATGTTTCAGGTGAGGCGTTATGCACACAATGTGAAGCGGAAGGTTTTCGCCATATTACCTATTACCAAGACCGACCAGATGTGTTGGCTCGCTATACCACCACAATTACAGCGGATAAATCACGTTATCCTTATTTATTATCAAATGGTAACCGTATCGCAGAAGGTGAGTTAGAAGACGGCCGCCATTGGGTGAAATGGGAGGACCCATTCCCAAAACCAAGTTATTTATTTGCCTTAGTCGCAGGCGATTTTGATGTTTTAAAAGACACCTTTGTGACTCGTAGTGGCCGTGAAGTTGCGTTAGAACTTTTTGTTGATAAAGGTAATTTAGACCGTGCACCATGGGCAATGCAGTCCCTTAAAAATGCCATGAAATGGGATGAAGAACGCTTTGGTTTAGAGTATGACCTTGATATCTATATGATTGTTGCCGTTGATTTCTTCAACATGGGAGCCATGGAAAATAAAGGTTTGAATGTCTTTAACTCTAAATATGTTTTAGCTAAAAGTGAGACAGCGACGGATAAAGACTATCTGAATATCGAATCTGTGATTGGTCACGAATACTTCCATAACTGGACTGGTAACCGTATCACTTGCCGTGACTGGTTCCAATTGAGCTTAAAAGAAGGGTTAACTGTTTTCCGCGATCAAGAATTTAGCTCTGATTTAGGCTCTCGCTCTGTTAACCGTATCAACAATGTTAAAGTGATGCGTTCAGCCCAGTTTGCTGAAGATGCAAGCCCAATGGCGCACCCGATCCGCCCTGACAAAGTCATTGAAATGAACAATTTCTATACTTTAACAGTGTATGAAAAAGGGTCTGAAGTCATTCGCATGATCCATACGCTGCTCGGTGAGGAAATGTTCCAAGCGGGAATACAACTTTATGTTCATCGCCATGATGGCAGTGCGGCAACCTGTGACGATTTTGTGCAGGCGATGGAAGATGCGTCAAATGTTGATTTATCACTATTTCGTCGTTGGTATAGCCAATCAGGGACGCCAGTTTTAACTGTGCGTGATGAATATTCACCAGAAAAACAGCAATATATGCTACATGTTAGCCAAATGACGCCAGCTACAGCGGATCAAGCTGAAAAGCTGCCATTACATATCCCATTGGATATTGAGCTCTATGATGAGCAAGGTGGAATTATTACGCTAAAACGTGATGGTAGTGTGGTAAATTCAGTGCTAAACATTACGCAAGAAACTCAAACGTTTGTTTTTGATGAGGTGACAAGTCGCCCAGTTCCCTCCTTATTGCGTGAGTTTTCAGCCCCTGTAAAATTAGATTACAACTACACAGATGAGCAATTAGCTTTCTTGATGCAGCATGCAAGCAATGAATTTGCTCGTTGGGATGCTGCTCAGCAACTCATTAATAATTATGTAAAAATTAACGTGGCTCACTATCAAAATGGCGAGACTTTAGTTTTACCTGAGCCTGTGGTTGATGCTTTTCGCGGTGTATTATTAAGTGATTCGATTGACCCTGCGTTAGTCGCCTTGATCTTAACGTTGCCTTCCGAAAATGAACTTGCAGAATTATTTACGGTTATTGACCCGGTAGCGATCCACGAAGTGGTGAATTTTATCCATCATCATTTAGCAGTAGAAATGCATGATGAGCTTCTCACCGTTTATCGCTCCATTAATATTGATGGCTATCGTGTTGATCACCAAGATATTGCTAAACGTTCATTGCGTAATATTTGCCTGCAATACTTAGCGGCGGGTGATGATAGCGAACTGGCGAATAAATTAGTGCTGGAACAATACCAATCTGCCGATAATATGACTGATTCATTGGCCGCATTGACAGCCGCTAATGAATCACAGTTAGCTTGTAAAGAACAGTTAATGGCAGACTTTGATGAGCGTTGGCACCATGACGGGTTAGTCATGGATAAGTGGTTTACATTGCAAGGGGCAAACCCTGCAAAAGAAGCGCTTGCCAATGTACGTGCATTATTGAATCACCGCTCATTTAGCATGAGTAACCCTAACCGTGTTCGCTCACTTGTCGGTGCTTTTACAGCAGGGAATCCCGTTAATTTCCATGCGAAAGATAGCAGTGGTTACCAATTCCTGTATGAAATTTTAGTCGATCTGAATACACGTAACCCGCAAGTGGCTTCGAGGCTGATCGAGCCGTTGATCCGTTTAAAACGTTATGATGAACAGCGCCAAGCACAGATGCGCAAAGTGCTTGAGCAATTAAAAGCGCTCGATAACCTTTCTGGTGATCTATTTGAAAAAATTACCAAAGCGTTAGAAAGCTGATTTATATATAGCTAACCAATTATTGGTTTTAATAAGCCGCTAAAATTTAATTTAGCGGCTTATTTGTTTATGACAATAATGGAATATTAAATGAGAGATAACTGTCATAAAGTGGTTGTTTTCCCCCAAAAAACCAGGCAAATGAATTTTTATTGATTTTTTCATGGTAAAAGCGCGGTGAGATAGGGTAATCTATAGCGCGTTTTATCCGACGAAAAATAGTTCGCACAGTGAAAACTCGGCAATCAGTCTTTGGCGAGGGTTTTGGCGCGCGACATAATGTCTATTTTATTGAAACGCACTAGTAAAAATAGGTTATTGGATATGTTATATCATCTTGCCCGCAAGGCACTGTTCCAGCTCGATCCTGAAAAAGCTCATGAATTGACTTTTCGCCAGCTTCAACGTTTGAACCATTCCCCTTTCCAATGTCTTATTCGCCAATCTGTTGCCACTAAACCCGTTCAATGCATGGGGCTTTCCTTTAAAAACCCACTAGGGCTCGCCGCGGGTTTAGATAAAGATGGTGAATGTATTGATGCATTTGGTGCAATGGGTTTTGGGTTTATAGAAATTGGTACGGTAACTCCTCGTCCACAGTCTGGTAATGACAAACCGCGGTTATTTCGACTTGTAGAAGCAGAAGGTTTAATTAACCGGATGGGTTTTAATAATAAAGGTGTCGATAACCTTGTCGAGAATGTTAAAAAATCGAATTACGGCGGGGTCATTGGTATCAATATTGGTAAAAATAAAGATACACCTGTTGAACAAGGTAAAGATGACTATTTAATTTGCATGGATAAGGTCTATGCTCATGCAGGTTATATTGCTATTAATATTTCCTCACCAAATACGCCAGGCTTGCGTACATTACAATATGGCGAAGCACTAGATGATTTATTAAGTAGTATAAAAGCAAAACAACTGGAATTACAATTACAGCACCAAAAATATGTACCTGTCGCTGTAAAGGTTGCGCCTGATTTATCTGAAGAGGAACTTATCCAAGTTTCAGATAGCCTAGTTAGGCATAATATTGATGGCGTTATTGCAACGAATACCACGCTAGATCGTTCTTTGGTTCAAGGGATAAATCATTGTAATGAGGCTGGTGGGTTAAGTGGCCGTCCTGTACAATTAAAAAGTACACAAGTTATTGAGATTATTTCACGTGAGTTAAATGGAAAGCTGCCAATAATTGGAGTAGGTGGAATTGATTCCCTTACCGCGGCGCGTGAAAAAATGGAAGCGGGTGCCTCTTTAATTCAAATTTATTCTGGTTTTATTTATCATGGGCCAAAATTAATTAAAGATATTGTTAATCATATCTAGTAATAAATTGTAAATTTACGTATCAAGGGGGTTTATTTATTCCCCCTTTTAAACTATATTGCTAATAGTGGCTATTTTTGTATCAAGTTGAACTCAATTTTCAGTAGATTTGCTATTTAGATAACAATATTATCCAGTTATTTCTAACGCATCTTCTTATTTAGCAGATCCAATTTTTAGCATATAAAAATAGCCTTAGAGTAAATTTAGAAAGGATCATTATAGAGATCATTTCTACTTTATTTACCGGTAAATCGCTAAAGGATCGTTTATGAATATTAAACCTGATGATCATTGGCGTTGGTATTTTGATCATGACCATAATAGGGTGATGTTAGATCTCGCCAACGGCATGATATTTCGTTCATGTTTTCCTGCTAAGATGCTAACGGTTTTTGCTCGTAATGAGATGCCTTTTAGTATCGAAGATGCAGGTGAATATTATTTATTTGATGAGCAGGCTAAAAGGCTAAATATTACTCAAGAAGAAAGAGCTGAATTAGTCTTAAATAGTTTAGTTGCTTTTCGTTTTTTAAAGCCACAGATGCCAAAGAGTTGGTACTTTTCTTCATTTCACTATATTAATGAGCCTAAGCAGGGGCAAATAATTCAAGTGTGTTTAGAAAATACGAACCATTATTCCACATTTATTATTGCTGAGGCTGGCCCTTCTGCGAGTTTATGTTTATTAGCGGAACCAATTTTAGAATTACCCGATCGAACTTTACGATTTTGCGATCCAATTAAGATCATGAACGATCGCATGCTTGAGTATTCATCTAAAGTGAAACGTCAATTATACGGTAATGCTATTTAAATGATCGCTAGAGATCAAAAAAGAATAGTGAAACAAAAAGTTTTTTTGCTAATTAATCTAGTTTTGAGCGTTTAACACCATCGTAGAATTGAAACCTTGATGGTGTTAAAAAGCAAAATCAACGCTTAATTAAACGCTAATTTAACGGATGTTTTCGGGATACAACTACAGGCGAGTATATAACCGTTTTCTTTAATGGCGCTTTGTTTTAACGGGGTGACTTCCCCTGAAATAAGTTTAATTTTACAGCGACCACAGATGCCAGCTCGACATGAATAAGGGATAGTTAAACCATTGGATTCTAATTGCTCCAGGATCACATTTTGGTTATCACCGGTATATTCTGTTTCTTCAAAAACTAAACTGACCTTATTGGCTTGAGTATTTAAACTATTAGCTGCTAGGTCACTTTCCCGCTCTTGAACTAAATACTGTTTTGCTGGTTTAGTTTCTAATACCGTCAGAGTATCGCCGACACGAATAACACCGGTATTTTTAATAATCACATTTTGGCCAAAATCGACATCCCCTGTTTCATCTGAACGGAAGGTTTGTAATGTCGCAAGTGGCTCACTGTGGGGATGTTTGATCCCTTTCTCTGGGCTAACGGTAGTTAAAATGCATCGGCTACATGGCCTATCTAATGTAAAGATGACATCACCAATTTGAATGGTTTTCCATGTATCTTCTTCAAAAGGCTTGGCGCCTGTAATAATTAAGTTGCCACGAAACTGTTCTAATTTAATACTGGCAGGGCAACGGCGTTGCAGTTCTTGGACAGAAGCTTCGTTGATCAGTAAGAAAGGGTAGCCGTCAGCAAAAGACATCGGCACATCTTGGTGTTCTTTGACGCGACGAGAAAGCTGCGGGCTTAGCCAGCGTAGTTGTACCGGTTCGTCAAAAAAGGTACTTAACCAGCTATTTATCGCTTCAGGTGCAATAAGTGCATGAAAATGATTGCCCCAAACTTCAGTAGGGCTCTGCTTCTCATCAAAGTCCTGATACAATACCGTCGCACTTTCGCCATTTGGTGCTCGCAAGTGAAGACCATTATTGAGCATTACCGGTGTAAAAAGTAACATTTGTGGATATTTTCTCGCCGTAATAAATTTACCTTCCAGCGTGGTTACCATAAAATTACGATCAAAAGTCAAACCGCTAATATCAGCGAAGGCGTGGGATAAACGAACTCCTCGCATAGATTTAACTGGGTGTGTGTAAAGGCGCGAAAGCGTTATCATTTTTTAATCCTTATAATTGTGCGTAGCAACTTTATGACAACTGCATAAGATTAGCTATAATGCGCAACAATTTTTCATCCAAATTGGTAATAAATACTATGAATTCTCTGTTTGCCAGCACAGCTCGCGGCCTTGAAGAACTACTGAAAACGGAATTAGAATCGCTTGGCGCTAGCCAATGCAAAGTGGCCCAAGGGGGTGTCTATTTTCAGGCCGACGAACGTGTGATGTACCAAAGCCTACTGTGGAGTCGGCTGGCATCGCGTATTTTATTGCCACTGAATGATTTTGACGTCTACAGTGACTTAGATTTGTACCTCGGTGTACAAGCAATCGACTGGAGTGAGATTTTCTCCGTCAATGATACCTTTGTTGTTCATTTTACAGGGACTAACGAAGAAATTCGCAACAGCCAATACGGTGCATTGAAAGTGAAAGATGCTATCGTAGACAGCTTCGTACGCAAGCTAGACCAACGTCCTGATGTCGCTCGCCAGCAAGCGGATATCCGCATCAACGTCTACCTTAATAAAGAAAAAGCCAGTGTAGCATTCGATTTAAGTGGTGATTCATTACATATTCGTGGCTACCGTGATTTGGCAGGCCAAGCCCCCTTAAAAGAGACGCTGGCAGCCGCAATTATTAACCGTTCAGGTTGGCAGCAAGGAACCCCCTTGGTCGACCCGATGTGCGGTTCAGGAACCTTGTTAATTGAAGCTGCAATGATGGCAACAGATAAAGCCCCCGGGTTACACCGTACGCATTGGGGCTTTTATGCATGGTCGAAATTTAACGCGGAACTTTGGCGTGAACTAACCACGGAAGCGCAAGTGCGTTTCCGCCAAGGTTTGAAAGAAACGACATCGCGTTTTTATGGTTTTGATATCGATAAGCGCGTACTGGAAATGGCTCGTGCGAACGCGCGCCGTGCAGGGTTACAAGATTTAATCACCTTTAAGCAAGGTGATGCCGCTGCATTGGAAAACCCAGTTAAGGCCGATGCGTTAGGCACGATTATTAGCAATCCCCCTTATGGGGAGCGTTTAGAAAGTGAGCCTGCTTTAATTGCGCTACATAGCCAGTTAGGGCGGATCGTGAAGGCACGCTTCCCTGGTTGGCGTTTATCGATTTTTAGTGCTTCTCCTGAGTTACTCAGCTGTTTGCAACTGCGTTCAGAGCGTGAATTTAAAGCTAAGAATGGTCCTTTAGATTGTGTCCAGAAAAACTACCAGCTAGCGGCTACGCCATCAGAAACGATAGCGGAAATTTCACCTGATTTTGCAAATCGTTTACGTAAAAATATCAAGAAATTAAGTAAATGGGCAAAACAACAAGGCATTGATAGTTACCGTGTTTATGATGCAGACTTACCTGAATACAATGTTGCGGTTGATATTTATGGCGACAAAGTGGTTATCCAAGAATACGCGCCACCGAAAACTGTTGATGAACGCAAAGCTCGTCAACGCCTATTTGATGTGATCACTGCAACAATGAATGTGCTAGAACTGACATCGAATCAGCTAGTGTTAAAAACGCGCCAGCGCCAAAAAGGCAAGCAGCAGTATGAGAAATTAGCGCAAAAAGACGATTTCTTTTTAGTGCAAGAATACAATGCGAAAATGTTGGTGAATTTGACGGACTATCTGGATACAGGGTTATTTCTTGACCATCGTATTGCCCGTAAAATGTTAGGCCAGATGAGTAAAGATGCAGATTTCTTAAATTTGTTCTGTTACACCGGCACTGCCACTGTGCATGCAGGGCTTGGCGGCGCGAAAAGCACCACTTCCGTAGATATGTCACGCACTTATCTTGAGTGGGCTGAGAAAAACCTACAAGCGAATGGGCTAACAGGTCGCCAACATCGTTTAATTCAAGCGGATTGCTTGAGTTGGCTGGCGAATAGCCGGGAACAATTTGATTTGATCTTTATTGATCCCCCAACATTTTCAAATTCAAAACGCATGGATGGTACGTTTGACGTACAACGAGATCATATCCAATTGATTACCCACCTAAAGCGGTTATTACGCGGTGGTGGAACCGTAATGTTTTCTAATAACAAACGCGGTTTCAAAATGGATCTTGAAGCAATTAAAGAATTAGGATTACAAGCACAAGAAATCACAGCGAAAACACTGTCAGAAGATTTTGCTCGTAACCGCCAAATACATAACTGCTGGCTAATTAGCCACGCAGAGTAAGGATAGAATCAATGGCTTTAATTAATTTGTCGGGTGCATACCTTTCGTTTAGTGATGCCCCATTACTGGATAATACCGAAATTCATATCGAAGATAACGAACGTGTATGTTTGGTTGGCCGCAATGGTGCGGGTAAATCAACGTTAATGCGTGTGTTAACGAAAGAACAGCCGTTAGATGATGGCCAATTGGTTTATGAGCAAGATTTAGTTGTTGCACGCTTGCAGCAAGACCCACCGCGTAATATTGAAGGCACTATTTTTGATTTTGTGGCTGAAGGTGTTGCAGAACAGGCTCAGTACCTCAAAGATTATCACCATGTTGCAAAAGAGGTCGAAACCGACCCGAGTGAAAAAAATCTAAATAAATTGGCTGAATTGCAAGAGGTGTTAGATAACCGCAATTTATGGTTGCTGGACTCTCGTATCAGTGATGTGCTGAAAAAACTCGGTTTACCTGCGGATGCAGAACTGTCTTCACTATCAGGGGGTTGGCTTCGTAAAGCCGCTTTGGGCCGTGCGTTAGTGAGTAACCCACGAGTACTATTTTTAGATGAGCCAACCAACCACTTAGATATAGAAACAATTCTTTGGCTGGAAAACTTCTTAAAAGATTTCCAAGGCAGCATCGTATTTATCTCCCATGACCGTTCGTTTATCCGTAATATGGCAACACGTATTATTGATTTAGACCGTGGGCAGCTGTCTTCTTGGCCGGGTAATTATGATGACTACTTGGTGAATAAAGAAGAAGCATTGCGTGTTGAAGAGATGCAAAATGCAGAATTCGACCGTAAATTAGCCCAAGAAGAGACGTGGATCCGCCAAGGTATTAAAGCGCGACGTACTCGTAACGAAGGTCGTGTTCGTGCGCTGAAAGCGCTACGCGTAGAGCGTTCAGAGCGTCGTGAAGTGATGGGCACAGCGAAAATGCAAGTGGGTGAAGCAGCCCGTTCTGGCAAAATTGTGTTCGAAATGGAAAATGTGAATTACCAGATTGATAATAAAGTACTGGTAAAAGATTTTTCAGCTCAAGTATTACGTGGCGATAAAATCGCGCTAGTTGGGCCAAACGGTTGTGGTAAAACAACATTATTGCGCTTAATGCTAGGGGATTTACAAGCAGATAGCGGACGAGTTCATTGTGGGACTAAGTTGGAAGTTGCTTATTTCGACCAGCATCGTGCGGCGTTGGACCCAGATAAAACCGTGATGGATAACTTGGCAGAAGGCAAACAAGAAGTCATGGTCAATGGCAAGCCACGCCATGTTTTAGGCTATTTACAAGACTTTATGTTTCCACCAAAACGTGCGATGACTCCTGTTAGGGCGCTTTCTGGTGGTGAGCGTAACCGCTTGTTGCTTGCGCGTTTATTCCTAAAACCAAGTAACTTATTGATCCTCGATGAACCGACTAACGACCTTGATGTCGAAACCTTAGAGTTACTCGAAGAGCTAGTTGATGGTTACCAAGGAACGGTTTTATTGGTTAGCCATGACCGAGAGTTTGTTGATAACAGTGTGACAGAATGTTGGATCTTCGAAGGTAATGGGGTTATTAAGCGTTTTGCGGGCGGATATTACGATGCTCAGCAGCAAAAAGCACAAACAGTGAGTTTGAAAGCAGAACAAACGGGTAAAGTGACTGCCCAAGATAAACAGACGAAACCGAAAGAAACGGTAAAACGTTCAAATAAGCTCAGTTACAATTTATTACGTGAATTGGAACAATTGCCAGCAAAATTGGAACAACTTGAAAGTGAAATTGAAACATTGCAAACTCAAGTTGGTGATGCCGATTTTTTCAATCAACCACATGATGTAACAGAAAAAACGCTGAGTCAGCTAGCTGCAAAAGAAGCTGAACTAGAGCAAGCATTTGACCGTTGGCAAGAGCTTGAATTGCTGAAGAACGGCTAATTACGTTTTAATTAAAGGAGCAAATACACTTTGTGCAACCATGCGTCTCATGAACATGTGCTTTGTCCTCAGTGTGACATGTTGGTTGCAGTTCCTGAGTTGGAACAAGGGAGCAAGGCAACGTGTCCACGCTGCGAAACCACATTGGTCTCAAAGTGGCGATATCCGTATAAGCAGCCGGCAGCATATGCATTCAGTGCATTAATTATGCTGTTTGTTGCCTGCTTGTTCCCTTTTGTTAAGATGGGCGCCGCAGGGATTGAAAATGAAATTTCACTATTCCAAATCATTGAAATTATAGCAACCACGCGTTATAGCGGTCTGGCACTATTTTTTCTATTCTTTTCATTGATTATTCCTGCATTTTGTATGGTCACCATTATCCTTTTAGGGTTGCAAGTTCATATTCCTAAAGGTATTAAAGTGGTGATCACCCGTATACTGTTCCAAATGAAAGCGTGGTGTATGGCTGAGATCTTTCTAGCGGGGGTCTTAGTCAGTTTTGTTAAATTGATAGCTTACGGCGATATTGGCATCGGGTTAAGCTTTTTACCTTATTGCGCGTACTGCATGCTGCAAGTAAGGGCTTTTCAATGCTTAGATCGTCACTGGCTATGGAACCGAATTGAAGCGGCTCCGAAATTAGATAAGCCGTTAATCGTGGGCCAGACGGGTATTAAACAAGATGTACGTTTATGTCTTGTGTGTACGGCGATTTTACCTGCCGAACAATCAAAATGCCCACGTTGTCACTCCCATGGTAGTGTACGGAAAAACCAAAGTTTACAATGGACTTTGGCACTTTTAGTGACATCAATTATGTTGTATATCCCTGCTAACGTACTGCCAATGATGACCACAAATACGTTGGGAACCGCATTAAACTCGACCATTATTGACGGAGTCATTTTGTTGTGGGAAGACGGGTCATACCCTGTTGCCATGGTGATTTTTGTGGCCAGTATCATGGTGCCTACATTGAAAATGATAGGAATTGCATGGCTTTGCCTAGATTCCAAGGGGTACGGTAATCGTGACCCACATCGTATGCATTTTATTTATGAGTTGGTGGAATATGTTGGTCGTTGGTCAATGATAGATGTATTTGTTATCACTATTTTAGCCTCTTTGGTTCAAATGGGGCAGTTGATGAATATTGTCCCTGCTATGGGGATTATTTTCTTTGGTGTGGTTGTTATTCTCACAATGTTTGCAGCGATGACCTTTGACCCTAGATTAACTTGGGATCGCTGTGAAAGAAAAAATGCAGTAAATACTGTTGAACAAGAAGGAGTCATCGGGTGACTGAAAAAGAAACACCGCAGGCCAATGCCAAAATTAGCAAGCTAAAAAGTTGGTCGCCTGTATGGGTGATCCCAATAGTGACGCTCTTGCTTGGTGCTTGGGTTTTATTTTACCACTTTAGCAACCAAGGCCCTGAAGTGACATTAATCACTTACAATGCTGAAGGAATAGAAGCGGGTAAAACGAAAATTAAAAGTCGCAGCGTTGATATTGGCGTTGTGGAAAGCGTGACACTTGATGACAACTTTAGTCGAGTGATTATAAAAGCGCGCTTGAATAATGAAATGAAGGAATTGTTGCGTACCGATTCCGCGTTTTGGATTGTAAAACCGACAATTGGGCGAGATGGTGTCACTGGTCTTGGCACATTACTTTCAGGTGCTTACATTGAGCTTCAACCGGGGTTAGCGGCAAAAGAACATTTCGAGTTCACCTTATTGGATACTCCGCCTCTTGCATCACCAGATGCTAAGGGAATTCGTGTTGTATTGGTGAGCGATAAGGCAGGGCAACTAAACCCAGGTGACCCAGTATTATTCCGTGGTTACCGAGTTGGTTCTGTTGAAACCAGTGACTTTGATATGAACAAGCGTGATATGCGCTACCAATTATTTATCAATGCGCCTTATGACAAATTGATTAGTTCAAATGTACGTTTCTGGAAAGACAGCGGTATTGCTTTTGATATGTCATCCCAAGGTGTTCACGTTGAAATGGGCTCAATAGCCACATTACTGACCGGTGGTGTGAGTTTTGATGTTCCAACAGGGTGGGTTCCAGGTGCAAATGTGAAGGAAAATACTGAATTCCAACTGTTTGATAACCAAAGTAGTATTCAAAATTCCTTGTATACGCAGTATCAAGATTTTGTTTTGTTTTTCTCAGACTCAGTGCGAGGCCTGCAACCCGGAGCGCCAGTAGAGTTCCGTGGTATTCGTTTAGGTACCGTTGCACAAGTGCCTTTTTATACGGAAGGTTTAGACCAATCACTGGATAATGACTTTAGAATTCCGGTTTTGATTCACATTGAGCCAGAGCGTTTCTCTAAAGATGTCGGTAAGAATTTTAATTTGAAAAATGAATTAAATTTAGCCTTGAAAGATGGCTTAAGGGCATCATTAAAATCAGGAAACTTGCTAACTGGCGCATTATTTGTTGATTTGGATTTTGTGCAAAATGCAGAGCCTTATAAAGGCCCAACTGTAGTTGCTGGCTATAAAATTATCCCGACAACCAGTGCAGGGTTAGCGCAAATTCAACAAAAAGTCATTGCAGTGTTGGATAAAATTAACAATATGCCAATTGAACCAATGCTTAATCAAACCACACAAACATTGGCAGAAGGGCAGAAAGTTGTTAAAGAAGCTAATGCCATGTTGGCACAGCTCAACAAAGTGATGGCGAGTAAAGAGTTCCAAAATTTACCTCATGACTTGCAAAAAACACTGCAAGAAATGAACCGTGCAATGCAAGGTTTCCAACCTGGTTCACCAGCCTATAATAAAATGGTGGATAACATGCAGCGTTTAGACCAAGTATTGAGAGAAGTTCAGCCACTTTTACGTACTTTAAATAATAAGAGTAACGCATTAGTTTTTGAAGCTGAGCCAACGAAGGATGTTGAGCCTAAAGGAGTGAAAAAATAATGAGATATTTATTATCGATATTTGTTTTATTATTGGCGGCTTGTAGTAGTACTCCTGAGAAAAAGTATTATCAATTGCCAATGAAAACTCCTCAGACACAATCTGCAGAGGTGATGGATAAAGGCCAAGTATGGTTACAGCGCATCATGTTATCGGATGTATTGACGTCAAATGGTATTACTTACCAAACGACAGATGTCAGTTATACCAATGCGAGTACACACTTATGGGCTAGCCCATTAGAACAACAGCTTGGGCAGTCGATGGTGAGAGAATTATCTGCGGCATTACCTGAAAAACTAGTTTCTTTGCAGCCATTACAGAACTCGCCGGATACGCTCGATATCACTTTAACGGCCTTTAATGGGCGGTATGACGGTAAAGTATTAGTTCAAGGCTTTTGGACTTACTCTCATAATAATAACGTGATCCGCCGTAATTTTGATGTGCAATTAGATCAAAATGAAGATGGTTACCCGGAGTTGGTCCGTACGTTATCGATGGGCTGGCAGCAAGTGGCTGAGAGTATTGCGAAAGAGATAGGTAAATACTAGTTATTACCTAAGTATTTTATATTAAATGCACCTTTAATATATATGGTTTATATATTTTAGGTGCATTATTATTTTTATTAAATATAGATATCTTTTTAATTTATATATTAGTGAATGATAAATTCTTTTGTTCTCTAATATGATGATAAATAAAAGGATATTTTTATTTATGATTAAAATCAATAGATTATATTAATTGCCACATACAAGTCACATTTATGCTATTTATGACAAATATATGAAAATCTTTACTTGATTTTTTTATCAACGGGCGCTATTTCTATAGTGTACCTATTAAAAAATAGTAGGTGCTGTTTTCTTTTCCATTTAAATGATGAGGGAAGTAAGGCATGAAAAGACAGAAGCGAGACCGTTTAGAAAGAGCTTTATCAAGAGGTTATCAAGCAGGTTTAGCAGGGCGCTCTAAAGAACTGTGCCCATATCAAGCAGTAGATGCTCGGTCGCATTGGCTAGGTGGTTGGCGAAAGGCGATGGAGGATCGAACCATAGCGGTAGTGTAACCCCACATTCTTTTAATCTTTTAGGTTAAATAGCCTGTACTCGTTTATTTGAGTATTTTCGGGTTTTTAAGTTAAAGATATCAATCAATTTAAGAACCTCCGCCATTGCGGAGGTTTGCATTTCAAAGCTTAGAATGCGCTCGTGTCTTTAAAAAGACCCACTTTTAAGTCTGTTGCAGTATAAATTAATTTACCATCAACTAAGACTTCACCATCTGCTAACCCCATGATCAGCTTACGGTTGATCACGCGTTTAAAGCTGATGCGGTAAGTGACTTTCTTCGCAGTAGGGAGGACTTGGCCTGTAAATTTAACTTCGCCAACGCCTAAAGCACGTCCTTTTCCTTCACCACCAAGCCAGCCAAGATAGAAGCCAACTAACTGCCACATTGCATCAAGGCCTAAACAGCCAGGCATGACAGGGTCGTTTGTAAAGTGGCAGCCAAAGAACCAAAGGTCTGGATTAATATCCAGTTCAGCTTCCACATAACCTTTATTAAATGTGCCACCATCTTCAGTCATACTGACGATGCGATCCATCATCAACATGTTTCCTGATGGCAGTGGAGGACCATTTTCTCCAAATAATTCGCCTTTACCAGAAGCAATTAAATCATCTTTTGTGTAGGATCCGCGTTTATCAACCATGTTCTTAAGATAGCCTTTATTATGTGTAGGGCTACAGGATAGCTTACACTTGTACGCTGAACAACTCCGATCTGCTATTTTTTACGCAATCTTTACTTAACTCATCCATTTTAAGAACCAAGGAAGTCTAGCCTTATCCGGTGAATTTGCTTGATTAATGCGTTCTTGAATTAAAGCTAACAGGTGTACATTTTCCTCTTCAGCTTGCTGTTCAAAGTAAGGTTGTTTAGTGAGTAAAGTAATGGCTTGGGCGACATGTTCAACGGGCCAAATATGGAATTGGCCTTCTTTTACGGCTTCAACGACAGCAGATTTGGTGCATAAATGGCGGACATTTGCCATTGGGATGATGACACCTTGGTTGCCAGTTAACCCGCGTTTTTCACAGATATCAAAGAAACCTTCAATTTTCTCATTCACCCCGCCAATAGGTTGGACATAGCCAAATTGGTCAACCGCACCAGTGATAGCAATTTGCTGGTCAATAGGCTGTAGTGCTAATGCACTAATTAAAGCGCACAGCTCTGCGAGTGATGCGCTATCACCATCAACTTCACCATAAGATTGCTCAAAGACGATAGAGGCTGAGAAAGGTTGAGGTTGCTCTAATTTAAGCTCGTAATTTAAATAGGCTTGCATGATCATCATGCCTTTGGCATGGATATTACCACCTAACTCTGCTTTGCGTTCTACGTCAGTGAATTCGCCATCACCTAAATGGGCGACACAGGTAATTCGAGAAGGTTCACCAATAGCGTCAGGGTGCCCCGGGTATTGCAAAACAGATAAACCATTAACTTGGCCGATAACTTCGCCTTCGGTTTTAACAAAGATCTGTTCTTGCAAAATATCATCTTGAGTACGTTCTGCTAGGAAACTATGGCGCCATTGGCGATTTTCGTTAGCTTGGTTAAATGACTCTTTAGTGAGCAAATGGTTGACATGGTAATGGCTGGCATCTACAAGGGAGCGAACTAACCAAAGATTATCAAGAGGAAGATTAAATTTATCCTCACAGTAACGTACAGCTTGTTGGATAAAAGGAAGCCACCCATCAGGAGAAATATTCGGTAATTTATTGGAATCAATAATGGATTTAATATAACGCATCCATAAGGCCAATTGTTCTTCATCTTCGAAGAACATAACAGGCTCATATTCGCCATAAATAGCGCAGCTAAATAACTCTGGTGATGTAAATTCAAATTCTTCTAGAGCGAGTCGGTCACCAACAATTATGACTTTAAGTTCTAAAGGCTGTGGCTCAATTTCAATGGGTAAAGGTTGATTATCCGAATAAGGTAGCCATTCAAGCTGTTGACGGTTAACCATATTTTTTAGGCGAGCCCACATTAAAGGTTGATTAATTAATGTGCTAGCAGCGATAACTAATATGCCACCATTGATTTGGTGAAGTAAGCCTGGGACTAAATTCAAGGAAGGGGTAACATAGCCAAATAATTGTTCGGGTTCTATCCAATTACGGTAAGCGATTTTATCACGAGAAGAAAAACGGCTTGTAACACCATTTTCCCACTGGAAAACGCGGTTATCTTCAGATAATTGATAGTCACCATCAATAGTATTTATCTCTGCCAGTAATGGGGTAATTGCATTAGCATAAAGGCTAAGATATGTCTCACTTTCATCAGACTTGATAAACATAAAGCGCGTTTGGGCAAATTCATCAACAAAATGTTGTATGCCATCAGATAGCCTAGGCTGAATGTCTGATAAAATTGCAGGGGTCAACGTTTCTGAAGATACAAATTTCGTCTGAAATGACGATAAGTTAGGAATTAGGCCTTGCCATGTTAGTTCTTGACTGATCACTATAATTATCTGCTATTAATAGAGTTATAAATAAAATGCCTGCCAGTAAGCTGGGCGTATATGCCTGAAAAAGGTTTATTTAATAAATTTGCTAAATAGCATTGTTTGTTTTATAAACAAATTTCAGGCTAATTCATTACCCAATGGGCAAGCTTGTTATATTAGCCTTTGATAGGCAATCTTGCAGCAATAATTGTTGAATTATCGACTAGAATAACGAAAACATAAATACAATGGGTAGTGTCATTGGCCAAGTTAAGCCAATAAGTATGGCGCTCAGTAGGCGCATAAAAAAGTTTGGATCTTTTGTTACGAGTAGGGTAAATAGCATTGCGCATACACCGCCAATCCCATAGATGACGAGTATGTATTCAAATGTGGACATGCAGTTTTATTAATTTGTTAACAGATAGGGGCGGATTGTACACTATTTTTACAAGGTAGGCTTACCTTCTTTATTGAAAAAGTGAATATTCCACTAAATCGAATATCTGCATGAGTATTTTGTTTATAATCTTGCTAATATAAAAATAGGTTCAATTTTCTTCAGGAAAAATTATGAAATATCAGCAGCTTGAAAATCTTGAATGTGGCTGGAAATGGGAATACCTCGTCAATAAAGCAAGAGGTGGCGAAGCAATTACCCGCTATATAGAAAGAAGCGCAGAAAAAGAAGCCATAGACTTGCTGCTAAAAATGGAAAATAGACCGGTTGATGTACTAAAGTGGATCACTCAGCATATGAATCCAGAGCTTGATAACCGAATGAAACAGAGTATTCGGGCGAGGCGTAAGCGTCATTTCAATGCCGAGCATCCACATACACGTAAGAAATCAATAGATTTAAATTTTTCAGTATGGCAGCGTTTGTCTAATCTTGCTGTGAAGCGTAATAAAACGTTGTCTGAAACTATTATTCAGTTGATTGAAGATGCGGAACACAAAGATAAATATGAAAGCCAAATGAGCTCATTAAAACAAGATTTGCAAGCGATCCTTGGAACACCAAAGGAAAAAGATAATTAAAGAAGATCTGTGAGGATCCGTGCTGGTAATTCAAGCTATATGACCTGATTGCGGGAAGTTTAATTTTAAAAATGAATTTTTGTATCGTGTCTATTATTTTTAGTAATAAAAAACCCCAATATTAATTGGGGTTTTTGTATTTCAGTTCGAAATTCAAACTAGGGCTAAGAATTAAGCACCTGGCTGAGTTACAACTTCAGTTGTACCTTGGATTTCGATTTCAACGCGACGATCTGGCGCTAAACACTCGATCAGAGCTGCACGGCCTTTAACGTTGTCACATTTGTTACCAGTTACTGGATCTTCTTTACCACGGCCTTCTGCAGCGATTGCGCTAGCTGGAACGCCTTTAGATACTAAGTAGTCAACTACTGACTGAGCACGTTTCTGTGACAGTGGCAGGTTGTAGTTTTGTGAACCGATACGGTCAGTGAAACCAACTACCAGTACGCGACCTTGAGTTGGGTCGATGCTGCTCAGTTCGTTGTACAGTTCATTCAGAGCTTGCTGACCTTCTGGTTTCAGAGATGCTTTGTTGAAGTTAAACAGAACGTCTGAACGCAGTGTGAAACGTTTGTTTTCAACAACTGGAGCTGCTGGCTCAACAACTGGAGCTGGAGCAACAACTGGAGCATCAGCTTGACCGAAACGGTATGCAACACCAACGCTCAGCATGCCGTTGTCTGGACGAGTACCGATGTTGTCTTTATCACCTAAGTTGCTAACCCACTGGTAGTCTAAACGAGTAGCCCACTCTGGAGTGATTGCATACTCAAGACCTAATGCGTATACAGGTGCAACGCCAGTGTCAGTTTCTTTGAAACGTTGGCCATTTTGGTGAGCTTTAGCTTCTGTACGGTAAACCATACCACCTAAACGAGTGTAAACATCTAAGTCATCCATGATTGGATAGCTTAATTTGGTAGTTAATGAAACACCCATAGATTTCAGGTCACCGCTGTTACCAGCGCCTTTGTATTTCATTTTACCGAACCAATCATAGCCAAGCTCGAAGCCTAAGTATTGGTTATATTGGTAACCAGCGTAGGCACCTGCACCGATTGTGTCACGGTCAGTGCTGTTACCAACAGTGCCCCAACCTGCATAGTCTGTACCAGTTTTTGCTGGATTCAGGCTAGTGTCTTCATAGTGAGACCAACCTAATTTAGCACCGGTATACCAAGTGTTATCTTTTGGAGCTGCTTGTGCAACGGTTGCAAAAGCTGCTACTGCCACTGCTACTGCGATAGCTGTTTTTTTCATTTTTACGCCTCGTTATCATCCAATATTGGCTTGGCTTCGCTGAGCCTTATTATATGCCATTGGTTTAATTTACTTGCTAGGTTTCGCAGACATTATCTACAAAAAAATAATAAAAGTAAAAAAATAATGCCATAAGCCGAACAAGCTAAAGTCTACAACGAACTTAAAAAGATACAAGTAGAGTGAGCAATAATCGTTAAAAAAAGTATTTTTTTAGTGTATAAATCAGAGAGATATGTATATTTTCTGTAATGATTATTTTTTATCTATCTGATTGATCTACAATACATTTAATTTAACTTTAGAGGAAAATATTTCTAAAGGTTAAATTTAGTAAGAAAATTCTTAATCTTGGCTAGTGGTAATGATTTGAATGAATTTTTAAGTGGTTTGGCTGTCCTGCTAGTGTATTAATCATATTAAACGTTTTCTGTGGGCGCATAATTAAACCGATAGAACGGCCTTCTTGAGCTGCGTATTGCAAGCGAACAAAATCTTGCTCGCTTATTTCAGGTAGCCACCCTAAAACCACACTGTAATTACCACTTCTTAGTGCTTTTTCCATGGCGCCAATCGTAGTGATATCTTCCATATGGTTTAATTGCATAACTTTATGAGTTGGTATTCCTGATTGTTCTAACCAGTGCTTACTGAGTTTCTTATTAGGGCTTAACCAGAGCAACCAGCGTGATTGAACCCCAAACTGGCGAAGCATTGGCAACAAAATGTAATCCATAATAGGGTGTTTTTCATCGTAAACAAGCTCGCTCACCATACCTTGTTGCATAGAGCTGTTAGTAAGCCCTGTCGCAGGGATTGATTGTGCGTAATTATTAAGAGAATGTTCTGTTGAGTTGTTCCAAGAATAGATGCTCATAATTTACCTCGTTACAATGCTGTATGAACATACAGTAACTGTATATCCATCCAATATCAAGACTATTTTTTCAAAGCGCTTCGCAACTTTGTTGTTTTTTTCTGCATTCTTCTTGGCATTTTTTATGGAAGCTCTCAAAATTAGTTATGCGTAATTATCTGTAAAAAAAGAAGTTATAAAATTATTTTTCTCAAGGATGAAAATTGAGCATACCCAAAAAGGAGTTTGGTAATGTTGTTAGAAGAAGAAAAAATTTTTTATTTATCTCGTTTGTTAAGTCAGTTTGGCGAGCTAAAACGCAAAAATCATTTTGGTGGATTTTGTCTATTAGTCGATGATGCCATTGTAGGATTGGTACTCGACGGTTGTTTTTATTTGCGTGGCTGCTTAGTGGCAAGAAGTCACTTTGAAGCGTCAGGGTTCAATCGGTTAGTTTATAGTAAAAAAGGCATTCCATTGGAAATGCGCTACTATCTACTTTCGGAACAAGTTTGGCATGACGAGTCCTTGTTTCTCCAATATATTGAGTTGGCGTACCGTTCAGCTATCGAGGAATTAAAACAAAAGCAATCAATGACTATGCGCATAAAAGATTTGCCTAATATGAATATGTCGGTTGAGCGCGCACTAGGGAAAATCGGAGTATCGCATGTTGATGAGCTGCGTATGATGGGGGCAAAGGCTTGTTTTATGAAGCTAAAAAAACATGGTAGGAATAACCCAAGTATTAAGTTACTCATTGGCTTAGCCGCTGCAATAGAAGGGTGTCATAGTGCTGTTTTACCCAAGGATATCAAACAAGAGTTAATTGCTTGGTATAATAGTTTTGAGTTGACATCAGCCTAAACCTGCGGAAAGCGACTGTTATTATTATAATTAATATTACATTACGCGATATGAAATGGGCGGGTATTTAGGATTTTAATACCCGCTCATCGGTATATTTATGACGCACTAATGGTTCGAATTATCTGTTTTATCTCAGGGATTAATTCGAGTAATAACTTAGTTTGTTCCATGATAAGTAACGTTTTTTCGTCATCACTAGTTGAAATATTATCTATTCGGTTTAATAAACTATGGCGAAGCTCATCTGATTTTTTATCAATAACTAGTGGGTCAATGGTGGTGATTTGTAACGACGATTCAACATAGCAAATTGCGTCGTTGAGTAATGAAAGGTTACCTTCATTTTGCATTTTTTCACGATGTGCGCCTAATGCAGAAATATAACTGAGTAAGGTATGGTTTAAGCAGAGTAGGCGAAAAGCTTGTTCTTGGGTGATTCGATAAGACTTAGGGTCAGAAGCCATATTGGACACAATAGAAGCGAACTCTGCATCATTATTATGTGCATCTCTACGTGCAATTCGGTACTCAAGGCGGTTGTCTTTACCTTGGTAGTATTGTTGTAAAATAGCATCTAAATAGCGGCAGTTGCTATCCATAGTTTTTTGAATGACTTGGGGAAGTTGGCGGAACTTCCAGTCTGGCCAAATAAAACTCACTGCAAGTAATGCAATAAAACAACCAATTAATGTGTCAATGATCCGTGGAAGTGCAACATCAAACCCCTCGCCCAGTAGGTTAAAACAAAACAAAACGAGAAGTGTGATAAATAATGTTGCTTGGGCATATTGACTACTGCGAAACATAAAAAACAGTAAACCAGAAATAACGATTAGCGTAAGTTGCCCTTCCATTGAGGGGATTAAATTCAGCAAAGGTAAGCCAATAAGAATACCAACGATAGTTCCTATTATGCGAAGGGCTAAGCGCCGTTTAGTGGCACTGTAGTTTGGTTGGCATACAAATAAACTCGTGAGTAATATCCAATATCCTCTTTCCATATCAAATAGTTGTATGATGATATAGCCAGTACAAAGGAGAATTGACATTCTTACTGCATGGCGAAATAAAGAGGATTTTGGTGTTAAATGGTGCTTAACTCGCGAAATAATATCACTAATACCTGATAACGATTCGTCAGATAACTGTTCTATTTGCTTATTATTTTGCTGCCATGAACTCTGCTCAAGGCTTAGGCCTTTCAGTTGGACGTCAATTCCTTTTAAGTTTTTAAGTAAGTTATATAGGGCCTTAATTTCATGAAGCTCAGGCGATTGCTGTTTTAGTAGCTGTAGCGATTTTTCAATGTAAGTGAAAGTACGCTCAAAACGAGGGTTATGTTGGTATTGTTTACGCCATAAAACAGATTGAGCAACTTGCTGGCAGGCTCTCGCTTGCATAGTTAATAGGCGTTGGAAACGAAATAAAATATCACAATGACGTAAAGTACGGCTAAGTTGTTGATATTGAATATGAGACGAACTCGCTCGTTCGTGAATATCTTGGGCAACAAAATAGTATTGTAGCGAATTTCGGGTACCTTTTTGCCCCCGGTCTCCTTTTAACCGACTCAGTAATGCAATTTTTGCTTGGTTCATGGTACTGACCAAGTGACTGTTCACTAATGCCAAATCATAAACTGAGCGTTGGTAGTCATCTTCTAAGTCAGGGTCAAATAAGTTGGCTTTTGCATCTAGATAAGCTGAAAGTTGCTGATAGCATTGGGTTATTGCATCTTGTAATGGCCTAACAGGAAATAAGATATGCCCAATCAAGGTTAAAATATTATACCAAATTGCCCCTGTGAGTAATAATGCAGGTTGTTGGTACCAAGTATCAAAAATGGGTACGCCGAGCATGGTATAAATGGCAATTAACAGCGCACCAAATGCGATGGTTGCGTATCGCTGCCCTAAAGCGCCAAGAAGAATAAAGCCACAGGTAGAAAATGCGAGGCCAAAAAAGAAAAATAAAGGGTAGGGAAAAAGTAGTTCAATAGAAACTGATGCAATAAAAAAACAAAAAAGTGTAATAATTAAATTTTTTATTCTGCCAGTTAGCCTATCATCTAAGTCAGTTAGTGCTGCAGCAACCACACCCAATGTCAGTGGGATGGTGATTTTAGGCTCTTGGTTTAACAACCACGGCACTAAGGTTGCGCCTGTCAGGGCTATAAATATTCGGATATAATATAAAAAATGGCTGTTATATAGCACACGACGATAACTGGTAAGCAGTGTTAACACAAAGTACCTCAAAGGTAAGACAAGCCCTAATCTATATAGGATAGCTTGTTTGCAAGGAATAAAAAACCGTTTGGAATCAAGCCAACCGTATTTTGTCATTGATTTTCTCAGGTGCAGGACGTATGGAACTGAAATCAACACAGATTGGACAGCGTCTGGCTCAGCATCCCTACAATCGGGTTCGCTTACTCAACGCAGGTATTGAAGTGAGTGGTGAAAACCACCAATATCTTATCCCATTTAATGAACTTATCGATCTTCGTTGTAAGAGAGGGATTGTTTGGGGGGAGTTAGAATTTGAAATTGTGAATGAACAAGTTGTTCGTTTACATGGTACTGAATGGAAGCAAACTCAGCGCTTTTACCATTATTTGAATGAAAAATGGCAACAATGGAGCACTGAAATGAGTCAAGTCAGTGCTAGTGTATTGACTGAATTAGTTAATTCGATTGAACAATTGACACAACAAGACAGGTGGCTAACATTACGTCATCTATCTGAAATAAAAGATAAAATATCACAAAACTTTTCGTCTCTACCTATGCCTTTGGCGCGCATTTCATTATATGAAAATTGTGCAGCACAATATCACGAGTGTCTGAATTGGCTGAATAGCGGTCAAGAATGCCGAAAACAAATTAACGATCACTGGTGTGAGTCTGTATTAGTTCGTTATCACGATTTTTTCCAGCAAGTAGAAACATCACCACTCAATTATTCACAGTCCTTATCTGTGATTAATGGTGAGGATAATGTATTAGTACTGGCGGGGGCTGGAAGTGGTAAAACATCAGTCCTAGTTGCAAGAGCGGGTTGGCTAATCTTGCGAGGTTTGGCAAAACCAGAACAAATTCTTTTGTTGGCTTTTGGCCGTAAAGCTGCAGATGAAATGAATGGGCGTATTCACTCGCGTTTACAACAAGATATTGAAGCTAAAACTTTCCATGCGCTTGCTCTACATATTATTCGTGAAGGTAGCAAAAAATCGCCAGTGATTAGCGAGTTAGAAACAGACACTCAAAAACGACAAACACTGTTATTAAACGAATGGCGAGAACAATGTTCAGCAAAGAAAGCGCAGGCAAAAGGATGGCGAGAATGGCTTTCTGAAGAGTTGCAATGGGAAATTCCAGACGGTGAATTCTGGAAAGACGAAAAAATTAGCACTAAAGTCACTGCCCGTTTAGACCGTTGGCTAAGCTTAATGCGTATGCATGGCGGTAGCCAGAAGGACATGATTGATAATACGTCGGAAGAAATAAGAGATCTTTTTCAAAAACGTATTCGTTTAATGGCGCCGCTATTGAAAGTATGGAAAAGCGCTTTGAAAGATGAAGGTGCAATTGATTTTTCTGGATTAATTCATCAAGCCATTAATATTTTAGAAAAAGGGCGTTTTATTAGCCCATGGAAACATATTTTAGTTGATGAGTTTCAAGATATTTCACCTCTCAGGGCGAAGTTACTGCAAGCACTACGTCAGCAGAATAAGCAAACCACATTATTTGCGGTTGGAGATGATTGGCAAGCCATTTACCGGTTTAGTGGTGCAGAATTAGACTTAACGACATCGTTTGAACATAACTTTGGTATTGGGGAACTTTGCGCTTTAGACACGACTTATCGTTTTAACCAACGTATTGGTGAGGTTGCAAATCAGTTTATTTTACAAAACCCTATGCAGTTAGATAAGCCATTGAATAGTTTAACTAAAGGGAATAAAAAATCTGTTATTCTTCTTTATGAAGATGCCTTGGAACGCTTATTGGATAAAATGAGTGGTTATGTCCTTGATGATGAAACGATATTAGTACTAGCCCGCTACCATTATTTAAAACCTAATATTTTAGATAAAGCCAAAACTCGTTGGCCAAAATTAAATATTCAGTTTATGACTATTCATGCCTCAAAAGGGCAGCAAGCAGATCATGTGATAATTTGTGGTCTGAATAGCGGAAAGGATGGTTTCCCTGCTCCTGCGCGCGAATCAGTTATTGAGCAAGCATTATTGCCTAAGCCCGAAGATTTTGACCATGCAGAAGAAAGGCGTTTGCTATATGTCGCATTAACACGGGCTAAGCAGCAAGTTTGGTTGCTTTATCACCCAGAAAAACCGTCAGAATTTGTCGATGAACTCAAGCAATTGGGCGTTCCAAAACAAAAGAAACCTTAAAGCTATATTATGATCTATTAAGTGCCAGAATACTCTGGCGCTTAATAGAGATAGAATTAGTTAGTTCGTTTGGTTAAATAGCTTTCGTAATCAGGAATAACGACGTCTATCGTATTATCAAAATAGGGTGAGGTGATTAAAAAATCAGCGGTTGCAGAGTTGGTTGCGACAGGAATATTCCAAACGGTGGCTAAACGTAGTAGTGCTTTAACATCTGGGTCATGAGGCACAGCATTAAGAGGGTCCCAGAAGAAAATTAAAAGGTCAATTTTTTGCTCCGCAATCATTGAGCCTATTTGTTGGTCTCCCCCCATTGGGCCACTTAGCATACTCTTAACAGGCAACCCAGTGTGCTGGTGGATTAAATTGCCTGTAGTTCCTGTTGCGTATAAATTGTGAGCTTGAAGCCGTTCATTATTTTTCTTAGTCCAAGATAATAATGAAGGTTTACAGTGGTCATGGGCAACCAAAGCAATATTTTTTGAGGCTGTAATTTTACGGGTAGTTGATTCCATGATATTCCCTTAAATAAGATGCGAGATAGACATCTTTAAAAATTGAATGAGCAAAGATATACAACATATATCATAATGCTAATGAATAGTTTATAGGTTTTGGGAGATATTTTGATGAGAGATCAAGAAATTGCTGAAATTTTAAAGCGTGTCCGGACAATCGCTTTAGTGGGAGCGAGTGATAAGGCAAATAGGCCGAGTTATGAAGTAATGGAATATCTTTTACATCAAGGTTATACCGTTATTCCTGTCAGCCCTAAATTGGCAGGTCAAACCTTGTTAGGGCAGCTAGTATACGAAAAGCTTAGTGATATACCTGTGCCTATTGATATGGTCGATGTGTTTCGTAATGCAGAAGCTGCAGTAGGAGTGGCCAGAGAAGCCGTGGAAATTAAAGCTAAAGTTTTGTGGTTACAAAAAGGAGTGATTAGCGAAGAAGCACAGCAAATCGCTTTGCAGGCTGGTTTGCAGTTTGTTATGGATAAATGTCCGAAACAAGAAATACCCGCTTTAGGCCTTGAAAAATAAAGTATTTCTAGCGTTAAAAAGTAAAGCAGCTAGTGAGCTGCTTTACGGTTGCGTTCATAAATAACAATATAGATAATTGAAGGTTAGTTGCGAAGGCGAGGAGCTTGCAACTGAGACCTTATGGATTCCGCTAGTTCATCCATTGATGGTTGTTCTGGATGGTCTTCTACGGTTTCATAAGTAATTTGAGCTTCAGCCAAATATGTATGAACTGCATCCCCATTGTCATCTTCCATAACAACATGATACCAAGGTAGATCGCGTAGTGTGCTGTTAGCGGCAATATCATCATCATGTGGTTGTTCGAGCGAATACTCAGCGTCAACATCTACAACGACGCCTAAGTAGCCGAGAAGTTTGTGCCTAACTTGTTGCCCGATTCCATATTTACTGGTGATCATCATAGCGACCTCCTAAAAGCCTTGCTTATACTTCAAACTATATATGGGCAGTGCTACGCGTTTTCAAGCTAATATATGGACAATTATTAATAACGCAATACACTGTCTTTATACGCAACTATGAAAAGCAGTGCCTCATTTAGCAGATTATCTGTTCAATGAATAAAAAACAACTGTTAAAAAGAAGGTATCAATACATTATGCTCTGACAACGGAGGCTCACATGACTGCATCAGGTCGATATTTTTATATTTATGGTCGTGTTCAAGGGGTTGGGTTTCGTTACCAAACCTATCATTGGGCTAATCAGAACGGCATAAAAGGTTTTGTGTGTAACCGAGATGATGGCAGTGTTAAGCTAGCCGTTTACGGAACAGAGCAAGATATTGAATTTGTTGATGAGTGGCTAAAAGCTGGGGGACCACCGGGAGCAAAAGTAGACCATTTTTTCACAGAAAACTGGAAGACCGAGCCAATAGCGGACTTTAGTGTCCGCTATTAGTGAAAAATTAAATACATTTCACCGGTTTTGGCAGGCCAGCAAGTTTAGTGGCTTGCTTAGCTGGCCCTTTTGGAAATAGCCGGTATAGATAGCGGCTATTGCCTTTTTCTTCGCCAAATTGTTGAGAAACTGCTTTAACCAACATGCGAATAGCAGGTGAGGTATTAAATTCCAAATAGAAGTTCCTGACGAAACGGATAATCTCTAGGTGTTCATTGGTAATTTCAATATCTTCTTGCTGCGCTAGCAAAGGAATTAATTCTTCGCTCCATTGTTGGCTATCAAGCAGGTAACCTTGCGCATCTGTTTCTATCTCTTGATTATTAAAAACCAACATACTCTTTTCAACTCAAATAAAATTAGAACGTAAATTTAGCAAAAATCGAGATATAACCCAAGTAAAGTCGTTAGAATGTCGATATTTTCACCCAACAGTATGAAAGGCGTATATTTTTAAAGCGAATGATCAAATTAGGGGTTTACATCCAATGAGAGGATGTTTATAGTGCACGTCATTGCGGAGGGGTGGCCGAGCGGCTGAAGGCAGCGGTCTTGAAAACCGCCGATGGGAAACCATCCGAGAGTTCGAATCTCTCCTCCTCCGCCATCTTCACTTCTAGCAACATTTTCTAAAGTCTTCCAATTCCCTGAAGTTATACAAACAAGCAAACAAGCAAACAAGCATTCCAACTAAATCCCATTATTCCAATATCTACTATCGTCTATTGAAAACTACCCCCCTTCAGGTGGTACATATGGGGGTACATCAATGCGGTGATGGAAAAAATTTTTAGGAGTTTAAAGACAGAAAGACTCAATCATTTATCGTTTATGAATCATCAATCTGTTATCGATGAGGTTGAAAATTACATTTAGTTTTACGATTATTATCGATGCCATTCAAAGATTGGTTATTTAGCACCACATCAAAAATATTGTGAATTCAAAGATGCCGCTTAGATCTTCTACTGAATTTGTTGATCATTTCAACGATCATAATGATGGAACAATGGTATTTCTGAATGTCGTTTTTTAATGCATAGAGCAACGATTTCTTCACCGTCTTCATTCTCATGTTGTCATCTAAATGATAACCCAAATTTTTTATGAATAAGCATCTGTAATTAAACTTAAATCAGTATTGCCTTCATGAGTTTATAAATAGGTAATATAAGCGACACAAGATTGTATTGGTTGCGTGGGAGTAAATCCTGACTTAATTAAATTTGGATGCTGATGAAAGCAATGATGATTTAATGTTGTTAGATGATAATTTCGTTTAGTTGGCACCAATAATCGATGTTTTTTAAATAAAGAAAATAATCGTTCACGTCCAATAATTAATTGTTTTTGTTTGAAAATAAAGTGCAACTACGAACACTTAATAGAGGCATGAAAAATGCGCTCAGATTTCACTGAATAGACAATAATATCATCTGACTTCTCTTTTTATCAGATGTATCTTGTCGTTTGTAATAGGCTTGACGGCAGATCCTCATAAAGTGACAAACTGTGGTGATTGTGAGTTTTTTAATCATTTTTTCTTTAATAACACCGCGTTGCGCTTGTTTGATAAGCGAACTCAAAATCTCTATCCATGTGCCACTCTGAACCTCGGCGGCGTTTAGTCTTAAAGAGCTAATTTAAATTTTAACACTTCATCAGTGTTAAAATTTAATCTACCAGTACTATTTATTATTGACTATTTTATATTAAATTTTTAACGTTAAAATGAATATTCCATTATTTTTATTTTGGTTAATAATTCTATTGATTATCTCACTGAATGTTATATTATGAAAAAAGATAACTATGTGATTGAACTGTAAATATATAAATCAATTATTAAACTGCTATAAATATGAAATAATCATTTCCTATTTCGATATTCTAAATATGAATACATTCATTGGAGAGTATTAATTAATGAATAATATACTTGCAGTATTGGATGTCCCAAATACAGCATTTATGCTGCTTTGTACAAGTCTTGTTATGCTAATGACTCCTGGACTTGCTTTTTTCTATGCTGGATTAGTCTCTCGTAAAAGTGTTATTACCATTATGTCCCAGAGTTTCTTTTCTATGGGGTGGGTGGCAATTATTTGGTTCGTGGTTGGTTATTCATTATCGTTCGGTCCCTCGATTAATGGGATTGTCGGCGACCCATTTTATTATGCATTCTTGAATAACATAAGCCCTCAAACGATGTATACCGGTAATGATGGCGGTTTACCAATACTGGTTCATTTTGGATATCAAATGATGTTTGCGATTATTACCCCAGCCTTGATTACAGGAGCTTTCGCAAATAGAGTTAATTTCCCTGCTTATCTCATCTTTTTAACCTTATGGACATTATTTGTCTATGCACCGTTCGTTCATATGGTTTGGAGCCCAGATGGCATTTTTGCTAAGTGGGGAGTTGTTGATTTTGCGGGTGGTATTGTCGTTCACGCAACAGCCGGTTTCGCTGCAATAGCTTCAGCGTTATATGTAGGTAAAAGAGTCGTTAAGTCAGATGGTACTCATAATATTCCTTATATTGCACTTGGCGCGGCTTTATTGTGGTTTGGTTGGTATGGTTTTAACGCTGGGTCTGAACTGCAAGTCAACACCGTAACCGTTTCGGCATTTATTACTACTGATATTGCGGCTGCATTTGCGGCAATTACTTGGTTTATTATTGAACGCTTGCATACAGGCAAACCTAAACTTGTCGGCTTTTTAACAGGGGCAGTAGCCGGTTTAGCCACTATTACACCTGCTTCAGGTTATGTTTCAATTGGTTCTGCAGCAATTATCGGGGTTATTGCCAGTATCGTCTGTTATACCTGTGTTTTCTTAGTCCGACGCCATTTAGACGATGCATTAGATGTATTCGGTGTGCACGGTGTTGGTGGTATTACAGGCTCGATTTTAGTCGGTGTATTTGCATCAACGGTTTGGAATGCGAAAGGGCCAGCAGGGTTAATTGAAGGAAACGGGATGCAAATTGTGAAGCAAACTGTGGCCGTTGTCTTTACCAGTATTTGGTCCTTTGTCTTTACAATCTTAATTCTTTGGATAATCAATAAATTTACGCCAGTCAGAGTTGACCAAAGTGCTGTTGGTGACAATTTAGATACCGTTGAATTTGATGAAGACGCATATCGAGAAAAAGCAGATTAGTTATCAAATATATTATTTCTTGCAGTTTATCCTAATTGGTGGGTTTATTTGAACTACCGGTTGGGATAGCTGCTAAATACAGCTGGTAATTTAGGATGGGTATATGAAAAAGAAGATAGCAATAGCTATTCAGGCTATTTGTTTTATGGGGCTATCGATGGGGGCAAATGCTGCGACCGATACACAGCAACCACAAACTTTGCGTCTAGCGATTGGTTCTGAGCCAACTGAAGGGTTTGACCCGATGTTAGGCTGGAGCCACGGCAGCTATTTACTTTTACATAGTCCATTATTAAAACAAAAAGCTGATTTATCTTGGCATAGCTATATGCTTGAAAAATATGAGCATTCAGATGATGGTAAAGAGTGGACGTTAAAATTAAAAGACGGACTAAAATTTTCCGATGGCTCCCCATTAACCGCAAAAGATGTTGTTTTTACCTATAACAACGCCGCCGCAAGTGGTGGAAAAGTCGATATGGGGAACTTTGCTAAAGCAGAGGAAATCAACCCATCTACTGTTAGAATGACTTTATCTGCTCCGCAAAGTACCTTTATTAACGTATTAGGTTCATTAGGGATTGTTTCTGCGGATAAATATGATGCGAAAAAATACGCCCATAATCCTATCGGAGCAGGTCCCTATCGCTTAGTGAACTTCCAACCAGGTCAGCAATTAATTGTTGAAAGAAACCCATTTTATGCGGGGCCTAAAAACGATTTCGATAAAATGGTTTTTGTTTTCTTGAATGAAGATGGTGCTTTTGCTGCCGCTCAAAGTGGTGAATTAGATATTGTTCGTATTCCTGCTGCCGTGGCGAGTAATGCGAAAGATGTGAAAAGCATGAGATTGATTGAGCGCCACAGTGTTGAAAACCGAGGAATTTCCTTCCCAATTCCACCTGCGGGAGAGAAAAATGCGTCAGGCGACCCAATTGGTAACGACATTACTTCCGATGTTGCTATTCGCAAAGCGATCAACTACGCCATTGACCGTAAGCTATTAGCAGACGCGGTATTAGAAGGTTTTGCGATCCCTGCATATACTGGCGTTGAAGGCCTACCTTGGAATAACCCTCAATCTTCATTTAAAGATGGGGATGTCGAAAAAGCGAAAACTATACTTGAAGATGCTGGCTGGAAGCTGAATAAAGACGGCTTAAGAGAAAAAGATGGCAAAGTGGCGAAACTGACGCTTTGGTACGCCAGTGGGGATAGCACTCGTCGTGATTTAGCTCAAGCCGTAAGGGCTAGCTTAAAGCCAATTGGTATTGAGATGGATTTAAAATCAGGCAGCTGGGAAACCGTGGAAAAGTACATGCATGCCAACCCAACATTATTTGGGTGGGGGAGTCTTGACCCAATGGAGCTTGTTCATAACTACAGCAGCAAAGCCGCTGGTGTGGGGTTCTATAACGCGGGTTACTACAAAAATCCAGCAGTCGATAAGGTGATAGAAGAAGCACTTCGTCAGCCAGACCAAGATGCGGCAATTCCATTTTGGCAAAAAGTGGATTGGGATGGCAAAACAGGAACAGGTATCCAAGGTGACGCCGCTTGGGCTTGGTTAATGAACGTACAACATCTTTATTTATTGAATAACTGTGTTGAACTAGGTAAGGGGGCACCTGAAATTCATGGTTCATGGTCAGTATTGAATAATGTGGATGATTGGGCGTGGACCTGTAAATAATGCGGACAACCATCGGGCTTTTATTGCGGTTTGTCTGTTTATTATTAGTGACAGCATTTGGGGTTTTTATTCTCCTAAGCTATTCACCAATAGACCCAATTAAAGCCTACATTGGCAATGATTTAATGCATGTTCCCCCCGAGCAATATCCATTGATTGCAGCTCGTTGGGGGCTTGATCAGCCATTATGGATGCAGTTCTGGCATTGGTTTTCTCAGTTATTACAAGGTGATATGGGGTACTCCATGCTCTATAACACCCCTGTTTCACAGGTGATTGCTGATAGGTTAGCGCCTTCATTAGCTTTGTTATTATCGGCATGGCTATTTTCTGGGGCGATGGGTTTTGGTTTGGGGTTGGTAGCCGGGCGTTACCTAAATAGATGGCCGGATAAAGTCATTTCAACACTGTCTTATTTATTGGCTTCAATTCCTGTTTTTTGGGTTGGCTTACTTTTATTGTCACTTTTTGCTGTTTCATTACAGTGGGCGCCAATTTGTTGCGCTTGGCCGATAGGCTTAGATGAACAAACATCAACATTGTCACAAAAAGTGCATCATCTTGTGTTACCTGTAGTGGCTTTAGGGATGTTAGGCATTGGTAATATAGCTCTGCATACTCGTTCGAAAGTTGCTGAGGTGATGAACAGCGAGTTTATCCACTATGCGAAAGCACAAGGGGATAAAGGGTGGCCGATGGTCAGCTTTCATGTAGTAAAACATGCGGTTACACCTGCAATATGTTTACAGTTTGCCTCAATGGGAGAATTGCTCAGTGGCGCATTGCTAGCAGAAAAGGTGTTTGCTTACCCTGGCTTAGGACAAGCAACCATTGATGCGGGTTTGCGGGGTGACATCCCTTTATTAATGGGGATTGTGATGCTATGTGCGGTAGTGATTTTCTTTAGTAATAGTATTTCTGACATTATGCTCAAGAGCGTGAATAAAGGGGTACTCCGAGAACCATGACTTATAACCCAAATAAGGCTTTAATTAAGTTAGTTATATCCTTGTTGTGTTTATTCGCTTTAGGGGCTTATGCAGCATGGCTTTCCCAAACAGATGTAGAAGTGAATTTACTCGACCGTCGACAAGCGCCATCGTGGATACATTTATTTGGTACTGATAATTTAGGTCGAGACTTGTGGGATAGAGTATTCCAAGGAATAGCGACCAGCTTACAAATTGGCACCATCGCAGCCGTATCGAGCGGAGCGATAGCACTCGTGATGGCAAGTTTATCCTCATTTAGTAAGACGATGGATTATGTTATACGTGGATGTATTGATTCGTTATTAGCACTACCTCACTTGTTATTGCTGATATTGATTTGCTTTACATTAGGTGGTGGCAAAGTGGGTGTAATTTGGGCGGTTGCGTTGACACATTGGCCAAAGTTGACGTTGATCTTACGTTCCGAGTTGCTCCGAGTGCAGCAAACAGATTACATCATGTTATCGAAACGGATTGGAAATAGTGCGCTCTACCGATGCCGGTATGACTATTTACCGATGATCCTTTCACAATGGTTGGTGGGGACATTATTGATGTTCCCACATGCGATATTACACAGTGCAGCACTGAGTTTTTTGGGTTTTGGTTTGTCTCCACATGAAGCATCGTTAGGTATTTTGCTTTCCGATGCCTTGCGTTACTTGAGCACAGGAGCATGGTGGTTAGCCATGTTTCCGGGCATCGCATTAGTTGGTTTAGTGCTGTTATTCGATCAATTTGCTAAAGCAGTACAACAATTATGGTTGAGGAGCGATTGATGCTAAGTTTTGATAACCTTACGATTGATGTAGCGAAATTTCGCTGGCTAGGCAAAAAACAGTGGTCTCCGCTTTTACAAGATATTTCATTGGATGTGGCTCCAGGTGAAATGGTTGCATTGGTAGGAGGAAGCGGGGAAGGGAAAAGTTTACTACTGCAAAGCAGTTTAGGTTTGTTACCTGAAAATATGCGTTGCCGTGGTGATATTGTGTTAAATGGAAGTCAGTTAACAGAAAAGTCAAAACAGCAATATCGCGGCAATTCATTATGCTATATCCCTCAAGGAGTTAGCGCATTAAACCCTCTCATTAAGATAGGGCCTCAACTTGAACGTGCCGCTGTCTTAAGTGGGCAGCATATTCAAATGCACGACGTCGCGTTGCACTTACAACAATATAATTTACAAGCAGATTTAATCCATAGTTATCCCAATAAGCTTTCCGGGGGAATGGCAAAACGAGTTCTGGCTTGTAGCGCGACACTTTCCCAAGCTGAATATATTCTTGCGGATGAAATTTCATCTTGGCTAGACGATGAACATGCGATGCAACTTCTACAACATATCAAGTCTCTTTGCTTTGATGGTAAAGGTGTTTTGTGGGTTACTCACGACCTTGCAATGGCTGTTCGTTTCGCTGATCGCATTGCGTTATTACGTAATGGTGTTTTAGAAGAAGTACTCAGTAGTGAAAGATTAAAGCAAGGCGGAGGCGGGAAATGGTTTCAATCTCTATGGAATTCTTTGCCTGAACAACAATTTATGAATTGGACTAATACTATTTAAAAATTAAACATAAGGAATAGCCAATGTATATCCAGTCTTATTTTGATTAATTAAATTGGAATGTTTATTGGTTAGAGTTTTATTTAATTTGTCGTTATTAGATGTTTAACTCAATTTATATTTTATAAACAAAGCGAGTATTAGCTCGGAAAATGATTATTTATCAATATTAACAATGTTAAGTTTTATCAATTGAGGAGGCGTTATGCAATTAACCCCAAGAGAAATTGAAAAATTGATGGTTTATACACTCGCAGATGTGGCTGAAAAACGCCGTGCACGTGGTGTGAAATTAAATTATCCAGAAGCTGTTGCCATTATTACAGTCACGGCACTTGAAGGGGCGCGTGATGGTAAAACTGTTGAAGATGTAATGAAAGAAGCGGCGACTGTTTTAACAAAAAAAGACGTTATGGATGGCGTAGGGGACTTAATTCCAAATGTGCAGGTTGAAGCGATTTTTACTGATGGTACTCGCTTAGTGACAGTCCACAATCCGATTAAATAAATGAAGGAGAGGTGAATCATGAGTAATTCAAAAGCAGACATTAAAGTTCCGACTCCTTTAGGTGGTGTTATTTTTGCTGATGAGCCTATTGAGTTCAACGTCGGTAAACCTGAAACAAAAATTAAAGTTCGTAATACGGGTGACAGACCAGTGCAAATTGGTTCCCACTTCCATTTTTTTGAAGTTAACCATGCATTAGAATTCGACCGTGCAGCGGCTTACGGTAAGCGTTTAAATATTGCCTCTACAACGGCAATTCGTTTTGAGCCAGGTGATGAAGTTGAAGTTTCACTGATCCCTTACGGCGGAAAACAAAGTGTATATGGGTTTAATAACCTTGTTGATGGTTGGGCGGGTGATAACGTTGCCGCTACTGAACGTCCTGCTAAAGCAATCGCCTTAAATAAAGCAATTGCTCGTGGTTTTAAGCATAAGGAACAGTAAGCGCGTTAGATGTCAGTAATGATAAATAACAATTCACCTTCTTCACATTAAGGTAAATAACATGCCAAAAATTTCTAGACAAGAATACAACGGTTTATTCGGGCCAACAGTTGGCGATAAAATTCGTTTAGGCGATACTGACTTATATATTGAAATCGAAAAAGATTTACGTGGATATGGCGAAGAGTCTGTCTATGGTGGTGGTAAATCTTTACGCGATGGTATGGGCGCGAATAATACTTTTACTAGCGATAATGGTGTTTTAGATTTAGTAATTACTAACGTCACCATCGTCGATGCGCGTTTAGGCGTGATTAAAGCGGACGTGGGGATTAAAGCGGGTAAAATCGTTGGTGTCGGTAAAAGTGGTAACCCAAATATTCAAGATAACATTACACCGGGCATGGTTGTTGGGGTATCAACAGATGCTATTTCTGGTGAACACTTAATTTTAACAGCTGCGGGTATTGATACTCATATCCATTTAATTTCTCCGCAGCAAGCTTATGCGGCGTTATCAAACGGTGTGACAACCTTCTTTGGCGGTGGTATTGGTCCAACAGATGGAACTAACGGTACAACAGTAACCGCAGGTCCTTGGAACATGCGTTCTATGTTACGTGCAATCGAAGGCTTACCAATCAACGTGGGTATTTTAGGGAAAGGCAACTCTTATACGCGCGAACCATTGATAGAGCAATTGGTTGCGGGTGCAGCGGGTCTGAAAGTGCATGAGGACTGGGGCGCAACAGGGAACGCTATCCGCCATGCGCTACGTATTGCTGATGAGTTTGATGTACAAATTTCTGTGCATACAGATAGTTTGAATGAAGGTGGTTATGTTGAAGATACCATCGAAGCATTCGAAGGCAGAACTATCCACACTTATCACACTGAAGGTGCAGGTGGTGGACATGCCCCTGATATTATTAAAGTTGTTAGCCAACCTAACGTATTACCAAGCTCAACAAACCCAACATTACCGTTCGGTGTTAACAGTCAATCAGAGTTATTTGACATGATTATGGTATGTCATAACTTGAACCCAAATATTCCGTCGGATGTTTCATTTGCAGAAAGCCGTGTTCGCCCTGAAACCATTGCAGCAGAAAACGTACTACATGATATGGGGGCTATTTCGATGTTCTCAAGTGACTCACAAGCGATGGGGCGTGTGGGTGAAAACTGGTTACGTATTGTTCAGACTGCCAACGCGATGAAAGCTTCTCGTGGCAAGCTACCTGAAGATGCACCGGGCAATGATAACTTCCGTGTTCTACGTTACGTGGCAAAAATCACTATTAACCCAGCAATTGCTCAAGGTATCAGCCATATCTTAGGCTCGATTGAAGTTGGGAAAATGGCCGATCTCGTATTATGGGACCCGCGTATGTTTGGGGCTAAACCTAAACTGGTTATTAAAGGTGGTATGATCAACTGGGCTGCAATGGGCGACCCAAATGCTTCCTTACCAACACCACAGCCAGTTTTCTATCGCCCAATGTTTGGTGCGATGGGTAAAACTGTTAATGACACTTGTGTGACTTTTGTTTCACAAGCCGCATTAGATGATGGTATTAAAGAAAAAGCAGACCTTGAACGCCAAGTGATTGCTGTCAATAACTGCCGAGCGATCGGGAAGCGTGATTTAGTGCGTAACGGTGAAACACCAAATATCGAAGTTGATCCTGAAACTTTTGCTGTAAAAGTGAATGGTGAACATGCAACTTGCCAGCCGATTAGCGAAGCCGCAATGAACCAACGTTATTTCTTTAGCTAATTGTACATGTTTGGATTATCTGCCTGCCAGTGGTGGGCAGAATTAACATAAAAGGTAATATTATGATCATTATTGAACATATTCTTGGCAATGTTAAAAAAGACCCAATGTGGCAAGCACGCCAGAAAAATGCCGATGTTGATACGTTGATCCTCGATCAACGAGAAGCACAGAAAAGCCGCTGTCGAAAAAATACGGAAAAAGGCCAAGACTTGGGTATCGCGCTGGACAGAAACGTCTTGTTATCTGATGGCGACGTTCTGCTATTTGATGAAGCCACCAACACAATGACGGTAGTTCAGATCTCTTTACGTGACGTCATGATGGTCAATTTATCCCACCTGAAAAACTTGAGCACAGAAGAGCATATTCGTATTAGTTTTGAATTAGGGCATGCTTTAGGAAACCAACATTGGAAAGCTGTTTTAAAAGGTGATCTTGTTTACGTGCCATTAACGGTAAGTGAAAAAGTGATGGGATCAGTGATGCGTACACATGGGTTCGGTGAAGAAACATTTGCCTTTGTGAAGGGTGAAAGCATTTTACCTGAATTGAGCCACTCTGAAGCACGCTTATTATTTGGTGGTGCAGAGGAAACGGATACGCATGTTCATGTGGAGTTAGGACAGATCCACGGACACAACCACAGTCATGATCACAGCCATGGACACGATCACAGTCATAATCACCATCATGACCATGGGCACACTCATACACACAAATAACGTTCGTGTCCATGAGTAAGGAAAGTGATATGGAAGCATCTGACCTAATTAGAATTATGCAGTTTGGTGATTCAGCGCTGCCAATTGGTGCGTTCACATTTTCAAATGGGGTTGAATCCGCCATTCAAAAAGGTGTTGTCCACGACAAAGAAACGCTGAAATCCTTTGTTCACACGTCTTTGAAGGTCGCAGCACATTCAGATTGCATTGCGATTGTGGCGGCACATCGTGCCGTTCTTGCACAAGATCATGACGCATTAGCGAAGATTGATTGGGCAGTGCATAATCGCAAATTGAATGAAGAAGCGCGAATAATGACGACTCGAATGGGAAAAAAACTCGCTGAAATCTCAGTTCATATTTTTGATGACCCACAAGTGAGTGGGTGGCTTGCGAAAATCAAAGCCAATGAGGTTCCAGGGACCCAGCCAGTCATACAAGCCATTGTTATGGCGGTACAAGGGATCACCGAAAGAGATGTTGTTGTGATGCATCAATATGGTATTGCCATGACAATCTTAAGTGCCGCGATGCGATTAATGCGTATCACACACTATGAAACACAGCATATTCTTTTTGAATTAAATGAAGAAATTAAGGCTTTTTGTGACATCGCAGCCTGTGGTGATATAGAGCAAATGTCCTCATATGTTCCTGTTATTGATGTCTTAGCTGCGGTACACACTAAATCGTTTGTTCGTTTATTTATGAATTAGCGAACAACTAAAAATTTTGGGGAAAAATGATGAAAAAAATGACTCGGATCGGAATTGGTGGGCCTGTTGGTTCAGGAAAAACAGCCATTATTGAAGTGATCACCCCGATCCTTATTGAAAGAGGCATTAAACCACTAATCATCACAAACGATATTGTGACGACCGAAGATGCGAAACAAGTAAAACGTACCTTGAAAGGTATTCTTGATGAAGAGAAAATTTTAGGTGTTGAAACCGGGGCATGTCCTCACACTGCGGTACGTGAAGACCCAAGTATGAACATTGCTGCAGTTGAAGACATGGAAGAACGTTTCCCTGATAGCGACGTGATCATGATTGAAAGCGGTGGAGATAACTTAACATTGACCTTTAGCCCTGCACTCGCGGACTTTTACATCTATGTTATTGATGTGGCTGAAGGTGAAAAAATCCCACGTAAAAATGGCCCAGGCTTAGTACAAGCTGATATTTTAGTTATTAATAAGATTGACTTAGCGCCTTATGTTGGTGCTAGCCTTGAAGTGATGGAGCATGACACTAAAGTTGTTCGTGGGGAGCGTCCTTACGTACTAACTAACTGTAAAACAGGGGAAGGGGTTGTTGAGCTAGTTGATATGATCATGGATAAATTCCTCTTTACGCACCAAGTTCCAAGGGGGTAAAGATGACGAATTTCAGGGCAGATATAGCAAATACTCCAACGCGTGTTAAAGCTCATATTTTAGGCTGCAATGCCCCTGAACTCGCCGCATATCAAGATGAACCGAAGCAAATGCAAAGTGGTGCTGTGGGTAAAAGTGGTTACCTAAAATTAAGGTTTGCTCAGGGAGAATATCGTAGTGAGCTGGTGGAAATGGAGCGTCGTGTTCCCTCTTTAGTGCAAAAAGCACTGTATTGGGATGAATTGATGCCCCAGCTACCCTGCGTCACTATGATCTCTACCTCTGGCAGCTTATTACAAGGTGATAGGCAAGCCCTTGATATTATAGTTGAAAAGGGTGCTTGTGCTCATGTGACAACGCAATCTGCGACCAAAGTTCATATGATGGAAGCGAACTATGCTACTCAGTACCAAAATATTATTGTTGAGGAGGATGGGTATTTAGAATATTTACCCGATCCTATCATTCCTCACCGTAATTCTCGGTTTATTACTGACACGCGGATTAATATTCACCCAAGTGCAACGATGATTTACTCAGAAATATTGATGTCAGGACGAAAGTATCATCATCCTGACGAACAGTTTGGCTTTGATGTTTTCTCATCACATATTCGAGCGGAGTCATCGTCCAATAAAGAATTATTTGTTGAGAAATACATTTTAGAGCCAAAAAAATCACCGCTAAACATTACCGCAGTTATGGATAGCTTCGATACGTTTGGCAATGTGATTTTATTGACACCTAAAATTCACCATGAACGTATTTTAGAACGTCTAGATGCGATATATGACCCGAAAAATGAAATTGCTTTTGGTGCAACTCAATTACCGAATGATTGTGGATTAATATTTAAAGCGTTGGGTGTTGATAGTCCAAAAGTAAAGGATGCTGTTAGGTATTTTTGGCAAATAGCGAGAGAAGAAATATTAGGTATTTCGCTACAAGAGCCTTTTTTATGGCGTTAAATATGGTTCGATGTATTAAATGTATCTTATTGCATTTAATACAATGTGGTAATGATTGTCATAAAATGACTGAAATAACCTGCTAGGTTATCAAGGTAATTTATTAATATATTATCAGTAGAGTGATTTTTATAAATTCTCTACTGATATTCCTATTAAGGAATTTCACGATGGAAAAAATAATAAATCAGAACGCTTGGAATAAGTTAGCCAGCAAAAATATGACGATTCAATTTATTGATGTCGTCTTGCGTGGATGTGCTCAAGTTATGTTTCAAAATAACGCACTAACCGGACTTCTATTTTTTATTGCGATTTTCATCGGTGCGTTTTTAGAAGGAATGCCACAAGTCGCTTTAGGCTGTTTGTTAGGTACCGTTGTCGCTACACTGACAGCTTATATTAGTAAATTAGATACTGAATCGTTGCGTTCGGGGCTTTATGGTTACAATGGTTGTTTAGTGGGTGTTGCATTACCGACTTTCTTAGAGAATACCCCATTTGTTTGGGTAACTATCGTATTGGGGAGCATCGTTTCGGTTATAGCGACTATCTCTTTAATGGATTTTCTTAAGAATTGGAAAGTTGCAGCATTAACAGCACCTTTTGTTTTAGTATCATGGATTATTTTGCTCGCGAGTTACAATTTCTTAGGTATTGAAGGCGTTGCATTACCGACTCCTGCACTACCTAAACAACTTATTGAACCTATTGGGTTAATTCCGCATAGCGATCTGGTTGCTGATGTTTTCCGTGGTATTTCTGAAGTTTTTTTACTTAGTAGCATGATTGTTGGCATCATCTTTGTCATTGGCTTAGCGGTTAGTTCTATATGGGCAGCGATATTTGCGGTATTTGGTTCTCTTCTTGCCTTTATTGTTGCAACTCTTTTAAAAGGTGACTTTGCGAGTATTCATACAGGGTTATATTCGTTTAGTGCTGTATTAACCGCAATTGCTTTAGGTTCTACCTTTAACAAGCCGAGCTATCGCGTGGTCGTCTATGCCATCGTTGGTGTGATATTTACCGTATTTGTTCAAGGGGCACTCGACATAATTCTTGAACCATTTGGTATTCCGACCTTAACGATGCCATTTGTTCTCGCATCATGGTTATTTCTAGTACCGAACCAAGATATTATGCCTAAACATCGACAGTAATATTGGCACTAAAAACTTTTGGTACTCAATTATGAAAAAAAATGCAATATATAAATATATTCAAAATATGAGAATGCTACGCTTAGTGCTCGCATTATTAATACTTGCTGATGGGATATTGATTATTCTCCCCATCATCTCAACTTATGATCTTCATTTATATCCTCAACATCTAGGTTTTGTTGATTGGCTACAATCATTAGGGCTGGTTAAATTATTAGATATTCCAAGGTTTGCTATTGGCGTTGTACTCATTATTCTTGCTATTCCTATTTACTTAGGTCTACGTATCGGTTGGTTATTTAGCTGTTTTATGCTGTTTATTATCATGTTAATTAACTTGGTATTAGCAAGAGAAAATGTCCTGACTGGAACTTTTTCACTAATCGTTCTGATTATTGCTGTTGCAAATTGGAAAGCATTTAATCGCCATAGCTTATCTGGTGCAGGCTTTGTTGCTTTCATGAGCTTAAGCGTACTATTGGGTTATTCTGTATTTGGTACTTTATATTTAGGCGAGCAATTTCAACCCCATGTTACTGACATCTCATCTGCATTCTATTTTGCTTTGGTATGTATGACGACGGTGGGCTTTGGTGACATTATTCCGATTAGTGTTGAGGCAAGACTGTTTACAATTTCGATTGTTATTTTAGGTATTACAATTTTTACAACCTCTATTGTGTATTTTCTAGGGGTATTTGCAAAAAGCACACAAGAAATTGTTAAGAAGAGATTATTCCGTATGAAAAACCACTATATTATTGTTGGCGCAAGCCCTTTAGCTTTAAACACCTACCACGGATTAAGAAAGCGTGACTTAGACGTCATGGTACTTTGCCATGAAGATCAAAAAAAGAGCTATCCAGATAATGCGCAAGTTATTACCACGGAACAAATCAATAAACATGCATTAAATAGTGCTAACTTAGGTCAGGCAAAAGCCTTATTTATTCTTGGTGGTTCTGATTCGGAAAACACCATCTCTATGTTAGCTGCGAAAGAAATTGTCGGTGGAAATATTAAAAGCGTCATTGCTGTAAATGATGATAAAAATTACGAAAATATGCAGCTATTACATGCAGATTTACTTATTTCGCTTTCATCTTTAGGAAGTGAAGTTTTGATTAAAATGATCTTTGGTGAAAACATTAATAACCAAGTGATGGAGAATATTATTTTTTCAAACAACATATTAGATTCGTAATATGCTGGGGGGCCCAATGGTAAAATTGCTACTTGAGTATCTACAGTTTTATCATTTATACGAAGAAATAAAAATATAGATAAGAGATAGAGAGTTTATTATGGATCTAACCGTTATTATTTTTATTTTAGTGTATGTCGCAATGGCTTTTGGGACTTTTCCAGGGATTAAAATTGACCGTACTGGCGCATCTGTAGCGGGTGCATTAGCCATGATAGGGTTTGGGATTATCTCGCCAAAATTATCTTGGGATGCAATTGATTATAGTGCAATTGGGCTATTATTTGGCTTAATGGTAGTATCTGCATCATTTACAGTATCCGGTTTTTATCACCAAGCGGCACAAAAAGTGGCGAGCTTAAATATTAGCCCTCCTAAATTAATGGCTGTTTTTATCATTGTTGGGGCACTTCTTGCTTCGGTACTTACAAACGATATTGTGGTGGTGGCGATGACACCTTTATTAGTTTCCGTCACATTATCCCGTGGGCTTAACCCTATTCCATTTTTACTTGGTTTTTGCTTTGCGGCCAATAATGGTGCCGCAGGATCTTTAATTGGTAGCCCTAAAAATATGGTTGTGGCACAAGGATTGGATTTATCTTTTATTGGAATACTCAATATTACAGCCATTCCAGTCTTATTTTCAGTTCCTATTGTATGGTGTGTGATTACCTTGCTTTATCGTAATCGTTGGTATTTATCTGAAGACAAAAAGTCATTAATGCCCAATGTTGAGCCTTCGATTATTGAATTCAATTGGTGGGAAACGATAAAAGCCGCTACGGTTTTATTTATTGTTATTTTGGCGTTTTTATTTAGTGATTTTCCGCGTGAGCTTGTTGCATTATCGGCAGCCTGTTTTTTATTGTTAAACAGAAAAATAGCATCCAGTGACATGTTAAAGCATGTTAATGGTGACTTAATTCTTCTAATGATGGGCCTATTTATTATTAATACCGCATTTTCCAATACAGGTATCCCTCAGGAGGTATTGCACTACTTATTGGGTAAAGGTATCGATCTAAATAGTCCTATTACGTTATTTTTGGTCACCATCGTGATGAGTATTTTTGTAGGGACAACACCAACGGTGATTTTATTAATCCAGTTTGTTTACCCCCATGGAAATGTTGATTTATTAGGTGCTGCTTTAATTTTAGGTGCTTGTTTTGCAGGTAATATATTTATATTTGGCAGTATTGCTGGGATTATTGCTGTTGAGCAATCCTCAGCTCATGGTATTAAAATATCGTTTTTAGAGTTTACAAAATCAGGCGGTATTATTTCCATTATTTGTATTTTTATTGCTGTTGTTTGGTTATCCATCTATTAGCTTATAGAGAGTTTCAGTATGTTTGAAGTCAAAAACTTATGTATAAAGCAAGATAACCGTACATTATGGGATTCAGTGTCATTTTCACTGAATAAAAATGAGCGTCTAGGGATTTCAGCACCGAGTGGTTTTGGTAAAACAACATTAGGTCGTGTATTAGCCCAATGGCAAATGCCTACGCAAGGCGATGTGCTATTTAATGGAAAAAAATTAACTCAAAAAGGGTATTGCCCTATTCAGTTAGTTCCTCAGCACCCTGAAAAATGTTTTAACCCTTATCGAACAGTCGGTGAAAGCGTGAAGGATGCTTGGGAGCCTGATCCATACTACCTTGAACGGTTGTTTATTAAATCAGAGTGGTTGGCTAGAAGGCCCAGTGAACTTTCTGGTGGCGAACTTGCTCGAATTGCCTTATTAAGAGCATTAGACCCAAGAACAAAAGTTTTAATTGCAGATGAAATTACTGCACAATTAGATGCGCATCTGCAGAAAGATATATGGCAGTTTTTAATTCAACTTTCTGAAGAAAGACCATTATCGATGATTGTTTTTAGCCATAATAAATTTCTATTGGAAAAGGTGTGTACCTCGATTTGGAATATGGCCATATCAGAATGAACTGTTTTATAAGGCTAAATAAAATTACGGGTCATTTAATATTATCATTTAACGACTAGTGATTAATAATGTTGAATTAATGTGTGTAATTTAAATTTTATTTTAAAAATGATGTCTTTAATTTATGATATTAAATAGAGAGGACCGCAATGGTAGCTATTGATATTTTATTAGTTGGCTCAGGTGGCGGTATTGGTTCACTACTTCGTTGGTGGATTGGTCGCCTGGTGGGGGAACGTTATCATGGGACGTTTCCATTATCCACATTCATTATTAATATTTCTGGCGCATTTGTTATTGGTTTTTTAAGCCGTTATTTTGCGATCGATTGGGATGACCGTTATGGGACATTTCTTCAATCAGCGGTTTTAACTGGGCTACTCGGTGGCTATACGACGTTCAGTAGTATGCAACTTGATGCTTTAAAATTGACTCAAACTAAACAGAAATTACTCGCACTATTTTACTTATTACTTTCGGTTTTATTTGGGTTAGCTGCGGCATTTATTGGTGCTTGGTTAGCAAACTAACAGGGGCTAAAAATGAATATTATGATCTTAGTTTTTATTGGTGGTGCAATTGGGGCAATTTCCAGAGAACTACTGATGGTGTCTGTTCCTACCATGAATAATCATTTCCCTCTTGACATATTTGTAGCAAATATTGTTGCTTCCTTATTATTGGGTGTTGTTGCAGGCTTACTTATGAGAAATAAAATAAGCCAAGGGATGAATGCCTTTTTAGCTACGGGGATCATGGGAGGATTATCGACATTTTCTAGCTTCGTTTACGGTGCAGTAGAAATAATGAAGTCTCCGCAGTTTTTATTGGTTGGAATGAGTTATTTGGTTTTAAGTATCGTTATTGGATTTGTTGCTATTTATATCGGATATTCAGTAGGTAATAGACAATACAGTTAGCTCTCATGCTGATATTTTAAAATTTATAAGTGAGTAAGAGGTTTTTGATATGAAAATAGGTAAATCAATATGGCATGGGATCACTTCAAAGCCTTATAGATTACAATTATTATTTGATATAATGCTTTTAATATTATCACCCGTGATCTTCATAAGTATAATTGGATTTGATACTAAAACTCTAGATATGGATGTTTTTATTGTTACATTAGTTATTTTGATTTATATTTACATTACACGTTGGTTTAGCCATTGGTATTGTAAGAGACGTGAAAATAAATAATGTATATGCGACAATTTGATAAAACCACATTCGCTTTTTTATCATAACTTGCGTTTGTTATGGTCTAAAAAGAGGGGAAGCTTCATAGTTTATTAAGAAGAAGCTTCCCTGTTTTTCCTTGCTATTAATTTATAATTTCACTTTTCTTTATAATTCTAAAAATGTTTAAAACTAAACTAGCAAGGATTGCAATAGCACCACCAATAAATGTCTCGTATGCCCTTGATATCGGTAGTAAGTAACTTGGATCATGTAAAAATTGAGTTTCTTCAAGAAGAAGCAGAACAAAAACAGTAATAGAAAATGTTTTTAGTAGATAATTTAAACGAAAAAGTGTTGGAATTAAAAATACAATTAAAGCTAAAACTGCTAAGTAAATATAAGTTTCCTTTGATTTTGTTATGCTAAACATGGAAATGACAAAAACAGCCGCCAATAGGCTTCCTAAAAATCTAAGTAAAGTAGCCTTTATTATATGCATTTCTTTTGGATGGAGTAACATAATGAATGTAAGGGGAGCCCAATAAGGTTTATATAAATTTAGATAGTCAGGTATTGAAAGGCTTAAAAATAGGAAAAAACTGAACAAGAAAGCTCGTATATATATTTTTTCGTCACTATGATATATTTCTTTTGAAAATAATCCGTTTTTAAATGCATGACTTTCAAAGTTTTTATGTTTTAGTAAGCTAAAAATAGTTAGACTAATAGCAATCCCTGAGATATAGGCCATTGGCAGGTCAATGCTAATAGAGTCAAGTGTTGTTCCCATGGAAGAAAAGATAATTAAAAATGGAAATGTACGGTCTAAGTAATCATCTTTTTTATAAAATAGATAATAGCAATATGATAAGATAAATAAGTATATATAAAAATAAACTGTTAACTTTAGTATAAAGCCAATGCCCCCACCAACGATGACCAAACATAATAAAAAAAACACATAAAAAATATTACTACTATCAGGTTTTGTATCATAAACGATATTAGAGAATAGAGTTGTTAAAAGACCAAATGTTCCACCAATGACACCAAATAAAAAAAAGCAGGCAGTTGAATTGACTATTGCGGTAATCAAAAAAACTCCGTTATTTCTAAAACTGATATATTTATTTTTTTTACTTATAACTTTCATATTGGTCGCTCATTTTGTCTTTTTTAGTCGTTTTTTATCATGTTTTAATCGAATTATATCATAGGCTAACGCATTTTTTATATATTACGATATTTAGAATCTGATGAGATACGGGGATTTAAGATTATAAATATTGGCTCTGAGGAAGATCGAGAATAACAAGTGACGGGCAGGCCACAATCAACGCCATCTTTCTTATAATCGGAACAGATTGCTAGTTGAATGCGATAAAATTCACAGGGTATTGAATGGGATAAATAAGATTAGAATTCCTTTTTCCTCATCGGCAAATTGGCTGCTCACCGATGAAAATTATCTGTTACACCTTAAGTGAAACTAATCACTATTAATTTGAGATTAGCAGATAATTACACTGCCAGCTTAAGCTGATAATTTTATTAGTAGTGAAGATAACTTGAGTTTTTTGTTTTATTTATATTAAATCATATAGTTATGATGGTTTTGTAGATTGAAATATTTGGTTACATAGTTTATTTCTATGTACATTAGAACTTACTGGGCTTATCGCAGTTTGGTCTATTTTTTGTTCGATGATAATTCGGTTATGATTCATTTTTAGTGTTTTTCTGAAATTATATAGCGATATTTCAACCAGTTTACGCTAAGTCACTTATCCTAGGGAGATACAAAAAGGCCGCTAGGTTTACAGCCTATCCATAAGCTTTTATTATCCTTAACTCAAATATTACCGTGCGCACTGGCTGAGATGACGGAAATTAACAGTTAATTATATTTACTTAACTCAATTTGTCATTCTTGATAAAGGATATCGCTATGCCAACTCCATGCTATATTTCCATTGAAGGAAAAACCCAAGGCAACATCACTGCCGGTGCATTTACTGCGGATTCTGTGGGTAACATCTATGTACAAGGTCATGAAGACCAAATGTTAGTGCAAGAATTTTCTCACGTTGTGACTGTGCCGACAGACCCACAATCCGGCCAACCTTCAGGCCAACGTGCACACAAGCCGTTCCGTTTTACTGTTGCGTTAAATAAAGCCGTTCCGCTACTGTATAACGCCTTAGCATCAGGCGAAATGCTGCCGAAAGTGGAACTGAAATGGTACCGCACCTCAGTTGAAGGTAAACAAGAGCATTTCTTCACCACCACGTTAACCGATGCAACCATCGTCAATATTGACTGCCAAATGCCTCACTGCCAAGACCCTGCAAAAGCCGATTTCACGCAGTTAATCGAAGTATCTCTGTCTTACCGCAAAGTGGACTGGGAGCACACGGTTGCAGGCACATCGGGTGCTGATGACTGGCGCGCACCGCTCGAGGCGTAATACCTTTTTGACGGGCTCTTTTGGGCTCGTCATCGCTTTTATTTCGTTCCCCGCTTCTTATCCATTTTGTCATGGAGACTAGTGATGTTTAGCAAAGACCCCAAAAAAACCACCATTGACCCCGTTTCTATTGTCAAAGATGAAGCGGTAAATCAAGTTAAAAATAAAGTGCAATCTAAAGTCAATGAGTTGGTGTCCGGTAAAGTACAAAAAGCGACAGCATTAGCACAGCAAGGGGGGGCTTTGGCATCAACTGCGGCCTCCATGGCAACTCAGGCGACATCCCAATTGAACAGTGTAGCCAATAACCCGCTTATCCATGGCGGTGGATTTGGTGGTGGATTAAAACTTGGTGGTGGACAAACTTTTTCAGAAAGTCAGGCATTACAAGCCGCTCACGGGGCATTGTTAGATGCACTAGGCATGGGAAGTCTGGAAAGTGGCTTGGTGTTTACATGCTCAATTGCTGGGCTACCCGATGAAACTTTTCAAGTTACCGAATTTAATTTAACGGAAGGGTTGTCTTCGTTATTTTCCCTTTCGATTAGTGCTGTTAGTGCCTTACCGTTTATTGATTTTCAGAAACACCTTGGCGTCGCCTCTTCTTTAACAGTCAAGCGTGATGGTGTCCAAGTCCGTAAAGTGAATGGCATTTTAGCCGGGGCGGTTCAAGGGAATACGGATGGCGTAAAGACGTGGTATCACTTTGATATTCGTCCAGAAATGTGGGTAATGACCCTTAATCAAGATAGCCGTATTTTTCAAAATCAAAACGTACTGACCATATTAAAAACCTTGCTGGATGAAGCGCATGTGAAGTCGGACTGCAAGTTTTACCGTGATGACTTACATCCCAAACGTATTTACACCACCCAAAAGCGAGAATCCGCCTTTGATTTTTGGTGTCGTCTCGCCTTTGAGGAAGGGATTAACTTTTGGTTTGAAGAAAACCAATTGTTTTACAGTGACGAACACATGGGGATGACGGCGGGAATTAACCTGATGTATAACCCGCAAGCGGATACGGATATCAGCGACAGTACCGCCATGACATGGCAGTACGGTGAATACTTGTGTGTGGATGAAACCATTCATAAAGACAATAATTTCATTCGCCCTTCCTACCCGCTTAGACATGAAAATAAATTGGAAAAGGGTGGGCAGCACAGCGTCTTTGAAAGTTACGGTCGCTTTCAATTAGATGAAGAGGGCAAACCACTCACCCAAATTCGTTTTGAACAGTTACGTAATGGGAGCAAGGTGGGTAGTGCCACAACAAACTGCTTTGCGCTGATGCCCGGTAAAATCTTCACCTTATCAAATCATCCTCACCTCCCAATGAATGACAGTTGGCAAGTTATTAGCGTGAGTCATCATGGTGTCCAGCCTCTGGCAGACAATGGCGGAGGGGATGGTACTCAGTTGTCGAACAGCGTTTCTTTTATCCCTGGTACGCAAGAGTGGCGGCCACCTTATCGTTATAAACCAACCGCGGATGGTGATGAAGTTGCGACTGTCGTGGGCCCTCCGGGTGAAGAAATCTATGTCAATGAACATGGTGCGGTGAAAGTCCATTTTCACTGGGACAGACGTGGAGAGCCTGACCATAGTGCTTCGTGTTGGGTGCGTGTTGCGATGGGCTGGAGTGGCGGCGGCTATGGTTTTTCTGCGGTTCCACGCATCGGAACGGTCGTTCAGATTAGTTACCTCAATGGGGATATTGATAGGCCGATTATCACGGGCTGTACTTATGATGGTCGCAATGCGACTCCAATCAGTTTTCCTGAAAATAAAACCCGCACCACGTTTCGGACGAAAACCCATAAAGGGGAAGGGTTTAACGAGCTGCGCTTTGAGGATGAAAACGGCAAACAGGAAGTGTTTATACATGCCCAGAAGGATATGAATACCAAAGTCCTGAATGACCGTACCACACATGTGCTTCATGACCATATAGAGGTTATTGATAACAATCAAGCCATGCTGGTCAAAGGCAATCGAACTGAAAATATTGATAAAAATAATACGGAAACGGTGGGGCAACACAAGAGCATCACGGTGGGGAATACCTTATCAATCAATGTGGGCGATGTGATTGAACTGCGTTGTGGCGCAAGTGTTCTACGTATGGACAGTGGCGGTCATGTCACGATTAATGGCACGGAATTTAAGTTCGAAGCATCAGGCCCAGTGCAGATTACGGGTAAAGATGTGGATATTAACTGAGGTCTTTTCATGTTGGCTCAAGTGATAAATAAAACGCCGTTTCCTCATTTTGCGTTTGAAAAGCTCGGTTATATGAATGAGCACTGGTTTACTGTCGTTATCAAGGCAACGTGTGATATTAACCCCACGACAAACTATTGTGAGTTTTCCGATACACAATTGCCTATTGTGATGGCTGATAAATACCGTACTACACCCGAAAATAGCAGCTTATTAGTCGAAACGGATTTAGTGCTCCATAAACCGCGAGGGGAACTTTATCTAACGGGTACCGCACGTGCACTCGAAGGGCAAGCCGTTCCTCATTGGGAAAGTGGGTTTACCCTTGGTTCACTCAATAAGCAACTGACCTTGAGTGGGCCGCGTTATTGGGAATACCAAGATACATGGCGACTCACAGAGTCATTGCCGATTACGGCATTGCCGTTAATTTATGAGCATGCATTTGGTGGTCACCATGAGAAGCAAGCTTATCCCGATAACCCGATAGGGGTAGGTTGGTATGACGTGACAAAATTGAATACGTCTGAGAAATATGCAGCACCGCAAATTACCTATCCACAATTAGAAAATGAAATTGGTGTCTCTTCTCCCGTTGCCGGGTTTGGTTTATATAGCCGATGGTGGCAACAGCGGATGCAATATGCGGGAACGTATGATGACTTGTGGCTCAATGAAACTCGCCCTTATTACCCAGCTGATTTTAAGAATGATTTTTTAATGGGAGCGCCTGTTGACCAACAGCAAGCCTATTTTAAGGGGGATGAAACTCTCACGCTAAAAGGTGTATTTGCTGAAAGCCCCGTAGTCACGCTCTCCTTACCGAAAATCGGTTTTTTAGCAGAGCAGCAAGTACCGGAACAAGCCAGTGAATATCATCAACTCAATCTTGATACCGTGCATGTGTCATTAGATGAGCGAAAGTTGTATTTGACATGGCGATACAGTCAAGCGGCTTTACAGGCAGATACAGTGCTGCAACTTAAGGCTTACAAGCTACCATAAGGATAATGTCGGGCATGAAAAAAGTCGTCGGAAATAAAAAAGGGGATTATTGTGTTGTCTCATCAGGGCCTGATGTTTGTAAAGTGGGTAATAGCGTAGTTCCCTTTGATAGTTATCAGCAATTAAGTTCAGAGCAGTCGTATGTCAAAAGTGTTCGTGTCAATGGCGTGCCGACGTTAACCGTCGGGAGTGTTATTAAAGGCACTCAGAGTAATGCGGGTTCGGGCATTATTTCAGGTACAAGCCAAGGTGGCGGTAATTGTGTTATCACCAGTGGTTCCCCAACCGTTCGTTTTTGTGGTAACGCTGTGGCTTATCACGGCTCTGATGTGATGATGAATAACGGTAATGTGCCAGGCCTGCTGTATACCGTAGAGAAAGCGCATAATATTGCAACCGAAGCAGCGTTAATTAATAGACAAGAAGAAAAAGATGATGATGAAAAATCTTTTTTTGAGCGTTGGGGAGATGCATATGTTCAAATGAATGAAATGGAGAGGATGGCTAACGAGCAATCTGGTGAAGTCATCATTGGTGGTGCTAAAAACTTTGCTAATTCACTCATTTCACTAAGTGAATTGTTATTGCAGGGCGCGGCACTGCAAGGTGCTTATGAAATGGAATCTCAAGCCTATCTTGCAGCCCCTTTTCTTCCAGAAGAACACACTAAAAAAACGCTGGAATTGGTTGAGGAACTCAAGAAAAAAGAAAATTTGCCAACTCTTCCACAATTTGAGTTAACCACTGAAGGGCAAAAAATGGGGGCGGTAGCAGAGGAAATCATTGAATACGCTTTTTTGACCAAAGCTGCTGCAAATTTAATCAAGACAGGATTCAAAGCACTTCCTCGATTATTCAAAAAAGAAGCTCCAGCAGCAAAGAATGTCACGATTGCCACACCCCCTAAAAATGAAAATGTGGTAAATACGAAAAAACCTGATGGGCCTACGGGCAGTGCCGTGTGTAAACTCGACCCAGTGAATGTGGCGACGGGTGATTTTATCCAGGTTTGGTCAGTTCTCTCGCTGCCAGGGCTGCTGCCAGTTCAATTACAAAGAACCTACCGCTCAACGGCTTCGCAAATAGGATTGTTCGGCGCCAAATGGACGGATAACTGGTCAACCCGTTTAGATATCACGTCTAATAAATTGGTTTATTGGAACGAGGAAGGCGTGGCGATCACTTACCCTGTATATAGTGAGCGCTTTACTATTCGTCATACCCATTATGCTCACGCCTTGCTATCGGGTGATCTAAAGGGAGAAATCTCCCTCTTCGACAATCGCACTCAACTGACTCAGCATTTTAATTATCACAGTGGCACAACCCGTCGCCTTTCTGCTATTACGGATAATAATCAGCAGCGCATTGATTTCCATTATGATGAGGAACACCGACTAAATCTCATTGCGCGTAATGGGCAAGCCTTATTACGTTTGGAATACCAGCAACATCAACTCCAGACTATCTCGTTAGTTGATTCATCAATAACGCAACCTTTAGTGACGTGTCAGTATGATGAACTGGGGTATTTAAGCGAATGTGATGCTTTTCAGCAAAACCATTTGTGGCACGAATATTCTCCCGAAGGGTATATGACCCGTTGGCATGATACTGGCCAAACGGATTATTACCTAGAGTATGATGAACAAGGGAGAGCCATCCGTAATCACTCTCCATCAGGCTATTGGTGCGGTGGGTTTATCTATGATGATATTCATCGCATGACCACCTTCTATGATAATGAAGGTGGGCAATCTTATTATTACTACAACGATGCGGGGCTGGTCACCCATGCCATTGACCCATTAGGGCGAAAAACCTTAACAGAGTGGGAAAATAATCTCAAAATCAGTGAAACCAATGAGTTAGGGGAGACGGCTCGTTTTCTTTATCATTATGACGGTAACTTAGCCCAAGTTATTTATCCCGATGATCGCTCAGTTGAATATCAATATAATAAACGTGGACAACTTATTGAAATGGTGTCTCCGACTAGTGATGTCTGGCAGTTAAGTTATGATAGCCAAGGTAACCTAACGACCCTCACTGACCCTCAGGGTCACATTCAAGCCTACGAATACAGCCAACACGGTGAACTGCTTAAAGCCATTCACCCCAATGGGGCGCAGTGGCAATATGAATACAACAGCACCCATCAATTAATCAAAACAAAGAATCCATACCAAAATAGCACCGAATATCAGTTTGATGAGCTGGGGCGCTTGCAAGAATATACCGATGCACTGAAACACACGACGCGTTACCACTATAGCCAAGAGCATGCCAGTGAAAACGGCAGTGTCAGTGATATTCTTTTACCTGACGGTGTTCATCAACATATCGAGTACGACAGCGAACGCCGTGTGGTTGCTGTCACGGACGGTGAAGGCAAAATCACCCGTTATCGTTATGGCCCCTTTGATTTACTGCTGGCGATGGTACGTCCCGACGGTACAGAAGTCCGTTTTGAATATGACTCTTTGACGCGTTTAAAAGCGGTGATTAACGCTACAGGGGATAAATACACCTACGAGCGTGACCGCGCGGGGCAAATTATTCGTGAAACCGACTTTACAGGGCGAGTGCAAGAGCACCGTTATGATCAGTTAGGTCGCCGAATAGCAACACGTTATCCAGACCAACACGAATTACGTTGGCGTTATGATGTATCTGGGTTGGTTGTTGAACAAAGTGAATGGCTGGATAATGGCGTTGAAAATAAATGTTTATCGACCACGACCTATGAGTACAACGCACGTTTGCAATTGGTGAAAGCCACCAACCCCGATTCAGTGGTTGAATTTGAATATGATGAGCAGGGGCGTTTAACGTGTGAGCGAATCAATGGTCAAGAAATCAAATATGATTGGGACAGCGACCATTCGACGTTAGCGCGTACCACTTTCGGTGATCGTGAACTTCATTATGCCTTTGGGCAGCTCGGCGAACTCACCTCACTGCAAATCAATCAGCATGCGCCACTGGAATTCGGCTACAATGCGGTCGGGCAAGAATACCTTCGCCGCAGTGACGCGGGGTTTGTCAACTCTAGCCATTACACCGCCACCGGGTTACTCGCCCATCAACGGGCGGGGCGTGGCAGTGAAAACTTCTTGCAATCACTGCAACAGAATCCGCAGCAGCCGCCATTTTGTACTGATGTGCATCGTTCTTATCAATACGACCGTGCACACAATGTGGTGCGTATTGAAGATGACCGTTGGAAGCAAACAACTTATCGGTATAACGCGAACGACCAAATCACCGAAACCCAATACAGTAACCAAATTGGCAATCGCGATGAAAAGTTCCTTTATGATGCGAACCTGAATCTCACCGAGCACATGACATTGCCGTCGGATGCGAAAGGGGCGATGTTGCAGTTATTCCAGCAACAACAAGCAGGACGTGTTACGCGGCGGGATACGGCAAGGGGGTATCAACTTTACCATTACGATGTGAATGGGCGGCTAGAGAAGAAAATCGTTTATGAACATGGTTACCGCCCAAAGGAATGGCGCTATCTGTGGAGCACACAAAACCAACTGACCGCGTGTTTCACACCAAAAGGGGATTGTTGGCGCTATACCTACGATGCGTTTGGTCGCAGGCTGAGTAAAACGCAAACCGTGGATAGCCAAGCGGCTTATGTCAATCCACTGTTTCCCCAACTTAAGCCCAAAGTGACGGCATGGCACTATTTGTGGTCGGGTGACCAGCTGGTGGAAGAAACGCCGATTTATGCGGATGGGACAATCGCTTATGACTCGCAAGTGCAATGGCTGTACGAACCGGGTGCAATCACACCGACGGCGCGCTATCAAAATGGCAAGTTGCATTATGTGGTGACTGACCACCAAGGCACGCCCCGAGAGATTTTTACCGAAGCGGGCAAGGCGAGTTGGGCAGGGCGGCTGAATACGTGGGGGCAGATGCAGTTTTGGCAATCCCGCGATGGCCTTGCTGACAATGACCCCAATTATACGGAGTGCCACTTTCGTTTTGCGGGTCAATATGAAGACTCGGAATCTGGCTTGTATTACAATCGTTTTCGGTATTATGATAGGGACAGTGGGCAGTATATCTCCCCTGACCCAATAGGGCTACTGGGTGGGTTTAATCCTTATGGGTATGTGCATTGTCCGACAGGGTTTGTTGATCCGTTTGGGTTGGCGGGAGACTGTTGTGATAAGCTGAAGTGGGGAAATCCTAAAAGCAAACCAACTTATGGACATACATTTATTGATCATGGTCAAAAATTAAAACCTCAGCAACTTATGGATAGAGCCAGGGCTAAAAATCATCAGATAGGGCAGTATTTAGATGATAATGCGGCTGCTAATTTTATTTCTGATGTTGCTAAAAAAGGACCTGGTGTACATGATGTCCCCTTGCCCAATAATATAAGCGGTCGTGGATATTTACCTAATGGAGTAGAAATAAAACCGGATATGGCTAGAGTAGTTGTAAAGCCTGATGGCTCGATTAGGACATCGTTTCCATATAGCTCATCTCATCCCAATTAAATGGAGGTTTTATTTTATGTGTATCAATCAATTAGCTATGGACTTAGGGTTGCCAATGGGAGATGAATACACTCAAGATTGGGCCTATGAATTACCAGAACTATATCGAACAAAAGAATGGCTAAAGAAATACATTCAAGCATACTCGAATGATAAATATAATACATTTGAAAAGAATGAATTAATGGAATTAATGCTTGATATTGTAAATGATTTATTGCTTCAAAATAGTAAGAAAGATGATTTGATAATAAAAGTTTTGACTTTATTATCTGATAATCATCAAATTCATTTACAACTAATAGAACACTGGTCTTTAGATGATGAATCATTAGAAAATTGTTTTGAATTAACTCCAGCTGTTAGAGAAATTAGAGATAGCATACTAATTAAATGATTAAGAATGGCCAGAAGATTCTTCGATCTTCTGGCTTCTTCATTTTTAAGGTCCATTCAGCTTTCCCTTTAGCCGCTGATAGACTCCGCCATCAGCTCGCGCATGGTGTGCTGTGCGCGCTGGATGGTTATGTATATATCGGTGGTGAAGGCAGCAGCTTATGGCGTGGTCGTGAATTTCAATGGGAAAAATTGTACCACGGTGGCTCGACGATTTTACTGAATCAGCTGCGCAGGTTTGAAGATAAAGTCTGGGCTTGTGATGACTACCGTTTGCAATGTTGGGACGGCAATGAAATGGTACGCCCGATGGATGGTGATGAAACCGTTCTTCTGTCTGGTCATATGGATGTGCGTGACGGTATTTTAGTGGTAGCGGGTGATTATAGTGTAGACCTTTATGATGGGACGGCATGGCATAAGATTGTTAGGCCTTATAGTTAATAGAAGTCTGCCGAGGAAAAGGAAAATAAGATGCGCGATGAAGCTTTTGAATTATTTGTTGATAAATTTGGCGAAGCCTCAACATCACGTTATGTTTCTGAAGAGAAAATTGAAAAGTGGCGAGGCAAGTTACCTGAATTACTCTTAACTTATTGGCACAATGAAGGATGGAGTAGTTATTATAATGGATTATTTACAATTGTAGATCCTGATGACTATGAGGATATTGTCGATGAGTGGTTGGAAAACACCTATTTAGAGGAAATTGATAGTTTTCATGCAATTGCCATTAATGGATTTGGGAATATCTATTTATGTGGTGAAAAAACAGGGCAGTGTGTAGTTATTAACACGGCATTTAATACTCTATTTGTACAAACTAAGGAATTGAAAAGACAGCATACTGAAAAAAGTTTAAACATTAGTATAGAGACTCTATTTGCATTTTCTAAGATAGATAGACACAGTAAAGAAGGTCTTTTTGAAAAAGCGGTAAAAAAATTTGGGCCTCTTGGTGATAATGAAATATTTGGTTTTGAACCTGCGATTATTTTAGGTGGGGAACTTGATATTAAATACATACAAAAAGTCGATGCACGTATTCATTTGTCTATTTTAGCCCAATTGGCTGAACCAGAAATTAATGAAATTAATATTTAGATTCAAATGGATAGCATAATGAGAGATCTTTACTTCGCATCAATAATCGATAGTCTTGGTGAAGCAACAACTTCTCGTTATGTTTCACCTGAATATATTGTGAGATGGAAAACTATTTTACCCGATAACTTACTTAATTGTTGGGTAAATGAAGGCTGGAGTCGTTATCAATATGGTCTTTTTTCTTTCTTTAGTTGAAAAATATGGGGGATTAAATAAAAATGAAATTTATTGCTTTGATCCCATTATCCAAAAACTAGAAACATTAAATTTTAATGCATCTAACAAAGTAAATGCTATTGATTATTTATTAGAATTAAGGAAAATAATTACACCTGTAATCAAGTTTATCTAAAATATCATTCTTATTTTCTATGATATATTTACTGAAATAATATAAATTAAATAATAGACTGAGTTCTTGTGATTGCGAGCTGAACAATGAGTTTGGGCAAGAATACCTTCGCCGCAGTGAGATGGGTTTTATGAATTCTAGCCATTAAACAGAGATAGGATTATTCGCCCGTTACAACAGCGAGTCACTGCAACCTTGAAACTTTAAAAGCAGGCAACGCTGCCTCATAGGTTCATGGGGTGGGGATGCAATTGAAGCGTTTTTGCGCCACACTTTTTATGCTCCCCTTTACTATATTGAGGTAGTCTTTGGGATACTTTAATTAGTTACTCATTAAGAGATAGTTAAATCATCGACTTATGTCCTTTTAGGGGGGATGGGGATAAATGCCACCTTGTTTTTTTCTCGTTATTCAGTGTCACCGACATCTCTAATAACATATTCGCGGATAGGCAAAATGGGAAAAAGTGATAGAGGTGAGTGGTAAATACAAAGGCTTCACCTTCGCTTTCATATTGAGCGTTATCAAGTAGTAGAGATAAAGATAAGCACCGGTAGGGTTTACCTTTTAAGATATGGTCATATAAATGTGTTTTCAGCTCAATGAGCCCAGATAATAATCGCTCACATCTTCGTGTCACTTGCCTATCAGTATCTCGATAGAGAATATAATCAGCAATTAAGTGTTTTACGCTTTCTAATGACATTAGCATTGAGGCATTAGCACTGTAATGGGATAATAATTGCCAAAAATGGTGGTTATTAACGATGGGAGGATAGCAAGGTGACAACAATGTGATATTTCCTGTTTTAATTCCGTCAGGCATTTTTTCACTGTGTTGGTTTAATAAGCCAATTTCGTTTTTTTGGTTACGTTCAAAGCCTATATAAACACATGAAAAATGTAAGCTGGGCGGTGTTACCATAGGGGCGCCTTTATTATCAAAAAAGTTTAAATAATAAAGAGTATGCCCCGTGATATTTTTCTCCATCGTTAAGGAGTAAAAAAGGGTTTTATGGTATTGAGGCATAAGGCGTGAAGATGCCGTTAATTCTGTCGTAGGATAAAAATGACAATATATGCCTCTCTCTTGTTCATGTGGCTCAAGTGAAAGTTGAATTTCAAAGAGGTCAGCCAAGTAGTGATGGCTAGGGATAGGAAGCAAATAACTTGATTTATTTTCTTTAAAATCAATTAGCAAGGTGTGTTGTGCTTCGGTATCCATTGCCGGAGCACAGTTTAAATAAAAGCTATTTTCACATTCCTCTTGTGTCAAAGGAAGCTGTTGATTGAAATAGATGTTAACTGTAAAACGCCTTTCTTGCTCCCAATCTAACTCAGTGACAACTTGGGGAATATTGAGCTCAACAAAATGATGAACATGAGGTAAATAAAGGCCTTCCAATAATTGCTGTGGAGCGCTGAGTGATGCATTTTCTTGTGGGAATATTTTATAGGGTTTTCCGATTTTGGGCTCGAAAGCGTAGTTAAGTGGATCTCCCTCATAGCGAATATGATTATGGACGACTTCAATTTTTTCAAAATACTGGCTAAATGCGAGTAGTAAGGTTTCTGATGTTTTTTTATTGGCTCCTAAAAAAACATCAAGTGAACTTGTTGAATGAAATTTAGTTTCACCTCGATACTGTAATTCAAGTGAAATACAAGAACGATTTGGGTGCTGAATCACTTTTCTAGCGAGAAGGCTATAGGGTGCTACGACGAATTCATGACAAAAACTAAAGCGAGCCCCATTATTACCTAAGACAAGATGGTCTTTATTTATCTCTACTGGAAAAGAAAGCAATTCACTTTGGTCAATTTGTACAATAGTCGTTGCTGGAAGCCCTTTTATAGCTTGGGAGTCTAGTCGTTGCAGTAGGGGCAATGTAATTTCAGGAAATGCATCGTCAATTTTATCCTGTAAACGCGCAGATAAAAAAGCAAACCCTTCTAATAGGTAGCTTGTCTGCGGATCTTGAGGATCTAATACATCAGCTAAATGTGGCTTTTTATCTGCATATTCACTATATAGCTTTTGTAAGTATTGCTTTTCTTTAATATATTTTATTTCACTCATGACTTAATCCAAAAGATGAATATGAGCTGGGTTTTAAACCTTTTTGCTCTGCTTGTTTTTGTAATTCATAGTAACGAGCTAATAATCCATTAATTTTATTATCAATATTGATGAGTGTGGCAGGGGGAACCGGCTGCCCATTTTTAATTTGTAGCGATAATTGACGGAGCTTTTCTTCAATAGGCTCCACTTTATTGTGCTGTTTTTGAATGTCATAGATGGCAGTTTTTAAATAGGATAATGTAAAACTACCTCGGTTTTTTTCTTGTTGAATAATTTTATTTGAAAGTTGCTGTAACAACATTGCTGTTTCAGACCAACTATCATTAATAGGCATATTTTCTAAACGCGCCTCATATTGGTTTTGCCAATTTCGGCTGAAGTAAGCCTGATCAGCATCCGCAGGCCAATAAGATTTTGCTTTTTCTTGCATGTTCTCGATCAGTTTCAAGTTAGCGAGAGGGGAACGCTTTTCGAGCAAAGCTAAATGATATTCATAGGTATTTATTTCGGGTTTAAATAACCATTTGGCAACAGCACCTTCAGGAATGGACGTTATAGCCTCCATCTCATGTTTAAAATAAACATAGGCGCTAAATCCACTGACTAAAAAGAGTGCACTACTAAGCACACAACCCCATATAAAACCACGGGTAGCGCTCATTTTTTTAGTTGTTACTGTTAATGTTGATGCGGGCTCTGGGGGTTCAAAAATAAATGTTGGTGATGGTTGTTCTACCTGTTTAGCAGGTTGTTGGATATACACTAAAGGCGGGAGCGTGACAGATTCGGATGTATTCTGTTTTGCATATTCTTCCTGTTTTTCAAGTTGTTTGGCTAAATTTTGAAAGAACCATAACAAGTTTTCAATTTTAGGCAGTTTTTCCCACGTTGTTTTAGCCAGTTTATCAATGATTAATTGTAGCGCGCGTTCTGAGCGGTAAACCAAACGGAGGTCTTTTGTTTCATAGGTTTGCTGGCGTAGCAGGGCGCTAGCCTTTGTATTAAACCAGTTGAGTGCTTCTGTTCGTTGATTCGGTTTTTCAGGCCATAACGCATCCCAATGAGTAACAATAACACTCGCTAATAATTCGCAGCCTTCAGTAAAGCCACTGAGTCCATGGCGTTGTAGTCGTGCAATTGTGTAATAAGCACCGCTTTGTAGGTCAATACCATGATTTTTAAAAAGAGACAAACAAAGTGATTCAATAAGCGTCCAACTGACCTCCGGACGTGCAGGATGACTTAACTTGTTAAATTCTGTTTTAAGAGCAATAAATTCAGGAGTATCTAAAGGGGAGCTCCCGATTTTAATGACTAAATGTTCTGATTTCATCTCGTTGAATATCCTATGCCCCCACATAAAGTGGAGGCAATCACATTAGTAAAGGGTTTCAGGTAAACGGAACTTTGTGAATAATCCTCCGAAGAAAGGATTATTAGACTCATCAACGAGTACTCGATAAGTCATATCTCCGCTATCAATCGTGAAACGAATATCGAATGAATTGGATTTGATATTCATTAACTTCGCACTGTCGACTAAGCGCATTTGTGCCCACGGTCCTGAGAAACTAATTGAACGAGGCGATTTATCGCCGGAAAGCGGAACTAGAGTCAGTTTACTTTCAATATTTGAACGCATCGAGTTTGGCCAAACGAGATGCGTGACATGGCTGCGGCTATGGGCATAATCAATAAGCTGACCGTCAAGATTTAAGATACTACGGCGTTTATTGCCACTTAATGAAAGGGGTTCAACTGCAAATTGTGCTTCTAAATTACCTTGTGCATTAAAGAAGGTTTCTCTTATGCGATTTGCAGTTTCAATTTGCGCTAAAACATCAGAGCGGATCAGTGATTGACTATCCCTATTATCGACTAAGTTATTTTCAACAAATAAACGTAAGTTCTGTTGATAGAAGCTATCGAGTGTGCCATTAGGTTTAAAGAAGCGTTCGAACTCACTTAATGGAACATCTTGTTTTGAGTTTGGATTAAACGGATAGCGACCAGCAATATAGGTATTATATTGTTTTACAACATTTTCATTCCATTCAACTTCCATATGTCGAATAGCTTCTTTCTGGACAACATTCCAGGCTTGTTCTGCAAGTTCATCTACCCAACGATTGAGCGGTTCAGGCAATGTTTTAGCCATTTGTGATAGTTCAAATATGGCATCTTTATTATTATCATTGAGTCGCATGGAAACTGCTTTAAGTGCCGCTTTGCCCGGTACTGGAGAGTTTTGTATTCCCAACAAATATCGATGCAAATCATTCAATTTTTGATTGAGATTCTGTAAGTTTTCTCCTTGATTACTGACCAGTATTTCTGTTTGGGGTGTGAATTCTCTATCTAAACGTGTTAATAAACGGTAAGAAGGTTCTGCCATCAAGGCTTTTTGTTTCTCAATAGGTAAGTTTTCATCAATGGATGGAATGACCGTATTATCACGCAAAACTTGTAAGGCACGACGTAAAGGCTGCTCTCCGCTGATGATTTGTTCAAGAGCGATGATTTCATCTTGGATTGAGTCAAATTCACGAATTTCTAAATTACTCATTCCGTTACGCCATTGAGCGATATAATCACTGATATATTGCTCACTGATTTGACGTTGAATTTCTTTACGGTCATTCTCACTATATTGGGTATTTGATGTGAGATTGAGCACCCAAGCATCAAGCAACGTGAGTTCAACTAATTTGTCATTTTGGCGAATAAAATAGTTTAATAATCCTGAACGTGTTAAAAACTGTGGGATTTCTAATTTATCCTCATCAATAGCGGTAAAAACAGTATTAAAACTTGGGCCTATCTGATATTGCAAATTTAAAGGCGCTGAAAGTTCTTGGTTGGCTTTTAGCCGTAATGCCTGGTACACACGTTGATAAAGCGATAACACACTGAGTTCTTTCTGGGCATTTTTAATGGGGGTCGCAAAAGGCGTGAAGGCCTTAATCGCAGTCATCAGACCGTTGTCTCGTTCCGCTTTCCAATCCGTGTGTTCAAGAGCATAACGTAAGTGTGCTTTTAATAGCATTTGTTTTTCACGTTGCCCAGTGAAGAGATGGCTCCAATAATTCGCCATAAAGTCTTCAACCATGCCATTATTGCGCCCTGTTTTATCTTCTAACATGCGCATAATGCGTAAAATTTCGAGTTTATCTTCACTGCCCTTATCTGCATTATTAAGTTCAATTAAAAGCCCTGACATAATTGCGGGTAAGAAACGTTCGGTCAGTAATTGCAGATAAACTTGCTCAACTTGTGGGCCGACTTTTTGGCCTTGATACAGCCCCATATCAGAAAACAGCGCATTTTTATCGCGGTGGTTCCCATAGGCAAGTGTCGCTTCACGCAATGGGTTGAGGACGGGAAGTTGTAAGCTACCATCAGTATCTTTTTGGACGTTATTATCTATCGTTCTAAAGGCTTTAACCTCATTAAGCACACTCTCACCGGCGCGGTAGTTTTTATCATAATAGTGATTCCAACCACTCCAAAGCGCAATTAAACCGGCAAAACTGGCCAGTGTTGTGACTAAGAGACGAGAACGGTGTTTTTTGACCCAATATTGATTTTCAGCTGCTAAATTGGGCTCACTGAAAAGGACTTGGTCAAATAAATTATGTGTAAAGTAAGGGTGGCTATCATTGATTGGCCAAGTTGTTAGTGGGGCTGTCGGTAAATGGTATTGCACGGATGCCGTTTGGCTAAAGACATCGTCTATTTGGCCAATCTGTAATGCAGAGGTGAGATAAACACCCCTTAAACAAATGTTATGTTGTTCGTTATTAATCAACAGTGCATTAATTAATGTTATAACGTGGCTCTGTAACCCTTCTATTTGACGTACAAAGCTGAATAAATCACTACGTTGATTACCTTCCGCTCGTTGTAGCATCATTTCAGGTAGTGCGCTATTCATTTGGTTAACCCACTGTAACCAGAAGTGCGTTAAACCCGTCTTCCAATCTTTTTGGGATTTAAGGTCGAAAGAAACACCCAATACTTGGTTACGTTGTTGCGCATCCAATGACTGGTACATTGAATCGAAACCACGTAATAAATCGAGCTTCGTTAATACGATATATAATGGTAGTTGACTATTAAAAGTCATTCTAATTTCTTCAATACGCATTTGCAGGTCAGCAATCAATTGGCTGTTTTGCTCTTTCGTATTGGTGAGTAGGGATAAGGTATCTACCGTTAAAATAATCCCGTTCATGGGTTGTCTTGAGCGATTAGTCTTTATCCAATTAAGTAGCTCTTCCCACAACCGATGATAGAGTTGAGGTTTCTCATTATGTTCATTTGGTTGAGTCAATAGCTTGCCGTTAGGAACAAAAAGAACGGCACTATCCGTCAACAAGCACTCAATATTTAAAGGCAGCTTTTGTTCATTAACGATATTGTCACTTGGCGCGATATCCAATGGATTCAGCGTATTTTTCAATAAGCTATGTTTTCCGCTTTGGTTTGCACCTAAAACAAAATACCAAGGACGCAAATAAACAGCCTTAGAATGGCCATTTAGGTGACGAGTAAATTGAGATTTCCAATAGTCTAAATAACGATTTTGGAAATCAATATCCTGCCTAACGGGGTCAACAACGGCTAACTCAACATCGAGTTTTAACGCTTCAAGTTTTTTTACTCGACGCCATGTAACTAAACCTATCCAACTGACGACAAGCAAAATAATAATTAGCGTAGCAAGCCAGCGTGAGGTGAGTGTACTAAATGGCATTGAGTCTTGATAAGTGAATGTCGGCCCCCACCACCAAATCCACACAATGACGAGCGCAGGGAGTAACGCTAATAAAAATAGGAAAAAGGAGGCAATTTTGGGCCTATCAGCAAAAAACAGTTTTTTTACCGAATTGGTTATGTTTGAAATGGAGAAAAACGGTAATTTCATTATTGTAGATCCCTATCCATAGTCATTGTTGTTTCTGGTATTTTGTCTGTTTTTTGAACGAGTTGTCTTACGAGGCTGGGTTCCCAATCCTCGAGTGAAAAGTGTAAAGTAGCGGTATAAAGTTGCTGATATAAGTGGGCCGCCATATAGCCCATTCCTGAGAGCTCGAATAGTTGCGCTGACAATAATTGCCCATAAAATTTATCTCTAGGCTCTATTGCAGCTACAAGGCTTGATTCAATGAGCTTCAATGCGGCTTCAAGCCCTTGTTGTTCATAGCACAGTAAAACGTCTTGCTGTAATAATGTGGTATTTGAATGAGATAATTGGCCACTCTCTGTTTTGCGACAATCTTCTAACCATTCTTTCACGCTGTCGGGGACGAAAGGGCTCATATCAGAAAAATGCAAGTTGACGAGGTTTGGAAGGCGAGCTAAAAAAAGACGTAACTCTTCTGCGATACCATCCGCGACTTCTGAATAACCCAGTTTAGCTGCTGCTTGTGCTGCGAGCATGTGGCCTTCTAGCCAATAAGGCGATAGTGATAAGCTTTGCTCTACATTATTTAATAGGGAGTTTGATGGTTGAGAAAGTTGGGCTTTGTAATCCATTATGCGATCCATCGAAACCGGCGCTAAGGGGGTTTTACCTTGACGATCGGCTTGGGGCAACATTGTAATGGAATGCCAGATAGCATAACGTCGTAAGCGATAACCAACTGAACTTTCAGGCATTTGTAAACAAATAACTTCTGAAACTTGGAGTAGCGTTTGCTTCCATTGTCTTTCGTCATGCTGATTTATATTGATTGCTGGCATGACAAAGCTATTTGCTGGTGGTTGTACAGTTTCAGTAATAGGCATTGCGGCTTCTTTTGGTGCTGAAGCTAACACTATGGGCTGTTCGCTTTCTTCAATTCGCTGATAATCTCGACTCAATGCATCAATTTGTTCAGAAAGTTCAGGGCTCTGTTCATGCCAAAATTGCGCTAAATAGGCAAAAGATCCCAGGATATCATCACGCATTTTGCTATTAGCAGAACGGCAAAAAATATCGTTTACTGATTCGAAGCGTTTTATAATTTGGTTCGCTAAGCGTAACTTGAGCTTAATATTCGTTGGATAGCAGACATGCCAATATTGGCGCGTAAAATCAGAAAGGATCTGCGCTGCTAAAACTAATTCTTTAGGTTCACCTGCATGCTGTAAGGTACGTAATAAGTGAACGATTAAGCGGAAATCCTTTGTCTGTGTTTCAAGCAACCGCAAACACCGACGTTGAATTTCTTTAACATCTAATTGGCTGTGACTGAGAGAGCCGAATTTTATCATTTCACTATCGATATACTCCCAGTCGGGGTCACTATCGTTCACAGCACTACACACCAGCTGTTCATCAAGATGGGCAAGTAACTGTTCTTTCCAAGAATAAGGGGTATTGTTTGTCATTATTTTTACCAGTGGCAAGCGGCTCTTAATGGTTTAATTTCTTGGGACATCCCTGAAATATTGAACGTTAGTTTTTCGTTATTAGTTAATTTTAAAGTCAATTTTTCGCCATTTAATAAACGCTTGATTTCATCTATGCCAGGTAAACCACGGCTTGATTCCAATACATAGCCATTTTCGCGTAAAAACCATTCTGCAGTGAATTGCGTTCTATCAGTCGAGACCATGACACTGCCTGCATCTTGTTTATTGGGTAAAATAATTTGCATACGGGTAATGTTGTCGATGCAGCTCAACATGAGAACAGGGCGCGGAGGTTGAAAACCAATGGCAGGGATAGTCATAATGACGGGGTAATCACCATTTTCAGGTACTGAGACTAAGAAACCCGCACTATTTTCGACACGTTTCATTTCGTGTTCATAAGCTTGGCGCCAAGTTTTCCCCATTTGAGCAATATTAGGTGAAGTATTTGCTGCAGGCGTCGAGGACAGCGCTATTTTGTCATAGCAATCTAAGCGAATAAGCTGAGAAGATTCTAGACGACACTGGGTGAGTTCTTCTGCGATCTTCTGGCTAATATTGCTTTCAGCTTTTCCAGACAAAGCGAAGAAAACTAGCATCAAAGAGCAAAAAAAGAGTTTCAGTATTTTCATTTTATACTCCGTACTTCTTCAATTTATATATCAGCGCACGCTTAGATATGTTGAGGTGTTCTGCCATTGCGTTGATATCTCCCTTTAGCTCACGCCGCTTGTTTAATAAAATTTCTTTTTCATAGCTCTCTACAGCAGCCTCTAAATCATTAATATCTTTTGGGTTATTTGTTATTGGTTCCATACTTGTGATTGATGCCGTTAATATGTTTAAGGCCTCATTGAGGCTTACTTCCTTTTCTTTCTGCAACTGATTGAGATATTGCAAGTGCGAAATTTTTTGTTGCGTATTTGCCAATTCAAGAATGCGTTTTAATTGCTGATGAAAGAGCTCGCAATAAATAGGGAAAATGCCTTGCTCGAAATTTTCTAACTCTTTGGCCTGCCCTAAAAGAATAATGGCACCGCATGGTTTATGGTTCAGATCATGCAGTGGTAAGCTATACAGCCCAGTATTAACAGGAAGCTGCGAAATAAAATCACGTAATGACGCGTTATTAATGTAGCTACCTTGCTGTAAATTCTTCCAAAATGTGGGTTCACCCTTTAATACAAGTTGAATTAAAGGGTGATCGGCATCAGTAATATCAGTGTCTAAAAAATGGCTTTGAACTTGGAGTGAGTGGTCAATGTTCCAGCTTTCTAATCTATTTTCGGTTTTATTGACCAATGAAATAATTAGCCCGCTGAATACGCTACGCGAAAAACTATATGTCAAAAATTGAACGGCTAGCGCTTCTACGTCACGGCACTCAAGAAGAGCAAGTGCATTTTTTAGTCTTGCTTTCATTTTTCTTTGTTAACCTCCGCAATAAATTCATCATTTTCCGTTGTTAAACGAATATGGGAGATGGTTTCATTACGGGCACTGAATTGAAGGAGCAACAAAGAAAGAGGCGGTAATAAGGCACCGTCAATAATTGATTCTAAGATACGAGCACCATTTTCAGCGCGAGAAGCTCGACGTAAAATTTCATTAGGGACGCTTTCTTCTAACTGGATTTTTGCATTAAAACGTTGTTTCAATAAGATCATAAGACGCGTCAGCTTACTATCAACAATTTGCCGTAAAATATCAGCCGAAAGAGGTAAATAAGGGACAATTTCCATGCGGGCCAGTAGGGCGGGTTTAAAAAATGTGGTGAGCTCAGGATAAAGTGCATCTTGCAGCTCATCAGGTTTGTCCGCATACGCGGTAATCACATGGTCACCTAAATTAGACGTTAGGAAGAATGCGATATTTTTACAATCAATGACTCGTCCTTCACCATCGGCTATCTCGCCTTTATCAAATGCTTGATAGAACAAATTTAGAACGTCTGGATGGGCTTTTTCGACTTCATCAAGTAGTACAACAGAATAAGGCTTCTGACGAATAGCTTCTGTTAATACCCCCCCCTCACCATAGCCGACATAACCTGGTGGCGAACCGATGAGACGAGATACCGTATGCTTTTCTTGAAACTCAGACATATTAATAGTCGTTAGGTATTGAGTTCCACCAAACATTAATTGTGCAATTTGGATCACAGTTTCTGTTTTACCGACACCACTTGGCCCTGCCAATAAAAATGCACCAAGAGGGCGACCTGGGCGGCGTAAATCAGCGCGTGCCGTTAACAAATGTTTATGTAAGCACTGTATTGCTAATGATTGCCCTTTAATGCTTTCTTCTAAATAGCAGGGAAGGTCTGTAACAATAGATAAAGCATCTTGCGATAATCGGTTTAATGGTACGCCTGTCCATTCTGCGATAACGGCTGCAATTTGTTTTTTATCGACGTGTGGCGAAACAAGCAAATGTGTTTCATGTAGTTGAGCAAGTTGCTGGTCTAATGTTTGCAATTCCTGTTTCAGCTCATCAACTTGGCAAGTTTCTTCAGATTGGGGCTCAGTATTCTCATCGTCTAATAACGTTGAGCGCAAAGTAATAATTTGCGAAACAAGCGCTTGTTGTTGTTCCCATGCTTGTTGTATATCGGACGCTTTTTGCTCAATCTCATTTGCTTTTGATGCTAATTCCTCAAGGCGTTCTGAGTGATTATCCAAGCCAAGATGATGTTCTCTTTTTAATATCGCTGTCTCCATCTCTATTTGCTGGAGATCTGTTTTTAATGAAGAGAGCATTTTTGGCGGCGAAGATAAATTGATCGCTGCCCTTGCACATGCGGTGTCTAATACGTCAATGGCTTTATCAGGTAATTGACGTCCTGAAATATAACGTTCACTGAGTTCAGCACTGGCTCGAAGTGCTTCATCATCGATAAAAACATTGTGTGCTTTTTCATAAATAGCGCGTAAACCACGCATAATGATAATTGCGTCCGCAGATGTGGGCTCTTTAACTTGAACTAACTGAAAACGGCGGGCTAGCGCAGCATCTTTTTCGAAGTATTTTTTATACTCGCTCCAGGTGGTTGCGGCGATTGTTCTCAATTCACCGCGCGCTAATGCAGGTTTCAATAAATTGGAAACATCTAGGCCACCCTGTTGATTACCTGCACCAATCAATGTGTGCGCTTCATCAATGAATAGAATTATGGGGTGAGGAGATTGAGAAACTTCTTGCATGATGCCTTTAAAGCGTTTCTCAAATTCACCTTTAACCGCTGCACCAGCTTGCAATGCACCTAAATCTAAGGTTAGAAGTTCACATCCTCTTAATTTTTCAGGGATTTCACCGGCGATAATACGCAATGCGAGGCCTTCAATAAGCGCGCTTTTCCCAACGCCTGGTTCCCCAACGACGACAGGGTTATTTTTCCGACGGCGGCAAAGGATATCAATCATAAGGTCGATTTCATGATCGCGACATAAAACAGGGTCGAGCTCATTATTTCGAGCTTGTTCGGTCATGTTTTGCGTAAATTTTGCTAACAATGAGTCCGACGCGATTTTGCCGTTATTTTGAGGTGCTTGTTCGTCAAAAGGCGATTCAGCAGACCCTTCTGTCCACTTATCAAAACTGAGTTTTAATTGCTCTCGATTAACTTGTGAAAGCATGTCTGCAACCGGTTTTGGGAGGTAACGCAACGGCATTTGTAATAATGTGAGAAAGAGAACACCTGAGCGAAGTTCACTGTGGTTGAATTCTGTCGATGCAAGTAACCAGCTGTCTTTCATCCACTCTACCAATAAAGGAGAGAAGCTCGGATAGCTCTGTGTAATGGCTTGATGAGGTGGAATTTGAATATCTAATAATTCTGACAGCTTATTAATATCCAAAGTGCTCTTCTGGCTGATTAGGCGAATGTCAGTTAATGGCGTTTCAATGAGTTTCTGAAGAAACTGAGCAATCGTAATTTCAGGTTGTTGATGGCTTACACAGTAGGCTGCTGCGCTTTCTAACGCATGCTTAGCAATCGGGTGTAATCGGTTAACAAGTGTTGAGAGATCAATTTGGATCATAATGCGTCCTAGCCGAGTAAAGTATTAAGTTGTTCCACAATTCTGAGTGTTTGGTAATTCAGTTGGGATGAGTAAATCTGATAAATAATAAATGCTAATATTGCCGCACCAATGATGATGTAACGTACGCCTAACCGCTTACCTAAACGGTAGCGGCTCTGCTTGTTATTCCCTTTTTCAAACAGGATAATCGGTTTTGCATCGCCTTTAAGTTGTTGTATTTGTTTTTGTAAGCGTCTAAGCAAATGGTTGAATTCATCATTTTGCCCCGCAGATACTTTGTAACGACCTCGGTATCCAAGACAGAGACAAAGGTAGATAAACTCAATGAGGTCGAGGTAACGTTTGGGCTCACCTAATAATCTTTCAATTAAGATAAAGACCTTTTCGCCACCCCATGACTCATTATGAAAGTGGACAAGTAATGACTGTTTTACCCAGCCATTTTCTTGATCCCAGCCCAATCCAAGAGCTGTTTCATCAATGAAAGTGCACAAGACATAACGAAACGAAACAATGGCCCCAGGCTCGTAACCTTGTATTTGCAGTTGCTGTTCAATAGACGTGATGTCCATGACCACTTGCTGGTAAAGTTTCTCTGAAAGTGGCGTTTCAGACATCGCTTTCATTCGTAAAACCATACCTAAAAGTGGCGTTGCAGCATCGATCATTGGGTTAATGTTGTTACCCCTAAGTGGGATTTGGTAATTCTTCTGTGAAATACCGCTATCAACATCGTGATTAAGCAAAATATTATCAGTCATAGAGTGCTCCATCTCTTATTGCCCATAACTGAATATCTAAATCAGGGAAATTGCCAGAAACGTGGAAGGCGATATTGCCATCCTGCTGGATCCCCTTCCATTCATTACCTTGTTGATCAAAATGGAAGTAGTTATACCCAGAATGATAAGGTAATTGCCGTGGAGCAGTTGAAAGAGGGGATAAAGGGACTCCCGGTATTTGAACACTGACCAAGCTACGAATATTATTTACCGTGGTCACTTTAGTTTGCTGTGGGAACTGCCGGCGTAGTTGTTCCTGTGGCATCTGTGACTTAACTGCAATAATAAATTCCGCTTTTTGGAGCAGTTGTTTGTCATGAATAGTCGCCACTCGAATACCGTGTTCTTGGATTTGTAACGGAATAGGAATTGCACGCGGCGTCAAGACAACACTTAATGCTTCACGGATACTTTTTATTAATGGGAGAAAACTATCTGTTAAATCAAAGTGCTTATATTTTGCAATGGTATCGGGTAAGCGAGACGAATTCGTGAATGTTTGCAGCTCGCCACAAAGTTCCAATAAATCCCGAAAAAGCTTTTCAGGGTGAATGACTGGCTCTTGCGCATAATGTGAATAAAGTGGATAGGTACGGTTGAGTACTTGTAGCATCATAAATTCAGCGACATCCGCAACACCTTGCTGGCCAGGGGCACCAATTCGGGAGGCTATTTGTTTACCTCGTTCATACAAAGTGCCTTCAATCTCAGTAAGAAATTCATTGAGTAATAGCGATGCCCGAATATTCAGGAGGCTTGGAATATAATCGTTATCAAGCGTTAAGCTTCCGTTGGCATTACGTTCTCTAATACGGCATATGGGCAATGCCACGTAAGCGTCTAAGCCACTTTTACCTTGCTTGAGGATAGGGTTTAATCGTGCAACGTGGATAGTACTTAAATCACCATTTTCAGTATGTAAATCACGAACATTTTCTGTACTTTCACTATAACGTGAAAGTAAACGGCTCCCATTATGCTCATTTGAGATTTCACCAACGTTCCCATTAGCTAAAGGAAAGGCAAGGTAGATGACATTACTATCACTATCAGTAATGTTTTTTATATCAATTGGTTGTGGTGATAAATCTTGGTTTGGAATAGAGAAAATTGTGCCGTCTGGCATAACGCCAGAAGCTTCTTGAATACCAATACGACCTAACGAATATAAATCGTTACTTAACGATAACGTACTGAATCCCCAAAAATGAGAGATAAAGCTCTTTAAAATACTTTCAGTAACGTAATCTTGATGACGTTGCTGTTGCTGAAAATGTTGAGGTTTGATAAATAGCCCTTCACGCCAAATTACTCTATTTTTAGTCGACATATTAATCATCCTCTTCTTGTCTAAATTCGATTTCGTTTTCTCTAATGTGAGCTAAAATAAAGTAGTGTCGTCCTTTTCCTCGGGCTTTAACTATTTTTTTCCATTCCGCATTATCAGGGTCTGAATAATAGGCAATAATGCCGATATAACGATTAGATGCCTGTAGTGTCATCGTCGGGAAGGGCTTATATTGGCCCGGCAAGATAGTGTAATCTTGGTGGTCTATATAATTTTTCTTCAGAACTTTCTCTAAGTCCCCATCTTTAGCTTCTATCTGGTCATGATCTAAAGAGCCAAATAAAGAATCTTCATTAAGATAAACAATTTGGATATTTATCGGTGCAGCTTCATCTTCCTGATTAGGATTAATATAGGGTTCAGCGAGGATGGTTAAATCAACAGTGGATGGCTGATCTTTTGGATAGCCAACGGGAATCGACGGGTCCAATAGAATTTGCCCCACTTTTGACGCTGTCTGTAACGTTTTACTGCACCCACTCAAAATGAAAAATGAGGCAAATAACAGTAACACTGAGAAAGTTCTAAGCTGCATTTTAAGCTTCCTCTAGGCCTTTTCTTAATGCTCGGTCATAAGCATGGGAATAAACTTCATAGAATAATTTTTCAAAACCCTGCTGCCGTGATGAAGAAAGCTCTTTGTAATAGTTACTGTACATTTCCCATGCCCAGCCATCAGTCATTGGCGTGTTATCTGAAGCACGTCGGTATTGGGAAAAACGGTTTAATAAATGTTCTGGAGAAAAAGCCGCAAGCATTGTTGCTAAAGCTGTCGATATCGCTTCTTGATTTGCATGGTAATGTAACTGCATATTGTGCAGACTTTCAGTGACGGCGGAAGGTGCTGAAAGGTGAACAGGGCTACGTTCATCTGTAAACATCAATTTCATCGTATCTTCATAACTACTGTTTAGACGTAGCGGGTTATCTTCAATAGGGCGAAGTTGCTTATCCTGTAAACTCTCCTGCTGTTGCTGCAAAGCGAGTAAACCTTCAACAGCAGCTTTCATTGTTTTACCGAGTTCTATGAGAAAGTCATTAGCTTGTTGAGAGCTCGCTAAATTAAGATGGATACCTAAACCATTCATGAGAGGGTTAATTGCAACATGATCAATATCGGTCATGTGTTCATCTTCGAAAGGTGTAATTTTGGGTAAATCAATAAATTCTTGTACCATGGTATTCTCTTGATTATCTGATATCGCAAGGGCAGGTGAATAAGAGAGTGGGTCACTCAATAAAGAAGGTTCTGAGACGACGGATTGACTCTTAGAAATTAAACTGAGATTTTCATTTTCTAGTGCTTGTAAGGGATCTGTAGTGAGAGCACCTTGAACAGTTGGAACAAATGGGGACTCTTTGTTTTCATTATTTACTGTATCAATATCAAATAATGAATCTAAAGGATTATGATCTTTTGCAACAATAGATTGCGGTGTCGCTGCCATCATATTTTGTACAGGCTGCCCAGTTAAACTAATATTGGTTGTAATAACCAGTTTGCCCACTCTAATTTGATCTCCTTGGGCAAGCTTCACCGCATCAAGATGTAACGGTATAATCGCGTGATTAATGTAAACAGAGCCTGAGTTTACTTTTAAACAAAAATGCTGATCTTTCCAGAAAACAGTAAACTGGCTGGCAGAGATAGCACCATCACCGTCTTGAATTTTCCAGTCACATTGATTGCCACTACCAATTAGGCCGCCATGTTGGGTCAATGTTGCACTCGGTAGGTAACCACTTTCTAGTTGTTCACTATTCGTTATGCTAAATGAAATTGTTGGCTGATGTTTATCCATGTCTTTTATTCCAATACCGTAATGGTGACACTTGGCTTTTTAGCCGGTTTCCCTAAAAAGCTTTGCCAACCTAATTGGTTATGATTTTTTTTACCTAAACAGAAACCTTCAGCTTGATCTTCGGCAATACTAAGACGTAAATCCCAAGCTAATTGCTCATGAAAAATGTAAGAAACGAAGGCGACGAGAGGAGCGAAATCACTACCGTTAGGTAAAAAACGCATATAACGCTCTATAGTTAACTCACTGATTTCTATAGTGCATTTTCCGTTGCAATCATGTATATGAGATCCAAGACTAAAATTTTCACCTAATAACATTCGAGGGCGAGATTTTTGTCCGGGTTGATGAGAAATAATACCTAACTTATTTTGTTGTGATTCTGGGATAGGAACACGGCGCGTTTCCCAACCAATAACCGATACATTTTCTAAGTCAAAACAATGGGATATTAGACTGCTAATGACATCTGCTGAACGGCTCGGACTCGCTAAAAGCCCTGCATAAGCGAGCATTTTGCTGTGATTGATTTTAATCCGTCCGCGATTAACTCCATTTCCTAAACCAACAAGAGAAAACATATATTGGGAGAAGGAATCTTGGCCTTTATTCTCAAAACAGATGTAGTAGCGATATTTCCGCCAGATACGATAGAGCAATGAGAGCAATCGATGATTAAAAATATTTAAAAAATCAGAAATCCCTGGGATTTGCTGTGCATCTTCCCAAGCAAATTCATCAAGGTAATAACCAGGAAGTGGTGACTGGCTTCCTTGTAGCCCGAGAAAAGCAACTTCTAGTTCATATTGATGAGTGGCATTTTTTTCAAAAGACACGACATCTCTCGTTGGGAACGCAACATTAGAGTGTGATTTAAAGCGAATAATATCGCTACCATCACGAGTGATATCCATGTCTTGATGAATCATTTTATTTAATAATTCAACAAGTTGATAAAAATTATACTCTGTAACCGATGGGCCAGCTTGTTCCAGCCAGCGATCGATTATTTCAGTATGTGCTGGTTGATTTGTGCTGGCCACTGATAAATTTCCTTATTATCAAGGTTAAGAACCTCTAACTCATGGAACATATTAATGCTGGTATACAAGGTAAAAAATTGAGCAATAACAGTGCAAAACAAGAACAAGCTTCCCTCAGAAAGAAAAGCGTTCTGACGTACTACCAAGGTTGTTTTTAAACCACGAACTGGCAGCCCTTTGTAGATACGTTCGATATGCTCTGAATGTAAATCAACTAATGCATCTAAACGCTTTTGGGATTGCCTTGCGGTCTGCTTGTCATAAACTGAAGGTAAATCATAAAGTTGTAATATTTTTTTTAATGAATCTAGGTTCAGTAAAGATTGATAATTTAGGGATAAATTAGTTAGCTCTGACCAATACAACGTTTTATCGAGCAGTGGGTATAAGGGAACTGTTGGTTTGAATAAATTTTTAGCTGATAAAGGCCCATAAGGCATAAATGAACGGTCTAAATCAATTGAGCGTGTAGATAACTGGGATGCGATATAGCGATTAGTACAATTGAGTGAAATCGAAACCGTTTCTTCGCATTGTTGTAATTGGTGTTCGTGTTGACGAACAAAAGAAAGCCGATGGGCGTAACCATAGGTACGCTCTTTTTGAGTTATTTTTAAACGATAATATCCATCATTTTGCTCGTGATGGTTTTGATGATAAAAACTTTCAAATGCGGTATAGGTGACCGGGTAAGCTTTAGCTTCAGATGGATAGCGTAATCCATAAACTTCATTAACGGAAAAAATATCAAAACAGTGGGCGTATTGGTAATTAGGGCTTAATACATATTCCTCATCTTTTCCTGTGAGATTGATTGCTTCACTGTCAGCACGGAATAAATTCACTATGGGAGTGCAATTCAGTTTAATACTATCGTTATGAAGAATAACCCCATCGGGGATTTCTTTATCAAAATTAATAACAAGTTTGAATTGCTTGGTTTGGATAGCTAAGGGAATGTCATCCATTCCTTGAATATCCAAAAATAGAAAGGCTTCAGGAAAACAGAAAAACTCTTGTAAGATGCGGTAGCCATCATAACTATTTTTTGGGTAAGGGAGTAATGCATCCTGTTTTTGAAAACCGACAGGTTTCACTGCAAACTGGTTAAGTGGCAATACATGCTCATCTGTGACTAGTGAGGCATTCTGTATATGCTGACTTAATAAAAAATAAAGCTGATTTGTTGTAAATGGAGAACCATTTAAATAAAAACATAATTTATTTAAACCAATGTTTGCGAGAGGTTGTATTCCATCCAATTCAAATGTTATTTCAATGGCGGTTGTTCTTTGTAAAGTTTGCATAATTTTCGCTGGTATTAACCAGAGATCACGACTTTGGCTAAATCGACATTGAAATAAAGTTTCTTGGTTGGTATTTTCATTTTGTACATAAATAGGTGTTGCATTAAAGAGTTGGCCTGCTGAAATTTTTATCGCGTGGTGGCATTCAGAATAATTAGGCTGGTATTCAACAATTGTCATACTAGGCACAGGACGTGCGTAATTTGGCCATAGCATATTTGCTAAGCTATTGGTTAATTCAGGGAATTGCCTATCGATTTGCTGCCGTAAATTACCCGATAAATATGATAATCCGTCGATAATACGGGCACTATCAGGATCTTGAATTTTATTGGATAACAGATTAACAAGCTGCGGTTTTTCTTGCGCAACTTGTTCTGCCAAATCCTTTAAGTATTCTGATTAATTCGTAAAATAGTTTTTTGATGACATAAGAGTGCTACTTTAACTGATATCTACGATTACTATCCAAATACATATTAAACTCAATGAGTTGCTGTTGATTATCTAAGTCAATACAAGCATTAATACTGAATTGTAAAGATAAACTATCTGCATCATTTTCAATGAATTGCACATCAACACTTGTGATCCTAGGTTCATAAGTGAGGATACAACTTGCAATGCTATTCTCTAATTCGGTTTTAAAATCAACCGCAGATTGAGTCGCATCATTTAAATCAGGTATCCCTAGACATGGTGAGCCTTGGCAACCATTCGGCCGACTATTCAGGACATAATTTAAATTTTGTTTAATTGATTCAATGAGTGTATTTGTGCGTGAACGAGAGGAAAAACTCGCATTTTTCCTCTTAATTCGATCGAATAAGCTGGCTCCGCTGTTAGGGGACCAGCCATGATTGAATGACATCACTGTTACTCTTTATCAAGGCGACCAACAAGTGATAATTCAAAGTTTGCGCCCATATATTTGAAGTGTGGACGAACTTGAATTGCGACTTGATACCAACCTGGATCACCTTCAACATCAAGCACTTTAATTTCAGCTGAACGAAGAGGGCGTTTACTACGAACATCTGCTGGCGGGTTTTCTTGGTCCGCAACATATTGTTTAAGCCAGATATTCAGTTCACGCTCAAGGTCTTGGCGCTCTTTCCAAGAGCCAATTTGCTCACGTTGTAGCACTTTAATGTAATGAGCTAATCGGTTGATAATAAACATGTATGGCAGTTGTGTTCCTAACTTATAGTTAGTTTCTGCCATTTTACCCTCTGGGGTATTTGGGAAGGTTTTGGCTTTTTGAACTGAGTTTGCAGAGAAGAATGCCGCGTTATCACTACCTTTACGCATTGTTAGGGTAATAAAGCCTTCTTCTGCCAGTTCAAATTCTCTACGATCAGTAACTAAAACTTCGGTTGGTATTTTAGTTTGTAATTCACCCATCGCTTCGAACATGTGTACAGGGAGGTCATTGACGGTACCGCCACTTTGTGGGCCAATAATATTTGGGCACCAACGGTATTGTGCAAAACTATCATTGATACAGCTTGCGAGTAAGAATGCGGTATTACCCCATAAGTAGTGCTCATGGTCTTGTTTAACATTTTCGGAATAGTTAAACATTTTCACTGGGTTTTCTGTTGGGGAGTATGGTAAGCGTAATAAGAAACGTGGTGCCGTTAATCCTAAGTAACGCGAATCCTCTGCTTCTCTCAGAGAGCGCCACTTCGTATGTGCAGGGCCTTCGAAGACAGATTTAAGATCTTTAATCGCAGGTAATTCAGCATAACTATTAATGCCGAAGAAATTAGGGGAAACAGATGATAAGAATGGCGCATGTGCCATCGCTCCGACAGTGCTGACATATTGCATTAACTTCATATCAGGCGCTGTGTTGTTAAATGCATAGTTCCCAACAATTGCTGCAACTGGCTCGCCGCCAAATTGTCCATATCCTGAAGAATAAACGTGCTGATAAAAACCAGACTGAACAATTTCAGGAGAAAATTCAAAATCTTCTAATAACTCTTCTTTTGTTGCATGAAGAATATTGATTTTGATATTTTCTCTAAAATCAGTACGGTCAACGAGTAATTTCAGGGAGCGCCATGATGCTTCAATTTCTTGAAATTTAGGCGCGTGAATAATTTCATCAACTTGGGCGCTTAGTTTGTTATCAAGCTCAACCAGCATTTTATCAATTAATAATCTATTGATTTGTTGGTCTTCTGATTCATTTGCGAAAAGATTACTAATGAAAGCTGCAACGCCTTGCTTTGCAATATCATACGCTTCAGTCTCAGGTGACATACGTGACTGAGCCATGATTTCATCTAAAAGAGAGCCGTTAGATGCTGGGGCTTGTTGGCCTAGAGCTTCTGTATTTAGTGACATGAAATAATCCTCTATAAACATTATTTTTGATTAGCGGCAATATCGAGTTCTTTTAGAAGTTGTTCGCGTGTTTCTTTATTTTCAAGTAATTCTTGAAGACGCTTTCTAAAAGCAGGGACATTGCCTAGAGGACCTTTTAATGCAACTAAAGCTTCTCGTAATTCAAGAAGTTTGTTTAACTCAGGAACTTGGCGAGCAATATTATCTGGTGAAAAATCTTGCAGAGATTTTACATCTAGATTGACATTAAGCTCAGAATCACTGGTGTTTTCAAGTGTATTACGGACGTTGATATTTAAATTAATACCTGCACTTTCCATAACTGAATTGAAATTGTTTTGATTAATTGAAATTGCTTTTCGTTCTTCCATTGGGGTATCTTCAGTTTTACCTGTCATATCACCCACAATCAGCATATTTAAAGGAAGTTCAACTTCAGCCTGAGCTCCACCTGTATTAGGTGTATATTTGATATTAATTCTTTCTTTAGGGGCAACACTACCGAGATTTTTCTTACTCATTTAAGTGAATCTCCTTGTATGAGTATACGATAACTTCATTCCATAAATTCAAATGCCTAAATTAAAAATTAATAATAAATTTAGAGCATACAGTTCCCTACACAGAACAGATTCTATGTTAAGAATTTTTTTCCCAGAAAGGTGTTTAAACTATCAAATTTTTATGTTGTATTTTTTAGTTTGTTAATAATATACAAATTTAACTTAGGATCAACATGTAAATTGTTATTTGAATATAATTTCGTGATATTTAGTTTGAAATGTATTCTATTTTCATGGGGTATTTTAGTTGAAAATTTTACTCATAATCTCATAATGCGTATTCATAGTGTATATGGCGATTTTTTTATCAGAATAATGATAAGTATAAGTATTTTTGCACGCTAGATAAATCTTGTTTAAGAAAATTAAGTATGAAAAGTCTGTGATGTAAATCAATTTTTTACAGCATGTAACATATTCATATATTTTTCTTACATAATTTAATTTGATTATCTATTTAATTTTATTAAAGAGAAATGAGATTTATTTTTTTACAAAATTAATATGAAATTTATAGGGGTATCATCTTATGTTTTTATATGAAAAGTTTGAAAATGAACGGAAGTATTAATGTTGACATGATGAAGTCATAATTACCTCTTGATTGAGTAAGAAATGAAATTGTAAATCACATAAATTAGGATGATTGGGAAACTCTATGAGGTAAAAGACAAATTTCAACAAGTTATAAAAATAAATATTTTATTATTTGTAACAAACCCTATTCAGCCAACGGAAGAGCCTGGACTATAAATTCAATAACTCTTTTTCTTTTAACGCCTTAAGGTAAATCTATTATCACAAATGATTATCATAATCATTTGTGGGCAATGTATCAGTTCTATTATTGTAGTTGTTGGCTTCATTAAAATGGAAAAATTTCAAAGTGAATGATAAGCCGAAGGTTTCCTATCTATTAGCTGGCAGGAACATAAGTAGTAACTTGTTGAAATTGTTTTATAAAGATAATATTTAATATCTTAATGCCATGGATTTTATCAAGATGAATAAATTATTAGTTCCAGTTTTTTGTATTGTTTCTTTATCTGGATGTGCAGTGACTGAGTATAACTATGTTCCTGAATCACAGAAAATTAGTGAACCCCGAATAGGTCAGGTGAACCATATTACAGTAGGGCAACCCTTAGTAAGAGAAGGCAACATTAGCGAAATAGACGGAATTAAAATATTAAACCCTGTGCAGATAGATTTGGCTTACAAAATTATTCCAGGTGTATTCAAAAAAGTGGGGTCAAGTGATAAAGGCGATTTTTATATGCCAGACCAAATAGTTGACTCTGGTTCGGTCGTTGTTGAGGTTTTAGGGCAGCCTTGGAATTCACTTTTAATTAAAAAAGACTCTACTCCTAATGAGATTTGTATCGTAACAGATGTTAATGTTGCTGTTTGTAGTGATAAAGCACAAATCGAACAAGTAAAACTAAATAATACTGATGGTAACTCATTTGAAGAAGCCTTAATTTTCAATGGGATAAATGGCCATGTTGTTGATGTTAGTTATCAGAAAATAGGTTCGAATATTGAGAATCAAGGGTTTGGCGATACTATTCAGTATAACCTCAAGAATAGCGATATTATTTCTTATCGAAATGTAAAATTAAAAGTTATCGATAGTTCAGAAAACTCATTAACCTATACAGTGATAAGTAATTTTTCTGAAAATTAATGTGCTGAACATTAATTAACCAATTGAAAAACAGCGTTAAACTAAATTTAATCTCTAGTTAAGCGCTGTCGCAACATTTTTTCTCCTTTTATCCACATTCTAACTTCAAAATATTTGGATCACATCGACAATTGTAGAATATTGTCTTTTTAGCATACGTCACATACTCTAAGTTAAATTGATTTAATTTAGAGGGCGTTATTTATGATGAATATCCAATCTGATCACCATAGCTTTTTTATTTTATCTGATGACAAGCAAACTCGCATTGCTGAGATAACCTTTGTTTATACTGGCGATGATCTGGTGATTATTGACCATACAGTAGTTGATGAAAGCTTAAAAGGACAAGGCATTGCAAAGTTACTAGTTGCTAAGGTTGTTGAGCGAATGAGAGAGGAGGGTCGAAAAATTATTCCGTTATGCCCTTTTGCAAAAGCAATATTCGATAGAACACCTGAATACAATGATATCCGCCAATAATATTTGCTAATTACTGATGAGGTCAGCATGAGTATTCAAAATAATGATAAAATACTTAATTTACAGTTAATTACAGCACGCTCAAAAGATGTTGGTGGGCTTCCTGTTGCACGAGTTTTACCGACAAGAGAACGTAGACTAATAGGTGCTTGGTGCTTTCTTGACCATGCTGGACCTACGGTTTTTAAAGGAGATTCAGAGGGAATGAAGGTATCACCTCACCCTCATACCGCTTTACAAACATTCACTTGGATGATTGAAGGTGAAGTATTACATCGAGATAGTCTTGGTTATGAACAGGTTATTCGGCCAGGACAGGTCAATTTAATGACGGCAGGTTATGGGATCAGCCATTCCGAAGATACCTACGGAGAAAGTCGCCAATTACATGCTGTACAACTGTGGATCGCTTTACCGGAAGCAGTTAAAGATATTTCTCCACGTTTTGACCATTATCCTACGCTACCTCGATGGTCTGAAGGAGAAATGCATTTCAACTTATTAGTTGGGGAATATGGTACTTATAAAGCACCAACACTGACATTTTCCCCTTTGGTCGGGCTCGATATTATTGCTAAGAAAACCGCTCGACAAGTTTTAACGTTATGCTCTGAATTTGAATACGGTATTTTTGTTGTAAGTGGAAGTGCCGTTATTGAAGGGCAGCAAGTGAATAGTAATGAATTAATTTATTTAGGCAAAAGTATCACTGAAATTTCTGTAGAGCTAGCTTCAGATAGTCATATTTTATTGCTCGGTGGTGAGCCTTTAAATGAATCTGTACTAATGTGGTGGAATTTTATTGGTCGAACTAAAGCTGATATTCATGCTGCTGTTGAGGAATGGAACCAAGGAAACCCACGTTTTGGCCGTGTTTTTAATGATGAACGCAACCCTACACTTGCTCCAATTATGCCATAATCAATTTAAGTAACTTCTTTGTTATTTATTTTAAGCAAACCGAGAATGGCCTTAAATTTAATTTAAGGCTCGTTTTTAGTACTAAGTTTATGAGTTCATAACCTGACTTTTATCGAAAAACTGATAATATGTATACAAAAGGCTATTTTTAAGTCAAAACAAGCCGTAGCCGTTAGAGGTAGACGATAAAAATGAGTAAAAAATACCTATTGGGAATCATTTATTTAAGTTTATTCCCTGTTTCTTTTGCATCATTAGCGTTTCAAGAACAGCAATATAACCCAGTGGTGTTTAATCTGGCTCAGCTTTATGATTTCAATCCTGTTAGAGGTGCTGTTAAGCAAATAAAATCAGTTGTTTATAATGAGGATAAATCAATTAATTATGAATCAATGTTAAAAATTGGTCATGATGGTTGTGTGGAAAGTTTTTCTTTTGATCAAAAGAAAGATGAGTATTTAAATGGTGCTCATAACTATCTTTTTGTAAAGCGAGTTAAAAATAAATTGATTGGTCGAGACGTTAGTGGGCCTGTCGAAATGGTGATAGGTGATAACTGTCAAATAATGTCTAAAAAAGATTCGAATGGTGAATTAATCTACCAATATAACCAAGATGGCATTATTGCTGGCTCACTGCTTGCTGACACGAAAAAACAATATAGCAAAAATGATTATAATGAATTTAAACTTCCAACAACGATAAAATATTTTAAAGATAATGCAATCATATCAGAGACTATAGTAACTTATGGGAAAGATATGAGTAAGCCGTTTGATCACATGATGGACATACGCGCGTTGGGGCAAACAATATTACTCGTCAATTCTAAGTGTGATTATAACGCTAAGAATATTGCCTATAAATGTGACTTTATTTTAAGTCTTAATTCTAATGGTAATGAGATTAAACTACTAAAAAACAGTACTACTGAAGTCGACTTTTATTAAGTATAGGAGATATTCAATGGCTATTTCTGCAAGAAACCAATTGTCAGGTGTTGTTGATTCAATTGTAATGGGAGCGGTAAATGATGAAGTTATACTCGATTTAGGTCATGGTGAAAGCATTGCGGCAGTGATTACCAAAAATAGTACTAAACAACTCGGTTTAGAAAAAGGTAAACTGGCGACAGCAGTAATAAAAGCGCCTTGGGTTGTATTAGTATCTAACGCTGAAGAGTATAATTTCTCTGCTCGTAATCAATTTAATGGTGTAATTGAATCCATTGAAAAAGGAAGCGTTAATTCTGTGGTAAATTTAAAAACCACTGCAGGAACTTTGTTATCTGCGGTGGTGACAAATAATAGTACCGTAGAGTTGGGGTTAAATGTTAAAAGTAAAGTGACTGCGATTATCAAAGCTTCCAGTGTTATTTTGGCAACTAAGAAGTAGTGCAAAATATTTAAGGGCTGTCATGGCAGCCTTTTGTAATTCGTTTGTAATCATGACGCGCTTTCTAGGTCAATAATTTTAATGTGTTTACCTTTAAGTTCAATAAGTTTCCTTTCAATTAATTTCACTAATGTACGGTTTAATTGCCTGACAGATATACCAAGCATAGCAGCTAATGAATCGCGATTTTCCAATTTAAATTCAGAACCATACTGGCTTTCGGCAAAAATTAAATAGCGCCTCAATTTATATTCAGCAGAGAATGAAGAGGAAGAGTGTAGCTGTGATGCATTAAAAAGCTTTTTGCTAAGATGTTGACAGATAAACTGTAAAAAAATAGGGGAGTTAAGCTCTTTTTTCTGAATAACCTGTAACGGAAATGCCAGCAAATAACACTCTGTAATTGCCTGTATTGTGCTATATATACGGTTGTTTTTGCTGTTATTATTCTGAAATAACTCTAAATCACCAATAACTGAAAAGGCATTTTCAAATGAAAAAATAACATGCTTACCGTTTATTTCATAACGTTCAACCTGTAGTTTCCCCACAACAAGAAAGTAAATAAAATTAATTTTGTCATTTTGTGATATTAAGTATTCAGACGTATCTATTCTAAGCAGTTTTACTGACTTTATTGTTTCCTCAGATAGAATTTTATCAAGCTGATAGAGAGTAAAATATTCTTCAATTTTTTCAGAAGAGGTAATTTTTTTCACAATTCATTCTCTCAGTACAGGTACTTTCGGAGAACAGTATGACATAAATTGGCGTGTGTAATAAAGGACATATGTCCTTTTAAAAATGGCAATAACTCTGCAAGCTTATTCAAAAATAACTCTCAGGATATTAACATGAAAACGCCTTTAAAACCTTTAAGCGGATTTACTCAAAGTATAAAAACAGCAATTAACGTTATGCCAAAAGTGGAACTACATGTGCATTTGGATACGTGTTTAAGTTTTTCTTATGTTAAACAGGCTATTCCGACACTCACGTTTAATGAATTCAAACAAGGTTTTATTGCGCCAACGAGATGTGAGGATCTTGGCGATTTTCTACGGTGTATTGAACCGCAACTTAATATATTACAGACAAAATCTGCAATAGTATTGGCTGTTGATGATTTGTTTGAGCAATTTAAAATGGATAATGTGATTTATGCCGAAATTCGGTTTGCTCCTTTATTACATACTCAGCAAGGCCTTTCAAGCCGAGAAGTTGTTGATATAACATTAGGTGCGATTAATTCAGCAGTTAAAAAGTATGAAATAGAAACGGGCTTGATTTTGTGTACCTTGAGGCATTTTACTGCCTCTCAAAGTCTTGAAACGGCAAATTTAGTTGTGGAGTATCAATATCGTGGTGTTGTAGCGCTAGATTTAGCGGCAGATGAGGCTCGTTTTTCACTAGACAATCATGAAATGGCATTTAAGTATGTCAGGGAGCATGGAGGGAATATTATCGCACATGCTGGTGAGGCTTTAGGCTATGAAAGTGTGATTGAAACATTGGATAAATTAAAAGTGTCACGCATTGGACACGGGGTAAGAAGTATTGAAAATTCAAATACGATTAAAAAACTCAAAGCATTAGATGTATTACTTGAAGTTTGTCCAAGTTGCAATTTAGTGTGCAATGTCTTTGACAGTATTGAAAACCATCCTATTAATGAGTTGAAGAAGCAGGGCGTTAAATTAAATATAAATACTGATGCGCGAACAGTGGCGAATGTAACATTAAATAAAGAATACCAATTATTGCATGATATATTTGGTTGGGGTATTGCTGATTTTACTGAGTGTAATATAAATGCATTACAGGCAAGCTTTATTGAGGAAGAAAAAAAAGCCCTATTGATTAAAAAGGTATTAAATCAATAGGGTAGAATGAAAGAGAAGGAGGATTTTATCTTCCTTCTCCGATTAGTATCAGATAATAATGAGCATAAATTAAAATTTGCCACATTACGATTGACTGAGACTTATCCTATGCTCATTATTAGGATAAAATATAATGTAATTAAAAACCAATCATATTATATTTTGATTTTACACTATTTTTGCAATATGGTGATGTAATTGAAATTAGAAAAATATTTTCTAATTTATAGAATAATAAAGATTAAATTCTAACTTAGAATTATGTTATAAATAGATGAGTTGAAATTATCTATTTATAACAGGATGAGCTTATGCCAGAAATAAGAATTGTTGCGACAGTAATTGCAAAAGATAATGAAGTCGAATTTGTGAAAGAAGCAACTAAATCAATCGTTGAGCCAAGTAATAGGGATGAAGGTTGTCTTCAATATGAATTACATCAAGATAATGCTAATCCAAATATTTTTATTTTCTTTGAAATTTGGAAGGATCAGGAGTCATTAGATAAACATAATGTTACAAAGCATTTGCAAGATTTTATTAAGAAGATAGAAGGTAAAGTCGATTCATTAGATGTGAAATTAATAAGTAAAATTGCATAATGTTAATTAATGATTACTAAATAATAATAAAAAGGAATACAAATGTATTCCTTTTTGAATATGGATTAATTAAAAATTTCAGTGAGATGTATTTTATAATCATTGATATATTTTTCAATATTAGGTTCTTTGATCACGTCGTTAACCATAAAGGTTGGGAATTTTTTCAATCCGAGAAATTGTTGTGATTTATGAAAGGCAAAATAGACACCATCTACACCTCGACCGTCAAAAAAATTATCAAATTCATCAAATGCATCGATAGGAGCATTCCAATCCACTGAAAGCATATACTTTTTCCATGAAGTAGGCCCCCGGTACCATATTGCTTGCTTGGATTTTGGCGGGTACGGCCATCATTTGCATATAAATGACCGTGACGGAGGGTATAAACGTCATCCATATATTTTTTTACCATCCAAGGCATCATCTTCCACCAGCCAGACATTTGGTAATAATCGCATCTGCCTAAAGAAATTTTTTAACCTCATTTTCCTCAGCAGTTAGGTCAATTTACCTTGTGGTGCGGTTAATTAAATTGACATCCAGTTATTCTTCCAGTTTTTTGACTATTCGGCTTACCGCGAAATTTGCTAAATTAAGTTTATCAGCCGCTTTACTAAAACTTTTTTGTTCTACCACTTCAATAAATACACGGGCTTCTTCAGATGTTGCTCTCATAATGATTTTGTTAGCCAATAAGGTGATAGAAAAGGTGTTTATTATAATAACAAAGATAGGCATTAAAATTTAAACTAAAAGTTTTAAAAGATGGAGTTTTATTAGGCTTTTAACCTAATCATATTGGAGTCTGATCTATCGCTTTTCTTAAAAGAACTTTTAATGCTTCTATTTTGTTAAATTTTGACAAAAATCTTACAAATTATAGAATAAGAAGGAATTGGTCATAGGACTCGTAAGCGTTTACGTTAGCCAACGCATATAACTTTTGGCCACACATAGGTTATGTGCTTTGTGTGTCTGTTAACCTTGGAGTTTTTTTATGCCACATCGAGACCGTAATTATATTTTAGGTATCCCAAAGTTACCTGCTCGGGCGATGATTTTTCTTGTTCCTTTCTTTTTATCCCTTGTCATGAGTGGAATTGTTTCGCTGATTAGTACCATAAGAGCCTTGGGCTTCACGAGTGACGTGTTTTCACCTTGGTTGAGCTCGTGGATGCTTTCTTGGATGATAGCTTTCCCAACCGTATTTTTTGTTTTACCAATTGCAAGGCGTATTTCATTGATGTTAGTGAAAACCACATAACCGTGTTGATAAAAGTTGCTAATATAATAGTGAATTTATGGGTATTATTTTGAATGGGTTGCTATGTCGATAAAAATTATTGGTTTGTTCTTTATCACTGCGTTGGCTGAAATTGCAGGCTGTTACTTTCCTTATCTTTGGATGAAAAAGCAAGGTGGGGCTTGGCTATTGATCCCGGCAGCCTTAAGTTTAATGCTATTTGTCTGGTTACTCACATTACACCCAGAGGCAAGCGGACGAATTTATGCGACTTATGGTGGAATTTATATTGTCACGGCATTAGCTTGGCTAAAAGTGGTTGATGGTGTTTCTCTTACCGTGACTGACTGGGTTGGTGCTTTAGTCGTACTGATCGGAGCCGGTATCATTATTAGTGGTTGGAAATAGAATTCAGTGTTATCACGTCACCTTAAAAAATTAATTATTTATTTTAAAGTGACGTGGAATTTAAGCCGACAACAGAATTATTTCTTTATGTGGATTTCAGTAAATGATTACTAAATCCATAGTTAAATTTTAAATTAAATACAAGGGTTATTCTTTTCTAAGAAATAACATTATTTTCTTTTACGAAATGTTAATTGAAATAATGTTTAACTTAAATTTTTAAAATGTAACATTTGATCCAAATCAATTTAACAATAAATACTCTATTGGTAGTAATTTTAATTGATGTTTAACTACTCAGTTAATATTAATTAAACTTTTATTTTCACTTTCATTGATTTTAGGCAATATCTAATCATATTAGGCTGCTATTCTCTCACCGATTTATACAAAAAATATAAAGAGGTAGCAATGAACGTTAGTCGCAGAAAGTTTTTTAAAATCTGCGCTGGCGGGATGGCAGGTACAACTGTAGCTGCGTTAGGTTTTATGCCTGGAATGGCAATAGCTAATGTACGTGAATATAAATTACTTCGTTCTAAAGAGACGCGTAATACCTGTACTTACTGTTCTGTCGGTTGTGGATTACTAATATATAGCATGGGCGATGGCGCCATGAATGCTAAGTCCGCGATATTCCATGTCGAAGGTGACTCAGACCACCCGGTAAACCGTGGTGCTTTATGCCCTAAAGGGGCTGGCCTACTCGATTATATCCAAAGCGAAAATCGTTTACGTTATCCTGAATATAGAGCACCAGGCTCTGATAAATGGGAACGCATTAGTTGGGATGATGCTTTCACACGCATTGCACGCTTAATGAAAGATGACCGCGATGCAAATTTCATTGAAAAAAATGCGGAAGGAACAACAGTAAACCGTTGGTTATCAACAGGGATGCTTTGTGCATCAGCTGCCAGTAACGAAACGGGAATGTTGACGCAAAAATTCGCTAGATCGCTAGGAATGCTAGCAGTTGATAACCAAGCGCGTGTCTGACACGGACCAACGGTAGCAAGTCTTGCTCCAACATTTGGTCGCGGTGCGATGACCAACCACTGGGTTGATATCAAAAATGCCGATGTTGTCGTCGTAATGGGCGGTAATGCTGCGGAAGCACACCCTGTTGGGTTCCGCTGGGCAATTGAAGCGAAAAATAATAATGATGCCACACTGATTGTCATAGACCCGCGTTTTACGCGTACTGCATCAGTTGCTGACCATTATGTGCCAATTCGTTCAGGAACCGATATTACCTTTTTATCGGGCGTTTTGCTGTACCTGATTGAAAACCAAAAAATCAATGCTGAGTATGTTAAGAACTATACCAATGCGTCATTGATTGTTAGAGACGATTTTGACTTTAACGATGGCTTATTTAGTGGTTATGATGCTGATAAGCGTAGCTATGACAAAACCAGCTGGAACTATAAGTTTGATGAAAATGGTCACGCATTACGCGATGACACATTACAAGATCCGCGTTGTGTGTGGAATTTACTTCACAAACATGTATCACGCTATACGCCTGATATCGTTGAGCAAATTTGTGGAACGCCAAAAGCCGATTTCTTGAAAGTCTGTGAAATTTTAGCAACAACAAGTGCAGCAGATAAAGCTGGGACTTTCCTGTATGCATTAGGTTGGACACAACATACTGTTGGCGCACAAAATATTCGCACTATGGCGATGATCCAGTTACTGCTAGGTAATATGGGGGTTGCTGGCGGCGGAGTGAACGCGTTACGCGGGCACTCGAACATTCAAGGCTTAACCGATTTAGGGTTACTATCAACCAGTTTACCGGGTTACCTGACATTACCTTCTGAAAAACATCAGAACATTGATAGCTACCTGTCTGCGAATACACCAAAAGCGACCTTGCCAAATCAGGTGAATTTCTGGAGTAATTATCCTAAATTCTTCGTGAGTTTGATGAAGTCTTTCTATGGGGATTCAGCACAAGCAGAAAACCAATGGGGTTATGATTGGTTGCCTAAATGGGACCAAGCTTATGATGTGATGAAGTATTTTGACATGATGAGCAAGGACCAAGTGACGGGTTATATCTGTCAAGGGTTTAACCCTGTGGCTTCATTCCCTGATAAGAATAAAGTGGTTAGCTGCCTCAGTAAATTGAAATACCTGATTGTCGTTGACCCATTAGTCACTGAAACAGCGAATTTCTGGCAAAATCATGGTGAGATGAATGACGTTGATACGGCTTCGATTCAAACCGAAGTGTTCCGTTTACCATCAACTTGTTTTGCAGAAGAAGATGGTTCGATAGCCAACTCAGGCCGTTGGTTACAATGGCACTGGCAAGCCGCAGATGCCCCAGGCGAAGCGCGTAACGATGGCCAAATCTTAACCGGTATTCTGTATAAGATCCGGGAATTGTATGAGAAAGAAGGTGGCCAAGGCCAAGATCCTCTGATGCAAATGAAATGGAATTATAAACAACAATTCCATCCTGAATCAGAAGAAGTGGCGAAAGAAAACAACGGTGTTGCACTGGTTGATCTTTATGATGCAGACGGTAACTTACAAGCGAAAAAAGGCGAGCTGCTCAGCTCATTTGCCTTATTACGTGCGGATGGTTCAACGGCATCTTCTTGCTGGATTTACACTGGTAGCTGGACCGAGAAAGGCAACCAGATGGCTAATCGTGATAACAGCGACCCATCCGGTATCGGTAACACACTAGGTTGGGCATGGGCATGGCCTTTGAACCGCCGTGTGATTTATAACCGTGCTTCTTGTGACACCCAAGGTAAACCGTGGAATAAAGACCGCGTGCTTATCGAGTGGAATGGTAAAAAATGGGTCGGTAATGATATCCCTGACTTCAATGCTTCTGCACCTGAAGTGGGAACAGGGCCATTCATCATGCAACCAGAAGGTTTAGGTCGTTTATTTGCTATCGATAAGATGGCAGAAGGGCCATTCCCTGAGCATTATGAGCCATTTGAAACACCACTTGGCACTAACCCGTTGCACCCGAATGTGGTTTCTAACCCAGCGGCGCGAATTTTTGATGAAGACAAAAAACGTCTTGGCGACCACAAAGATTTCCCTTATGTAGGTACCACATACCGTCTAACAGAGCATTTCCACACATGGACCAAGCATGCTCGCTTGAACGCGATTGCTCAGCCAGAGCAATTTGTTGAAATCAGCGAAACACTAGCGAAAGCCAAAGGAATTGCGTTAGGCGATAAGGTCAAAGTCAGCAGTAAACGTGGTTTTATCAAGGCAGTTGCGGTTGTTACTCCTCGATTACAAACACTGATGGTGGATGGAAAACCAATTGAAACTGTTGGACTACCGATTCACTGGGGCTTTGAAGGCGCGACTCAAAAAGGGTTTATCACCAATACGTTAACGCCGTCTGTCGGCGATGCTAACTCTCAGACACCTGAGTATAAGGCATTCTTAGTTAACATTGAGAAGGCGTAAGGGAGGGAACATGTCCATGCAATCTCAAGACATTATTAAACGTTCCGCGACCAATAGCATTACGCCTCCGCCACAAGCGCGTGATGATAAGCTTGAAGTCTGTAAGCTCATTGATGTGTCATCTTGTATCGGCTGTAAAGCTTGTCAGGTGGCATGTTCTGAGTGGAATGATATCCGTGACGAAGTTGGTCACTGCGTTGGGGTTTATGATAACCCAACGGATTTAAGTGCAAAATCGTGGACGGTGATGCGTTTTAGCGAAACCACTGAAATGGGTAAGTTAGAATGGTTGATCCGTAAAGATGGCTGTATGCACTGTACCGACCCTGGATGCTTGAAATCTTGCCCATCAGCAGGAGCAATCATTCAGTACGCAAATGGTATTGTGGATTTCCAATCAGAGCACTGTATTGGTTGTGGTTATTGTATCGCAGGTTGCCCATTCAACATTCCTCGTTTAAATCCGAAAGACAATCGAGTGTACAAGTGTACCTTGTGTGTTGATAGGGTGAGTGTAGGCCAAGAGCCAGCATGTGTGAAAACCTGTCCAACGGGTGCTATCCGTTTCGGTACGAAAAAAGAAATGTTGGAATACGGTGCAGAGCGCGTAACGAAATTGCAAAATCGGGGTTATGCGCAAGCGGGAATTTATGATCCTGAAGGCGTTGGTGGTACGCATGTTGTTTATGTACTTCACCATGCTGATAAACCTGAACTGTATCATGGCCTGCCTAAAGACCCACAAATTGATACGCCAATCAATCTGTGGCAGGGCATCTTGAAACCACTTTCTGTCGTTGGATTTATCGCGACCTTTGCAGGGTTGATTTTCCACTATGTGGGAATTGGTCCGAACAAAGAAGTGAGTGATGAAGAGGAGAAAGATGACCATGAGTAAGAAAAGCAAAATGATTGTGCGGACTAAGTTTATTGACCGCGCGTGTCACTGGACGGTTGTCATCAGCTTCTTCTTGGTTGCTTTGTCGGGGATCGCGTTATTTTTCCCAACACTGAAATGGTTGACGGAAACCTTTGGTACACCACAAATGGGGCGGATTTTACACCCTTTCTTTGGCGTACTCATTTTCGTCGTGCTGATGTTTATGTTTGTTCGCTTTGTGAAGCACAATATTCCAGATAAGCAAGACTTACCTTGGATCAAAAATATTGTCGAAGTATTGAAGGGCAATGAACATGAAGTGGCTGATGTCGGTAAATATAATGCCGGCCAAAAAATGATGTTCTGGAGTATCATGAGCCTGATTTTTGTGCTCTTGGTCACCGGTATTATTATTTGGCGCCCTTATTTCGCACATTTATTCCCAATGTGGATGGTGCGTTGGGGGCTGTTGATCCATGCTGTTGCTGCGATTGTCTTGATCCATGCTATTTTAATTCATATGTACATGGCATTTTGGGTTAAAGGTTCAATCAACGGAATGATCGAAGGGAAAGTTAGCCGCCGTTGGGCGAGAAAACATCACCCTCGTTGGTACCGTGATGTCGAAGCGAAAGAAGCTAAAGCGGAAGCTGAAAGTAAAAAATAATTTACGCAGCAGACGCTAAATAACTTAAAGCCATCACATTGTGATGGCTTTTTTGTGGGGGTTTTTGCGAGTTTAGTTTTTATTGATGAGACGATTTTAAATAGTCACTTGCCTTGATGCGATACAGCACATGTTCTTGTAACCAATGGCCATCAGGAAGTGCAGGGTGATAAAAATTATTTGGGTGTTTTATCATTCCAAGTCTTTGCATTACGGATTCTGATGGTAAATTGACCACAGCGGTGAACGCAACGAGCTCTTCTAGTTTTAGTTGTTCAAATGCAAATTTGATCGCGGCGTGAGCCCCTTCAGTCGCATAGCCGTGACGCCAATACTCGGGAAGTAAACGCCAGCCAATTTCAACACAAGGGGAAAAGGGCAGATTAGCAGCAGGAATATTTAAACCAATAAACCCAATAAATTGTTTGTTGGATTTCAATTCCACAGCCCATAGTCCCCATCCTCCTTGTTGAGCAAATTTATCTATGATGGTTTCCATAAATTGTGCATTTTGCTGCTCATTTAATACTGAAGGAAAATAGCGCATGACATCGGGGTGGCTATTCATTTGGTAAAGTGGTTGCTTATCTTCTTCTTGCCAGCCACGTAACCGCAAACGTGCAGTTTCTAATCCAGTGATTTTCATGCCGACTCTTTATTAAGGCGCATGTGCAGAATAGGGAATGGATTGCCTTCACCATCTAATTCAGAACGTGCATATTGTTTAAAACCCATATGCTGATAAAACCCGATAGCTTGAGGGTTTTGTTCGTTAACGTCCAACTCAGTAATACCTAAGGTATCAATAGCATATTGAAGAAGTTTCTTCCCTGTGCCTTGGCCTCTATTTTCTTGAGAAATAAATAACATTTCAAGACGGTGTTTATCGCACCCTAGAAAACCGGTCATATTGCCTGCGCTATCGAATGTCACAAAAACAGCTAAATGTGGTAAATAAATATCTTTGATAGCAATTTTTAGTTCAGCAATTTTTTCTTCAGTTAAAAAATGGTGAGTTGCCCTCACTGAAGACTCCCAAACACGAATAATATCATCATCGTGTGCACGTGTAGCGCTTTGGACTATCATTATATTGTCTCCGTATATTGACTGGAAAATATTAACTTTTGCTTTTCTTATGTCAACCGCTGGTTTTAAATTTACTTTAAGGTTGTTTTTGAGATATTTATCGCAGAAAAAAAAGTCAACTTCGTCATTATTAGATAAGTTACGGCGTAATTTTCTCGCCAAATTTTTTATATAGCGATAAACGTATTTTTCTTTGTTGATTTAATCGTAGGGGTATCTTAATGAAATATAAATTACTAACTCTCTGTTTATCCGCGGCATTATTAACGCCTATTGCACCTGCATTGGCGAATACAGAGACCAAAGCAGATATGGTTTTGGATCAAGTTTTAGTCCTTAGTCGCCATAATTTACGTACACCTATTGTAAATACCGGTATTCTTACTGAAGTAACTGATAAAAAATGGCCTGCTTGGGATGCACAAAGTGGATATCTCACAACGAAAGGTGGCGCACTTGAAGTCTATATGGGGCATTATTTTAGGGAATGGATAGACCAAAATAAATTACTTGCAGATGAACTGTGTCCAACGAGTAACGAAGATATATACCTTTATACAAATAGTCTACAAAGGACGATAGCAACTGCCCAATTTTTTGCAGCAGGAGCCTTTCCTGGATGCAAAGTAAATATTCATCATCAGCCTGAAATTGGTAAGATGGACCCTGTTTTTAACCCAATTATTACGAATGCCTCTCCTGAATTTAAGCAACAGGCACTCGCTGAGATGGAAAAATATTTTAAAGGTTTATCACTAACTGCGGGTTATGAAGAATTAGATAGTGTATTGAACATTAAAGATTCTCAAAAATGTAAAACAGATAAGTTATGTAATTTAAATAGTCAAAAAAACAGTTTTATTATTGAAGCAGAAAAAGAACCGGGCGTCAGTGGTCCATTAAAAATTGCAAATTCAGCGGTGGATGCAATAGACCTTCAATACTATGAAGGTTTTCCTGCAAATGAAGTCGCTTGGGGGCTTGTGAATACCCCTGAAAAATGGAAAAAACTGAATACGTTAAAAAATGCTTACCAAGAAACGTTATTTACACCAAAAATTATTGCCAAAAATGTCGCACATCCAATATTAAATTATATCGATAAAGGTTTTGTTTCGGCCGATAAAGGAGAAACTGCAAAATTTATATTCTTAGTCGGTCATGATTCGAATATTGCGTCATTGATGTCAGCAATGGATTTTAAGCCATATCAATTACCAGAGCAGTATGAGCATACCCCGATTGGGGGGAAATTAGTATTCCAACGCTGGACGGATAAGCAAGCTAATAAAGATTTTATGAAAGTAGAATATGTTTATCAAACAGCAGATCAGCTGAGGGATAACACCTATTTATCATTACAGACCCCTCCTAAACATATCACATTAGAGCTAAAAGGGTGTCCAATTGATAAAAGCGGCTATTGTTCTTGGGAGGATTTCCAAAAAGTCATGGCGACAGCCCTAGAGCAGTAATAACAAAGCCTAAGTGCCCCGCTAACTTGAGTGGGGCATTATTTTTTGGGATGATAGCTAAATTATATTTTCGGTTTATGAATCTCTTATGTGGACAAAACAGTCACGATGCCTATTCAGTTTTTACAGCTAAATCAAATTAGTATTGCAGATCTTATCGCATTAAATACTCATCCAGCCGTACTCGAACATATGCCTTTAGGGAGTAATCAATTCGATGAACAGGCCTGCCGTCAGTGGGTCATAGGAAAAGAGCAGCATTGGGAGCAATATGGCTATGGCGTATGGGCCATTATAGTTGATGGCCAGTTTGCTGGTTGGGGAGGGCTACAAAATGAAGCGGGCGATGCGGATTTAGCTTTAGTTTTACATCCTAAGTTTTGGGGAAAGGGAAAATATATTGTTAATAATATAATTAATAAGGCATTTACATCATTGAAGGTTGAGTCAGTCACGATACACTTACCGTTAACACGTAAGAAAGTATCAGCAATTTTGCGTTATGGTTTTATTGAGGAAGCCATCGTTGATTTTGACGGTATTCCTTTTAAGCGTTTTAGATTAAAACATTCATCAGTTTTATAGCATAAAAAAACCCTGCTAAAAAAGCAGGGCGTGAAAGTCACGAAAATGTTTATGAGTCTTTAATTTACCCTAAATGAGTGCATAAATAGCCTCATAAAGTGTGTGTCTTTGCTGTTTTTTGTAACAATCATTAAGGCTAAACCTTTTATTTGTAAAATGCGTTTATTTGGCAGAAAATAGCACTTTAGCCTTTATTATCGAACGACTAATACGCTAGTTTTCGCATAGCGAACTACTGATGCGGCATTAGAACCGAGCAAATAGGTTGACATACTCGGGCGGCGCGAACCTAATAAAATTATATCGGCGTTAATATCTTCTGCTGTTGCCAAAATTTCGTCTTTAACAGAACCGACGGTTGCTTTTGCCTTTACTTTATCTGCAGGGATATCAAATAATTTAATTTTTTCTTTTAACTCGCTAAGAATGATTTCAGCTTGTTTTTCATCATCAGGGAAGTCCCCTGGTAAGATTGTGCCACCGTAGCGCAAATAATTTGAAATTGGTGCGGTTACGGCAAGAAAGTGTACTGTTGCATCGTTCAATTTTTGTAGTGAGTTAACATGAGGAACTAATAAATTAGTGAGAGCATCTTCGGTTACATCGATCGGTACTAAAATTGTATTGTACATAATATCTCCCTTTTTCTTTTATATTATAAGCTTAGACCAATATCATACATTGTGAATTTGATTATTAATAGTAATGAATTTATTGGTGAAAGGGTGTGAGCAAGTAGCCGTAATAAGATTTTTTATCAAAAAATAGAAGTGCCCGATGTCATTATAATGAGCGACATCAGGCAAATGGCGGGAAATACTAAGTCAGATTTATTTTTTTACGCAGGCTTCTTTTAAACCAGCTTTACAGGCTTGAGCTAGATATTCAGCTGCAGATTTTTCGTTTATTTCAATTCCTTCACCACTTTCTAGCATTTTACCTACTTGATATTGCGCTGGTGGGAATTTTTTATCAGCAGATTTTTTGAACCATTCAAAAGCCGTAATATAGTTTTGTTTTACACCAATACCTTGATAGTAAAATTGGCCCATATAATTCTGAGCTTCAACATTGCCTTTATTGGCTGATTTCTCAAACAGATCCATGGCAGTTTCGAGGTTGGCTTCAACACCATTACCGTTTAAATACATATCACCTAAAAATAACTGAGCATCAGAATTACCTTTATTTGATGCCATTGTTAGCCATTTTTTTGCTTTACCATAGTCCTGTTTAAGCTCATTCCCAAGGTAATAGCCAATTCCCAACATGACTTGCGCTTTTATATCCCCTTTTTGTGCCTCCTGTTCGATACGTTTGATGGTTTCTTTGGGAACTGCAGCAACACTTAGGTTAATTGAAAAAGCACATAAAATAATAAATGAGAGAATTCTAAGCATGATTGATGTCTTATATTAGCGTTGTTTATTTCTATTTTTTAATAAAATGTCTCGATGAGATTTACTGTCAACAAAGTATATTATACAAAGAGAATTTACATCAAAATACGTAATGTAAAATAAGCTACACGCTCATCTTTTTACGCATTTTTAGGATAATTGATTACTTCTATACTCTACGATTTTAATTGAAAAATATCAATATGTAATAAAAATTACAATATATTGAAGTATGAAATTTAATGTTTCTTAGTCATTTTATGTGTTTATTGTAACAAGATCTTAATAAAGAAAGTGGTTGAAAAATCATATAAATCAGGTGGTAATATAAGTAAGCTTTGGGCGATTATTTTAGAAAAATATCTTATGCTAATAAAATCTCGATATAAAACACATAAAAAGTGAAAAAATAAATTAAATAGTATGTGCTATAAGAAAGGTGTGAATCGAAATTTACAGAATTCACACCTTCAGCAATATGCGAAAAATTTTTACTTTAACGGCTTAAGAAAGCTTATGACTCAAATAATGGCGTGGGTTTTCCGTTGTCATCAATTGCAACAAAATTAAACTGGCCATGTATTACTTCTTCACGACCATCTGAATACATATCTTCTAGAAAAATCGATACGTTGACCGTTAAACTGGTTCTTCCGACTCGAATAACTTTACCTACTAACTCAACAATGGTCCCTGAAGGGATTGGGTGGGTAAAGTTAATTTTCTCAGTTGATACCGTAACGAGGCGTTTACGGCTAAACCGTGTTGCGGTAATAAAAGAAACTTCATCCATCCAAGCTAGGGCGGTACCACCAAACAAAGTACTGTGGTGGTTAGTCGTTGTTGGAAATACGACTTTAGAGACGCGAGAAATGGATTGCTCAATTTTTTGTGCGATGACATCGTCAGCGATGGAGCTCATGGTCTGCCTTACAATTGTTACTGGGTGTATTAGAAATGTTAAAGACCAAGTGTAATACTCCTCTCAATTTAATTCAGCAATAAATGTGAAGTGAATCGTTCCAGTTGAAAAGTTTTTTCATATTTTCGTATTTAGGAAAAATAGGGGGAAATATTAAAGGCTCAAAACTAGACAATGAGCCTTTAAATTGCTGAAAAAAGATGGGGGTTAATTATCTAAATATTCGGCGCTCATGCGAACTGCTTTTGCATTGCTGCCACTTTTAACGCAAGAAACTAAAAACGCATTAGATTCAGCCCAAATAGTTGCAGAAAAATCTTCGCCATCAATATCTTTTTCAATGGTAACAGGGTATTTTTCAACGCCTTCAAGCCACTCGATTAACCCTGATTTACACGTTGGAAAGTCGTCTTTTGCTATTGAGCCATTTAAAACCGGCACGGCAATTTGTGGTTTATTGTTGTCAGCAATCATGTCCTCTAATTGCTCTACGGTATACGTTTTTTCAGCGAAAGCAGTGGCGCTTAATAGTGAAATCGTTATTGCTAATAGTAATTTATTCATAATCACTCCATTTGATTTAAGTTTCGAATACTAAGCAATAGAGCCACAATAGGCAATAAAAAAACCCTTCATATAGAAGGGTTTTTGTGAGCAAATTTTACAAACATGTATTAACTAAATCTGTACAGACTAAATGGTTTCACATTCAGTGAGGGTTCTTTGCCTAATAGCAAGTCAGCTGTGAGCTCGGAAGAAACTGGGCTTTCGGTCATCCCCCAGCCTGTGGCAGTATTGATAACTAGACCAGGATATTCATTGACTTGAGAAATGATTGGGTGCTCATCTGGTGCGATGGCCATAGCACCACTCCATTGGTCAATCAGTTTAGAATCCTTAAATGCAGGGAATTCTGTTTTTAATTTCTCAAATGATGCATTCAGCTCTGGTAAATCAGGTAATGCCGTCATATTTCTGTGTTTTTCAAATGGTGAAACTTCATCCAGTTTCCAGCTTGTTGGCTCAGTAAATGAATTAATTAATTGTTCATTTAATGAAATATGCACAGGGAAATCAGGCATAGATAGCAGTGGAATGTATTTATAGCCATAGACGAAGGAGTCTTTAACAACCGGTGCAACAATCACACGAGGAGATGTTGCATAGGTACCATCTGCTTGTTCACGGAAGAAAATATTACCCGGTAAAGCAACGTTACCCCCCGGTGCAGTTGGTGAACCGGTGATCAGTTGTTGAGATTGATAAGCCGGTAATGTTGGGACATCCACACCTAAGTTTTGCATAAACAGCCTTGACCAGACGCCACCTGCCACAACAACACGTGAGGTCTTGATAGGCCCTTTCTCGGTGACGACATCAGAAATTACGCCTGCTTGAGTTTCTAAACCTCTTGCTGCACAGTTAGTATAAATTTTTATTCCTAATTTTTTCGCGTAATCAGCCATGACGAAGGTTGCAATTTCAGCATCTAAGCTACCAGAGTCTTCTTCAAAACCTGCGATTGTCCATTTAGACTGTGCACCGTTTAAACGTTGGTTGAGTTCAGCACCTTCGATAATGCGTGTTTTGAATGGAATATCTGAACCGACATTTTTACTGCGAGTATCAATCCACTCTCTAACATTGACAAGATCTTCTTCATCGAATGGCACTTCAACGCGGCCTTGAGTACGGTAGCTTGTATCTGCACCGACTTTCGCGTTCATCTCTCTCCAACGTTGTTTGCCTAAGTGGTGGAGTAAGAAGGTTTCATCTGGCATTTTATAAGTGATAACTTGGCCGTAGAAGCGGGATGATTGCTCGCCTGCGATGTTACCTTTTTCAACAATAACAACATCTAAACCACGTCCAACCAGCTCAATTGCGGTCATGATCCCCAGAATTCCAGCACCAATAACAACGACGTCAGCTTGCTGTGGTAGAGGGCCTTCAGTTCCTGCAACAAAGCCATGTCGTGGCTTACCAGGAACAAATCGACCTTCACGAGTTAACATTGGAGTTAAAATTCCAGCCCCTGCAGCAACGGCAACAACACCACCGCCAATCAAAAATTTTCTTCTAGTTATAGCCATCTTATTAAGTTCCTTATATCGAATGAGTTTTTAACAATTGACCAAAGCTTCAATTAGAAATGTTTATAATTGTAATTATATCTTTAATAATAATTATAATTGTAAACCAAATTGAGTTGAAATTAAAAGATTTGTTTAAATGTTAAAAAAATTTATTTTTAGATAAGGAATGGACGCCAATATTTCGAGAAAAATAATGGCGCTGGTAGAATTCGGATAGAGAAACAGATAGGAAAATAAATAGTTTTGCACCTATCTCTTTGACTTGTAAGATTTAAATGTGGATTTGGCCTGTTAAAAATAAAACGGCTTTACCTGTTAATTTTACTCGGTCAGAGGTTAGCTCACATTGAACTACCCCTCCGCGCGATGAAATCTGTTGGCCTATTAACTGCGATTTATTCAGCTGTTTGGCCCATATTGGAGCAATGGCACAATGTGAGGTGCCTGTTACAGGGTCTTCGTCAACCCCTTTGGCGGGAGCAAAGTAACGAGAAACAAAGTCACAATCGCTATTAGCACTTTCTGCTGTAATTGCTAACCCGGGTAGAGAAAGCTGCGCAAGTTTTAACATGTCTGGCTGACAGTTTTGAACGTGCTCTGCACTTTCAAGAAAACACAGATAACGGTCTTTTGCTATCCAAAGATCTTTGATTTTGACACCAAGAATATCGACGAGGTGTGGGTAATGGTTTGGATGACTTTGTTCGGATTCAAGAATTGGAAAATCAAGTGTAAATCCTTGTGCATTTTGTGTTACAACGAGCTCACCCGACAGAGAATTAAATGTTAAAGGATGAATGTCTTGCTGTAGCACTTGATTTAACACAAAAGCAGCGGCAAGTGTTGCATGGCCACAGAGTGTTACTTCAACTTTAGGGGTGAACCAGCGAATATGATGGCCGACTAAAAATGCGGTTTCTGACAAGTTAACCTCTGCGGCAATGGCAATGAGCTGTTCATCTGGTAACCAGTTATCGAGTAATACAATCGCTGCTGGGTTACCGCGAAAAAGGGTATCTGTAAAAGCATCAACATAGTAAATAGGGGCGGAAAGGCTCATTGTATGATTTCCTAAAGTCATTATGGGATGATGAGAGAGCAGTATAGCGCCTATTTTATCAGAAATAATAAGCAAACTATTAAGTGGGGAATGATGCGGAGGATCCGGTAGCGTGTGGGCTGCTACCGGATAGAAGACAATTAATCAGCGCTATTAAGCATTAGCTTCATTTTTGTCTGCATTTTTAAGCATTTTTCTGACAGGGATAATCAACGCTGCTAATACGACCGCACAGATCACCAGTGCAATAGAGACGTGGGAGAATAGCTCAGGCATCGAATCTAATTGGTCTTTGCGAATGTTACCCCCCATGATACCAGCTGCAAGGTTACCCAATGCGCTAGCACAGAACCATAACCCCATCACTTGGCCGCGCATTTTTTGTGGTGCGAGCAAGGTCATGGTTGCTAACCCGATAGGGCTTAAGCACAGTTCCCCTAATGTCAGCAATAAGATACTGCCAACTAACCAGAAAGGTGAAACGCCGCTTTGGGTTGCGAGTACTTGGTTTGCGGCCACCATCATGATAGCAAAGCCGCCCGCAGCAAATAAGATACCAATCACGAACTTGGTCATACTGCTTGGGTTCATATTGCGTTTAGCCAACGAAGGCCAGAACCAGCTAAATACTGGTGCTAACAATATAATGAACAAGGCATTGATTGATTGGAACCAAATGGTTGGAATTTCAAAACTCCCCATTTGGCGGTCAGTATAGTCACGAGCAAAGATATTAAATGAAGTGGGTTTTTGCTCAAAGGCTGACCAGAAGAATGCGGCTGCAATCAGTAAAATCAAGCATGCCAGTAAACGAGAACGTTCGCTGCTGTTTAAACCGCCAAGGAAGAACATAAATAAGAAATAGATGCCCACACAGGTCGAGATAACATAAGCAGAACTTTTCGCAATTATTGAGGCATTAAATGGGATCGTACCATTATCAATCAAGATAACCAGTATGGCTAATAGCACCATGGCAAAGGTAACCCATTTCCCCACGTTTTTGCGCTCAACCGTTGGACGGTTCCAAGTAGAATCAAGGCCAACTTCTTTATCATAACGGCGCATTTGAGGAATGGCGTAAAAGCGGAAAATTAACAGGGCAATTAACATTCCTAAACCACCAAGGCCAAAACCTAAATGCCACCCATATTTTTCATGAAGTGGGCCAATAATTAACGGGGCAATAAAGGACCCCATATTGATACCCATATAGAACAGGGAGAAACCGCCATCACGGCGTGTATCTTCTTTCTTATACAGGGTTCCTACCATCACGGTAATACAGGTTTTAAATAACCCTGTACCTAATACAATGAGCAATAAGCCGACGAAAAAGAAAGTATTTGATAAAAACGCAGACATTGCGATGGATAAATGGCCAAACGCAATGATTAATGAGCCGTACCAAACGGCGCGGCGTTGGCCTAACCAGTTATCGGCTAACCAACCACCCGGTAACGAGGTGATATAAACCCCTCCAGCGAAAATACCGACGATAGCCGAAGCTTGTTCAATAGGTAATTCCATTCCGCCTTGTAATAATGCCGCACTCATAAATAAGATAAGTAACGGTCTAACTCCGTAAAAAGAGAAGCGTTCCCACATTTCTGTGAGGAAAAGCGAACTCAATGGGTATGGATGCCCAAAAAAAGTTTTTGTTTTAGTCGCAGAATTATTCATCTGTGAACTCCCATAAATACTCTCTTGAGAGGTTGTGCATGATATAAAACACCAAGCCGTGCGCCTGAGTGCCAATTGTTATTGATATGTTAACATGAATATATGAAACATATTTTTAACATACATTATTATAGAATCACCTATATACAGAATGAATTTATTGTAAAAGGTGTGTTTTTAAGGTGAAAAGTCGATATAACTCTCATTTCTCACGATAAGCTAGGGGAAGATACAGGATTTTAGTTGACAATAAAAGAAAGAATTTTGAATCGATTAAGTTATTTAAAATCAATCGGTTATATGTACTAAAATTTGATTTTAAGGAAAGCAAGGCAATAAAGCTTATAAATCATCAGGTTTTTGTACAAAAAATAGCAAGAGGCTTATTGGTCGGTAGGGGAGGCTCGCAGGCCATCGGATTGGCGCCTGATGACTAACCATGAATAAATTAAGTTGAAGAGAACTAACGCAGCGGTGAAAAAGAATACGGCTCTGAAACCGTAAGTTGCAGCGACGAACGACCCCATCAATGGCCCTGTCACATTCCCAACATCTCGCAATGCTTGGTTATAGCTGAAAATACGTCCCGTTACTTGATGGGAAATATTATAGATAATTAACGTTTGTACTGCGGGTAATAGCGCAGCATTCAGAGCCCCAAGCATAAATCGGAGAAAGCCTAGCTCCCAATAACTACTTACCAGCCCCATTGGGAATAATACAAAAATAGATGCGCCCAGCACGGCGAGTAAAACTTTTTCAGGGCCTATTCGGTCACTGAGTTTACCTAACATGGGCGCACTGATTAAAGCCGCAACACCAGGAATGGAAGCTATCACACCACTGACAAAGGCCAAGTTTTCAAGGGAATCAGATAAGTCACGTACATAAAGCGTGATGACAGGGTTGATTGAGCCCATAGCAGCTTGAATAATCATGGTGGTAAAAAAGAGGCTGATAACTAAGTTTTTATTACGTAAAGAGGCAAAAACTTGTTTGCTCGTTAATGCATCTTTGCGAGAAACAGGCGTGAAGCGTTCTCTAACATAAAAAAGCGTGACAAAAAAGCAGATAAACAGCACCGTTGCGGTAATAAAAAAGACGGGACGTAAGCCATACTGGTCAGCAAGAAAACCGCCAATGAGTGGGCCAATAAGTGCGCCACTTACTGCACCAGTAGCGAGGACACCCATAGCCCAACCACTTTTTTTCACGGGAACCTGAGTTGCAATCAGCGCGTTAGCATTGGGAACAAAACCACCCAATAAACCTAATATGGCTCTTAAGGCTAAGAGCTGCCAAATATTTTGTGCAAAACCAATAAGCACCATCACGATAGCCATCCCTAGTGCTGAACGCAGCAGCATGAGTTTACGGCCTTTACGGTCGGATAATCGACCCCAAAATGGCGCAGCAATCGCGGAAAATAAGAAGGTGATACTAAAAACTGCCCCTGTCCATAGGTTCAAAGAGGCATGGTCTTTAACGCCTAGTTCTTCAATATAGAGGGGGAGAAAAGGCATGATCAGGCTAAAGGCGGCACCTGTTAAAAAACAGCCGAACCACACGACGTATAGGTTACGTTTCCAATACTCTGTTTTTCCCGTCATAATTTTCCCGTTATATTCAGTTCTACAGCGTTGTTGGCTTCATTTGCCTAATGTACGCTCTTTGGGATGTCTTCATTTTCCCGCCTAGCTGTAGACCCGACTATTTAGGAAAAACAGTATGAAAAACAGTAAGAAAAGCATCATAAAAAACAGTTGAAAAATCACGCCATATATTTAGAGAAAACAGTATAAAAAACAGTAAGAAAAGCATCATAAAAAACAGTTGAAAAACCACGCCATAATTTATCTGCTTACACTAATTATTAATGATGGATTTTATCTAAATCTCCGTATAACGAAGGCTCCCCTTCAGGACGCGTTTTAAAACGGCGATGTAGCCACATATATTGTTCTGGTGCTCTGAGGATTTCTTTTTCAATAATTTGGTTCATCATGGTTGCGGTAGCCACATTATCTTCAATTGGGAAATCATCAATGGCAGGTTGAATGATTAATTCATAACCTTTACCCGCAGGTAAACGTCTTGGTGTAAAAGGCACCACTAAAGGGGAAGCCAGACGTAAAATAATTTGCGAGCCATTGGTTGTCGCTGCATCTTTTACGGCAAACAAAGGCGCAAATGTACTATTGCGAGGGCCGTAATCATGGTCGGGGGCATACCATAAAATTTCCCCATTTTTTAAGTCACGAACCATGCCTTTCATATCTTTGCGATCCAACATATATTTGTTGGAACGTAACCGCCCACGGGTTTGTAGCCAATCAAGGAGGTCATTATCATTGGCGCGATATACACCAATGCCCGGATTTAACATGCCAAAGGCACGCGCACCCATTTCCAAGGTTAAAAAATGAACACCAAGCGCGATAATGCCTCTACCTGTTTGGCGGGCAGCAACAGCATTTTCTTCCCCAATGACTTTGACCCAGCGACGAACGCGCCAATCAGGCCAAAACCAAGCCATGCCCGTTTCAAATAAGCCCATGCCGACAGATTCAAAGTTTTTGTCAACACAGCGTTGCCGTTCTTGCTCACTCATGTCTGGAAAACATAATTGCAAATTTCGCTCTGCGACTTTCACCCGCTTTTTCAAAAAGCGTTTAGAAAATAACCCTAAACGCGTTCCCATCCAATAAATGAGAGGATAAGGCAATAATACAAGAAGATATAACACGCCAATGCCTAGCCAAGTTAGCCAGTAACGAGGGTGGAGAAACCGTTTTTGAAATTTTGGAGCTAGTATCATTGTTATCCGAATATATTAGTCACAAATTAATAAAAAGGCATGATATAAACTATATCAAATTATTCGTTTAAAGCGTTAATTGCCTGCATGGTGCTCATTAACTCAGCTAAGTTACGAACCGCCATTTTTTCCATGACGCGAGAGCGATGAACCTCAACGGTGCGTACAGAAACACAGGTTGCCTCAGCAATCTCACGGTTAATTAAGCCTTGCAACACATAACCACAGATATCTTTTTCACGAGGGGTGAGCGTTTCATAGCGCTGCTTAATTAAATGCCCTTCAGTGGCTTTGGTGGTTTGTGATTGAGCTTGTTCTAAGGTCTTAGCAAGTTGTTGGCTATCAATGGGTTTTTGTAGAAAATCAACAGCGCCAAGTTTCACTTGTTCCACCGCCATCGGTATATCGCCATGGCCAGACAAAAATATCACAGCCAATGTACTGTGTTGTTCCCTAAGGTATTGGTGAACTTGTCGTCCATCTAATTTAGGCATGCGCATATCCAATAACACCACACCTTCTTGGTGTAATGCCGCATTTTGGATAAATGTTTCACTGTCATTCCAAACGGTAACGCTATAGCCCAATGTTTCTAGTAAGAATTGGCAGGCATCCGTCACATCGGGGTCATCATCCACGAGATGGATTACTGGCATACATATACCTCGTCGTGTAGAGGGTGACAAATAAGGTGCTTTATATAATGAGCATTGATTATCGCAATAAAGCCATTGTCACATATAGTTAATGTGAATGTTATCAATTACGTGGCAAAACATGCTTAATCTACGATTTTATTGTGATAATTGAAAATAAGAGTGACCATTAAGCCATGTAACCCATCATCACTTAGGTTATTTTCGATACGAATGTCTCCGCCTTGGCTTTGTATCAAACGCTGGCAGATCACTAAACCTAACCCTAAACCTTCTTTTTTAGTTGTCGCAAATGGCGTGATACCTTGCTCTAATTGACCCGCAGGCATCCCTCCAGCATTGTTCTGTAAAACAAGTAAAAAATGTTGCTGCGAAAAATGAAACTCGAAACGCAGTAGGGTTGCCCCTGCTTGCAAACTGTTACTGATTAAATTAGAAAGTAATTGTTCTAGTAACGTGTCTGGCAACATCAGGGAGACGTCAGGGGTTTCAGGTAAAATTAACCTCGAATTGGGATAGTGCTGGTCTGCACGCAATAATTGCCAAATATGATTAATAGCCTGTTTAACCGATTGCTGGCTCAATGTGATTGCGGGGTCATGGCTTGGTTTACCCGCCCAGAGACGCAAATTGCGAATGATATCGGCTCCACGTTGAGCTTGGTCGTCGATTTTAGTTAATGCGCTAATTAATGGGTGGCTTTCAGACTCTTTAGTCAGGCGTAGAATACACCCTTGGGCATAATGGCGGATTGCAGACAGCGGTTGGTTCAATTCATGGGCAAACCCAGATGCCATTTCCCCCAAAATATTTAACCGTTGTGCCTTTTGTAAATTGGCTTCTTGCTCTCGCAAGCGATTATGCGCTTCTTCTAATTGGCGGCTGCGACGTCTCACCAAAAAGGCAATCCAAACATGATTTATTCCAAGTAACACAAAAAATAAAGCGACAAGGCTGATAGTGATTTGGTTTTGAATGGTCCAACTGACGATATCCTGCCAGATTTGACGCTGTTGCGGATGTTGGTTAACGTCTCTGAGTAAGGTTTCGACTTGAGTCACCGACGCGGGAGCTCCCCAACGCATAGCGGCTTTATCTGTTGATAATAATGTCTTGGTGACTTTGTCGACTAAATTGTCCGGCACTTCACTTAAGGCGGCAAAAGACCAATTTGGATACAGTTCTGTGCTAGTTAAACAAGAGAGAGAGCTTGGATGTTGAATCAATGGGCGAAATTGTGTTTTATCAATCAACCCTTCGCTATGCATGTTTTCTAATAAACAGACAGGAACTATAGCTGCGGATAATGAATCATCACGCAATGCGTATAATAATGCATCTGCAGGGAAACCTAAAAATTGCATCTTAAAGTCTTTGGCAGCGTCGTAGCCCATATCCCTCAACACTTTGTAACCTAACAAATAGCCACCAAAAGCATCTGGTGAAATTGCTCCGACTTTCTTGCCTATTAGGTTTTTAACTTCTGAAATATCACTGTCTTTTCGAACTAATATCAAGCTGCCAATAACATTACGCGTTGTGCTGTTGGGCTCCACGTCTGAGCGAAGGGAGAGCAACCAACGTAAATGATAGCGGTTATCTAACTGAATAAATTGGGCAGGATTCGTCAACAAAAAATCTATCTTGCGATTGGAAATCGCCTCTTTCATCTCATCTAAATTGAGAGGTTGTAACGTAAAACGCTCCCCAGGAATCGACTCATTGAGTGTATCAATCAAAGGCTGCCAATGAGATTGGGTTGAACTGGGGCCACGTAAGGCCAATACCCCGATAGTCCACTGGGCCGAAATTGCTGGCAAAGACCACGTCAGTAGCATGATTAACAGTATGTGATACAACGGTCTAGACGATTTTTTTAACATATTTGAGTTATTCGTTGCGTTAGATCAATTTAGCTACGGGTATGTGGTAAACCACAATAGGGCAGTGGCTCCACTCTTCTTACAATGGCACTACAAGCTTTATCAAGATAACCCATCGGGTTTAAAGAGAAATAACAATTTCAGTGGTTATCTTAACGAGACTGTACCCATTGTCAATAACGCATGTAATACAAATAACATATTGATTAATAACTTTTATTTTCGCATTAGCAATGTCAATACTGGAGCCAATTATGGATCTGAGTAAACGAAAATTTCTACAACAAATTGGAGCCGTAACTGCGGGGGCATCGTTGATTCCCATTGCAGAAGCAGGGCTAAATTTTTCCCCGACACGCAGAGAAGGCAATCCAGAAAAACGCTATGGAATGTTGATTGATTTGCGCCGTTGTATCGGTTGTCAATCTTGCACGGTAAGCTGTTCGGTTGAAAACCAAACCCCACAAGGTCAATTTAGAACGACAGTGAATCAATATCAAGTCGCAGTGAAAGGTGAAGAAGGGTTTACCAACGTACTGTTACCCCGTTTATGTAACCACTGTGATAACCCTCCTTGTGTACCTGTATGTCCAGTTCAAGCGACTTTCCAACGTGAAGACGGCATTGTTGTCGTTGATAACGAACGCTGTGTTGGGTGTGCTTATTGTGTGCAAGCCTGCCCATATGATGCTCGCTTTATCAACCACTCTACGCAAACTGCAGATAAATGCACATTCTGTGCTCATCGCTTAGAAGTGGGTTTATTACCTGCTTGTGTTGAATCCTGTGTCGGTGGTGCGCGCATTATTGGGGATTTAAAAGACCCGAACAGTACTATTCGTAAAATGCTGACAGAGCACGAGGCTGAAATAAAAGTACTCAAACCGGAAAGTGGCACATTACCACAAGTTTTCTATATAGGTTTAGATGACGCATTCGTGCAACCGCTGCAAGGCAAAGGGCAGCCCGCATTATGGCAGGAGGTGTTCTGATGAATGGCCAAGTGACTTATATTTCAGAAATAATGGCTCAGCCACAAGAATTCTTTTGGCTACCTTGGGCGGTACAATATTTCTTCTTCATTGGGATTGCGTCTTGTGCGGTTCTGTACGCGTGCTATCTTCATTGGAGAAACAAACCTGAAAACAGCCGTTTAGAAATGATCGCCGTATTTATTGCTATCACAATGGGGATCACCGCACCGTTAGCACTAACCGCAGATTTACACCAAACTGCAAGGGTATGGCATTTTTACGCACATCCAACAATATGGTCTTGGATGTGGTGGGGCTCTGTATTACTACCATTATTTACCACATTTATTGGTTTATATTTTGTCGCATTAGTGGTGAAGCTGATTTGGAAAAAAGAATTCAAAGCAACGCGTTGGGTTGCCTTGTTGGCCGCACTTTCAGCTATCGGTTTATTGTTATATACCGGCCGTGAAGCCTCAGTGTTAAACGCACGTCCAATTTGGTATAGCTGGTGGATACCGGTATTGATGTTCCTTAGTGCTCTGCAAGCATTACCAGCACTGGTTGGTTTAGGCGCTCGCCGTGAACCTCAATATCAAAATCGCTTAGCGCGTTTTCAAGTTGTGACATTATTATTGTTTGCGGTGTGCTTTGCGTTGTGGTTATCAGGTGACACCACTTCAGGTATCGCAGTACGCCAACAGTTAGATACGGCAAGCGCAGGCTGGTGGATGCTAATGGGGGTTTGTGCACTGTGGTTAATCACTTTCGCAATGTCCGTCAGTAATTTAAAAGCGACTCGTTCCGTTCCATACATTACTGTTCTAGCTTTAATTTCAATGGCTTTTGCTTGGTCATTACGTTGGATTTTCCTGATGGAAGTTCAAGCGGTTCCAAAATATAACATTATCGCGAACCCATACCATTTCCCACTGGGAACAGATGGATTATTGGCTATCGTCGGTACATTCGGTTTATGGATTGCGTTAACAATTATTGTTCGTGAAGGTGTTCGCTGGTTTGCGAGGAGAGTGCAACATGGCTAAATTCTCAAGACGTCAATGGCTTAAAGGTGGTTTGGTTGTCGGTGGTATCGCATTATTTGGTGCAAGCTACCGTGATGTTGCCAAACGTGCAGTCGATGGTCTGGTTAATGGTACGTCAGGTAAAGTCACTCTTGATAGGCTTAATGGTAACTCTTTACGCCCTGAAGGACAGGCACTTAAAGGCTGGCAAGAAAACCCAGAACAAGTAGTTGCGATGACCCAGTGTTTTGGTTGTTGGACCCAGTGTGGTATCCGTGCTCGCGTCGATACAGCAAAAAATGAAGTATTGCGTATCGCGGGGAACCCTTATCATCCACTTTCCCATGAAGAGCACTTTCCTTATGGAATGCCACTGAAAACGGCATTTAATAAAATGAGTGGAGAATCAGGCCTTGAACACCGTTCGACAGCCTGTGCTCGTGGTGCGACGTTAATGGAAGGTTTAACGAGCCCATTGCGTATCCTTGAACCGATGAAACGTGTGGGTAAACGCGGCGAAGGTAAATGGGAGCGCATCAGTTTTGAACAACTGATTAAAGAAGTGGTTGAAGGGGGCGATTTATTTGGTGAGGGGCATGTGGATGGCTTACGGGCGATTCGTGACTTAGAAACGCCTTTAGACCCATCTCAACCTAAACTGGGGCCAAAAGCTAACCAATTATTAGTGACCAACGCAGGTGATGACGGCCGTGATGGCTTTATCCGTCGCTTTGCACAAAATGCTTTTGGCAGTAAAAACTTCGGTGCTCACGGTTCTTATTGTGGACTGGCTTACCGTGCGGGTTCCGGTGCATTAATGGATGATTTGGACAAAAATGCCCACGTTAAACCCGATTGGGATAATGTCCGTTTCGCGCTATTCCTAGGGACATCACCTGCACAATCAGGTAACCCATTTAAGCGCCAAGGCCGCCAGTTAGCCACAGCGCGTTTACGTGATTCATTTAACTATGTGGTGGTATCACCTGCATTACCATTAACAACCACTTTAGCGAATGACCACGGTCATTGGGTTCCTGTGCAACCGGGTACGGATGCGGCATTGGTGATGGGGATGATCCGCTGGATCATTGAAAATAACCGTTACAACGCAAAATACCTCAGTGTGCCAAGTGAGAAATCCATGGAAGCCGTGGGGGAGAAAAGCTGGACTAACTCAACACATTTAGTGATCACGGATGATAACCACCCATTAGCAGGTAAATTGTTAATTTCTTCTTATATCACAGGGGAAGGTGACAATGAGAAAGCTTATTTAGTGCAAGATGCTGCGGGTGAATTAAAACTGGCTGATGAAACGCCTACAGCCGAGCTCTTTGTGACACGCCAAGTCACCTTGCACGATGGCAGTGAAGTGACCGTTAAATCTAGCTTCCAGTGTTTAAAAGAAGCGGCAAATCGTATGACTTTGGAAGAATACAGTCAGCGTTGCCATGTTCCAGTGAAAACGATTGAATCGCTGGGTAAAGCATTAACTTCTTATGATAGAAAAGCCGCTGTCATCTCTCATGGCGGTATGATGGGCGGTAATGGTTTCTACACTGCATGGTCAGTTATCATGCTTAACGCATTGATCGGTAACTTGAACTTGAAAGGCGGAGTCTCTGTTGGTGGTGGTAAATTCAATGGGGAAAACGATGGGCCGCGTTATAAAATTGCCAGCTATAAAGGCAAAGTGAAACCTAAAGGTGTGGTGCTGTCGCGCAGTAATGAAGTGTATGAAAAATCAGATGAGTTCAAAGCACGTCAGGCAGCGGGTGAAAATCCATACCCAGCAAAAGCCCCTTGGTACCCGTTTGCTAAAGGTCAATTAACAGAGCAGTTAGCATCTGCCTTGATGGGATACCCCTACGCACTGAAAGCGTGGATCACCAATATGACTAACCCTGTATATGGTATTGCAGGTATTCGTCAGGTGATGGAAGAAAAACTGAAAGACCCTAAACACCTGCCGCTGATTATTGGTATTGATGCCTTTATGAATGAAACCACGGCATTGGCAGATTACATTGTGCCAGATACCCATAACTTCGAAAGTTGGGGGTTTAGTGCACCATGGTCTGGCGTGCAGGTCAAAGCCAGCACAGCACGTTGGCCGATTGTTGAGTCACGTACTGCGAAAACAGCGGACGGCCAGCCAGTTTCGATGGAGAGTTTCTGTATTGCTGTAGCGAAAGAACTTAATTTACCCGGCTTTGGCGATAACGTGATTGAGGATATGGATGGCAACATGCATTCACTCAATACAGCGGAAGACTATTACTTAAGAGTTGCTGCAAATATGGCGTGGTTAGGGGAGAAACCAGTCCCTGAAGCCGCAACAGAAGATATCCAAATCAGTGGCGTGGAGCGTATTTTACCGGCTATTACACGGACTTTAAAACCAGAGGAAGTTCGCCGTGTTGCCTATATTTTCACACGAGGTGGCCGTTTTGCGCCTTATGAAAAAGCGTGGGATGGCGATGCAACAGGTCCTCAATGGAAAAAAGGCTTACAAATTTGGAACCCAACGGTGGCCGTTAATCGCCATGCCATAACGGGTGAACGTTATAGCGGTTGCCCGACGTATTACCCGCCTCGTATGGCGAATGGGGATGATGTGAATGCAGTATTCCCAGAAAAAGAGTGGCCGCTGAAGCTGATGTCATTTAAATCCCATGTGATGAGCAGCTCAACCACCGTTATTGAACGGCTCCGCCATGTGAAACCGACGAATCTTGTTGCTATCCACCCCGATGATGCAGCGAAAATGGGGGTAAAACATGGAGATTGGATTAGGATCACCACACCGGGGGGGCATGCTGAAGCCCAAGTAAGCGTACTTGATGGCGTAATGCCTGGAGTGCTTGCGATTGAACATGGCTATGGGCATACCGAGATGGGAGCGAAACAGCATTATCTGGATGGCCAACCTATGCCAATGAATGCGGCAAATGGTTCAGGAATTAACTTAAATGACCTTGGGTTTGCTGACCCAACACGTGAAGTTGCTAACACGTGGTTAGATTGGGTTTCGGGGGCATCGGTACGCCAAGGCTTACCTGCTCGCATTGAGTTAATTGGTTAAATGAAGTAGTAAGGATGGCTAGTGGTGGGGACCTGCATAGCTTCACCATTAGCCATCTGGTAGTTGGCAATAAGTAGTAAGCAGTTGACATTGCGCATAAAACGGTGTGCTACCACACCGTGACTTCGGCAAATGCCTGGGAGGGGGAGCCCTCCCTTTTTTAATGGTTTATCGCAAGAGTGGCGAAACCGACTGTTCTAAGCCGATGCTTTGTAGCATCAAAACCCCCATCAAAATAAATAAAATACCTGCCAAAATTTTCAGTGTGATTGCCCAATATGGGGAAAATGACTTTCCTTTTAAGCGTGATACTCGAACCGCATTATCACGCATTAAATGAACAAAAATAGCGATTAAACAAATAGTTAATGCAGTCCCCATTGCCATTGCTAAGGCAGCGATAACCCCCCACGCATAGACCTCAATGACATAAGAAAACAGCAATACAAGAATTGCCCCAGAGCAAGGGCGGATACCCATCGATAGGATAATCAATAGCTTACTTTTAAAACTGGATTGTAATTGATGGGACTGGATAACGTGTTGGTGCCCACAACCACAGTTGTCCGAGTGGCTATGGGCTTTTGTTTTACTTATTGCTTTCGTTGATGAATTCAGTGGTTGAATGCTTTTTATCTTGAGTGGTGCCAAGTGTCTTGATTTGCGGATTGACCAGCCACGACGCAATGCGCTGATGCATAAATAGCTACCCAGCAAAATGACAAATAGATAACTCGTTTGCTCTGCATATAAACTGGCTTGGTTGAGATGCTTAGTAGAGAGTTGGAATAGGATCAAGACTAAGGAAACTAAAGTAATCGCAACAAGCCCTTGTAAGAGCGAGGCAAGTAAACTAATGATAACACTCTGTTTTAAATGAGTCGCTTGGGTGGCAATATAAGTGGTAATAATTAATTTGCCATGCCCCGGCCCAAGGGCATGCAAAAAACCATACGCAAAACTGGCAACCACCAGTAACCCGCCTGCATACCATGGACGAGAGGTGGTTTCTTGCAATAGGTAAGATAACCCTTGGTTTAACTGTTTTTGCCAAGCTAGGCTAAGTTGTAACCATGATCCCCAGTGGGTGTATAGCTGCCAAGCGGCATAGGTAATAAGCCCCATAAACAGCGCAGTAATTATTAGTCTTTGCGTACGTAAAGGCATTATGGACATTGAATATCAACCCGTTGTGCAAATTGTTTGCCAAGTGCCAAATCTTCTTCTGGGCTATCACTTTTGTCTAAAGAGAAAGCGTAGGCGCGCATTGAATCGGTCACATTTGCTTCTTGTAGTTCCATCTGGCAATTTGCTGCAATATCTAAAGGTAGGTTAACTTGCTGTTTATTTTGGTAAGTCATGCTGACGTAGAATGTTGGGTCGTAAGTTTGAATTTCCACATGGGAACCTGCTATAGGCAGGGGTTGCATAAATGAAGCGGTAAAGAAGAAAACTAAAGAAAAGCCATCTTTTTCTAAATGGTAGCTATCAGGAATACGTTTAAAACTGACTTTCTTCCCCTGATAATAAAAATCAGTGAAATAATCTTGCATCAATACATTCGCCATAATAATAGCTTCTTGCTGTTTCCAACGCGGGTCATCCGGTTTAATGCCTTTTAATTCATACGCGATATCCGCTGATGTCATTGGATCCATTTTCCAAACATAGCTAATCCCTGAGTATTTATCTTGTTTACTTTCAAGGGAAATTTGCATTTCAATAAAACTATGAGGGTGTGCCGCTACTTGTGGAGCAACCATAAACAGAAATAGAAAATAGAAAGGAAAAAATCGCATCATTCAGTCAGCTAAATTGGTTTATCAAAAAAATGTTATAACATAACGAAATGCAAACTAAAATATCTCGTAGTGATTTAAAATTCAACCTAAAACGATTGGTTAATATTTTTATCACGATAACCCTACAAATAAAGGGTTTTTTATTAACATAATAAGAGGGATAATACTCACCAAGATTTAAATAGGGTGGCAGCTCGCCTGAATTTATTTAAATTAAAATATTATCAATGAGTTAAATAGGATTAAGAACACCATGCCAGTGTTACATAACCAAATTTCAAATAAAATATTAAAAGAACGTATGTTGGCAGAAGTTGAGCCGCGCACCACTATCTCTTTTTATAAATATTTTAATATCCAAGACCCAAACGAATTTCGTAATCAATGGTACCAACAATTTAAAGCATTAAGCGTTTTTGGACGTGTTTATATTGCAAAAGAAGGTATTAACGCGCAAATCAGTGTGCCGGAATCTAATGTGGGCGCATTGCGCGAACTTATTTATGCAACAGACCCCGCATTAGATAACTTACGTTTAAATATTGCGATTGATGATGACGGTAAATCGTTCTGGGTGCTGCGTATGAAAGTCCGTGAGCGCGTGGTGGCTGATGGTATTGAGGACGAAACATTTAACCCTGCAAATACAGGTCAATATCTAAAAGCTCACGAAGTGAATGAAATGATTGATGACCCAAATACTGTTTTCGTCGATATGAGAAATCATTATGAGTACGAAGTAGGGCGTTTTGATAACGCGATTGAAATACCTTCAGATACATTTAGAGAGCAACTGCCAATGGCGGTGGAAATGCTGCAAGAGCAAAAAGACAAAAATGTCGTAATGTATTGTACTGGTGGGATCCGTTGTGAAAAAGCCAGTGCTTATATGCTGCATAATGGCTTTAAAAATGTTTACCATGTTGAAGGTGGGATTATTGAATACGCACGTAAGGCGAAGGAACAAGGGTTGCCTTTGAGGTTTAAAGGGAAAAACTTTGTTTTTGACAACCGAATGGGAGAGCGTATTACAGAAGACACATTAGCACAATGCCACCAATGTGGTGCACCTTGTGATACACACACCAATTGCCGTAACGATGGCTGTCACTTGCTGTTTATCCAATGCCCTAGCTGTGCAGAAAAGTACGAAGGTTGCTGCAGTTCGTCTTGCACTGAAGAAATGAAACTTCCAGAGCAAGAACAACGCGCACGCCGTGCAGGTCGCGAAGTCAGTAATAAAATCTTTAATAAGTCACGTCACCGTTTATCCGATGGATTATTAAATAAAGATAACTAATTATTGATGTTCTCTATAATAAGAAAGCCCTGTAATTAGGGCTGATTAGAGCAAGATAAAATTAATTGAAATAAAAAATTTATTTCATTCGATGTCATTACGTTGCTTATACCCCATACATTTCGTATGAAATTCATGGGGTATTTGTTTATGGTTTACAGCAGGTAACGCCATTTTGTAAAGAAGTGTAATTTAAGACTTGAAATACGCGTAACTGGCACTATATAAGAATTGCACCAAGAAAGAGCATTATCCCATACTAGGTACACAGGTAATGGTGCATAGTCGTATGTGTTTAGTTTGATATAAAAATATTGAAGGAGAAATTATGTCTAACATTAGATCTTTTTCATTATTCCCAACATTATCCGATAGCTTACTTTCTAACAGATTTGACCAAATGGATCGTTTGTTTAGCCAGCTAACAGGTAATAGGCCTTTAACTTCAGAGCATCCGTATAATTTAAAACAAATAAATGAAACAAGCTATCAATTAACGGTTAGTGTTCCAGGTTATAAGGAAGAGGACTTAAGCGTATCCCTAAAAGGCGGGAAATTGTATGTTCAAGGTGAGCAATCAGCAGAATTAGTTAATGATTCTGAGAAATGGATCCATCAAGGAATAACGCAAAATAAGTTTTCCCTTGAATTTAATCTCGGTAAAAATGTGAAGATAGAAAGTGCTGAGTTATCTAGTGGTTTACTAACTCTGGATATTGAATATGAAATCCCGGATGAAGAAAAACCTCGAGTTATCGCTATTGAAAATAAAGATATAAAATCATAGAACTAAAATTTATGACTCGTCAGCAGCAGTTAGAGTGACTTTATAAAATTGGACACTTTTGCTGACCGGTTTGTAAGGCCTGATTTCGTTATTCAAACGGAGTCAGGCCTTTTAGTTTTGTTTTAGTCGATTTAAATTAAAACATTTTTAATATAAATATTTAAATACATTATATATAAAAAATAACTCAATTCTATTTTTGACGAAAACTTTAGATGCGATATGTCTTTTCTGTGAATAGACAGTACTATTGCTAATTCCTAGTTTTCGAGAAATAATATGATTGGGTGTCTCATTCATCCAGTTATTAATAATATTTTGTTCTTTAATCGTGAAAATGGATGACTCAATATTATTAGCAAGTTTGGTGATTTTTTCTATTTGTTCATGGTCACGAATAACTTTATCAAGCGTTTGAATGATAATGCTTTTTGATAGAATAAAGTAATTATCCTTTAATAATAATGGGTTGTTTGTTTGCGGATAAGGAGCATTAATATAAATATAAAAGCGTGCATTATTAGTATTACTTAATAACTGCTGTAGAGTAGGGCAGTAATCAGAGTAATTACAATAGTAGGTTAGATTCACCAGTATAATGCTTGGTAGGTTTGTGTTCATAAAACCAATGGCTTCTTTTATACATCCTGTACTAATAAATTCGAGTTTTTTATTTTTAGATAAATATTCTGTAATGCCAAGACGTGTATAATAACATTCATCAATAACTAATATTCGCATTGGAACATCCTTGTTCAAGAAGATGGCTTACAATAAATTGGAATTGATAGAGAAGTCAACCAAGGATTAATAAAAACAATAAATAGTGTTCTTATTTGAAATTGCTAATTAGTAATTAATTAATAAGATAATTATATAAAGACATATAGTTATCTATATAGATGAATAAATTAAATGGATATTAGTGGCACTAATATCCATTTATTTTCCTAGTGTGTTTTAAAATCAAACTCAACATATTCCCCTGATTCTATCTTGTCTACGCCTGCTTGGAGAATATGAATAAGTTGTTTAGCCACATCAGTCGTTAGCCACATGGTTTTATCCACAATAGCATCACCTGTGTGTTTATCTTGCTCGGGGAGGTAGTGCAAACGCAACATCATAGCGTCGTAATCATCGACTGTGCTGATGTCCCAGCCAACTACTGGGTGGGTTTGAATGACATCATTTTTTTTATTCATATAAACCTCCTAATCAAACATCGTGATAAATAATAAATATCTATAACTGACTAAGAGCAATGACCTCGTGATGAGTCCACTTTTAGTATAAGGAGATTTCGCTAATAAGAAAGCAAATAAAACATTTTTTTTGTTTATATAGCAGAAAATGCATAAAACAGATAATAAGGATTGTAAAAATAGAATGGGAAGCATTTTGAACTTCCCATTGGTGTATAAACTACTGACCCAGAGCGACACTCCAGCGAGCATCTTCCCCTGCTAAGAAAGGAACTAATTTATCATTACAGCAATCAATCGATTCGCAAGTAATATTTTGTTCTTTAGTTAGCGTAATGGTTCCTTCATTTACGGATAAGTTATAGAATTTAGGACCATTTAGTGAACAAAAAGCTTCGAAATGTACCAAAGCACCAAGCTCTTCAAAAACAGTCGCGTAAGCCGCTAATGCAGTGGGAGCATTAAAGACCCCAGCACAACCACAGGAAGACTCTTTACGTGATTGTATATGTGGTGCGGTGTCGGTACCAAGGAAGAAACGGTCACAACCTGAAGCAACGGCTGCACGTAATGCTTCTTGGTGTACATTACGTTTCAAAATAGGCAAGCAAAATAAGTGCGGCCTTATACCACCAACTAACATATGGTTACGGTTAAACATCAAATGTTGAGGTGTTAAAGTTGCAGCTGTAAATTCATTTGCTTCTTGGACATATTGAGCCGCTTCTTTGGTGGTTATATGTTCAAAAACGACTTTGAGTTTTGGAAACTGTGCCCGTAATGGCAACATAACTTGCTCAATAAACAACGCTTCGCGGTCAAAAATATCGATATGGCTTGCGGTGACTTCACCATGGACCAGCAATGGCATTCCTGCTTGTTCCATCGCAGCTAATACGGGATAAATTTTTTTAATATCAGATACGCCATGACTAGAGTTTGTTGTTGCATTAGCCGGGTAGAGTTTACAGGCAGTAAATACCCCTTCGTTAAAGCCACGAACCACTTCAACAGGATCTGTGCTATCAGTAAGGTAGCAGGTCATTAAAGGGGTAAATTGATGCCTTTCTGGAACCGCTTTTAGGATGCGTTCACGATAAGCTTTTGCGGCTTCAATCGTTGTGACTGGTGGCACTAAATTCGGCATGACAATCGCACGGCCAAAAAATTCACTGGTATAGGGAACGACCGTTTTTAACATATCATCATCGCGAAAATGAACATGCCAATCATCAGGGCGGCGGATCGTTAGGGTAGTTACAGTTGACATTAAACCGGCTCCATAGGGGAAGAGTGAATGATGAGCGAGTGCTCAAGCCGGAATAGAATGATAAAGGTAAAGTAAAAAAATAGCTATGAGAAATCACGATTATAGCTTATTTCAGGGATAGATCGCGCAAATAACGTAAATAGGTGGCTTATTTAGTTCGTTCAATAGCAAAAAACCTGCTTAAGTTTCCTTAAGCAGGTTTTTCTAAATTTTGGCTCCTCCAGCTGGACTCGAACCAGCGACATACGGATTAACAGTCCGCCGTTCTACCGACTGAACTATGGAGGAACTCCTTGGCACGCAGAGGATATTAGCTTTCTCTCACCGCATTGTCAAAGGAGAATATCGAAAAAATTGTTTGTTTGCCTGTTATCTGTGCGAACTGTCGGAAGTTTGATCGAAAATAGAGTGGTGGTGATTAATCAAGGCCATACACTAACGAAAAGACTGAGACAAATCTGAGTTGATGAGCGGTATATTATTTCAAGTTTAGAGGTTAATCGTAGTTAATCACTACTAAGTCATGGATGGATATAAAGTAGTTTAATTTTTATCGCGGAAAGTGATACTGAAGATGATTCCTTGCGCAGTGGCAAGGTGGATTTGGTTATCGGTTCCTCTCGAGACTGGCACCCTGAAATAAAGGCTCAGAGCTTATTTAATAGTACTTTTCAAGCATTAGTTCGCCCAGGGCATCCAATTATCGGGCAGGTGACGCCTGAAAGCTTAACACATTACCCACATATTAGCGTATCGCGCCGAGGGCGTACATTGGGGCCAATTGATGACGCATTACGCGACCTTCAATTACAGCGTAATGTTGCATTGACTTTGCCTAGTTTTCATTCAGCCATGATGTTAACCATGAACTCTGACTATATTTTGCCGCTCCCTCGTCATGTACTGCAAGGGGTAAAGAGTGTTAATTTGCCATTGGTTGAAATTGAACTTCCTTTGGGATTGGTGCCTATATTTATCGTGCAAGCATGGCACCCAAGGTTAGATAGGGACCCTGCGCATCAATGGTTACGCCAGACGATTAAACAATTTTTTCTAGAGAAAGAGTAAGAATTTATTTTATGGTGGGAACTCTTGTATTTGCCGTAAGTAAAGTAATGCTAAGAAGAGTGATTTTTAGGTAGATAGCAAAAAGCCCGCATTAAGCGGGCTTTTTAAATTTGGCTCCTCCAGCTGGACTTGAACCAGCGACATACGGATTAACAGTCCGCCGTTCTACCGACTGAACTATGGAGGAATTGCTTTGTTCCTGAGAACGAGGCGCATATTACCCATCCTGTTCACTGTTGTAAAGTATAAAAATGAAAAAAATAGCCAAGTGGGCGTTAAGTAATCGATTTGGTGGTTATCTATCCTAATATATGATGCGTAATGCATACCAGATGGATTATGAGAGGTGCTAGGGGAGCATTGATAGTAGAGATGAATTATATAATGGTGATATATATTTAGCAGATAGCAAAAAGCCCGCATTAAGCGGGCTTTTTAAATTTGGCTCCTCCAGCTGGACTTGAACCAGCGACATACGGATTAACAGTCCGCCGTTCTACCGACTGAACTATGGAGGAATTGCTTGTTCCTGAGAACGAGGCGCATATTAACGATATCATCTCAGGCTGTCAATCATAAAAACAGAAAAAATATCCAACTGCTCATTCAATGCACATTATGACGAAGTTTTACTCTAGTTAATTGATATTGAATTAATTTTGAGTTGCAAGTGTACCAGGTAATTGCGTAGAAACTTCAGGATAAGCGACATGATAGATATCATAAAAGGAAATCATTCCTTTTAATGCAATTAAACGCGATATTTCTTGTTTTATAGCAGAGCTAACATCTTGTGAATCAATGATTTTGCTTATCGCATTATCAGAAACTGGTTCAGTAACAAACCATTCCCCGTTATAACAGACACGTAAATCTAAGACGCCAATATCTTCAAAGTGATAAACAGGTTTGATGTCAAAAAGTAGTACACTTGCTAATACAATAAAAAGAATGGTGATACCCAGAGCCCAATAAGGACCAAAATAAGGGGCATACCAAAGAATAATGGCTAGGGGGACATAAGCCGCAACCATGCCAATACATAAATAAGGGTGGTTGGCGAGAAATTGGCTATTAAAATAAGGTTTCCCATCACGGTTTTCACGTTTATTGATGGCATCCAAATCTTCGACGAGTATTTGTTTGATAATATCCATGTGTATAACTCTCTGTCAGATATCTATACTAGGAGGGTATCACGAGCCGTTGAGATTGTTATATATCAGTTAAAAAAAATATTTACACAGATTGTCATCGTATCGGATAATTCTTACTGACATTTATTAGGTTGTTGGCTTTTTAAATTAAAGTTTTCTTTAAACTATCAACTAAATGCAGCGTTTTTGTTAACGTTATAGCCGATAAAAGTGACGCAATCGAAAAAACAGCATATTTTTGAGGTTTGCTCGTATAAAATAGTTGCTATTATCTTTAAGTCATGAGTTAATGAGTGTCGGCCTGTTTAGCAGTCCTATTTGATGTATGATTACTGAGTTAGTGTGTTCTAAAGAAGAAAGTTATCACAGATAGCCTTTGACCGTGACGCTTCATCTTGGTGTTTCCCTGATTAAATAGTTGACTCTGGCCCGTATATGCCAAAAGGCAAGTTTTTTTGATGTTATATAGGAAAAGTCAAATGTCCGACAAAATGAAAGGTCAAGTTAAGTGGTTCAACGAGTCTAAAGGCTTCGGTTTCATCACTCCAGCTGATGGTAGCAAAGACGTTTTCGTCCACTTCTCTGCCATTCAGGGCAATGGTTTCAAAACTCTGGCTGAAGGTCAGCAAGTTGAATTCACCATTGAAAACGGTGCAAAAGGCCCAGCAGCTGCTAACGTAACTGCTATCTAAGCTAATTGCTTAACTGATTTTCTAAAGCCCGTCATTTTTAATGACGGGCTTTTTCGTATGCGCTACATTTATGGTTAATATATTTTGTTGGAAAAGAATGTTATGAATATTAATGACCGTGTTTATGTAAAAACAGACGGAGAAGAGCGTCGAGAAGGAACTATTTTACTTATTGAACCCTTCAATGAAGGGGTAATGTATTTAATTGCATTACCTGATTACCCTGAAGGTATTTGGTTCTTTAATGAAAAAGAAGGCGATGAAGGGATTTTTGTTACGCCAATTGAAAGATAAGTTCAATTTAATGGGCACTTTGTCCTTTACTTAATAATTTTCCCCACTTATACTCCTTCCATCTTTTACTTAGGAGATTATTACTTGGACAGTCAGAGTTGGAATAAAAACTTAATTTAATGGCAAGTCAGTAATCGTCTTTTCTTTTCACTGCTTGCCATAACGGCGGGCGGTGTCTGATGTCTCCTCATCATACTACTCCCTTATAATTGTATTTCATTAGATAGCGTATTATAGCTGTATTGAGTGTGTATTATGTTGGTCTATATTTATTCTTTATTTCCTCCAGGCAATAGCTAATGGTTTTTGAGTAATTATTTTACTCAAAATATGGCTATATGCTTTTTATTAAGCATATGAATCATTATCCAAGTTATTTTTGGAGGGATTATCATGCTTTTTTCCCCTGATATTTTAAATTTGCTGTCTGCTATGTGTTTTGGTGCATTAATTGGTGCTGAGCGCCAGTGGCGTCAACGAATGGCGGGCTTGAGAACTAATGCACTGGTTGCAACCGGAGCGGCGGTATTTATTTTAAGTTCTGTAACAACATCACCTGATAGTCCTGGTCGTATTGCTGCCCAAGTGGTGTCAGGAATTGGTTTTCTCGGTGCGGGAGTGATTATGCGTGAAGGCATGAACATCCGAGGCCTAAATACTGCGGCAACGCTTTGGTGTTCCGCGGGGATCGGTGTTTTATGTGGATTAGGCCAGTATTCTTTGGCCTTGATGGCAACGTTATTAATTTTATGCGCCAATATTTTATTAAGAGAAGCGGCTTCACGAATTAATAAACAACCACAACAGCAAGCACTCGATGTAGAGCAACGTTATAAAATTCGCGTGATGTGCCATCAAACGGATGAAATTTTAGTAAGAACTCTTATTTTACAAGCAATTAATGGACTGCATATTCGGCTGCAATCGTTAAGTAGTGCAGACACACTAAAGCCTGAGCAGCTAGAAGTGTGCGCTGAATTTCTTGCGACACCTGCCGAGCAAAAAGAAATTGAAGCATTGGTATGCAGAATAAGCCTTGAGCAAAGTGTTAGTGCTATCAATTGGAAAGTGGCATCAGAGCTACCGGCTTGATGACTTTAAATTAACTCACTATAGGAGCTGAAATGGACGACCACCCTCCGTCATGGAGTAGTAAATCGCAGCTATCTAACTGATAATAAGATAATTTTATTTCAGTTGGATAGCGTTAAAATCACGAGTGTTGTATTCGAGACAACGTTATGACTGAAATAAGACAACCGCGCAAAAGCGTCAAAGCAGCTGCACGCCAAAAATTTATTGTTGGCGAACAAGCGAGTAAAAATATTGAGCAAGTGCTCAATGAATATCAAACAAATCTATTAGGCTTATCAGAGAATGAGGCGATGGACCGTCTTGTGACTGAAGGTGAAAATGAAGTTGCTCATGAAAAAGCCCCTCCAGCATGGAAGCAACTACTCACTTCTTTTAAAAATCCATTTATATTCGTACTGATTGTATTAGCTGTTGTTAGCTTTTTTACGGATTATGTTATTCCTGAACGCCAAGGCGAAGAAACAGATTTAACCGGCGTGATTATTATTGTCACAATGGTTTTATTGAGTGGTTTTTTACGTTTTTGGCAAGAGTATCGTACCAACAAGGCTGCGGAAGCATTGAAATCCTTAGTTCGTACGACGGCTACTGTATTTCGTCGTGATAATAAAACGGGGCGTTCTGTTAGAAAAGAGGTACCGATCAAATGCTTAGTACCTGGGGATATTGTGTTGTTATCCGCTGGAGATATGGTTCCTGCTGATTTAAAGCTAGTCGAATCAAGAGACTTGTTTATCAGCCAAGCCATTCTAACAGGGGAATCAATACCCGTAGAAAAATACGACACATTAGGTGATGTTTCAGCCAAAAATTTAGATCCGGTATCGCCAACTGAAAATGAACTGTTAGAAATTTCAAATATTTGTTTAATGGGAACCAATGTTACCAGCGGGACGGCGCGTGGAATTGTGGTGGCAACAGGCGGGAAAACCTATCTAGGCTCGTTGGCCAAATCTATTGTGGGGAGTCGTGCGCAAACTTCGTTTGATCGTGGTGTGAATAGCGTAAGCTGGTTATTGATTCGCTTTATGTTAGTCATGGTACCAATCGTCTTACTTATCAATGGGTTTACAAAAGGAGATTGGTTCGAAGCAACACTATTTTCACTGGCGGTTGCCGTGGGTTTAACACCGGAAATGTTACCGATGATTGTTAGCTCGAATTTAGCCAAAGGTGCAATTGCCATGTCAAAGCACAAGGTGATTGTTAAAAGGTTAAATGCTATCCAAAACTTTGGCGCAATGGATGTGCTGTGTACGGATAAAACGGGGACATTGACTCAAGATCGTATTATTTTAGAGCATTATTTAGACAGTAATGGGCAAAAAAATAGTAAAATTTTGCAACTAGCTTGGCTAAACAGCTTCCACCAAAGTGGGGCTAAGAATATGATGGATCAGGCAATTATTCGTCGTGGTAGAGGGAACAGTGAAGTTGAGCAGCTAAAAGCATTCCAAAAAATTGATGAGTTACCCTTTGATTTTATTCGACGCAAATTGTCAGTGACAGTACGAACACCGAAAGGCGAAGCCCTACTTATTTGTAAAGGTGCCGCGGAGGAAATGTTAGCTGTCTGCCAAAGTTACCAACAAGATGGTGAGCTGCATTTACTTGACGACCAAGCAAGGGTAAAAATTACTGAGCTAGTGAGTGATTACAACAGACAAGGATTTCGTGTATTGTTACTTGCAACTCGTCGTTTGAATGATGCAGAAGCCAGCTTACCGCTTTCTGCTCAAGCCGAGTATCAGTTAGAACTACAAGGCATTTTAACTTTTCTTGACCCAGCAAAAGAAAGCGCAATTTCAGCCATTGCAGCACTACGTGAAAATGGCGTTACGGTTAAGGTGTTGACGGGTGATAATGCCATTATTACCGAAAAAATCTGTCATGATGTTGGCTTAAACATCAGCGAAATCATGACGGGTTTAGAAGTTGAAGAACTGACAGACGAAGAGTTAAGCCAGAAAGTTGAGCAAGTTTCAGTTTTTTGTAAATTAACACCATTGCAAAAATCCCGTATTTTAAAGCGGTTACAAGCAAATGGACATACCGTTGGTTTTCTCGGTGATGGGATCAACGATGCGCCCGCATTACGTGATGCTGATGTAGGAATTTCAGTTGACACAGGGACGGATATTGCTAAGGAATCTGCGGATATTATCCTACTTGAAAAAGACTTAATGGTATTAGAGCAGGGGGTAATTAAAGGGCGTGAAACTTTTGGTAATATTATTAAATACTTAAATATGACCGCGAGCTCTAACTTTGGTAACGTATTTTCTGTATTAATTGCCAGTGCATTTATTCCCTTCTTACCGATGCTAGCCATTCATTTGCTCGTTCAAAACTTACTGTATGATATTTCCCAGCTTGCATTACCCTGGGATAAAATGGATAAAGAGTTTTTAAAACGTCCTCGCAAATGGGATGCGAAAAATATTGGCCGCTTTATGATTTGGATTGGACCAACCTCATCTATCTTTGATATCACAACTTTTGCGTTAATGTGGTATGTATTCCAAGCGAATAGTGTCGCTCATGAAGCGTTGTTCCAATCAGGTTGGTTTGTTGAAGGATTACTTTCACAGACGTTAGTTGTTCATATGTTAAGAACACAAAAAATACCGTTTATACAAAGCACTGCCGCATTACCTGTTATGTTAACAACAGGGTTAATTATGGCTCTTGGTTTATATATTCCATTTTCTTCATTTGGTGAAATGATAGGGTTACAACCGTTACCAATAGAATATTTCCCATGGCTCGCTCTCACATTAGTCAGTTATTGTGTTGTAGCTCAACTAATGAAGCAATTTTATATTAAACGTTTTGGAACGTGGTTATAAAATAATGTTAAAAGGTGTGAGGCTAAAGGAGTCTTGCACCTTTGGGTAGCTATATCGTATGGGTTATTTGATATTCATTGTAACTCATTAATATTCATAAAATAAAAAGAGCCACAATAATAATGGCTCTTTTTGATTACAGAATAAAAAGAATAGGGCTTATTGCAGGCCTAAAGCAGTTTTCATCTGTTTCATTGCATCAATACCCTGTTGGCAAGCTTTATCTTGCTGGTCTTTAGGTAGTGCAGCAACCTGTTTTTTACCCTCTTCCAGCTGACCTTTCATTGCGTCTAACTGAGCTTTTGCTTGCGGGTTTTCTGAAGCTTTAGCAATTAAGCTATCAACTTCAGCGAAGTAAGCGTTACAAGTTTCAGTTGCGCCAGCAACTTCACCTTTTTTCTCTTCTTCTGAACAAGCAGTGATTGTCAGTGCCAATAAACCCATACCACAAGCTAAAATCAACTTTTTCATAATCAACCTTATTAAAATTATTTATATAGCGAATTGAGTATATAAGAGATGTTTTTAATATCAAACGTGACAAATCCTAAAATAATACATCGGTTAATTAATTAAATTTCAATTTAATTGGGCTATCGTATTTTGTTTTAGCTCATTTCCGTTACATAAATTCACGGAGATAAATAAGTTGTTTTTTATCATTATGTTATAGATTTCCTTTAACTATTCTATGTTTGTCTAGAGTAATTGGTAAGTGGAAGAAAAATGGAAAGCAGATAAAAGAAGTATGAGGGCTATTAGGGTAAGGGGATAATGGTTAGTTAATTTAATAAATATATTTTTTGACGAAAATTATGTTTTAGCTACCAAGATAGAATAATACGTCATACGTGTATTTACCTATAAAAATGCCTATATAAGCCTTTTTAATATCGTTATAACGTTTTTTTATATGCGATTAAATATATTAAAAAATCGTTTGTTTGTAACAAAATGTTTACGGTGAATGATAAGTTTTTACTATGAAATATTTATAGAATTAACGGCTGTTCATTTAAGATGCAATTATAGATGTGAAAGGTGAGCTAGTTCACAAATTTAAGAATAAAACCTTTGTATAGGTACCAGTTTGATTTTTAAATTAAATTTTCTTTGTACGAAGATGAAATTATCAGGTAGAGTCTTTGTTTTTAAGCGAACTAATGAAGAAATATCGCTTAACTTATGGTTAATGATAAGTGTACAGGGTTAACGACAATTAAGTTAATTTTGTTGACGCTAACTCAAATTCATACCAAAATTGACTCACCGTAGAAATTCGCCAAAGAGCGAGAGACGGGTTAGAATGTTTTTAACAAAGGGCGATAACTTTTCTTACTGTACATTTTTAGAATGATGAGTTCTCTAAAGGTAAAGTAAGGATATATGATATGGGTTCACCATATCGCAATGCAACATAGCAGATATTATATTAATGCTATGGGCATACAATGTATGTAGCCTGACTTATCTGGTTACAATTTTATATTTAGACTTACACACAGGGCTTTACCATTATGTCTGCTTCTATTGTAAAGAAACGGCCTCTGAGTCGTTACATCAAAGATTTTAAACACAGCCAAACTCATTGTGCACACTGTCACAAAACCCTTGATCGCATCTCTTTAGTTTTCAACGATGACATCTTAAATAAAGAAGCTATCGCTGACATGACTGAATTGGTTGATGAAGGCACTTGGGGGGAGCTGCAAGATAAATTTACTGCACTTTGTCGTTTTTGTAGTGAAATTTATTGCAATAGTAATACTGATTATTTTGATATTATGTCATTTAAACAGTATTTATTCTTACAGACTGAGATGAGCCACAGTACGGTTCGTGAATATGTTGTTCGCTTACGCCGTTTAGATGAATTGTTATCTTCCTCTAATTTTTCTATGAAAGAATTTACTGCGAGTAAAGTTCAAGAAGAGTTGAGTGAAAAAATGACAGATTCTGCATTTAGTAATTACAATATTGCATTACGTAAATATGAACAATATTTATTCTGGGAATCAGAAAAATGCAATAATTAGAATAACATATTGAAAATAAGCGTTGCTATTTTCTTTGTTGTTTTTAAGTAATGGTGTCCCCGTGGGCACCTTTTATGTTTTTAGCGGGCAGCTCTTTGGGATAGCACTTATCTGATAGGAACACTGACGGTTATTCTTATGAGATAAGTGTATTTTTAAATAAATATGTAATCATGTATGGCCTGGCCTTCGTAGATAACGAAGCCAGGCCTTTTACTTATTACCCAATAGTCATTAAGCTAGCATTACCACCTGCTGCAGCGGTATTGACACTCAATGAACGTTCATGAAGTAGGCGTTCAGTCATCAGGTTAGTTTCACCACGTTCAAAGCCTTGAACTGAAATAATTGGCCCTTTACGTTGTGCAACCACTGCGCAAACTTCTTTTAACTGATCGCTGTCACCATGATAAATAACCCCTTCGATTGGCTCTTTCGATTCTATCCAGTTTTTAGTTATCGATATGGTTTTTCTCACTTTTTCAGGTAGTGACTTAAACAGCTTCTGATGGAGCTCACTATCTGGCCATAACACCTGACAACCCGCAGAAAGTACAGCTGTTAGCTGGGTTAAGCAATCTTGTTCATTATCGCTAAGGCATAAAATCAAACCACGCGGGCGCAAGGTATAGGTATTTCTTTCTCCTGTTGGGCCCGGTAATACACGGGTGGTTCCTGTTTGACTATGGCGTGTAAATAGCTCAATCACGGAAGGCGAAATAACCGAGTTTTGTTTTTCAGACCATTGTGTAAGTGCTTCAAATGGTTCAAGTAAAACAGTTTTAGCACTGGCATCCATGGGTAAATGGCTATCTTGTCGCTCTAAGGTATTTGAAACTGCGTTATCTGGACGTTCGCTTAATAAACGGTAAAGGTATAATGGCCCACCTGCTTTAGGCCCAGTTCCAGATAAACCTTCACCACCAAAAGGTTGCACCCCAACAACGGCACCAACCATATTGCGGTTTACGTACAGATTGCCAACTTTAGCTTTTGAAACAACTTGGTTGATAGTTTCATCGATACGAGTGTGAACACCAAGTGTCAGTCCATAACCGGCTGCATTAATTTGTTCAACAAGTGCTTCTAACTCATCTCGTTTAAAACGTACAACGTGCAGAACAGGACCAAAGATCTCTTTTTTCAGATCACTAACATCATCAAGTTCTATTAATGTTGGCTTAACATAGGTTCCTTCCTGTTGCTCTTGCTGATCATCATGGTTCTCAAATGCTGCTTGGAAGACCGATTTCCCTTTGCTGCGCATTTTTTGAATATGTTGATCGATATTCTCTTTTGCTTCATGGTCAATCACAGGGCCTATATCGGTTGATAAATGCTCAGGGTTCCCCATACGGCACTCTTCCATTGCGCCTTTTAACATACGAATCGTTCTATCTGCGACATCCTCTTGGATACATAAAATGCGCAGGGCCGAACAACGTTGACCCGCACTATCAAAAGCAGATGCGACGACATCAGTGACAACCTGTTCTGTGAGTGCAGAAGAATCAACTATCATTGCATTTAATCCGCCGGTTTCTGCAATCAGCGGGGTAGGCCGTCCTTGTGCATCTAAGCGCCCTGCAATATTACGTTGAAGTAACCCTGCGACTTCTGTTGACCCTGTAAACATGACCCCGCGAACACGAGTATCACCAACGAGTTGAGCGCCAATGGTTTCACCTTTACCCGGTAAAAATTGCAGTACATCGCGAGGAATACCCGCTTGATGCAAAATAGATACCGCGATAGCGCCGATTAATGGTGTTTGTTCAGCTGGTTTCGCGAGTACGGTGTTACCTGCTGCGAGAGCCGCAGCAATTTGGCCTGAAAATATTGCTAACGGGAAGTTCCACGGACTAATACAGACCACAGGCCCTAAAGGACGGTGTGTGTTGTTATCAAAATCATTCTTGACTTGGGTTGCATAGTAATTAAGAAAATCTACCGCTTCCCTAACTTCCGCAATCGCATTGTTGTAGGTTTTACCGGCTTCACGTACTAAAATATCTAACAGCGGTTGTAACTGTTGCTCCATGAGGTCAGCGGCTCGTAATAAGATGGCCGCTCGTTCAGAAGGAGGCGTTGCGAACCAGATAGTACCTGCATTGTTAGCGGTATTTAATGCATGTTCAGCTTCTTGTTCTGTTGTTTCACGAACGTGGCCGACAATATCTTTGTGGCAGGCAGGGTTAATAATTGGTGTCGCATCGGGCAATGCTTGCGAAGCTTGGAAGTCGCCCCCTAACAGTGGTTCTGCCATTTTTTGCTGCATAGCCGCACTCAGTAGGGCACTTGATAGCGAAGCCAGTCGATGCTCGTTTGATAGGTCAAGCCCCATCGAATTCACACGCTCTTGCCCATATAAATCACGTGGTAACGGAATTTTTGGATGCGGTAAGCCAATTTGTCCTTCAGTTTTAGACAGTTCTAAAACATCTTTAACTGGGTCGGCAACTAATTCATCTAGAGGAATAGTGGCATCAGCGATACGGTTTACAAATGAAGTATTTGCGCCATTTTCTAACAATCGACGCACCAAGTAGGCAAGTAGCGTCTCGTGAGTACCGACTGGTGCATAAATACGGCAAGGGCGGTTTAGTTTGCCATCAGCAACCTTACCAACCACTTGTTCATAAAGTGGCTCACCCATTCCATGTAGGCATTGGAATTCGTATTGACCAGGGTAGTAGTTTTTACCTGCAATTTGGTAGATAGCAGAGAGAGTATGTGCATTATGTGTTGCAAACTGCGGGTAAATTAAATTGGGAACCGACAACAGTTTTCGTGCACAGGCAATATAAGAAACGTCAGTATACACCTTACGCGTATAAACAGGATAACCTTCTAGCCCATCCATTTGTGCGCGCTTGATTTCACTGTCCCAATAAGCACCTTTTACTAGGCGGATCATTAAGCGACGTTGGCTGCGTTCAGCTAAATTTATGATTGAGTCAATCACAAATGGGCAGCGTTTTTGATAGGCCTGAATTACAAAGCCAATCCCATTCCAACCCGCGAGTTGTGGCTCAAAACAGAGTTTTTCTAGCAAATCTAAAGAGATTTCTAAGCGGTCGGCTTCTTCTGCGTCAATATTAATCCCTACATCGTATTGGTGCGCTTGTAATACGAGGGATAATAGGCGTGGATAAAGTTCTTCCATCACGCGAGAGTATTGTGCGCGACTATAACGTGGATGTAATGCAGATAGCTTAATTGAAATACCAGGGCCTTCATAAATGCCGCGGCCATTTGATGCTTTACCAATCGCGTGGATAGCTTGTTGGTAAGACACCATGTAATCTTGTGCATCTTTTTCCGTTAATGCGGCTTCGCCCAGCATGTCGTAGGAATAGCGGAAGCCTTTATCTTCGAGCTTTCGCGCGTTAGCGAGTGCTTGGGAGATAGTTTCGCCAGTAACAAATTGCTCTCCCATAAGGCGCATCGCCATATCAACACCTTTACGCACCAGTGGTTCACCACTTTTACTAATGATGCGATTAAGTGAGGTTGAGAGTTTAGCTTCATTATGCGTAGAAACTAATTTCCCCGTAAATAGCAGACCCCAAGTTGCAGCATTAACAAACATTGAGCTACTTTGGCCGAGGTGTGATTGCCAGTTTCCATTGCTGATTTTGTCACGGATAAGTGCATCACGAGTTGCTTTATCAGGAATACGTAATAAGGCCTCTGCGAGACACATTAATGCGACACCTTCCTGAGATGAAAGTGAAAACTCTTGAAGTAGGCCTTGAACTAAACCCGACCGGCCGATGCCATTTTTTTGATTACGCAGTTTTTCAGCGATTGAATAAGCTAACTTATGAGCAGCTTCAGCTTGTTCTGTAGGGAGCTGTGCTTGTTGTAACAACATTGGCACGGCTTGTGTTTCAGGAATTCGGTAAGCAGAAGTAATTGCAGAGCGTTTTACAGATTGTGGTAAAATGTGCTCTGCGAAATCTAAGAATGGTTGATAGTTAGATTCAACGGTGGTGTCTTCATCAGAAGTTTGATTTTCTTTTACATCGATACCCGGTGCGAGCTCTGGAAAGGCTTGGCCATTATCGAGTTGTTCTAGGTAATTATAAATAGCTTGTTTGATAAGCCAGTGTGATGTGCGGTCAAGACGCTGAGCGGCATTTTTAATGCGTTCACGAGTTGCTTCATCAAGTCTCACACCCATAGTTGTTGTGCTACTCATCTTAATTCCTCTAGGTCACGAGTCATTTTAATCAAAAAGTTACACCACATTATCTTAATGTTGCAACTTTGTGCAACATTGTTAAGCGTGATTTCTGAAGAAAATGTGAAACATATCGGGTTTTTTAAGTTTTAATATTTTCAAGTAAATCATTTTTGATTTATTTATTATATTTTACATGTAGTTATATTTATTTTGTTTTAGGTGGAATAGTTAAACATTCGATTGTGAATTTAAGTTTAAATTTTAACATTTGTGATATGGATTCTATTTATGCAATAAAAAATAGTTAATTTCTTGTTAATTTAATACGACTCTGTCTAGGATGTGGCAGCTAAGATATTAAGTTAGTGCAACACAAACAATCACAACCTATTTGGTGTTCGCACAGATAAATTAAATATGTGCAATAAAGTGCAACACTATGAAGTTACAAGTTATCAACGGAAACTTATAAAGATAACTAACAATTTTAAAGCTACTCAATGGAGAAAACAGGATGACTGTAAGCACTCCGATGATCATTATGTTCGTCGTATACATTACTGGCATGTTATTAATTGGCTATATGGCCTATCGCTCAACGAAAAACTTTGACGATTATATTCTGGGTGGAAGAAGTTTAGGCAGTGTTGTAACTGCATTGTCTGCTGGTGCTTCAGATATGAGCGGTTGGTTACTCATGGGGTTGCCAGGTGCGATTTTCTTGGCCGGGATTTCTGAAAGTTGGATTGCTATCGGTTTGAGTCTCGGTGCATATCTTAACTGGTTATTTGTTGCTGGGCGTTTACGTGTCCAAACAGAAAAAAATAATAATGCGTTAACATTGCCAGACTACTTTACTAGCCGTTTTGAAGATAACAGTAAGATTTTACGTATTATTTCTGCTGTTGTGATTTTAGTTTTCTTTACGATTTATTGTGCATCAGGTGTGGTCGCTGGTGGTTTGTTATTTGAAAGCACATTTAATATGAGTTATGAGAAAGCGATGTGGTTAGGGGCATTAGCGACTATTGCTTACACTTTTTTAGGTGGCTTTTTAGCCGTAAGTTGGACCGATACTGTTCAAGCTTCATTAATGATCTTCGCATTGATTCTTACACCTATTGTTGTAATCCTTTCTTTAGGGGGAATAGATACCTCTATTGAAGTGATCAAAGCTAAGAATCCTGAATATCTTGATATGTTTAAAGACATGAATATCATCGCAATTCTGTCATTATTAGGTTGGGGATTAGGCTATTTTGGTCAACCCCATATCTTAGCGCGTTTTATGGCGGCGGACTCTGCTCGTACTATTCGTTCTGCTCGACGTATTAGTATGACATGGATGGTGTTATGTTTAGGCGGAACGATTGCGGTTGGTTTCTTTGGTATCGCTTATTTTGAAAATAACCCGGCTTTAGCGGGCTCGGTAATGCAAAATAATGAGCGTATATTCATGGAACTAACGGGAATTTTGTTTAACCCATGGATCGCCGGTATTTTATTATCAGCTATATTAGCAGCGGTAATGAGTACACTAAGTTGCCAATTACTAGTTTGTGCGAGTGCGCTAACGGAAGATTTATATAAGCCTTTTATCCGTAAAAGTGCCAGCCAAAAAGAGTTAGTTTGGGTAGGGCGTTTTATGGTGTTATTAGTCGCTGCAATTGCCATTTACATTGCTCGTGACCCAAATAATAAAGTTTTGGCTTTAGTGAGTAATGCATGGGCGGGCTTTGGCGCTGCATTTGGCCCTGTTGTTTTAATTTCTGTAATGTGGAAACGAATGACGCGTACAGGTGCACTTGCAGGAATGATAGTCGGTGCTGTGACAGTATTAGTTTGGATAAAATACAAATGGTTTGATTTGTATGAAATCATCCCAGGTTTCTTATTAGCAACAATCGCTATTGTTGTTGTGAGTTTAATGACTAAAGCACCAAGTGCAGCAGCTCAAGCTCGTTTTGATGAGGCTGAGGCAGAATATAAAGCAAGCTAATCGAGCAAGTTTATAAACGAAAAAGGCCGAGTAACGATACTGTTATTCGGCCTTTTTGCTATTTATTATTCATCATTATTGGTTCTTTCTGCGCTTAGCGAACTGGTAACCAATGAATAGTAAAATAAACCAAACTGGTGTGGCAATTAAGGCTTGTCTTGTATCGTGCTGGAATGCCAATAGCACGACCATAAAAGCGAAAAAAGCGAGGCTTAACCATGACATCACAATTCCAGCAGGCATTTTGTAATGAGATGTTTTGTGCATTTCAGGGCGTTTTTTACGGAAATTTAAATAGCTATATAAAATCATGCTCCAAATAAACATAAAGAGAATAGCAGACACGGTGGTGACTAGCGTAAATGCATGCATAATATCAGGAATAAAATAGATCAGAACAATACCAAAGCTGAGGCAGATACAAGTAAAAATTAGCCCAGTAGCCGGCACGGCTTTTTTCGATAATTGGCTGAACTGCTTTGGCGCATCCCCTTCTTTTGAAAGCCCAAAAAGCATTCGACTGGTGGAAAATACACCACTATTTGCGGAAGAGGCTGCGGAAGTTAGCACCACAAAGTTAACAATGCTTGCCGCTGCGGGTAGGCTTATCAAGACAAACATCTCTACAAATGGGCTTTTATCGGCCAATATGGTTCGCCAAGGTGTAACAGCCATAATGACAATTAAAGATAAGACATAAAATGCAATAATCCGGATAGGGATCGCGTTGATAGCTTTTGGCAAAGATTTTTCTGGATCGCGTGTTTCTGCTGCTGCCGTACCCACCAATTCAATTCCCACAAACGCAAAAATAGCAATTTGAAAGCCAGCAAAGAAACCACTGATCCCCATAGGGAACATTCCGCCATCATTCCAAATGTTACTTAAAGATGCCGTGTGACCCGTAGGGGATTGGAAATTCATGGCAATTAATGTGCCACCTACTGCAATGAGAGCCACAATGGCAACAATTTTTATCATGGCGAACCAAAATTCGAGCTCACCGAAAAGCCTGACAGAAACTAGGTTAAGCGTTAATAAGGTGACCACGCAAATAAATGAGGTTACCCATTCAGGAAAATCAGGCACCCAAAAGCTCACATAGGATGTAATGGCAATGATATCGGCAATACCGGTGATAACCCAGCAGAACCAGTACGTCCAACCGACAAAAAAACCTGCCCATGGACCGATAAGGTCAGCAGAAAAATCACTGAATGATTTGTAGTTCAGATTAGAAAGTAGCAGTTCACCCATTGCGCGCATCACAAAAAATAGCACAAAACCAATTATCATATACACAAAGATAATCGATGGGCCTGCGAGTGAAATGGTTTTGCCAGACCCCATAAATAAGCCTGTTCCAATTGCTCCACCAATCGCAATAAGTTGTATATGGCGGTTACTAAGGCTGCGTTTTAGCTGATTACGATCAGCATTGGGTTGTGTTGATAGTGAATTCGCATTTTCTTCCATACTAAAGATGTCCGTAGTGGTTTGTGATAATTAGCCACAGTCTTTTTTTTAATTTTGTGGTTATGTTTGCGTGAAATATTGTGACACAAATCTCAATTAGAGTAAGGAAAAGTTATCTTGTTAGGAGCGAAGTGATGTTTATTCAAGCATTAGTTTTCTTAAATTTTACATTCGCAACTTAAAATTAACTTAGGTAATAAAAATAGCAGAATCATATTGACTGTAGCAATTGTTAGGCGTTAAATATTTTGTATCGGGTTGTTAGCTCAGTTGGCAGAGTAGGTGACTCTTAATCATTAGGTCGGGGGTTCGAACCCCCCACAACCCACTAAAATTAAACTGTAATATCAGTATGATAAGCCACTTTTAACTAAGTGGCTTTTTTGTATCTAGTAGGCATTGCCCCTTTTTTGTCCCCTGAAGTTTTTTACCGTCTTTGATTTTCGTGACATGTCACATTAATAACTTTTGAATCTATTGTTTATTTAGTTTGGATGTATCATCTATATTCACCTACTTTTTGGAGTTAAATATGACTACAGAGACATTTGAAATTAATAGCGTTAAAGAAGTTAAAGAGACTTATCAGCCATATGAGGTGAATAACTACTTAGAAACTAAAGAATGGGTTTTATTAAGTACAGCTGATGGTAAAGACGAAACAGGTTATCCAATGTTCAAATACTCTTTAGGTAGAATAAAGTAACACTCATTTCAGTTTTTCATTTCTTCTCAAGCCGCATGGTTACTGACTTTTTGAAATTATGCGGTTTATTTCATGATCCAATAAAACCCACGTAAAATAGAAATTTCTTTTTTCTTTCATCGGGTTGCGTTTTTGGCGCGATCCATTTCGTGATCTAAAAACTGAAATCTATTGAAATTCTTTTCAAACATTTCAGTTTGAGATTTTCGGCAACTCCCTAGTATTGGCGCTGCTTGGCGATATGTTTTGTAGAATTTTAAAACTGAAATAATTTTTAGATCCAAATTGTGCAGGCGGGTGCGGTGTAGTGCGTTTTACGTGGTGAAATCTTTTCTTTCGTGGGCGCAGTGACTCGCCAGCGCAATGCAGTGAGTGCGATCCATTTTATTTATTGCGTGGTGTAGTTTGGTGATTGGTGCGCTCTGAGTTGCGCTCAGGCTGCTATATTGGATGCATAAAAAAGCCCACACTCGGTGGGCAAATGGTGGACGATAACTTTACTTCCCAATGACGGGAGAATACTTTTTATTCAAGGTGTCTGACTTGGTGCCAGTGCCTTTGATATCTTGCGCGTTTAATGGCGCACCTGTATTGCCGTGAGTGTGCGCGGCTGTCAATTCAGCTAATTCTTTCACTACATCAAGTGTGTCTATCATTAGCTGTGCGACGTTGATTTGCTGGCTACCTATCCAAATAACAGGCGCTATAATTTGTTGCTGTGCGCCTGCAATGCTTTGTTTTATTTGTCCAACTTTCTCTATCAGCTTTTGTCCCACGGTGATACTTGAGTTTTGCCCAACATCAAGGGTCATGTCTTTTTCAATACTGGCGACATAATTTGATGATGTGGCGATTGAGTAGTCACCCTCAGATAATAGCTGTATTGCGCCTGCTAATAATTTCTTGGTACCTAAAATGGTTAATGTATCATTAGCCTGTACCGTGGTTTCCCTCGCGACCAGTTCGCGCTGTTCTTTGTCCGCTTTGATAATACGTAACATTGACGCTTCATTAATGCTTTGGTCAGTTTCACGGTTCCAACTACCATCTTGGGTTACACGCTGAAAAACTTCTTTGCGCTGTTGCTGCAATTGCTCCCCTGGTTGTATGTCCGGTAGGGTATTATTTTGACTGAGCGTTTGCCGGATAAACGGTTTATCTGGCCTGCCGCCCTCAAAAGCAATTTCGACTAATGTTCCCTCCGGTGGAAATTGAAACATACCGCTTTCACCGCCTGCCATTGGTAGTGGTAAAGGTACGGCTTTGTAAGTTGGTGCGGCTGATTCGTTACCGTCACTATCTAGCAATTGTACGTCAACGGCATATTTCGGTCTGAATGGGTCAGAAATATCACCGGCACTAACTGACTCGCTCGGTGATTCAATTCGCGCGAATTTTGGTAAATGCAAACCCGCTGATAATTCGGGATAAGCTTTATCAATTTGCTTTTGAATTGGACTCTTATTTTCGGCTTTCCCTGTCAGTGGATTTGCGGCTGTCCAATAGAGCGTAATATCGTCATTTTCAAGCTGAATTTTATTAACCCGCTGATTATTTACCACGGTTCCAGCACGTAAAGCGGGGATTAATGGATAAGTGGCGCTGTTACCAGCAGATTGATTTTTCGAAAACTCTGTAGGTATTTCGTGGTTATCGGCTGTGAACATCGAATCAACCCAACTGCCGACAAAAACTTTACCATCGGGCATTTGGTACCACACATAATCAGTGATACTAAAAACTGCCCCTAAATTAGTGAGTAGTTGATATCCGGTACCATTGTGGGTGAAATGAGGAATAGGTGTATTGATATATTGCGCATCGGGCAAAATAAAGGTTAGGCCGCTATTTTCGTGTAGATAGTCGGTGATGGTTTTTAATGTAGGGTGCTGGAATGAACATGGCCACATTTTATCAAACAAGCCAACGAGCTCACGAACAAATAATTTTTGAAAGCCATTATCGGCAGGTTGTGACCGCTCAACATATCCAGTGAAATATCGATACAATGAATCCGTGTACCCCGTATCAAAGCGAACTAATTTACCTGTGTAATCATTTTCTGTCTCAACCGTCAAAAAACCACGACCACAGGCTGATAGTTCAAGCATGATTTTAGCATCCACAATATGGACTTCATCATTAGATAAATAACAGCGGCTAATGGGTTTCATTATTATTTATTCCCTAAATCATCAATCGGTTTCAAAACCGTGCTTTCAAACCAACTTAATTCGTCTTTTTCTTCTTGTGACCCTGCCGTCGGTGCTTTCGGGTTGCCCGTTTGTTTTTTCGCTTTGACTTGGGCTGCGGCTCTGGCGTCTTTTTTCTCAGATACGGATAAATGCTCTCTTAATGTGAACGTGACTTGCCACGCCATTTGCCCGTCGATTTCGCTGGCATCAATATTGTTGGTAAAAGTACCAATGCGAAAATTAATCGCTTTAGCGGTATGATTTGCTACCCGATAACGTTTTAGCTTCCCGTTTTCTGTGGCTCTCGCTAAGGTAAATAGGCGCGTGAGGATTTTTTCATCAATAAAATTAATCACACCCGTGATGCGCAACTCTTGAGGCTTAATACCTTGCTCCGCTACGGATGTGCTAGACGTTTGACCGGACTGGTCTTTATCTTGAAATTGAATAGACGAATTAACTTTGATGTTTTTCAGCGGAATAGCTTCACCATCAAGGGCGAGCGTGATTGTCGGGTTCTGTGCTGTTGATTGATTTTGTTGGATCATGAAGCATTCCTTTTAGTGGTGCCAGTTCGCTTCCTGCAAACAGTGTAGCCAATGTAAAAATGGCATCTGGCTCAGGGATATCTTTTTGTAGCCGTTCCGCTAAATAATCGCCTGTACCTTTGCCCGTAAAACTCCAAATAACCACGGATTTCCCGAGTAAATCAGTGAGTTTATTGCCAATCTCTTTAAGTGCGTTCTCTCTTGCTGATTTAAAGCCGGACATAGCAGATTTCATGGCATCAATACCGCTTGCGCTGCCTGCGCTATTTTTTGCCTGTTCTATCAATTGGGCATTAATTGTTGCCCGACTTGTTGATGTTGATAGTGCCTGCGGTTTGGGTAAGCCGCCAAACTGTTTGCCCGGCAATTGCATTTTGGTGACTTGCAGATTAGCCGCTGTTTTTGCCATGCGTTCCACCTGTGAGAAAACAGGCAATGGAAATACAGACGAAAACACTTGCAACAATGACATAAATTCGACCTGCGATTTAGCGCAGACCATCATGATAACAATGTCAGTTTCACCCGCACCCGCCAGTTTCTTTGCAATATGATTAATGGCGTTGGTTGGGCTTAAATAGCAGCCTGTATCGGTTTTTTGCCCAAGTCCGTAGACAAACGGATGTGCTGGCACCATCGAACATGTTAACCCCGACATAGTCGGGGACATTTTCATCAATGATTTACGCCATCTTGGGTGAACTATGGTTTCACTGGCCATTCGATATCCGGTGCGGTTGATGTATCAATATCAGATACTTTGACACTATAAATTTCCCACTGCTTAAGAAGTTCAATTTCTTCAGCGGTTGCCATTCCTAATCGCACTTTGCGCTCAAGCATTAAGATATTTTGCTCTGCCTCTTCTAAACGCTGAGTTTTTTCCTGTTCTGCTTGTTCGACTAGCATCGCTTTTTGCGCATCAGTATCTGTTACCCATTTTTTACCATTCCACATATCAAATTCAGTTTTAGGCTCTAAAAGAGTTAGTGTGTCAGGCAAATCACCAATAAAATCAATTTCAATCGGTTGGCGGGTTTCCGTACTGTAAGCAGTTTTACCGCGATAGTCAGCAACATGAATCCATGATTTATCATCTTCACTGCGAAGAATGGCGACATTCTCTTTTGTTGGTAAATCGGGTTTATCCAAATACGCATCAGCAACAACTGAGCCACAAAATGGAACATTATCTAATGAAGCCCGGACATATTCGCGGGTCATTGGGTCACAAAGATAAACCTCTGCCCACCCTGCAATAATAGCTAACCCATTATCATCAAATTTAGCTTTTTGAATTTCAGTTGAATATTTCATTATTTCATTCTCGTTATTAAAATTTTAGCTACGTTTTTCATTCTAAACTCATGAGAAGTTGGAACGACTCTCGATGTTTTAAAATCGTAAATTGCATTAGCCTTTTCACCCCAATGGGCACCAGTTGTTTTTGAATTTGTATACTCTAAAAAACCAAATGCCCCATCAGCAACGGGGGAATTATTTCCATTAATGGTTGATGATAATTTTCCTGTAATTTCTCTTGTTGCATCTTCTTGATACGTTCCTACAGTACGCCCAGAATCAATGCCTCGACCGTTATCCGCAATTCGAATTGCATATCCTCTATCATCGGGTAGACGCAAAGATGGAAATATTTTTGCGGCTTCCGGATATTCAGTAGCCGAAAAAGCCCTTCCTTCATTAGCCCAAAAATTATTAGGTATTGAAGTTGCAACATTCCAAAGAATTGAAGCACCGATGGGAACTGCGATTAAATCGACCTCAGTTTTGCTGTAAAGGCTTAGATTTTGCCTTGCTTCATTAACTGTTTTTGCGCCAGTTCCACCATTGCCAATCGGGATTAGTCCATCCGTCATTGTTCCGTTTTCACTAAAGCGCCAAACATGTAACCCCGTAGTGTTGTTAACCAATCCCGAACTACCCGAATCACGAGCAACTATTTGATGTTTATTTTCAGGAGATATTAGAGCCGTTTGACCATAGCCAATATCTTTAACTAAATGCTTACTTGCAAATGCTTTAGTCGCTGCGTCTTGGCTCATAACTTGTGTTGTGGATGTACCAATACCTTGCACAACATTCGTTTTATCAAGCTTTCCATTTAGCCCGTTGTTTAATGCAGTGTTGGTTGCATAGTCACCCGCTGGGGCGTAATTTCCTGCTGGTTGTTTCTTGCCTAATTCGGTAGCCAGAAGCTGTTGGCTAACTACCAACTCAGTACTATTCCCCATTTGATGGGTAATATTGGCTTTATCAATTTTTTTACTTAAATCTAATTTTAAACGAGTTTCTAATGCGCTGATTTCTTGGCTACTTAAAGCCCCCATTGAGCGCAAATCTTTTACATTCCCTGATGCATCAATGCTTGCAATGGCAAATACTTGGTGAGTAAATCCAGCCGCATCAACATAATTATTTAATGTTGCTGTTGATGTGATTTTAACAACCGTGTTCCACTGGCTAACAATGTTCCCTTGATAACTAAAATCGGCATACACTTTAGTGTTGCGTAAACCATTTAAAATCTGGTTTTGTGCCAATTCACCGCGCAAACCGCCAACATAGCCCAAGCCTTTTTTAACGGTATATTGTTCACCACTGCGGGTGACTTCAAAACCATCATTAAAGAATGCAGCCGCGCCATAGCTATCAACATTAATCAGGCGCTGCATTTCATCAATTCCAGACAAGCGGGCAGTAAAATCAATCTGCCACGTTTCTGCACTGGTTTTAATTTGGGTTTCTTCGGCTGCACCTTGGAATTCCAATATAAATGAGCGGGTTAATACGTTCCCTTGCTGCCCATTTTGGTTTTTGAGTTTCTTTTGGGTTGGTGCATGGGTAATCATTGCAACCGTACCGGATGCTTTATTTAATAAGCCTATCCAGTTGAAATCAAAGTTACCGACGTCAGCGCCCATAGTGACACTATAGGCCACAGCATTTTCACTGGCTAACCCTGCTTTGTTGACTGCTTGACGGTGAACTATTTGATTTGCAGGAGGTAATTTTTCGTTGCGGTCAATCGGTTGTGTCGGGTCTAAATTCGGCACATTGGCGAACACGAATTCATCCAACAATACGGCCTTACCGCTTGCCGCTTCTTGGGCTTTCCAATTTTCGAAAGCTAAAGTAATAACTGATGCCATGAATGTAGTCCTTTACATTAATGATGCGCCAAAGGTTTCACTTGACGCGGTAATTTGTCCAATTCGAATAAACAATGGCTGGTTGGGCAGCGTGGCGTAATAGCAAATATAATCAGCTTCAACAAAGCCCACGCGCATACCTAACTCATGCACCGCTATGACTTCAAAGCGATAGCGCCTACATGTTCGCCCATACTGCCTAATGATTTGTAATAACAAATCCGGGTTATTGGCGATTTGACCGTCGCTGACACGTAAAATAATGACGTCCCAGTCAATATCCGGCTGTCGCTCGTTAATTTCGACATAGCCGACGCCAAGGCGTTTAAATATCTCAATAAACCCCGCGACGCTGCCGGAATCTTTAGCGTTGATAAACGCATATTTCACGCGCTTGCGGTATAAATCCAACGGTTCATTATTAAAGAGGTGGATATCGCGCTGATAGGCCAACAAGTTTAATAATGGCTCAGTGCATGTGTCGGGGTCTAATTGCGCTAAAGGCCACGTTAACCAGCTATAAATAATTTCCCAAAACCGCTTTGCTGCACGCAATAATGTGGCGAGCTCACCAAGGTTCATCCATGATGGCAACTGCAATCGCTTTAATCGTTCTTTAAACTCGGGCATTTTGTACCTCTATCGTGAGCGATTTTAGGCGTGGGACGCTTAAATCACTGACAATGTCGGGAATGCTAAACACAATAGAATCCAAGACGGAAAACTGTTTATGTAACTCACGACCTAAATTTGAGAATGAAAAGCGCGAATATGGCCATGTTTTTTTGACATCATAATTGGTGTTTTCACGAAACGCACAACGCACCAAATCGCCCGTATCTTGTTTGAGTTTTTGCAGTTCCTCAGTGGTGAGGTTTTCCACGCTTTGCACAAATAACGTGATTTTTAATATATGTTGCGTTTCCGGCATAGGAAAGCACTGCATATCATCACCGTGCCCGTGGTGGCCTTGTGCATTAATATAATCATTCACTTTGTCGATAAAAGGCTGACTGGTGACGCCACTGTCCAATAACAAATACGCATTGGCGGTACCTGCACCACGGGGCGCATCATGCAAAAAGAAAATGCGGTCAATACTCAAGCCAACAACATTCGCTATCATTCCACGATAAACCGCATCAGTGTGATATTGACCGACTAAGTTATATTGATTGCGGCAGCGGTCACGCAAATCATTGTCGCTTTCTGCGTTAGCACCCGGAACTAATAACCAATTATCTTCACTTTGAACACGCTCAATACCTGCAATCGCCACGGGTAAAATACGAAAATAACCAGGAGCAAGATTATAAGCCCCTCCGGCATTTTCAGCGATAACCGGCACTAACGCGCTATCGGTGTTTATCGCTTTTGTTTCAACGGTTTTCATGCTGTAAATAATTCCGTTGATGCGTTCTGTTTGCACGATAGTTCCGGCTGGAATGGTGACCGTTCCCGCACCTACGGCACGATAAAAACGGATGACGCCTTTTGCTTCGGTGGCAGGCTTGCGCGTTAAATTGACGCCCCATGCAAACATATCTAGCCATTGCCCTGATGCAGTGGCTAAATACATATTTTTCAAGGTGACATTAATTAATGCTTCCGTAAGCCAGCGAACAGGCTTTGTCACAATGGTATTAATTAAACGCCAAAATGGGGACATGTCTGAGGTATTGGTGACAAAGCCCTCATCGTGGACAATTTCCGCAAATTTATCGCTAATTTCGTCCTCTGAGACTGGCATCCCGCTATCACGTAAAACCTGCTCATAATCAATTTCAGGGATATTTTTACTGTTCATAATTTACCCCTAAATTGATACGGCCAAAATCATAAGTATCAGCCGTCACCCAAAGTCGCTTGGTATTTTCTTCATCAATCACAACGGTACCCGGAACTAACCGTTCATCACTTTCAACCAAGATTTCCATTTGCGTGCGAATGTCCGCGCGTAATGTTGGGCTACGCTCTGCCACTAATTGGGTGGCGAGTCCGCTTTCAATAATACGGTGTGCCACATCTTGGGTGATTGATTGACGGTTATTGCATAACTCCGGCTCATTGCCGGAGTTTAATGTCAAATCTCGGTTTGTAATTAATAAATCAATGTAGAGTAAATTATCCATTATCAAGCGCAGTCCATTCCGCTAAATCCGTTGGCGACATTCCGTTTGTCACATTGATATTTACTGTATCGTATCGCTTGCTGTTATCAATCGATTGGGTTCGGTTATTGCTGATTTGCCGACTAATGCCGCCTTTCTCTACACCACTAAGTTGCCCTCCGACCAACAAACCTGCTGCACCTGCTGGGGCGGGTGAGCCGTCAACGGTTCCGGTGGTTTTGGTTTCAATATTGACGCCCGGCAGATAATTTAACAGGTCGATAATGCCGTTAAACGTTTTAGCAAAGGATGATTCGATAGTTTCCCATGCGTCAAAGAACAGCTTAACAACCCCCTTAATCATGCTGTCGAATGTGTCAATTAATGAGAAGTTTTCAAATGCGCCCCAAAGTGCCGCCCAACCATCTGCAATGGCATTCCATGCGGTATTAAACGCTTGGCTAATTAGTTCAGACATGGCAATAATCGTTTTGAAAACCAACGTATCACCGAAATAGTCTTTAAATTCTTGCCATTTTTGTGCCATCCATTCCCACGCTTGTGCGGCAACTAATCCAACCATGCGAACAGCTATCGCTACCACTTTAAACGCTGTCGTGTTCATTACTGCGGCTTTTACTGCATCCCAATGTTTAATAAGTTTATAGATGCCATAAGCGAGTAGGGCGATAGCACCAATAATTAGTAAAATAGGCCAGCTCATAAATGAAAAACTGACACCTGCCGCCATTGCAGCAATACGCACAGCTAATAATGTGCCACGAATAAATTTAAGGGCGGTATTCCATGCCAATATTGCAGTGCGATAAAGCCAGATAGCGGCAGTGCCCATTTTTAGCACGCCACTAAAGACCCCCATGATGATACTTAACCCTGCCATGATAAATTTGGAAATACCCATCACGATATTGGCGGCAGCACCTGCGGAAGCAAATCCGAGTGTTCCCATAGTGATATAACCGACCCACCGGGCGATATTGGGGAATAACGTAAACCATCGTACAAGGGTTTGACCACCTTCCGCGAGTTTATCGATTAATGGGGTAATGACAGGTAATAACGTCATACCAATGGCAATACGGATAGATTGCCAAATAGACATAAGCCGTTCCCACGGATTGGCTAATTTTGCGGCTTGCTCCGTGGTACGCTTCATTCCATCACTGGCACCTAAGAAACCAATATTTTTACGCAAAATATCAACATTGCCATAAAGCTGTTTGACCACGACGGCAGAATCACCAAAGGCCGCTTCAATTTCTTTTTGGGCTTTTAAATTGCCCTCAATACTCTTGCCATACTTGGCCTGCAATTTATCCAGCATTTCAGGCATGGATAACATCTGACCTGACGCATTGACGAATGACAGGCCGAGTTTTTTACCGCTATCAGTAGCTGTTTTGAGGAATGCTTCATACGCTCCCGATGACTCACCGCCTAGCGTTCTTTGCAGCTCACCCAATACCGCAAGCTGCTCATCAATCCCGACGCCAAATTGCGTACCTGCATTTTTTGCGCCCTCCATCAAACCTGTTATTTCAGCCATCGAAACGCCAAATGCTTTTGACATATACACGGCCTTACCTGCCAAATCTTCAGCAAATTTAACATGCCCAACGGCATTGGCTTGGTTTTCAAACTGATTGAACATTTGCCCCATGTATTCGGTGGCTTCGGTTGATGTGGTTTTTAATGCCGCGGCTGTCGTATTAGTAATACGGGTTAATTGTGGCAAATCTTGCTGCGTGACATTGTTAATGGCTTTGCTGATTGCCGTAGTGGAATTGACAAAATCAATGGATGATTTTCCGTATTGGGATGCGAATTTCAGGGCGTCTTTAGACACTTTAGACATGATGCCATCATCAATACCCTGTAATGATGCACTCATCATGGCGTCATTCATTTCAATGGCAGGGTCAAGGATGCTTTTAATAGACCAGAACGCCCCGGCAAGACCTGCACCGCCTACAGCAATTTTACCAAAGGCGACTTGGCTGTCTCTAGCAAAATTAGAGACAGCCGATTGCACTTGTCGAATAGGCTTTGTGATATTGTCGATAAGGCTGAGAGTAAAATCTAACTCGCTCATGAGTCACCTTTAAACGCTAATACAATTCCATTTGCGACTGCAATTTGCGTGTTTTCCCAGTGGCGGTTATCTAACCAGATTGCAGTAGCGAGATTTTCTTCCGTGTCCGGCTCATGAGGTAAATAGTGTTTTCTGAGCGCAATGAATTGCTCTAACTCATTACGCTCAATTGCACGAACACGGTTTTTTAGTTTTTTACGCTAATTTCCAGCTTTGGCGCGTATTCTTTGTTTACTGCTTCGGCAAGTTGTGCGGCAGCCCCCGGAAAGCTGAGTAATTCGTCTAAATATTCCTTGCTTTCAGCGGTGACAATACGTTTTAAATAAGTGGTCAGCGGAGCAACTTTATTGTCCATCGACATATCGTTAATCATGCCGTTATAAGCCGTGATATTTGGCTCAAAGCTAACGTCTTTTTCGTTAATCGTTAAAGTGATAATTTTTTTAGTCATGAGATAGTTCCTTTCTCTTTCTGATTTCGTCCGTTAATTGGTTGTGCCGTGCGGCACATTGACCGTATAAAATAGCCATTTTTTCTAATGGCTCTGAGATATCACGGCCTGTTGTTCCTGCGAGTCTCGGAATGTCCGTCGAGCATTTTTTTAACAGGTTTTCCTGATAATTCACGCTCGATATTGTCGGCGGTTTGGTTGTACATGCTGACAAACTCATCACTAACACAAACGTTAGTAAACACAGGCTTAATAATTTCAGTGCGTATTTCTCTGGGGGCAGCATTGGCAATCCCCTCCAATTGTTCTTCCAGCTTTTGACCGGACTCACTTGATATTTTTTCAATATCCCCTTTGATTTTTGCTGCTGTCCTACTTGCGGTTAGCTCAATGCTATCGTGATATAAGCTGTTGACTTTCCAACCCGCGCCAAAGGCACAGGCCAATAAAGCAATTATCAGCGCGAGTTGTTTTGTCATATTAATGCATATCCTTTTTCGAATTCGGCAATGCCCCAAGGTTGCTGCCCCGCATTTTCGACACGAGTAATGGCATCCGCTAAAGCAAACAAAACGTCTTTTTGCATAACAGATAAGCAATCATCAGGACTAACCCCTAACTCTTTTGCGACACGCTGAATATAGCCCTCAGTGTTATTTTCCACTGGTGGTGCATAGCGGTTAATAATTTCACGAATAGAGCAAATTTTGTGTTTTCGCTCATAGGTACGCATTAAAATAAACAGCGCCCGATACCCCCATTCCGGTGCGATAAATCGGCAAAATGATTTATCTGTTTGCTCAGGGTGTAAACCTCGCCATTTATCACCGTGGCGAATATTACCGGGGTTATTGTTACGAATGCCTCTTGGTGGTAATTTGCTCATTGCTTAAATTTCCCTTTTAACAGTGCGCTTCCACGTTTTCTAATCCACATTTCAACCGCTTGATATCCGGCAATCCCTAATGCGGACGCACATCCAACAAGGGCAAGCGGTGAAAGGTCGGGGATCCAAATTAAAAGTGCAGCGGCAGCGACAGAGGTTGCCGCCCCTAAAATTACCCGACTCACAAATAACTTGATGGTGATAGGTTCAGCCCCTGTTAGCATTTGACCAATGCTAATTAGCGCCCCGATAATAACCATTGTAATAAATGTTTTTTCGTGTTCTTCCATGAACAAATTATCCCTATTATCCGATAAGGGTTTGAGTTAACTCAGATTCCAAATAAGGAATGCCTTTAATACGCACAAAATCAGGACTCGTAACCAGATATTTAATTTTGTGAGTAGTGAGTGCGCCACCTTTGGGATCGGTATCTAAAATATCAGTCAGAATCAATTTATTACCGAATGATTCGACTTTCATTTCTTCATTGCCTGCCTTGGCGTACCAAAGGAAATCCATTGGCTTAATCCCACGCCATGAACCTGCCGCCCGCGCTTTTGCGACGATAATCTCAAAATATTTTGTACTAATTTCGATTTCACCCTCTGCGCTCACATCACCCGCGACAAAACCGTCGGGCATACCTTTGGTTTGCGCGGCTGCGGTATTATCAGTAATGGATAGGCTCACTTTTTCGACGTGAATTAAGTCACCATCAATATTAAAGTCAAAGGATTGACCAGATAAACGTTGGCTCATTATGCGCTCTCCAAGCTAGCATCCAGTAAGATACTGACCGTAATTCCTTTCGGACATTCATACGTTCTTACTGTGATATAAATTTCAACCGTATTTTTGGTTTTCCACACAATCACGACGTCATTGTCTTGCGGTGGCTTGCACTCACCGGGGAACGTAACCCCGTTAATTTCTGCACTGCGTGACATTTCACGCATAGTGCGAGCAAAATAAGATTTGTGGTTTTCAATGCTGTTTGGTGTACTGTTTAAGCTACGGTCTGCAATTTTTGCAATAGCTTGTAAACGAACGCGACGCGCGACTTTATCAACAATACGCAGGTTTTCAATCGCTTGAAAATCACCGCCCTCAACATCTAAAGTGCGACCATCTGACCAATACATGCCGTCATAGTCGGGGTACCACATTGGCACGCTATAACGGAGTTTTTCCAACGCTTGCAAGGTGGCTAAGTCAATCTCCACACCGCTATCGTCTTTGGGTTTATCAACGCTGCCTAAATCAAGCAGAGCGCCTGTTTTTACCCGAGCCGGGCTATCGGCAATGGTAACCGCACGGTTACATAAACGCCCCGCCAATACGCCCGCTTCATTTCCCCAAAAAGTAGGCACTAATTGAATAGATTCAACCGCTTCGCCTTTTTGAAGCTCACCAAGGCGCGTTAAGGCTAGTTGCCACGTTTCTTTTGCTTGTAACCCTGCGACAGAAAGAATTGCCCATGTCCAGCGCCCAAACTTCGCCATTAGATTTGCGCGGAGTGTTTGCGCAGCTTTAATTGTTGCTTTGGTGGCATCACCGATATAGACATAGCCCTCAACACTGGCAACAGATTGCGCTTTCATTACCGCATCAACAAAATCGGTTTCGGCTGCGCTCTCGGGCAAGACGTGAACATAACCAAACCAATTCTGCCCAGCATTCGCCATTGCTGCCTTGATATTCGACTTTAAAGGGCTATTTTCTACCCCCAATAATGTATCTAAATCAGTTTGAGTATTAACAGGTAAGGTTTCACCAATATGGCTCTTCCCTTTGCCCACAAACAGCAAAACACGCTCAATTTCTTTGGTTTCGCCTTGTAACTGATTGACTTGATTAACCTGAATGTTAGGCCACATAGTTAAGTCCTTTTATTTAATATCCTGCGCTTTAACATCAGCGCCAAATCCAATCCCTTGTAACTGCCTTGCGAGTGCCTTTTTAAAATCGCTATCGCTCATGCCTAAAAAAACACGGGATGGAACATCTATCGACCATGTATTTTTAGGTGGTTTTTCACTTAACTTTCTAATTAATAAACCTGCTTGCCCCATATCCATATTTTCACAAATATGCTTTACAGTTGGTTTTTTCCAACGTTTCCCAGATTTAACCTGATATCCTAAATCACGTAATTTTTTTGCTTGTTTCTTTGTGGCTTCACGCTCAGTTGTTTTTTTTGATTGAACATCACGTTTTCTTATTGTTGCTTTCATTCCATGTTGTTGAGTGAAACCAACAACACCCGCACTTAATTTTTTACCGCCACTATGATAATTTCCACCTTGTAAATAAATTCTTACCGAATCTGTTTCAGGCATCTCCCTGATATGCAATAATTTAGGCATATTACGAAGCATTTTTTTCTTATAATTACTTTGCCTTTTTTTCCAAGCTTGACCATCAGGCGATTGTTGATTTTTAACATTTCGTTTTGCTGATGCAATTACGCCATATTTCGCCATGCGCCATAAAAAACGCTGTTTTTTCTTTTCTGGTAATTCAAGGTTTTTTAACGCTTTTTGCATTTCTGCAAATTGCTCTTTGCTCAATTGGCCTTTAATTATCATTTTTCACGTCACTATAAATTTCAGCGTGTTCTGCGTATCCAAATTCGGTATCTGCCAGTGACCAACGTTTACCATCAAAAGGAACAATCCCGTTTATGTCTTCTTTCATCACAACGGGCTCAGCGAGTGAAATTGACACAATGACAACGGCTGTTTCGTCATCAACTTCAACAATCATAGATGGCGGTTCTTGTTCGATATTGCTATTGCCTAACTCGTTATCTTGTTCACATGCCCACGCATCAATTAGCAAAGGGATATAATCAGGGTGAATCAGTCGATAAGGAAAACGCCCCCATGAAATGACAGCTTCACTTTGTCGTATCATCATTTGATATTGGTCTAAGCCTAAATCCCGATGCGCGCGGATAAACTGTATTTCGTCCATTTCGCTTTTAAATTCAACATCACAGACGCGTGGCGGTAAATTGGCTTTTAAAAAATCAGTTAGGCTTTTTAATTTATTCATATCATCGCCACCGTGACACGTTTTAAGCCTTTCATATTGCGGATCACAAATGCGGCTTCTGCGAGTAAATTATTCTTTGTTTCAGGGTTTTCTTGCTTCGGATTTGCCGCACGGCTGACAATTGATGTTATTTCGCCTATCAAATCCGCTTTAGCCCGTGCATAGAGCGCCTTTTTATATTGTGCACACAATGCGTTTTGCCCATTGGCTTTTGCTCCCGGAGCATCATTTGCAGTGTTATACCCTTTAGACAACAATTGTTTTTTCAGTGATTCGAGCGATAAATTAATTTCAGCAACACTGGCTAATAACGCATCCGTTAATAACTCATGATTTAAATCCGGTGGTATTTGGCGCTGTCTTTGAAAGTCAGCTAAATTAATATCAGGCCAAAAACCATCATTAGTTATTTCGACCGATTGATAATTTAAATCGTTGCCATTAAACATAATTTATCGCTCGCTACTTTGAATCACTCCGCCAGAATATACTTCGCAATACAAATAAAATGACTGATAGCCCAATAACCGTTCCCCAATTTACAGGCACTACCGTATTTAATTCGGCTGAAATTGAGAACCAATTCCAGACACTTAATATTCCCCAAGAAAAGCCCAGAGATAACAATAAACACACTGCAATAATGAGTAATATCAATATCGCGCCAACCATTGTTTCTGATTTCATTTTCTATCCTTGTAATAAAAAAAACGGGCAGTCCGGTTTCCACGGTTAATGACATGATTGTCATACCTCCACCGCGCCCGTTTCGGCTTGCGGTAGTCGTTTTTATTCGGTTGTTAACGCTCGAATGCGCATGGCGATCCGTTTTAAATGCGTATCAACACCCACTTTCGGATTAAGCTGTCGTGCTTTTTCCATATAGGATGCGGCTTGCTCCAATGTATCAACACAATCAATGGCGCTGGCTTTCGCATCCTGATTGATATTGCTTCTTAGCAAATTCAATGCAGCAAATTTGTAGTATTTAGCCCTGATTTTTTCGTGAACTCGCCACTTTTCAGTGACATTTTTAAAGGTTCTTGAAAAATAAGGCTCAATACTGTTTCCCGCTTCATTTTCCAATGTTGCCCACGCTAAGATAGTGTCAGCAACAAAGGCCGGAAAATTACTGCGGAAATTGTCTGGGGTGAGCTGTCCTTGCTCAATGGCAATATCTGCCCAATCCAATCCCTTGTCGAAATCCCCAACATCAAATAGCCAAACGGTGCAGTAAGCAAAAATCGGGTTTCGGTAGACCTCCCCCTCGGACAAATAGCGTTCAGCGGTGGGAAGATAAGCGGGGAGTAACTCCCGCTTTTTCATTTCCACGCGGTCAGCTGTTGTCGGTTGCTCACGCAGTCTTTTGACATCCTGCTCAATCGCTCTCGCCTGTAAGTGCATACTGGCACCATCTGCGATAGTGACGGCCTGTTGCTGTTCTAGCTTTTGGCGTAGTTCAACGCTAGCCCGATGACGTTGAGCAGGTGATAGCATGGTTTATTCACCGACCTTTTCAGCAGGTTCAGTAATTTCACCAATTGTGACCGCGCTTTCATCATAAGCGGCATATAACTCTGGATATTCCAGTGCATATCCTTCATTACGCAGATATTTGTTTTCATACTGCTTACGGTCTTCTACAAACTCCGCTTTACGCTGACGCGTATTGCGTTGGGTGTAGATATGCAGGTTTGACAGATATGTCACAACCATGCGTTTGCCCGGCATAAATGGCGGGATAATCGCAGGGCGACCTGCAATTGTGGTTCCCAACATTTGAGCCGCGATTTTTTCGGTTGGCTTATCAGCCGCTTGATAAAGTCGGTATTGTTCAGCCGCGACTAAATCAGGCCCAACTAATACAACTAAGCGTGGGTCACTGCGGTATTGCACCGGAATACAGGTATTAATCAGGTCTGATGCCATTGCATCTAATGACCGATAATCCCCTTTATCATCTAACTTGACTGGGTCAGTAATTACCTGTTTACCACCGTCCCAATCTTTTGCGATTTGATGCCAACCGATATTGACGTCTTCTCCGTTCGGATAGGCTTCAAAATCTGTTGATTTTGCTACATGCGTACCATTCCAACCGATTCGGATCATATCTAATGCAAACGTTTCATTAGTAAAGGCTTGCATGCGTTGGAAAAACTCATTTTCAGACCCCGAGTTCGCCCAAACAGATAAAAGCGCCCAATCAAGTGCTGCACCGGAATCAGTTTCAACCAGTTTATATTCATTACCATCGTTCGCAGTTTGACGAATAAAACGCCCACCTTGCTTACGACCTGTAAAAATACCGGGGTTTCCTACTGATACGACTTGCCCTTGGAGTTGGTCTACATCAGCACATGTAATCATGTTTAAGAATGCAGATTGCTCCATCAACGCATTGCGCAATGATGTTTCTTTTGGATCAGTTATGGCAAAGTATTTTGACGTATCGTCAACCCCATAACTTTTACGCAGACCAGCTTCATATTCTTTTAGAAACTGCCTTGCACGAGTATTTAATTGCATGGATTCCTTTCCTTTTTATCCTTACAGAAAATTAAAACGAGCGTTTTTATCCCCGTTAGGATTTGGATTTGGTTTTTTAGTCACAACCTTATCTAGTTTGCTGAAATTTTTAACTAAATCTGGCAAACTATCACGCAACTGTTTAAATTCATTTGTATCGACGACTTCTTTTACTACTTCGATATCTTCTTGAACTTCAGTCACTTCCTGCGACGTTTCATTTAGCTTAGCTTCCAGCTCTACAATTTTATCTTCTGCAGCTGCCAGCGCTTCGGCTAACTCTTGAAGGTCGGGGTTAGGTGTTGGCTCCGGTGTTGGTTCCGGTGTTGGTGCAGGGTCTGCGATATTATATTTTTTGCGCCAGTTTTTTTTGTCTGACATGGTTCCATCCTTAGATTTGTTGCGGCTAAAGTGTAGCCGTGTTGTTCCTACGCTTGCCGGGCTATTAGTAACAGCCAGACCTTCTAAATAGTGTTTTCCCGTACCGCGAAAATTTCCATCTGGCGTTAATTCAATCGAGGTAAATAGCCACTTATCTTCTGTATTTGCTAATAGCAAACTGACAAATGGGCGGATAATCGCTAAAAGTTGCAAGTTTCCGTTATTATCTTCATCAAGCATGACTTCAAGGACTTCACCCACTGGATCAACTTCGTGGTTATGCTCAGGCCAAATCAACGCTGCCCATAGCGTGTAATCATAAAGTTCAGCGGCTTCAATTAAATGTTGGCGTTCGATAATACGACCATCAACAGTGTCACCCTCAGTCGCGATACATAACCATGTTGTTCTCAATTGCGACATTTACATGTTGCTCCCATCCTTGGGTTTATTGCTTCCATTTCGTTAGGTGCTCAGTATTGCCCACATTTTTTTCACTGGCGACAAGTTCGATTCGGTTATAAATACTTTGCCGAAAGCCGCTTAATGCCAGCGTTTAAAGGTCGGGGCACAATGCATCTACTATGGCTAAATACACGGATGCAAAAATACAGGTCGCAAAATCGTTATATTTGCGACGCTATACTCCAGCGGAAATCGCGGAGGAATTGAGCCTGCCTAATCGTCGGATTGTTTACTATTGGGCAGAAAAATGGAATTGGGCAGATATGCTCAGTCATGAGAGTGTGATTGAAGCAATTAACCGTCGCATTGCTTTATTGAGTGAGCGAAATAAAAAAACGGAGCTTGAATTAGATGAGTTAGACCGCTTGATTGCTAGCCACGTTAAATTAATGGCGCAAGCGAATAAGCACGCCGAAAAAATGGCAGCATTAAAATCGCAATCAGCGGATATGCAAGGCGGTGCTGATTATGCAATAAATGAAGATGGCGAGCCGAAGAAAAAGAAACGCTATCGTAAAAATGACATTTCTAGCCTGACGCCAGAAGATTTCCAACGCTTTGCTGATGAAATGCTGTTTGGTTATCAAAAGCATTTGCGCATTAATATCACGCAGGCAGTGCGCAACATATTAAAAAGCCGTCAAATCGGGGCGACGTGGTATTTTTCTTTTGAAGCCTTTGAGAACGCTTGTTTGACGGGTGACCCTCAGATATTTTTATCTGCGTCAAAACCCCAAGCGGAAGTATTCCGGTCATATATTGTGAATATTGCGGAACAATTCTTTGGTGTGACGCTAACGGGTAATCCCATCCGTTTAAGTAATGGGGCTGAATTACGCTTTTTATCCACCAATAAAAACACGGCTCAATCTTATAGTGGTCATTTATATTGTGACGAATATTTTTGGGTTCCTGATTTTAAACGCTTAAATGATGTTGCATCAGCAATGGCAACACATGACCGCTGGCGTATCACCTATTTTTCCACGCCTAGCTCTAAAACACATCCAGCTTATCCATTTTGGATGGGGGATGAATGGCGCGGCAATGACCCTAAACGTAAGAACGTCGAGTTTCCAAGTGAGAAAGAAATGCGTGACGGGGGGCGTGAGTGCCCTGATGGGCAATGGCGCTATATCATTACCCTTGAAGATGCGATAAAAGGCGGCTTTAACTTAGCGTCCATCGATAAATTACGTCAACGATATAACCCTGACACATTCAATATGTTGTATATGTGCGTATTTATTGATAGCGGTAAGTCTGTCTTTAAATATGACACTTTAATGAAATGCGGTGTTGATGTGAATTTATGGGAAGACCATAAACCCGACGACCCGCGCCCATTTGGCAATCGCGAAGTGTGGGGCGGGTATGACCCTGCACGCTCTGGCGACACATCAACGTTTGTTATCGTTGCACCGCCCATGATGGCACCCGAAGTATTTCGGGTATTGGCAACATTTTATTGGCAAGGGTTTAGCTGGCGACATCAAGCAAAATTGATTGAAGACTTAACTAAGAAATATCGTTTCACACACATTGGCATCGATACCACAGGGATAGGTCAAGCCGTATATGAAACGGTGCAAGATTTTGCGCCACGTATCACACAGCCCATTCTTTATAGTCTGCAAATGAAAACACAACTTGTGATGAAGATGATAGATATTGTTGATGAAGAGCGCATTGAATGGGATATGGATCAGAAAGAAATCCCCGCGTCATTTTTATGCATCCGTCACACAACTACAGGTAAAGGTGGCGCAATGACATTCGTCGCAGATAGAACACAAGAAACAGGCCACGCGGATGTTTTCTGGGCAACGTCTCACGCAGTAATTAAAGAGCCGCTTAACACGGATAAAAAGCGCAAATCTAAATATATATTACCAAAGGCTGCATAATGAAAAAGAAACGGAATTCACGCAAACAAATGGTGCAAGCAACAAAGGCACCTAAAAAAGCATTTAGTATTGTACTGGGTAAACCTGAACCTATTTTAACAACCCATACTGATTATAAAAATATCTGGTATGACAATGATTTTGACCATTGGACACCGCCAATAGACCGTGAAGCACTGGCGCAATTGGTAAATTTAAATGGCCAACATGGTGGCGTTCTTTATGCTCGTCATAATATGGTCACCAGTGACTATATAGGCGGTGGCTTAACCCATGAGCAACTAAAAGCGGCAGTTTTTAATTATTTTTTGTTTGGTGATGTGGCCATTTTAAAAGTGCGTAACGGTTGGGGTGAAACCATCGAACTGGAGGTTTTGCCCTCACTTTACTTGCGCAGGCGTAAAGACGGTGATTTTGTCATTTTACAAGAAGGTGAGCATCTAGTTTATACCCCTGATGAAATCATTTATATCAAAATGTATGACCCACAACAGCAAGTCTACGGTTTGCCGGATTATATTGGCGGCATTCACGCAGCTTTACTAAACAGTGAAGCAACAATATTTCGTCGTCGCTATTATCACAACGGGGCACATACTGGCGGGATGATTTACTGTAATGACCCGAATATGACCGATGAAGTGGAAGAACAAATCATCCAAAAACTCAGCCAAAGCAAGGGAATTGGTAATTTTGAAACTATGTTTGTGAGTGTGCCAAATGGTGACCCTGACGGCATCAAATTTATTCCCGTTGGGGATATCTCTGCAAACGATGAGTTTAGCAATGTGAAAAGTATTAGTGCGCAAGACATTCTAAATGCTCACCGTTTCCCTGCTGGCCTTGCTGGCATCATTCCCGGCTTAGGCTCTGGCGGCTTAGGTGACCCATTGAAAGCAAGGGAAGCGTACCGACAAGATGAAGTTATCCCTGTACAAAATTTATTCATGAATGCGGTCAATAGTGAAATCGGTAGAAATGAGTCTTTGAAATTGAATTTCCGTCAAAATATCATTAAGGAAAATGAATAATGTCTAAAAATAGGGTAAAATTAAGACGTTATCAACAATCGGAGGTCTGGAACGTGCGAGTATTAAAAATATTCTGCCCCATTTGCGGCCAACGCGCGACAATTCGCAAATCGAATCGTAAACATCGTGAAATTTCAGACCTTTATTGCGCCTGTAATGATGTTGAATGCGGTCACACCTATGTTTTAAATCTAACGTTTAGTCACACTATCAGCCCTAGCGCCCACTCAGATGATTTGATTCAATCCATGATTGAAAAATTTAACCCCGAACAGCGCCAACTGGCGCTAGGGTTATTAACCTCAAAGGGTGCATGATTGCTGGCTTACATCAGGGCTGCTATTTAGCAGCCTAATTTTTTGATTGCTCTTTTTTGCTATTTCTTCTCTTGCACCGTCTGCAAGTTCAGTAATCAGTGTGAGTACAACTTGACGCTCATAATGGTTGCAACCCTCTAAACTTCCCAGCTTTGCAATAACACTAATGCGTTCAAACGCTACCGATTCCTGTAATAAATCGCTCATATTCAAATTCCCATTTGTATACTGGATATTTGTACAGTATACATAAATAAAGTCATTGGGAAACCCTGTAAATCAGAAATAATTAAAATTTCTTTTGAATTACAGGGTTATGTGATTCATTTATAAACTATCCGCTTCGTGACATGTCACGGCAATATTATCCAATTTCAAATCATGCCAGCCGTTTGTATTCCAACAATCAGCCGCACCCGATAAGCAACACTGACTAACAGGCAATTGCTCACCACATCTTTTACAGGTTGATTTTGATAACTCGTGAACTTTGTCACTTAGGCGAGCGGTATCTTGGCGAATCAATAGCTGAATGTATTCATTCATTTCGTAAGGCTCCCGCCCTGGTCGACGAATAGCACAATTATTTTTCAACATGTCCAATTCTTGGCTATCGACCATCAACTCAAATTTGATTTCGCCACTGTCTTTTTGTCGTTTACGCTGTTCCGCTTTGCGCTCTGCTGCTGTTTTTGCCATTTGTTCTACTCCCTTAGTTATCGTTAAAACAACAAAAAATCATTTCGTTAGCTATTTCGTCACCAAAACGCTTCCACTGTGTCATTTTTTCTTCATTAATTAAGAATAAATTACCCACTTCATATTCTGAGTTTTGAACAGTATCTTGATAGTGATTTTTACTTAATAATTCATCCGATAAATAAGAGTTTCCTAAAATTGAGCAAATATCAATGCGAGAGCGAAAGGTATATAAAGTAATCCGCCACTTATCATGCATTGATATTGCACCGGATAACTGAATTATATTCCTTAAATTACTTATCCATGACCATTCTGAAATATAGACATCTCCTGAGATTCCAGCAAATGTTGTCTCTGTTAAATACTCAGGATTAAAAACATAAATATTTGCACCATTAGTTAATTTAAATAAGTAATTATGAGCGATTCTAATTTCTTTTATCTTTGCATGCTTTAATAAATAATGTACAGGTACATTGCCAAAAAATATTTTATTTCTGCCCGTTAAGCACGCATCCTGCAACGCTTCAAATAAAAAGTAATAATCAGCACCTATCTGACGTCCTTTTTTTAATGACCTATTTTTCAAAAAGCGAGTTTGGTACCAGCGTTTTTGCCACGGTAAAAAGTTCATTTGTTCTTTTTGTAAACTAAATAATAATTCACTTGTAACATTAATTGTCTCTACAAACATTTTAAGGGTCATATTAATTTCCTATGAGTGATTGAATTCTAGACATGGCTTGCTCACACCGAGCCAGTGATTTTTTGACTTTATCTGACTTAAATATGATTTTTTGAATATGGCCATTTGCATGAAACTTCACGCTTTGACCGTTTTCTGTATAAATTGCCCCTCTTGCTATCGAATGGATCATGAAAGGGTCTTTTTCGGGGTCTAAAGTGATACCAATTTCTTTGGCTTTTCTCACAATATCGGGAATAACCGTTTCTTTGTCTTTAATCGTCCTCCGTGCCTGCGTACAGTTATTGACAGAACTCCAAGGGGCGCTAATCGCGCCATCAAAACCAGCCTGCGCTGTCGCTTCGGCTAACTTCGGCACAATCTGCCAGTTCTTAATGCGTGTGATAATTGGGGAGTCGTTACCCACTAAAGTACAGTAAACCCCTTTGATGCAATTGACTGGCTCACCGTAGGCGTTGGTCTTTTCTTCACGCTCATACCATAGACGGGCGATAAGGTCAGCACGACGCACAAACGCGCCACCTTGCAACTTGGTGTATTCGCTCCAGTTGCTGGTATCGGCTGCTTTGTGGACTTCGGCAAATTCAACATCTAAACCTGTTGATGCTTCGGTATCATCACCCATGCGGCGCAATTCACGCCATACCGACACAGGCGCACCGCCTATTTGTTGAAACTGGCGAATTTTCCAATGTGAAGCCCAAGCGGAAACCGCCCGCGCCATGTCTTTGCACTTTTGGCCTGATTCCTTATCGACTTCATCGTCCATCGCGTAACCGTCGATATTTTTTGAAATGTATTTAGCGATATAGCCAGTTGCACTGCCTTTCCTTTCATCTATAGGCTCAACGTGAAAACGGGCTCTTAGTGCTTTAGGTGTTGTAAGTTCGTCTCTATCTTCTAAACGTGCATAGTGACTAAAAATAGAACGCAATTGTTTTTTATGTTCAGGCATAACAAACAGCAACATATGCCAGTGCGGTGTACCGTCGTGGTGCGGCTCAGTAACACGAAAACCAAAAACACGGATACCCGCACGGCTATAAGCTGCGCGTATTTTCGCCCACGTTTTACATAGATACTTTTGAGTTGCTCTTGGATCACATCCGTTCCAATTATCAACAAAGCCGCCTGCTTGATAGGCTGAATGGTATTTTGATGGAGCTGTCATTGTGTAAAATTCACCATCACAGCCCATTTCCTTGGCGAGGTCTTCAAACCCGCGCATACGCGCCATTAATTCACAACGACGAACGGCAGGGTTTGCCACACTACCTAAAACCATTTTTGTAAGTTCGGTTCGGTTGCCGTCTTCGTCTTCTAATTCAAAGTCTTTAAGAAATTGCCAGTTGGAACGCTTTTGTTCTACCCAACGATGCAAGGTTGTTTTTGAAACATAAGGGGATGCGGACTTTTGAACTTGACCAATCGCGATAGCAAGGTGCTCGCGCTTCAGGTCACACAAACGTTTTAAACGACGATACCACCAAGCAACATCAAACATGCGAAGCAATGCCGCGCAAAGTTTATCTTCACTTGGTTTAATTCTGCCTTTAATAAATTGCTGCCAATATGGAGGCTGTGTGCCCGACTGCAATGTTAATTTAGCAAGGAAAGCGTAAGTTTTATCAAGACGCTGACGGGCTTCACATTCATCTTTTGGGTCGCTGTTGGCGTATTGCTTTGTTGCAGCTTCATAGTTATCACTTATAAAACTGGCAATATCATTTGCTAAAGTTTTGATAACCGTTCTATCTAACTGCGCAATATTTTCGAGTTGTTCAATAAAAGGGAATGGTCTATCACCTGAAACACGATGCTTAAACTCATACTGTTTCATGACCCGTTCGAATCGTGGCAATACATTCTTAGCGGTTTTGCGTAAAAACTCATTGGCACGACGACGACCCTTTTGATTAAAAAGGCGTGCGTATTTAGTGGCAAAGTAAATTGATAGGAAATCGGGGACATGAGAAATAATTTCATGACGCCACTCAGCATCATCTTTATTAGCATCCCACATAATGCGTTCAGCCAGAGTCGCTGATTTTGGCAACTCTGGCTTATTTTCTTCATGTTGGCGACGTATTGAAATATATACGTCGCTATTGTGTTCTTGGTTCGAGCTCATTTTGTTAGTCCGTGATGTTTAGTTAATTCTTTTTTGTTGGTATATCTGTGATAATGATTAAGCATATTCAGTATTTTTCTAAAACTCATAGAGGAGTTACCATGGACGATTCATACATTGATAACATCAAGCGAAGTCAACTTGAGGAAAAAATCTCCAAAATAGCTAAAAAAGTATCAAAAAATGAATTGGGAGGAGGGCCGATGGTGGTTGCAATTGAAAATGAAAATGGAGAAATCTATAGAGTGATAACAACATATGGAATGTCCTCATACCTTAGCTTAGTTGATAAATTGGCTGCATTAGGCTTAACGGATTTGTTTGCCGATAATTTAAGCCCGGGTAAGTACGACAGCCAATTCACATTTAAATGATTATTAAGAGCAGTTTTAGAACTGCTCATTTTTGACCATATACTTTTCAACGTATCGATTGGATGTTTCCTGATTTTCAATATGACTAATTTCGCTTTCTAGTAACTGGCTGATTGCTGCATAATCTGGTTTTTCTTGCAGCACATACATTTGAAGCTTACGCAGGCGAGAAGCGTAACGGTCATTGCAAACTTTGCGTTCATCGTTACGATTCCAGTTAATATGACCATCAATTAAAATCGCATCATTTGAAGTCGCATCTAATACAGGTGTGAATGTTGGTTCTGGTATATTCATTTATTTAATTCCTAAATTTAGAGTGTAAGATTCCCTGACGTGCTAACGTCATTTATTTAATTGGGTATTATTTAGTTGAGTGGTAAGGTTAAATTTTTAGGTAATAAGGCGCTTGAGCCTTTAATATAATTAATGGCTTTAACAATATTAAATATTTCTTTTGAAGTGAAATCTTCAAATTGACAACCATGTCTAGACTTATCAATTTCAGCCATAAAAAATATAATAGCTAAAAGCTTTTTATTATTTGCATGGTCTTCATTAAAACGGTCACGCATTTCTTTTATAAATGATTTTAATTCTTTATTCTCTAATCCCGACGTTTTAGATTTAACTTCACATACTTTATTGATACCGTGTACACGCTGGCCTATAGACATTGGCATGTAACGTTGTTCAAGTATTGCTGGATTCTGTTGCATAGTAATTACCTATATTCTAGAAATTAAATAAACAGTTGCAAACAAAATAACGGGAACAATATATTTTAATGAACCATCTTTTTTGTTTACGCTGATTTCTTCTAAACGTTTAAATGAGTCGCCAGTGACTTTATATTTGTATTGCTGTTTATGTGCTTGAGTCATAATCACACCATTGCTTGGCTGAATCCCACAACGGTATCAATCGCTGATACAAACGCAGGGGATGAATGTAAACGGGCTGAAATTGTCACACCAACTAATGCTAAACAACGGATCGCATTATTTACGCTCTGTTTAATTTCAGCGGAACGGGCATTATTAATATGACCACCTAAAACCGCTTGGCTTGCTAACTTTCCGACCTCTGCTGTTGCATTTAAAATATATGCAGGGAAATTTCCGTCAGTCGCATTATTCAACGGTACAGACGGCTGGCATTGAAGCTGCTCCAGCAAACCATCAATTAAAGTTGCGTCTTCTGTTGCATCGGTAACTTTAACTAAATCGCCCCATGTAAATTGGTGCGGCTGTTCTGGGTTTAACTTGTTACGCAACATTTGCGCATTCATGCCGATTTTTTCCGCTATCTGAACAAGGTCACCTTTGTGAGCAATCGCAAAAGCACGACATGCATTATCAAAGTGTGATTGTTTGGAAGCTTGATAATCAAACATGGTATTTGTTCTCCTAAAGCGAATAATAACTACGCTTGAAGCGAAACATTACATTCTGACAATGATTCAACAGTAATTGCAGCAAGATTAATAAAAACTGTACCTTGCTTTAAACCTTTATCCTTTTTGCGAATAGGTAGGCGTCCATCAGCAATCATATTGCGTACTGAGCTTTTAGATAAACCAGTACGCTTAGAATACTCACTAACTGTGACGTATGGGTCTGGAATGGTTATTGTAATGTTTGGTCGCATAAGGCAAAATCTCCTATTAGTGTGCTATTTGGTATTGCTTAGTGTTATTTGGTGCTTTGCTTGATGGGAAATTTACTTCACTTAACGTGAAGTGTCAACATCAAACTGGCTTTATTTTGCATAGTGTAAAGTTCATGGGAAAGAAAATGAATGATTCATTTGATTTTGTATCATGTGAAAACAGTGGAGTTGTCTTAGATAGAATCATGGAAGCCTATGGTTTTACTTCAAAAATGACATTAGCTGAACATTTCAATATGGGAGCTAGTGCAATTTCAGGACGGTATAAAAGAAATATTTTTCCTGCTGATATGGTTGTTAGGTGTATGCATGAAACAGGAGCTAATCTTGAATGGTTAGTTTGGGGAACTGGCAATCCATTTGATAACGAACGAGTTGATATATTGAAGCTAACTAACTTCAAAGAACTAAACGGTGAGCTACAAAGAGCTAGCACTGTAATGTTTGATAAAGCTATGTTTTCAGCTAATAAGCCAATGCCAATAGAGCCAATTTGTGTACAAATTGACAGGGATTACTATTTAGTTGATAAATCCTTTGGCAATATTTTTGATGGCAAATGGCTCGTAGATATTGAAGGAAAAATCAGTGTTCGTGAGTTAACTCGCATTCCAATCCAACGCGTTCGAGTTTCTGGCGTGGGCATGGCTTTTGATTGTGATTTAAAAGACCTAACAATACTTGGCAGGGTTATAAAAGAAATAAAGGATTATTGATATGAGTGCAACTAAAAAAGAAAAAGTAACTGAAGTGGTTGAAGTTTTAGGACAATCAAAAGAAAAGAAAAAAAACTGTTTTGTGATTATGCCTATAGCGGATCATCCTGATTATGAAAAAGGACACTTTAAGCGAGTTTATGATTATTTGATAAAGCCCGCCTGTGAAGCTGCTGGATATGAAGCCATCAGGGCTGATGATAGTAAAGCTTCTCATCTAATTATGTTCGATATCTTAAAAAACATTGTTGAATGTGATATGGCAATATGCGATTTAACTACTAAAAATGCAAACGTATTTTATGAGTTGGGGTTAAGACAAGCATTTAATAAAAAAACAATTTTAATTACAGATGGAAAGGAAAAAGCCCCTTTTGATATTTCAGGGTTTCGATATGTTCAATATTCACCATCATTAAGAATAGATGAAACTACGGTAGATATTAATCAAATTACTGGTATGTTAAAGGAAACAGAGAACGCACCTGAGAGTGATGTTAACTCGATAGTTAAGTTATTAGAGATAGAGCCAGCTAAAATAGATTATAAAACTTTAAACTCAGAAGAGTCTATGTTTTTTAAAATGTTAATAAGGATGAATGATAGATTGGATGATTTATCAAATGATATTTATAATAATAAAAGTATCAGTATAAGTAACAGTGAGTTAAATAGAATAGTAAACGGATATTCTACAAGAAAAGCACTTAAATCAGAATTATCTTTGTATGATGTCATTGTTAATGGATTGAATATTCATAATTACAATTATTTCGATTCTGAAATAAAATTAGGTTCAATAAAAAAAATGAATGAGGAATTTATCTTTTTTATTAAAGAGAATAATCGAGTAATTCGTTATCATAATACAGAGAATGTTCAAAAGGAAGTTACAGCCAAAGAAATTGAAGTATGAAGGTAAAAAAACAACTCGATGGTCGCTGGCGTTTAGATTTTTATCCTGAAGGGAAGAAAAACGGGAAGGGTAAGCGCATTCGAAAAACATTCACCACCAAAGGTGAAGCGATAGCCTATGAACGTTATATTTTAGACAACACCAATAATCAACCTTGGTTGAATGATAAAGAAGACCGACGCAAACTTATTGAGCTTGTTATTTCGTGGTATGAATCGCACGGTATAACTTTGAATGATGGTGAGCAGCGTTTAACCGGGATGACTTTTGCCTGTGAAGCAATGGGCGACCCATTAGCCACTGAATTTAATGCGCAAATGTTTTCTTCATATCGTGAAAAGCGCATGTCGGGCAAAATTTATCGTACGGAAAGATACAAGCAAGTTTCCACTCGGACAATGAATATTGAGCTTGCATGGTTTCGTGCCATGTTCAACGAACTATCAAGGATGGGCACTTGGAAACACGGAAACCCTTTACAAAGTATTAGACCGTTTAGAACTGACGAATCAGAAATGGCGTTTCTGACCCATGATGAAATTAAGTTATTACTTGAAGAGTGCGCGAACAGTTCAAATAAGCATTTACTAACAGTCGTTAAAATTTGCTTATCAACAGGGTCTAGGTGGTCAGAAGCTGAAAGCTTGAAAGCGTCAAATGTTACACCTTACCGAATTACGTATAACAAAACTAAAGGCAAGCGTAATAGAACAGTTCCAATCAGTGAAGAGTTATATGAATTGCTGACAGCAGGAAACAAAAGGGGGGCTTTGTTTACTTCTTGCTATTCTGCTTTTGGTAGTGCTTTAAAACGCACGGGTATTGAATTACCTGATGGACAATCGACCCACGTATTGAGACATACATTTGCAAGCCACTTTATGATGAACGGTGGCAATATTTTAGTCTTACAGCGCATACTTGGTCATACTGATATCAAAATGACAATGCGTTATGCACACTTTGCCCCTGACCATTTAGATGAAGCTTTGCGATTAAATCCACTTGTCACAATGTCCTAGCTAGTAAAATTATTGCCCCTTTTGTGTCCCCCTAGGTAATCAATCATTGGTGCTATTTGTTTCTATTTGATGTTGAAATTATTTATATTTCAGTAAGTTATTGTTTTATAAATATAAGGGACATTACTCTTAATCACTCGGTCGTGGGTTCGATCCCCACACAACCCACCAGTGTTTTCAATGAGTTATGAGCATGCTGCGGAACCTATACTGACTGTATGGGACGTATTTGGGACGCAGCCATTGAAAACAGTATCAATTTGTTTGGCGTGTTCGGTTATTAAGTTTGATACATTACATCCGTTCTCATTGTTTATATCAATAATATATTTGATATTTAGAGGCTATGCTATCATATCCTTCATAAAGCTATTCTTTCAATTTATTAAATCTCAATACTGGTTCAATAAACCAATGAATAATTGAGTTTGATGCTAGTAAAAGTGCAATTGTAATTGTAGATAGAGTAAATGCTATTATTAATAATAAATTTAGTTCTATATCTAAAAAACTTAATATTTGTAATATTACAAAACAAATAATTGGATGGATTAAATAAACACCTAAAGCATTATTTGATATTTTTGCATATTTTTGAGTTGATAAAGCAAAGTAAATAATAATCGAACCTAGTATTAGGCTTATTACAAAATCGAAAATATAGATAATGAATGAGTTGAGAATTAAATTAGTCTTGATTGCACCGAAAATTATCTCATAAAAATCGTTTCGATAATTAAGAAAGGTAATCGCTAAAAATGCTATACAAAAAATAGTGATAATAGGCTTTTTCCTTAACGAAAATATATTTTGATTATGAATAAAATAAGCAATGACAAAAAATGGGAAATATAAAATAATTGAAAAAAAGCTAGAAATCGGCATTAGGTAAGTCTTTGTTATAAAGGATATTATTAGTGATGTGATTAAGATCGCAGATAGGTTAAATTTGTTTGATTTAAAGCTCTCTGGTAATAATAAAAAAACAGCTTGCCATATAGGTGTTGCTAAAAAGAACCAAACCCCGTACTGAGGAGAAAACAAGTATTTTTTTAAAGTTAACTCACCGGTGAAGTAAAGTGGAACCATGTCGATTGTTTGAAACGTAAAATAAATTATAAGGGCAGGAAGAAGGTGAGATTTTAACTCTTTCCATGTTGTATTTTTTGTTATAAATGCGACTATAAATACAAACATAGGAATTAATGTTAAGTCAAAAGCAGTAATAAGCAACGAATATTTGTTTTTATCAACTAAATTTAAATAAAAATTAAAAACAATTAATGAACTTAATATTAATTTTAGCGTTGGCCAATATGGTTGGCCAACGTTTTTTATATTCAAGATTAAGTGATTTTCTTTTTTCATATATATGCCCTATATAAAAATTGATTTATTGTACCTCATTGGGGTTATAATTTAAAAGAAATTATTTTAGTAATTACGAAATGAGAGATAATAAGTCTAATATTGATTAGTCTTTTTCCGTTAATATTTTATTCTTATTGTAAGAGGGAACATGATTTAGGAATTGAATATAAGTTTATTGCACAATTTTGTATCACTTAATGGCAAGATAAAAATCACTAACTTTTAGGTCTAAGAACTAAAAAATGAGAGGTAACTGAAAGCAGAGTTATTTTTGATTGGGCAAAATATGATTTGATTGAAATTTAACCAGTTAGGGGAGGGATGTTTGAAATAGAACGCAGTTGTTTTTTAGCACGTGAAATGTACAGGGAAAACAATTGAATAGCAGAGGATGAGAAGCTAGGGAGCTAAATTTAACTCAAGTCTCTGCTATTACATAAGCATCTAATGATACTTTTTAGTATCAGTAAGAAGTAAATCAAGAATTTTAGGGCTATTTCAGTGATAACTTTATTATATAGTCCTTGGATGATGATTAGCTTATATTGTTATCAAATATTTTTTTAGTCACTGTAATTGAAGGCTCGACGCCCAATATGTATAAGGCTTGTTCTAAAAGGTCAATTTTAGATGTGTAATGAATATCCAGTAAGCGTTCTATCTGTTGTGCATTGATATTCAATCTGCGAGCGAGATCGACGCGTTGCATTGCAGAGTTGAGAATGGCGTTATGCAAGGCAATTTTTAAGCAACAGATTATGGGTAAATAAACCGTAAATGCTTCACCATTTTTTTGTTGTGTTGCTAATGGAATTGGTTTTCTGAGTTCGATATGTTCTGCAAAAGAGGCTAGCAAAATTTCTTGGGCTTCTAATTCAACATCTTCTTTACAATAGCTAACTCCTTGAAGGCCAGGAAAATCACTAAAATTGATTTCATATACGTTTTCTTCCTCAATAAATTCTATTGTTGCCTGATAATTGAACATATTTTTCCTTCAAATTATATTTCAGAGTGCTCAGTGTTGCACTGGAGCATGAGGAAAACAAGCTTATCAATTAACTTATGTGGCCATTTCTTGCTTCATTTTTGTATCTATTGGTCCTACATGTTGTTATGAGGGGGTTGTTAGTACAATTAATGTGATTTTCCTAACATAAATTCAGCAATGTGAGAATCGCTTTATTCGGAAATTATTTAGAAACAAAGAAAACAAGTGTGAAGTTTGTCTCAAATTGAGAAATATTTTTTTCCATAAAAATCCTAATAAATTAGCTTCTTTTATAAGCAAATGTCTCACTGAATTATTTTAACTAAAAGTTATTTATTTTTTAATCTTTCATTATCTGATTAAGCAATTTTACTTAAGGTAACTTGATGGTTAGGGGGTTTTGTTAAAATAAAAGTATATAGTAATCATTTGTTATTATAACATTGAGTTATTAAAATTATTATGGTTACGTGAAAATGGCTAAAAATGATAAGTACGAAGACAATTAATAATACCTTTAGTGCTTTTTATTTTGAGCACCAACTGAATATTTTAAAAATGATATAAAAAACATTTGGAAAATGGAGTGTTCTTAATTGAAACCTGCATTTTTTGCTCTTAACACAAAAGTGATAGGTTAGCGTAGGTTGATCTTTTTATTAAAAAAAATGAATTTTTTGCTATTTTACATAAAAAATAAATATTAATTAACCCAAAAAAACTACTTTAATGAATTAATAACAAAATGATCACTTGAAATAATAAATATGCAAAAATATCTTACAAAAATATTTAAGCTGAATAAACTTTCATTATTGGTAATCGACGTAAATTTTATTAGTTTTATTAATATTACAGGGTGATGATACTTATTTTATAGTTTAATGATTCTAATGAAAATGGAAGTGAATACTTAATATGTATGACAATATAATGGCTGTTTATATGATAACTGCGATTGAATAATTTTGAACGATGGCTGTAATATATATCAAACTTATTGAAAATTAATGATTAAATTTTATTCCAATAATGCCGATAAAGCCTTAATACAGTAATGTATAACTCAGTTTCTTAATACTAAAAATTGATTTGGATCAATATATTGTTTTTGATGTTATGCTTGGTTTATTAGGCTTAATAATCACATGTAAGGAGTGATTGGTTTGATTAAAATCCTGGCATTTTGCTTAGGTTAACTCAAAATGTTGTGGATATTTAGGATAAGGTAATAGAAGATAAAGAAATAATGAAGATTATTTAATGAATTAATGGGTAATCGCCCTATTGATACAAAAAGAAACATAAGTACCTTGAATAGTTAATTTAGTGGTGCATAATAATTAGCGACTAATAATGACATCAGCAATTTCTGATTTTTATGGAAACTGCTAATTTTTTAGTCATTCTTTATTGTTGTAGGTATTCAGGAAATATATTTAATTTAAGTTTGGAAGCTTGTGTATTTGTACTCCAAATTGGGTATTTTGAATGGATAACATGGGGAAATTAATGGAATTACATTTACCCAATTTAATTAATTTTTTAATTTAATAATTTGAATACACAATACTTTCAAATTCATATTTGTTCTTTTTGCACACAGATCGCACAGATGTTGATAATATTCGGAAAGGAAAAAAAATGAGCTCGACGACAGATTTTCTGAAGCATATATACGATATTAACCTCTCATATTTGCTATTAGCCCAAAAACTCATCTCTCAAGAGAAAGCCTCTGCGATGTTTCGTCTAGGTATCTCTGATGCAATGGCAACTACTTTAGCAGACCTTACACTCCCTCAATTAGTCAAATTAGCAGAGACAAACCAGCTAATCTGCCAGTTTAGATTTGATAATAGTGAAACAATTGAAAAACTAACTCGTGATTCAAGAGTTGATGAATTACAACAAATTCATACAGGTATCTTACTTTCGACCCGATTATTGCAAACGCATAATGAGGGCGACACCGAAATAGCGAGAAAAAGATGAGTACCGCAGCTGAAAAAAGTATAGTCCAAGAAGCGAATGACATTCGACTAGCCATGGAATTGATCTCTTTGGGCGCTCGCCTTCAAATGTTAGAAAGTGAAACGCAAATCAGTCGCGGTCGTTTAGTTCGTTTATACAAAGAGCTAAGAGGTAGCCCTCCACCGAAAGGAATGTTACCTTTTTCTACAGATTGGTTTATGACATGGGAACAGAATATTCATTCATCCATGTTCTATAATGCTTATCAATTTTTACTGAAAAGCGGCCAATGTCGTGGTGTTGACGCTATATTAAAAGCCTATAGGTTATACCTTGAACAGTGTATTCCAGAACCCGGCGAAGAACCTTTGTTGGCTTTAACACGTGCTTGGACGCTAGTCCGTTTTGTGGAAAGTGGCATGTTACAAAGTTCACAATGTAGTTGTTGCCATGGCTCTTTTATTACTTACGCACATATTCCTGAAAATAGCTTCACTTGTAGTTTATGCCAACCGCCATCACGCGCAATAAAAAAACGTAAACTTTCCGAACATCTAGCCGATATTACGGTATATCGACAGGATGGCATTACTAAAGCGGTAATGTAATTGGATTGATTTGGTTAGCAGGCAAAATTTTTTGCCTGTCACTCCTAATATTCCCTTTGACTGCCATCTGTTAACCAACGGAGTGAAAGGGAATATTGTGTTAATACTCATCGGGTATATCATTGTTACAGTTGCGGTTATTGGCGGATATATAATGGTCGGCGGCCATTTAGGTGCGCTTTATCAACCCGCTGAATTTGTCATTATTTTAGGGGCAGGTTTAGGTGCTTTTGTTGTTGGTAACAGTAGCAAATCCATCGTCGCCTTGTGCAAAGTATTACCAAAACTCTTTCGTCGTTCCTCTTACAATAAAACAATGTCAATGGATTTAATGGCATTGTTATTTCAATTACTTAATAAATCGCGCCAACAAGGGTTACTTGCACTTGAGAAAGATATTGACAATCCAAGTGAAAGTGAAATTTTCTCCCAATATCCCCGTATTTTAAAAGATGAGTCCACCATGATGTTCATTGTGGACTATTTACGTCTGATGGTGAGTAGTAACTTACAAAGTCATGAAATTGAAGCATTAATGGATGAAGAATTAGAAACTTTTCGTCAAGAAAATGAAGTACCTGCTTCGGGGCTAAACATGGTCGGTGACTCTATGCCTGCATTTGGGATTGTTGCGGCCGTTTTGGGTGTCGTGAATGCCTTGGGCTCAGCAGACCGTCCCGCAGGTGAACTTGGTGCTTTAATTGCTCATGCAATGGTTGGTACATTTCTAGGTATTTTAGTGGCTTATGGCTTTATTTTGCCTTTAGCTGCTCTGATTAGGTTGCGCAGTAGTGAGCAATTGAAAATGATGGAATGTATTAAAGTGACTTTCCTCTCTGCATTGCAAGGGTATGCTCCTCAAATTGCGGTTGAATTTGGCCGTAAGGTGTTATTCAGCGCAGATAGACCTTCATTTGTTGAACTTGAAGATAAAGTTCGAGAAGTGAAAGTAGGTGCTCGCTCACAAGAAACAACTGAGGAGTAACAAACGAATGGCAGCCAATACACCTCATGTTATTCGGGTTAAAAAGCGCAGTTCACATCATCAAAACGGACACGGCGGTTCATGGAAAATTGCTTATGCCGATTTTATGACGGCGATGATGGCGTTTTTTTTAGTGATGTGGCTGATCTCAATTTCAAGTCCTCAAGAATTAACACAAATTGCTGAGTATTTCCGTACTCCCTTGAGTACAGCTATCAACCCGGGAAGTAAAAGTGGTGATGCCACAAACCCTATTCCTGGTGGGGGTAAAGACCCGATTTTCCGTGATGGGGATGTGATGCCAGAGCCCAATAATATTATTGATGGAAATGCAAATTATCGTTTTGAAAAATTAAAAGAGTCCCTTGAGCAGGCTATTTTAAAAGACCCCCGTTTGAATGAATTAAAGCCACATTTATTGATTGATATGATTAATGATGGGCTACGCATTCAAATTGTTGATAGTGAAAATCGCCCAATGTTTAAAGTCGGTTCGGCAACGGTTGAACCGTATATGCGCGATATTTTGCGTGCAATAGCACCACTTCTTAATGATGTTCCTAATCGAATTAGTATCTCCGGTCATACTGATGATCTCGCTTATGCCAACGGCGCCAATTACAGCAACTGGGAGCTTTCATCAGATCGCGCAAATGCTTCGCGCCGTGAATTGATTCGCGGTGGAATGGATGAAAATAAAGTATTACGCGTGGTTGGGATGGCTTCAGCCATTCATTTAGACAAAGAAGATGGTTTTGCCCCGATCAACCGCCGGATAAGTATCATTGTGTTAAATGATGAAGAAACCAAACAAATTCTCCGCGAATACGATGGCGCCAAGCCGATCAATGATGTGCTGAATAAACCGCAAAAACCCATGCAAGAAACGGCTGTGGGTGTTGTCGCTGCGGTGAAAATACCGTGATGAATTGCTGTTATTTGAATTTATTACATAACTTGTTTAGTTGTCTGCCGGGGGGTTCCGGCAGTCAGCGTTAAGTGAAACTTAAGCGAAATTGGATAAAAACCATGGATATTACCGAGTTTTATCAAACATTTTTCGATGAGGCCGATGAGTTGCTCAGGGATATGGAACAACATTTACTTGAGCTTGATCCTTTTGACCCGGATAGCGAGCAGCTAAATGCCATCTTCCGCAGTGCCCACTCAATCAAAGGAGGGGCTGCAACCTTTGGTTTCACTCAGTTGCAGAATACAACTCATACATTGGAAAACCTTTTAGATAAGGCGCGTCATGATGAGTTAACCCTCACGCCTGACATAATAGATGTTTTTCTTGATGCTAAGGATGTCATGGCATCACAGTTAGATGCCTATAAAAATGATTCTTTGCCGGATGAAGATACCTTCAAGCGTATTTGTGAGGTGCTTAGCCGGGTTGAAAATAGAGCGGAAGAGGTCGCTGAGACAGGTACTGCGATATCTGAAACTAAAGTTGAAGATGCGGTTGTTGAAGACACACCCGCGAAGCAAGGTGAATATTCACACTACTTTATGATCTCGTTAAATCAGCTCAAAGAAAATGAAGTTGATTTATTGGCGGATGAGCTCAGTTTATTTGGGCATTTATATCATACTGAAAAAACAGCAAATAGTTTACAAGCATGGGTAGGAACTAATACGGATATTGATGATATTAGTGGGGTGCTATGTTTTGTGGTGGATGAATCGCAAATTAGCCATGAAGTAATTTCATTTGCCGATTGCCTCGCTTTTTCAAAGGAAGAAACGTTATTAAATGATGATAAAGTTGCAGCGAATGAAGTCACAGAGCCTCAAGTAGATACTCCGCAAAGCTCGGCAAAACCTGCTGCACCCACCACGGCTAAAAAAACGGCAATCGCTAAACCGAAAGGGGATTCGAGCAGCATTCGTGTGGCTGTAGAGAAAGTTGACCAGCTGATTAACTTAGTGGGTGAGCTGGTGATTATTCAATCAATGTTGACCCAACATAGTCAACATGTCGATCAGAACGAATACAGTGATTTGTTAAGCTCAATCGTACAGTTAGAGCGTAATTCCCGCGCTTTGCAAGAATCCGTCATGTCAATTCGCATGATGCCAATGGACTACGTATTTAGCCGTTTCCCGCGCATGGTACGCGATATCGCTTCCAAATTAGGTAAAAAAATTGAACTGAAAGTAGAAGGAAGTTCGACTGAACTCGATAAAAGCTTGATTGAGCGCATTGTTGATCCACTAAATCACCTTGTTCGCAATAGCCTCGACCATGGGATTGAAAAGCCAGAAGTTCGTGTGGCAAATGGTAAGTCGGAAGCCGGAACACTGACCTTAGCGGCAGCACATCAAAGTGGCAACATTTGTATTGAAGTGCGTGATGACGGCGCAGGGCTAAATCGTGAACGTATTTTGGCAAAAGCGAAGTCACAAGGCATGAATGTGCATGATGGGATGAGCAATGATGAAGTTGCGATGCTGATTATGGCACCGGGTTTTTCAACAGCAGAGGTGGTGACGGACGTTTCGGGACGCGGTGTTGGAATGGATGTGGTTAAACGAAATATCCAAGACATGGGCGGTCGTATTCAAATCGGTTTTACCGAAGGTAAAGGTACCGTTATCCGCATTTTATTACCGCTCACTTTAGCCATTTTGGATGGTATGTCTGTGAAAGTAGCGGAAGATGTTTTTATCGTTCCATTGAGTGCCATTATCAGTACCTTGCAGCCTCGGCAAGAGGATATTTATCGCTTAGCGGGAGAAGAAAAAATGCTGCTTGTGCGAGGGGAATATTTGCCACTTGTTGAATTACACCAAGTATTTTCCATCGAAGAAGCCGAGCGAAATTTAGATAACAGTATTGTGCTGATTATTCAAAATGCAGGCCACCGTTTTGCGTTGTTAGTTGACAAGCTCGTCGGGCAACAGCAAGTGGTGGTGAAAAACATTGAAAGTAATTATCGCAAAATCCCTGGTATTTCCGCAGCAACGATTATGGGCGATGGCTCTGTTGCATTGATTTTAGATGTGGCTGAGCTGCAAAAAATGAATAACAGCATTTTGATTAAAAAGAAACAGCAGGTTTCTCAACCTGTCGTGCACTAAATAGAGGCCATACACCATGTCTATGTTAGATGATGATTTAAATAAACACGAAGAAGAAAAAAACGGCGAAGGCTACCTCATTTTTACCTTGGGTGAAGAAGAGTATGGCATTGAAATCTTAAAAGTGCAGGAAATTCGTGGCTATGAACAAGTGACTCGTATCGCGAATACCCCTGATTTTATCAAAGGTGTGACTAATTTACGTGGAGTCATCATTCCAATTATTGATTTACGGGTGAAGTTTTCCCATGAAAACGTGGTGTATAACGATAACACGGTCGTTATTGTGGTGAATTTAAAAGATCGCGTTGTCGGTATTGTCGTCGATGGGGTTTCGGATGTGCTGGTCTTGAATGAAGAGCAAATTGCGCCACCACCTGATTTTGCGGTGACATTATCGACCCAATATCTGACAGGGCTCGGAACATTAAATGACCGTATGTTGATTTTAGTCGATATCGAAAAATTATTAACTAGCGATGAAATGGCGCTGATTGACAGCATGGCTGAGTAATTATCAGCCCCAATAATTGTTCAAATAATAATAAGTCATTAACTAAAGTTTTTGGTTGGATGACCGATATCCAAAATACAACAAAATTATGTTAGTAAAACGTCATGTACAGTCGAATTAAAATCGTATCGGGACTTTTGTCCGTCATTTTTATCTTTATTTTGCTGCAACTGGTATCCAGTGGGTTGATGTTTACCAAACTGGGCGATAACAGCGACAGCATTAGTTATTTGAATTCCTTACAACGCCAAAGACAAGTATTAACAGAAAGTTGGGTTAATTTGTTACAAGCCCGGGCGAACTTAAACCGCTCTATCAATGCCTATTTGCTCGAAGGTCGTAAAATTCAAGACGATGCAACGACAGAAGACTTGATTAAAGCCGCTAAACGTAACTTTAAATCAGCGGATGACGCTTACGCACGTTATAACAAGCTGATGCAAAGTTCAGATTATGATAAAGCCAAATTTGAAAAGCTGTTTAGTACCTATGAAACCTATCGTGATGCGTTAATCAAGCTAAGTGAATTCGCTGAAAAAGGTGACCTTGAAGGTTTTTATGCACACAGAACCTCAGGGCACCAAGTGAAATTTGAAGAGCAATTTAACGCTTATTTTGCGGATATTTCAGCAGATTTCCAGGCCGAAGTTGTCAATGCAGATAATAACTATCGCCAATCATTATACATGTTGGTGACGTTATCTATCTTACTCGCTTTGATTGGTTTCTTCAGTTATCGCTATGTTCGTAAAGGTATTATCGAGCCACTCGGTATCTTAATTGAACGTATTAAAGTCTTTGCTTCAGGGGATTTAACACCGAATGTGACAACAATTGCCAAGAATGAAATTGGTGAATTGGCCAATGGTGTTCAACACATGCAACAAGAGCTGATTAATACGGTTCGAGGTGTGCTAGATGGTAGCGAAACTATTTACCAAGGTACAACCGAAATTGCAGCAGGTAACAATGACTTGTCAGCACGAACTGAGCAACAAGTCGCTTGCTTAGAAGAAACTTCAGCCAGTATGAGTGAACTGACTGCCACTGTTAAACAAAATACCGAATACGCTCACCAAGCGAGTGAATTTGCAAACCAAGCGTCAGTGATAGCAAAAGAGGGTGGCAAAGTGGTATCGAATGTGGTCAGTACCATGCTGAACATTGCGGATAGCTCACAGAAAATCTCTGATATTACTGCAGTTATCGATAGCATCGCTTTTCAAACTAACATCTTAGCGCTTAATGCGGCTGTTGAAGCGGCAAGGGCAGGTGAGCATGGTCGTGGTTTTGCCGTTGTTGCTGATGAAGTGCGTAATTTGGCACAACGCAGTGCAGATGCCGCTAAAGAGATTAAAACGTTAATTGAAGATTCGGTGTCAAGAACTGGGACAGGCGCTCGCCAAGCTGAGGATGCAGGCGAAACAATGACCAAGATTGTTGAATCTGTTACACGTGTTACTGACATTATGACGCATATTGCGACCGCATCAGACGAGCAAAGCAAAGGAATTGCACAAGTCAGTATTGCTGTCGCTGAAATGGACAAAGTTACGCAGCAAAATGCGTCGCTGGTTGAGCAATCCGCGGTTGCAGCCAATGTATTGGAAGAGCAAGTGGCAAAACTGTCGCAACTGATTTCTATCTTCCGTTTACCACCATTAAAACAAAGTGAAATACGCAATATTCAGCCGGCAGCAAGAACGGTTTCAAATATCGTTAAAACACCGGATCTGACAAAACTATCATCGAAAGAACATAAAGATGATGACAATTGGGAAACTTTCTAAGGGTTAAGCTCAGTTTCGCGCTGCAAAGCTACGGTTTTGCAGCGTTCCTGCGCATTAGAAAACAAGGCAATGTTTCAGAGGTTCAGTTCTCTTAGCTGGCACAAGTGGGGATTTCTATGTTTGGTAAAAATATCCGGATTTCGGTGAGTTTATATCTTCTTCTCATTTTATTTTGTGGGATGCAGATTGTGTCTAGCGGGGTTTCTGTTGGGATTGTTGTAAGCGAATTAAAATCCTTAGAGCGCATTGATTTGGGGTCTGATAAGCGTTCGATGCTTGAAGAAACCAATAAGCACCTAATGCAAGCACGCAATAGCCTAACTCAAATTGCATTGCTGCATAAAGTCGGTGGTAATGAACCATTGATTGAAGAAACAAGAGTGACTTTTGACAAATTACTCGCAGAAGCTGAGAAAGACTACACTACGTTTAAAAACCAGCCCCTTTTAAGTGAGAAAGAAAATCTTGCGGCTTTAGAGGCTCGGTATCAAGCATTTGTCTTAACACTCAAAGCATTAAAAACACATTTAGATAATAACGATATTGCAGCCTATATTGAACTTCCTGCTCAAGAAAACCAGGATCAGTTGGAGCAAGTTGTTGAGGAATACCTTGAATTACTGAATGCTGAAAGCGACGAATCTCTTGCGGTAGCAAGAATGTATAACACCTTCGCTTGGAGTTCATTTTGCTCAGTGATCGTCATTATCATCGCGGTTATTGCATTTGCTCATTATTGGATGAAACGTAAAGTAATTAACCCACTGAAGAGTATGGGAGAGCACTTTGCATTAGTGGCTGATGGCAAACTCAATCAGAAAATTGAAGTGACGACCCGTGATGAAATCGGTGAGGTATTTGGCAAGCTAAAGGATATGCAGGAGTCTTTAGTGACTTCAGTGACCGCCTTGCGTTCAAATACTGACCAAATGTATACCGGTATTCGTGAAATTGCTTTAGGTAATAATAACTTATCTTCACGTACTGAGCAGCAAGCAGCATCACTCGAAGAAACTGCGGCTAGTATGGAAGAGTTGACAGCAACCGTTAAGCAAAATGCGGATAACGCACGTCAAGCCAGTGAACTTGCTGTTAGTGCATCGAAAACCGCAACGAAAGGTGGAGAGATCACCGAAGACGTGATTGACACCATGACTTCCATTTCTAATAGCTCACAAAAAATCAGTGCCATTATTAGTGTGATTGATGGGATTGCTTTCCAAACCAATATCTTAGCATTGAATGCTGCCGTTGAAGCCGCTCGAGCAGGTGAACAGGGGCGCGGATTTTCTGTGGTTGCTGGTGAAGTTAGAGCGCTAGCTCAGCGCAGTGCGGAAGCGGCAAAAGAAATTAAAACCTTGATTGATGAGTCTGTCGGTAGAGTGAGCCAAGGTTCTCAGCTTGTTAATGAAGCGGGGGAAACCATGAGTGAGTTAGTTGCAGCTGTTAACCAAGTTACTGAATTAATGGGCAACATTGCTTCTGCTTCCAATGAACAAAGCCGTGGTATTGAGCAAGTCGCCACAGCGGTAAGCCAAATGGATTTAGTGACACAACAAAATGCGGCATTAGTGGAACAATCGACTAGTGCGACGGCGGCGTTAGAAGACCAAGCAAACAACTTAGTTGATACGGTTGCATTCTTTGAATTACCCGAAAGTCATTTAAATCGTAATCGGCGTTAAGTGTTGTGAAAATTCGTTTCTGAATTTTCGGTGGATAACCGTAACAGGTTATTTTTCCTTAGGTTATCCATCCTAAAAGGCAGCCAAATAACTGGCTGCCTCTGGGTTTTTATTGAATAGGACGACAAGTACGATGCTTTTTGTACCACAGGTAGAACCACTGACTGATGATGAGTTTGGTCGGGTTTGTCGATTTATTCATAAAAAATCAGGCATTGTCCTCACCATGAATAAAAAAAATATGGTCTATAACCGGCTGTTAAAGCGGTTACGTGATTGTAATATCGACAATTTTTCCGACTATTTGCGGATGTTAGAGCGTGAGCCTCACCATGCAGAATGGCAAGCTTTCGTGAATGCTTTGACGACAAATTTAACTGCGTTTTTTCGTGAACCGCACCATTTTGTGACGTTAGCGGACTTTGTTCGTACGCGTAAAAATAGCGCCATTAATATTTGGTGTGCCGCATCTTCAACAGGAGAAGAGCCGTATTCGATAGCAATGACATTAAGTGATGTACTTGGGCCGAATGCCATCAATGCCAAAGTGATTGCCAGTGACATTGACACGGAAGTGCTAGAAAAAGCGAAACAAGGCGTGTATCGCGTAGAAGAGCTGAAATCATTGACGGCATTACAGCGACAACGTTATTTCATGAAAGGGGTTGGTGAATTTGACGGTTATGCACGAGTCAAACCTGCATTGCGCCAAATGATTGAATTTCGTTACTTAAACTTGAGTGACCATGACTGGCAGATGCAACATCGGTTTGATGCTATTTTTTGTCGTAATGTCATGATTTATTTCGATAAAGAAATGCAGATTAAAATGTTAGAGCGCTTTGTTCCATTGCTTAAGCCAGACGGATTACTTTTTATCGGGCATTCCGAAAATTTATCGCAGTTATCACAAAGTTTCGTTATTAAAGGGCAAACCGTCTACAGCTTGCAAGCGGCGAGGAGGGGGTAATGAAAAAGATTAAAGTGCTATGTGTGGATGACTCAGCACTGATGCGCCAATTAATGCGCGAAATTATTAATAGTCATGAAGACATGGTTGTGGTTGATACTGCACCAGACCCTTATGTTGCACGTGACTTAATCAAACAACATGAACCGGACGTGATCACGTTAGACGTGGAAATGCCGCGAATGGATGGTATTGATTTCTTAGAAAAACTAATGCGCTTGCATCCAATGCCTGTGGTAATGGTTTCAACATTAACGTCGAAAGGTTCGGAAGTGACGTTAAAAGCGCTGGAATTAGGTGCTGTGGATTTTGTCACGAAACCACAAATTGGTATCCGCGAAACCATGATGAGTTATCGCGATATTATTGGTGAGAAAATTCGCGCAGCAGCCATGTCTAAAATTACTCAGCGCAGCCGCTTTGCCCGCCCTGACAAAAAGGTTAATGAGCCAGTTTCTCAAGCGAAAGCACTCTCTCCCTATGTTTGCAATAGCCGTGTGATTGCGGTTGGCGCATCGACCGGAGGAACGGAGGCAATACGGCAATTTCTGGAAATGTTACCTCATGAATGCCCTCCGGTAGTGATCACTCAACATATGCCAGCGGGTTTTACGCGTTCTTTTGCTGATCGCTTAAATAAGCTCTGTGTATTGACCGTAAAAGAAGCTGAACACAACGAACTATTACAAAAAGGCCATGCATATATTGCACCAGGCGATTCGCACATGTTGATTGCGGATAAAGGCAAGGGATTTCAAGTTATTTTGCAGCAAAGCGAACCTGTTAACCGGCATCGTCCTTCTGTTGATGTGTTGTTTGATTCAGTCGCTCAATGTGTTGGGCGAAAATGTATTGGCATTTTATTGACAGGGATGGGGATGGATGGCGCGAAAGGGCTATTAAATTTACGTAAGCAAGGGGCTATCACTTACGCACAAAACGAAAGTAGTTGCGTGGTGTTTGGAATGCCTCGCGCGGCGATTGAATTGGGGGCTGCGGATGAGGTGCAAGATATTCTCAAGATTGCCCCAAGTGTTTTAGCAAGACTTTCTTCTGTCACGGTTTAAACCGTGACAGGAATTCACAATTGTATTTTGAAGGAGTGGTTATGGCCGCTAAAGATCTCAGTTTTTTGGTTGTCGATGATTTTTCTACAATGCGACGTATCGTCCGTAACTTATTAAAAGAGCTCGGATTTAACAAAATAGAAGAAGCAGAAGACGGTGTTGATGCTTTAGAAAAAATCCGTACAGGCAGCATCGATTTTGTTGTTGCTGATTGGAATATGCCAAACATGGATGGCCTTGAGTTGCTTAAAACCATTCGTGGTGATGATGCCTTGAAGCATATCCCAGTACTCATGGTGACAGCAGAAGCGAAAAAAGAAAATATTATTGCCGCTGCACAAGCGGGTGCGAGTGGTTATGTCGTTAAGCCGTTCACTGCCGCTATCTTAGAAGAAAAACTGAATAAAGTATTTGAAAAAATGGGGCTGCAATAACAGTGCGTGCCAAAGGAGATTTTCATGACTGAGCAAGTGGGTATGGAAGGTATTCGCAATGGTAATGATGATTTAAAACAAGTCATTACGCGCATTGGTACGCTAATGAGAACGCTGCGTGAAAGTATGCGCGAATTGGGGCTAGAAAAAAGCGTTCAACAGGCAGTGGCGAGTATTCCAGACGGAAAAGATAGGCTGCGTTATATCGCCCAAATGACGGCGCAAGCGGCAGAAAAAACCTTAAATGGTATTGATGTCATCAAACCACTGCAAGTGGAAATGAATAAAAATGCGCAGGTATTGCAACAGCAGTGGCAAGAAACCGCTGGAGATGGGGTTCCTGCACAATTGCGTGAGTCAACAGAAGCTTTTTTAGGGCAAGTGATCCAAGACAGCGAAACCACCAAAGCAGAGCTGTTAGAAATCATGATGGCGCAAGATTTCCAAGATTTAACAGGGCAAGTCATCAAAAAAATGATGGAAGTGGTTGAAGAAGCTGAAAAGCAACTGCTCGCACTGTTAATGGAAAATACACCACCTGAAATGCGTGCGAAAACGCAAAACGAAAGTTTGCTCAATGGCCCACAAATCAATAAAGAAGGCGTAAATGTGATGGCATCACAGTCTCAAGTTGATGATTTGCTTGATGAGCTGGGCTTCTAATCGCCGACAAGTTTTTAATTCAACTACTCTAATTACATAGGGTTAGGGTAGTTTTATTGTATTTGCGTTACAAGGAGAGGATTGCAATGATAAATAACGATTTAATTTCTACTTTTGTGATTAAAGAAAAAAAAGAACTAAAAGAAATAGTTCAAGAAAATGATGGAGATATTAATGAGTGCTCTACTGAATTACAGATGAGACAGGCGTTAATTAATCAACTCAAAAAAGCGCGTTTAGCCAATAATTTAACCCAAATTCAAATTGCGGAAAAAATGCAAACTCAGAAGCAGAACGTGTCCCGTTTGGAAAAAGCGCAGTTCGACCCAAAATTAGGCACATTATTAAAATATGCAGAAGCGGTGGGGATGCGGATTACCTTGGATTTTTCCTCTAAACCTTGAATTATATAGAGCCTATGAGTATTCAGCTGAACAATTTAATTGCTAATCATGTTGATAAACAGCAATGATTTTACTACCAAGTATTTGCTCAAATTCCTCGATAAAATTATCGCGTATATCCCAATTATGAAAACTAAAACCTAAATTGCCGAATGCCCATTGAGGGTCAAACTGCCATTCATTAAGTGAGCCATGAAAATCGCAATAAAAACAAGCGAGATTTTCTGGTTTTCCTTCATACCAATCCGTAACAGTATCACTCCATGCATGGCTATGCTCACTTTGTTCCTGATTACATTGTGGGCAATAAATACCAAGGCCATTTCCCCCTGCATGAAAAACTGTTCGTTCTGTCACGATAGACAGGTAGTTTTTTAGCGTATCTTCAGGAAGTTGAGTTGGGACGATTTCATCATTAATCACGTACAAAATGGGTTCTTTGTGAGTGGGGGTAGGACGATAAATCACTTCACCATACTCGATACTTTGAAAGTCAGGGTCGATAATACCTTGATGTTTTAGCCAATTAAGCATACGTAAGGCTTCTTTTGGGGCATCTTCTAAAGTGATATCAGGGGCAACAAGGTGACAAATATCCATAATAACCCTTCATTGTTAAAAGCCATCAATCAGTAAGTCAATTGCGTGTTTAATGGTGTCTCGTTGGCTACTTAAGTCAACGATTTCTTTCCCTAATAATGAATGAGGGACGCAAGCCATTTGGTGAGTCATTAAAATAAAAACCTGCCCGTTGATTGATAATTGTGGATTTAAGCGTACAGGTAATGGCTTTTTAACTAGCCTGCTATCGAATAACGGGATGACTAAGCGAGTATTCAATATATCAATAATGTTACTTTGAATATCCAGTAAATATGGGTATTTGATAGCATCATCTCGGTTTTGATAGAGGCGATATTGCATTAAAAATCCTTGTATTTATCTGAGAGTAATCCATATTCTTCATTTATCCTGTTTAACTCATTAAAGCCTTCGACATTGTCATTTTTCCATTTTTGCGCTTCGAGGCGTTTTAATTCAGCTTGTAAGGCACAAGCCAGTATTGCTGATAAGTTAAGTTTAGCCCGCCTTGCTTGTTCGTAGAGTTCAGGCGCGACAGTAACACTGACGGTTTTTTTTGTTCTATTCATAGATGCCCCTTATACACGTGTTATGACACGTGTACTTTAGCACAGCTCATCGATCACGATAGGGATTTTATCAACAAATATTGCCATTATCAGAGTATCTTTAATTTATTGCGATTATTTGCGAAACCCTTCGCAAAGTTGCCGCCTTATTGTTCAATAGCCAAATAACCCCCTTGAACTGCGTCTATTTTCCACCATTGATTTTTTTACACTCTGTCATGCTATAGCGATAACTCGTATTTTCATTACATTTTGGAACCACGGTGTCCGACGAGAGTGATGTAGAAAAAACTGAAGAGCCCACGCCCCATAAAAAGCAAAAAGCCAAAGATGATGGGCAAATCGTTCGTTCAAAAGAACTTAGCTCGCTAATGATGATGTTAGCAGGCGTGAGCTTGCTATGGCTAAGTGGTGGACACCTCGCGGCACAATTGCGGCAAATTACTCGTCAGGGTTTTATTTTTGATGGCCACTATTTACAAAATACAGGCTTGATGATCAGTTACTTAGGGCGTGTGGTCAGTGAGGCGTTATTTGCCTTATTACCAGTCATTGGCGGGTTAGCTTTGGTTGGCATTTCTGCATCATCATTAGTCGGTGGGCTCGTTTTTAATAGCAAGTTGATTAAATTTGATTTGAAAAAGTTAAATCCAATCAAAGGGCTAAAACGTATTTTTTCGATGAATGCCTTATCTGAGTTATTTAAAGCGATTTTGAAATCCTTATTTGTTGGTTTGGGCGCGTTTATTTTTCTTTGGCAAAGTTGGCCATCGTTACTGCATTTAGTGATGGAATCACCCGTTACGGCGCTAAGTAATGCACTGCAAAAAGTGATTTTTGCTGGTTATTTGATTGTTTTCTTGCTGATCCCAATGGTGGCTTTTGATGTTTTCTATCAGTTTCGTTCCCATTTGAAAAAATTACGCATGAGCCGTCAGGAAATTAAAGATGAATTCAAGCAGCAAGAGGGTGACCCGCAGATTAAAGCCAAAATTCGCCAACAGCAGCGTGCGATTGCGCGTAACCGAATGATGGCGGATGTGCCGAAGGCAGATGTCATCGTCACTAACCCAACACACTATGCGGTCGCCCTTAAATATGATGACAAAAAAATGGGGGCACCCAAAGTATTAGCGAAAGGAGCTGGGGTATTAGCTCAGCGCATCAAAGAAATTGGTGAAGAGCACCGAATATTACAGTTAGAAGCACCGCCTCTTGCTCGTGCGCTATACCGCCATGCGGAGATAGGACAAAGCATTCCTGTTGCATTATATGCCGCGGTTGCAGAAGTTTTAGCATGGGTTTACCAATTGCGCCGCTGGCGCCGAGAAGGTGGGCTCAGACCCAAAAAACCGAAAAATTTACCAGTGCCACCGACGCTGGACTTTGCTGGAGATAACAATCGAGATGGCTAATTTGGCTTCATTATTAAAATTGCCGAAAAATTTACAAGGAACGCAGTGGCAAATACTGGCCGGCCCGGTTCTGATATTAATGATCCTGTCGATGATGGTATTGCCATTACCGGCTTTTTTATTGGATTTACTGTTTACCTTTAATATTGCACTTTCCATTATGGTGTTATTAGTGGCGATGTTCACAAAACGCACATTAGATTTTGCGGCATTTCCTACCATTTTGCTATTTGCAACTTTATTGCGCCTCTCTTTGAATATCGCCTCGACGCGAATTATCCTGTTAGATGGCCATACAGGGCCAGATGCTGCTGGGCGAGTTGTCGAAGCCTTTGGTCACTTTTTGGTGGGCGGCAACTTCGCCATCGGTATTGTGGTATTCATTATTCTTGTGCTGATTAACTTTATGGTTATCACTAAGGGGGCGGGGCGTATCGCGGAAGTGGGCGCTCGCTTTGTGTTAGATGGCATGCCAGGTAAGCAAATGGCCATCGATGCCGACTTGAACGCGGGTATCATTAATGATGATGAAGCGAAAAAACGCCGCGCGGAGGTTACGCAAGAAGCGGATTTCTATGGTTCGATGGATGGTGCGAGTAAATTCGTGCGAGGAGATGCTATCGCGGGGATCATGATTATGGTGATCAATGTGGTTGGCGGGTTAATCGTTGGTGTAGGCCAGCACAATATGTCTTTGGGAGATGCCACCAGTGCCTATACCTTGCTGACTATTGGTGATGGGCTTGTCGCGCAAATTCCAGCTTTGATTATTTCCACCGCTGCTGGGGTTATTGTCACTCGTGTGGCAACAGATGAAGATGTGGGTGAACAAATGGTCACTCAATTATTCAATAACCCAAGAGTGATGTGGTTGAGCGCTGGGGTTCTAGGTTTAATCGGTTTAATACCGGGTATGCCTAACTTTGTATTTTTACTGTTTACCGCGGCACTGGCTGCCCTTGGTTGGTATTTAGTCCGCAAATCCCAACAACCCGAAAGTAGTGCGGGGGATAATAGCCAATCTCAGCATTTTCAAGAAGCCAATAAAGTGGTTGAAGCCACGTGGGATGACGTTCAATTAGAAGACTTGTTGGCGATGGAAGTGGGGTATCGGTTGATCCCATTAGTCGATAATGACCAGCAAGGTGAATTATTAGGGCGACTACGTGGTTTACGTAAGAAATTTGCTCAAGAAGTGGGGTATTTGCCACCCGTGGTGCATATCTGCGATAACTTAGCGCTTTCCCCTTGTGAATACCGAATTCTAATTAAAGGCGCGGAAGTTGGGCGGGGGGAAGCACAGCCAGGGCGTAGTCTGGCTATTGACCCAGGTAATGCGGCTGGGTCGTTACAAGGGGATGTCACTAAAGAGCCAGCATTTGGTTTACCCGCCATTTGGATTGATGATGATTTGCGTGAGCAAGCACAAATCCAAGGGTATACCGTGGTATCCGCGAGTACCGCGGTGGCAACTCACTTTAATCAAATTTTACTGCAAAACTCCAGTACCTTATTTGGCCGCCAAGAAGCCCAAATGTTGTATGACCGCGTGAAAAAAGAGATGCCAAAATTGGCAGATGACCTGATCCCAGATACGATTTCATTAACGATTTTGCACCGCGTTTTACAAAACTTATTAATGGAAGATGTGGTGATCCGCGATATGCGTACCATCATTGAAACCTTGGCTGAAATGGCAGGAGAAAATGGGGAAAACAAAGATACTGATTACTTAACATCCCAAGTGCGCATTGCATTAGGGCGAGCAATTACACAGCAGTGGTTTGGTAATGCAGAAGAAATTCAAGTGATTGGTTTAGAGGCTAGCCTTGAGCAGATTTTGCTGCAAGCCGCGAAGAACGGCGGTGGGTTAGAGCCGAACTTGGCGCAGTTTATTCAAACTCAAGCGGAGCAAGCTGTAGCTCACCAAGAAGCGATGGGCGCGCCTACAGTGCTGTTAGTTAACCATGGATTACGCTTGATTTTATCGCGTTTCTTGCGGCGCAGTCTGCCGCAGCTGGTGGTCATGTCGAATTTAGAAATGACGGACCACCGTAAGATAAGAATGACGTCGATGATCAGTGGTAGTTAATCATCTTGCTTTTAGTTATATGGTTGTGTAGGATAAATATGTAGTCGCTTTGAAGCTAAATTGTTCTTATACCTAAGGTGTGTATTTGAATGCTCGTCAAAGTGCAAAGAAAGTATGAAGAGGCCGCTCTTTTAAGAGCGGCCTCTTTGTATTTAACTGACTAAAAAACGCCCTACAATTCTGCCTTTATCCGTTAGTAAGACAGATTGCCCATCACGCAGGACTTTTTTTCAAATTGTGCTTTCGTCCAATTTTACTCAAAGCTATCTTTTTTGTACTTGATGCGAGTTTAAATGCGGTTAATCCATCTATGTGGATAAGCTGAACTAGATCTTTATGAGTAAAGCTATTTAGGTAATAGGATTGCATATCGCTAGATAGCCAGCCAAGTAAGTCAATTAAATGGCGATATTCTAACTTTAGTCGACTTAATGTTGAAGCTATATCATTAGGGGCACTCTTAATTATTGAACTATCAAATTCATTAATTAAATTACCAAACTTCCATATAGGCTCAAAATGAGCACATCTATTGCGTAATTTATTTGTTTGGAGTAATCGTTGAATTATTCTATGCCGATTTTTTATATCTTTAGGATGTGATTTTTGCTGAATAGAGTACGGATAATATTGAAATATATTAGGAAATATTTGTTCCCACGGAATAATTGTACCATTGCTTGTTTTATTAATTTTTAAAATGTGCGCCCACCTCCCATTTTCTAGTGTTGATATTATTCTATGTGGGGCTGGAACTGGTTGGATATACTTACCATTTTTCTTTTTGGCAGAGTCAATCGCATTGAACAGTTTATTATTGTGTGTCAGGCCTAGGTGGTCATACCAATTACAAGACTGGACATTACCATATAATTTTTGACTGCAGAGAGTTAATTGGTTTGTAAAATAAAAATGACTAAGACAGCGATGAATTTTGTTTCTTAGTGTAATTTCAATCATGCCGATTAAGTAGATAAATTTAGTGGAAATTTCTTCGTTCCAACAATAAATACCATGCAATTCATTTAGATCTGTAGTTTTGAATATGGTTCGGTAGTTAAAAAAACGTTCAATGCTAATGTCCAAAATATGTGAGTTTATATTTATAGGTGGTGGCCTAAACATATCCTATCCCTTTGATAAATTTATTTTAGTTAAGGCGATGAAATTTACCTAATCTACCATCAAGAGGAATATGAAAAAAAGAGATTGCAGCAGCAACTTTGTCTGTATTTTAGTAATTCTATTGAGCGAGCTGCCTGACGAGCCTCAGTATGAAAGAAGAGGGTTGTGAACTAGACAAAACACACCTTAAATTGAAATTTTCTTACCTAATGCAGGGCGCTTTGACTCTAAACCATCAGCACCATAAGTGGATTGGTTATTATGTTTTTTCACAAAGTTTAGGCGCTGAGCATTCAGCTCAATATGCAGTTGCAGCATTTGGTGATTACGATAATTCAACTCTTTTAGTTCAGTTGTTAAGCTTTTAATGGCTTCCCATACACCTGCTAGTGCATCATTGCCTTCATAAGGTGCACTGATCTCAGATTGTGCTTCTAACGCTAGGCGGTTTGTTTCACCATGGCCGATCGCAGCAACTAAAAACCGTTTTTGTTCAGTGGTTTCCTGAAAAGGCGAAGGCGGCACACGGTGATAACCTAGTAATAGCTCTTCATTTTTCATCACTATTTGTAATGATTGCAAATGAGCGAGTTGTTGCTCAAGTAATATCAGTAATTCGTCAGTCATAGTGGTTATTTATTTCATTGATAACATGCATTCATGAGCATCGCGCAAAATGCCATCAGCAATTTTTTCAGCATCCATTGTTAGGGTGCCATCTTTGATTGCTTGTTTAATTTGTTCAACTTTAGCACTATTAATATCACTTGCTTGAGGTTGCAATAATTTTTTTTGTAGCTCACTAGGAGCAAAAGAACTTTCTTTAACGACTTCATTAGTGGACACTTTTTTGTCCCGCATCGGGGCAGCCGCATCTTGTGGGTCGCGGTTTGTCACCTGAGCCAGTGCAGAAATTGCAGATGTTTGCTCAATAGCCATAATGTATTTTCCTATTTCCGATTTTTTTCATATGTCAGTTATCGGCTTATGTTTATGAATCTTTAGTGTATAGAGTGTTACAAAATATTGCACTACTCGTCATACTTCAAGTTGCAGCGTTGTTGACTGCGCTCAGCTCGCCGAATCACATACTCATGTATGCTCATTGGCCTCTCTT
>NZ_JAXADV010000001.1:428479-508764 GCF_033901115.1 Providencia sp. CIM-Carb-044
CACTTGTCGCCTAGCTGCCACTCGAATTATTTAGAGTATATACTCGTGATGCTTCAAGTTGCAGCGTTGTTGACTGCGCTCAGCTCGCCGAATCACATACTCATGTATGCTCATCGGTCTCTCTTCACTTGTCGCCTAGCTGCCACTCGAATTATTTAGAGTATATACTCGTGATGCTTCAAGTTGCAGCGTTGTTGACTGCACTCAGCTCGCCGAATCACATACTTATGTATGCTCATCGGCCTCTCTTCACTTGTTGCCTAGCTGCCACTCGAATTATTTAGAGTACAAGCGGGGGGCGCTTTATTTTAATGCCACTTGAACGCTGCCATTTTCTAGCGCTTCCCCATTTACAACTTGCCCATTTAACAATCGTACGCGGGTATTTTGGCCGGCAGTAGCATTATTTATTGCTCTTCCTTCGTATTTCACTGAAAAATTATCACCACTGGCGAATACAAATACGGTTTGCCCTGCTTTTATTGCCCAAGGCTGCCTTATCATTGATTTTGTGAATGTTTGACCTGCTGGAATATTACGTAGAGCTATTGCTCCGCGAAGTGCAATTTTGTCTGTACTTGCGCCTGCGGGGAGTTTATGCAATAAGCCTTTTTTGGTTCCGATATCAACAAATTGTATGGGTTCCCCTCTATTTATATTGCGTGTTGCCACGTAATACTGGCCTGTCACATTCACTGTTAGCTGAATAAATTGCTTTTTTTTACCACATTGCACAGGAAGGGACACATTCCCCATATTACGCCCGCCAATAGGTGGGTTGATTTGTGGCTTCTCGCAAATAGGCCAACGTTCAATTGGGGTTTTGATTTCGATTGAAACGTGGGTTTTCTTGCCATGAATTTGGCGAAAATAATGGTTAATATCTTGGGGTAATGACGCTTGAGAAAGCGCTGGAGTAAGACCTAACAAACTGATTACCATATATAAAGGCAATTTTTTAGTGTAATACATCCCGTTTTATCCCCCCAGTAAGCAAACTTTTTCATAATTGCAGTTTACGCAGCTGCGTAATAATGAATGAGCCAAATAGGTCAATTATTTTGCCTTTATCCCGCCATTAGATTTTTTAGTAGGCCGCTAAGATATGCGGGTCGAATTTTAATTTTTACTCGCGAACGTTCAAATTCAGGGATCGCGTTATCTCCATTGAGGACCACTATGATTGATAAATTAAACGCCACGTTTGCTTTCCAGCAACAGGCTTTGTCAATACGCGAAGCAAGGCAGACTGTATTAGCTTCAAACATTGCTAATGCCGACACACCCGGCTACCAAGCACGTGATATTGACTTTAATCGTCAACTTCAACAAGCCATGGATAAAGGTGTGGTAGGGGGAAAAGGTGTGACTCTTGCTGTCACTTCGAAAGGGCATATTGAAGGCCGAGGGGGCAAAGCGCCAAATATTGACCTGAAATATCGTGTTCCTTACCAAACCTCAATGGATGGTAATACGGTAGATATGGACATTGAACGCAGCCAATTTGCAGATAACACCCTGAAATATCAGGCCGACCTTACATTTATCAATAGCCGCGTCAAAAGTATGTTGGCTGTCTTACAGCAAGGGTAATTGCCATGGCTTTACTAAGTATTTTTGATATCTCCGCATCGGCATTGACCGCGCAATCTCAACGTTTGAATGTCAGTGCGAGCAATATGGCCAACGCAGAAAGTATCGTGGGGCCAGATGGCCAACCATATCGCGCAAAACAAGTTGTTTTTCAAATGGCACCACAAGGGCGTCACGAAGTGGGAGGCGTGCGTGTGAGTGAGCTGATAGAAGACCCTACGCCACCCCGTATGGAATATAAGCCCGGTCACCCGTCAGCGAATGAAAAAGGCTATGTGCAAATGCCAAATGTCGACATGGTTGGTGAAATGATCAATACCATTTCAGCCTCTCGTAGCTATCAAGCTAACTTAGAAGTGATGAATACAGCAAAAACATTGCTGCAAAAGACACTGACTATAGGCCAGTAAGGGAGCATTTTCATGGGAGTTGCAGCCACAATGTACGACTCTTTGGATAATACGACAGCTGGCCCTCAGCCAGCTGCGAGTAATGTGCCAAAGAAAAGTCAAAGTGACGATATGCGTGACACTTTTTTAAAAATGATTGTCACACAAATGCAAAACCAAGACCCAACAAAACCAATGGAAAATACGGATTTAACCAGCCAATTGGCGCAAATAGCGACACTTGAAAGTATGAATAAACTCAGCGACAGCGTGAGTGGTATTTCCCAACAAATTGGTTCAGGTCAGTCATTGCAAGCCACTCAGTTGGTAGGTAAAGGTGTGCTTATTCCGCGCAATGAAATCATCTTAGCGCCGCTCAAAAAAGCGAGCTCAGGTGAAGACAGCAATGTGATTAAGCCATCAAACCCGCTTCCAGACGAAGGCATCAGCCCAAATAGCCCTTCAATGTTTGGATTAAGTAACAAAGATGCCATTGAAGGTGAAGAGGGCACTGAAGAGCCGCAATCTGAATATATTTCCTCGCCGTTTGGCTTCTTTTTGCCGAAATTGGCGGACAACGTTGAAATTACCATTCGCGATAAAAACCGAATGGTTGTGCGAACCATTACCTATGAAACGGAAGTTAAACCCGATATCTATGATATGGCATGGGATGGCCGTGATAACAACGGGAACTTAGTCACCGATACAACAGGAAAATATTACTTTGATGTGAAAGCTGTTAGTTCAGGAGCTGAAATCGAAGTGACCAAACTGGGGTATACCCGTGTTAACGGTGTGACTCCTGGAGCTGACGCACCATTACTTGATGTTGGCATTGGGCAAAGCGTCCCGCTGAGCAGCATTTTCAAAGTTTATCCATCTTCTTAATTTACCCCCAATACTCATGGAGAAAATATGTCTTTTTCACAAGCAGTCAGTGGCTTAAATGCAGCCTCAGCGGGGCTTGATTCAATTGGTAATAATATTGCCAACTCCGCAACAAATGGTTTTAAAGGGGCGACGACCTCATTTGCAGATATGTTTGCAGGTTCAGGTGTTGGCCTAGGCGTTAATGTGGCCGCAGTGACACAAAATTTTAAAGATGGTCCAATCACGCGTACGGATAGAGCGACAGACGTTGCCATCTCCGGAAATGGCTTTTTCCGTGTACAAGACCAAAACGGTGATACTTATTACAGCCGAGATGGTCAATTCTTACGCGATAAAAGCGGTAATTTAGTCAATAACCAAGGGATGGTAGTCACAGGTTACCCTGCGAGTGTTGATGAAAAAGGCAATGTTACCATCCAAAGTGGTGGTGTACCTGAAGGCTTGAATATCCCAACGGATATGATGGATGCAAAAGCGTCGGAATTAGCGAAATTAACTATTAATCTGAACTCAGAAGATAAAATCAAAGATAAACCATTCGATGTTAATAACCCCGATGATTCAGCAACCTACAATTTCAGTACGACCATGACGGCGTATGATAGCCAAGGTAACACGCATGAAATCTCCGTGTACTTTGTAAAAAGCGCGGATAATGAATGGAAAGTGTATGCCAAAGATGCGAACGACAAGGTTGCAACGCAATTAATCAATACTGAGGATGTAGACGATACCGTTGTTGTTCATAATAAATTAATTTTTGATGGTAATGGCCGTTTGTCAGCCCCTACAGATGCCACTTTTGATTTTAATTATAAAGGGTTAAATGGCGCAAATGATGGTGTTCTTAGAGTTGATCTAAACAAAACTCGTCAACAAAAAGTCAGCGAGTCTTCCGTTAGTGCGATTGATGTGAATGGCTATCCTGCCGGTGAATACACCACCTTTAAAATCGAAGATAACGGTTTAATTACTGCTAACTATTCCAACCAACAAAAACGTGTGGTTGGTCAAGTGGCATTATCTGCTTTCGCAAATCCAAATGGTCTGGTATCCCAAGGTGGCAACGTTTGGGCCTCTTCTAATGCGTCAGGTAACCCGATGGACGGCGTTCCGGGTGTCGGTCAGTTCGGTAAATTAACCAGCGGTGCGTTGGAGTCTTCTAACGTGGATATGAGCCAAGAGTTAATTAGCATGATTGTGATGCAGCGTAATTACCAATCAAACGCGCAAACCATCAAGACACAAGATCAGATGTTACAGACGCTGGTTAACTTACGATAAAACAAGAGGGTGGCCATGGATCACGTCATTTATACCGCGATGGGAGGAGCGCGTCATGCGCTGGAAAACCAAGCGATTGTTTCAAATAACATTGCCAATGTGTCAACCGCAGGCTTTAAAGCGCAATTGTCCGCAATGCGTGCCGTGCCGATAAATGGTGACAGCGAGCAAACCAGAACGCTGGTGGTGGCATCTACTCCCGGCGCTGATATGAGCCAAGGGCCACTCAATTATACGGGTAAGCAAACCGATGTTGCGTTAAATGATAAGCATTTTTTGGCTGTTGAATTAGCGGATGGCACAGAAGCTTATACCCGTAACGGTAACATTCAAGTGTCTAGTGAAGGTGAGCTTGTTATTGGTGAGCGCCGCTTACAAGGTGATGGCGGGCCGATTAACGTTCCGCCAAATGCGGAGTTAACTATTGGCGCTGACGGTACCGTTACTGCGCTTTTGGCGACTGACCCCCCGACTATGTTAGGGCAAATTGGGCGCTTGAAAGTGGTTGAAGCACAGCCGCAAGACTTGATCCGTGGCGAAGACGGTTTGTTTCATTTATCACCACAAGGACAAGCGACAAATGGCAATGTTTTGCCACAAAGTGAACGAGGCATTGTCACTGCGGGGGTGATTGAAGGTAGTAATGTCAATGCCGCCGAAGCCATGGTTTCGATGATTGCCAATGCAAGGCACTTTGAAATGCAAATGAAAGTTGTTCGCAGTGCTGATGAAAATGCACAACGCGCCAATCAACTGCTCGCGGTTAGCTAAATACAGTAAGGAATTATTATGATCCGCTCATTATGGATTGCTAAAACAGGGCTTGATGCTCAACAAACTAACCTTGATGTTATTTCTAATAACTTAGCCAACGTTAGTACCAATGGTTTCAAGCGCCAACGCGCTGTTTTTGAAGATTTAATGTACCAAAATATTCGCCAGCCGGGCGCAATGAGTTCAGAACAAACTTCATTACCATCCGGCTTACAAATGGGAACGGGTTCGCGCCCTGTTGCCACCATGCGTATTCATGCGCAAGGCGCATTAAATAAAACAGGAAATACCAACGATATCGCTATCCGAGGCCAAGGTTTTTTACATGTGCAAATGCCTGATGGTACGGATGCTTACACCCGTGATGGCGCATTGCAGCCAAACCAAGATGGCCAGTTAGTGACCTCAAGTGGTTACCAAATCGTTCCTGCGATTATGATCCCCGATAACGCGAATAGCTTGTCGATTGCGCGCGATGGCACCGTGACGATTACCGTCTATGGCGATAACCAACCACAGCAAATTGGCCAAATTACATTAACCACCTTCATTAATGATGCTGGTTTGGAAAGTATGGGTGAAAACCTGTATATGGAAACCGCAAGTTCCGGCGCACCAAATGAGAGCGCACCGGGGACCAATGGCGCCGGTTTACTTTATCAAAACATGTTAGAAACCTCTAACGTCAATGTGGCAGAGGAGTTGGTCAACATGATCCAAACTCAGCGTGCTTATGAAATCAACAGTAAGGCGGTATCCGCTTCTGACCAAATGTTACAGCGCTTAACGCAATTGTAATTGGTAAAAAATACGTAAAAATAACTCATTGCGATAGTGATGAGTTATCAATGAGAGGGACCTCTTCGTGATGATAAAACGTACACAGCAGCAAAAGAGTAACATGATGATTGAAAGCGGCACGATTTCTCAACAGCAAAAAGCAGCGTTACTAACGCGTTTCATAGCGCCTAAACAGGCAGGGTTACTTGCCATTTTGGTCTTAGTTACCAGCGGTTGTGCACAAATCAAATCGCGTCCATTAGTGGACACACAAACCACGGCAATCCCAACAGCGCCGACAGCACCAGCACCCAATGGCTCGATATTTCAAAGCGCTCAACCTGCTTATTATGGCTATCAGCCATTATTTGAAGACCGGCGCCCTCGTAATGTTGGTGATATTTTAACCATTAACTTGCAAGAAAACGTGAGTGCGAGCAAAAACTCCTCAGCGAATGCCAACCGTAGTGGGAAAACAGGTTTCTTAGCTGCGATATTACCGGGTTTCATGCAAGGGTGGATTGGCGGTAAAAACACAGAATTAGATATTAAAGGTAACAGTGACTTTAGCGGCAAAGGCGGTGCCAATGCCAACAACACCTTTAAAGGCACCATCACTGTCACAGTCGACCAATTATTGGCGAACGGTAATTTACATGTGGTTGGTGAGAAACGCATCGCGATAAACCAAGGTACTGAGTCGATTCGTTTCTCTGGGGTGGTTAACCCGCGCACTATCGGTTCAGACAATCATGTGAGTTCGACACAAGTCGCTGATGCACGCATTGAATATGTGGGTGACGGCTATATTAACGAATCGCAAAACATGGGATGGCTACAACGCTTTTTCTTAAATGTTTCGCCTTATTAATTAAACATTAGCGAGAAAACAGCCGAGATAATTCAATGAAAAACAAAGTATTAATTTTGCTATCACTATTTTTTTGCTTCACTTATTCAGCATACAGTGAGCGTATTAAAGATTTAACCACCGTTCAAGGTGTGCGAGATAACGCCTTGATTGGCTATGGTTTAGTTGTGGGCCTAGATGGGACAGGTGACCAAACCATGCAAACTCCATTTACCACTCAAAGTTTGAATAACATGCTGTCGCAAATGGGGATTACGGTGCCGCCGGGTACCAATATGCAATTAAAAAATGTGGCGGCGGTCATGGTCACCGCGAAATTGCCGCCTTTTGCGCGTACTGGGCAGTCCGTGGATATTGTGGTTTCCTCAATGGGTAACGCGAAAAGCTTACGTGGCGGTACGTTGTTGATGACTCCCTTAAAAGGGGTTGATGGACAAATCTATGCGATGGCTCAAGGTAACATCTTAGTGGGTGGTGCGGGAGCCAGTGGCGGCGGCAGTAGTATTAAGGTTAATCAACTCAATGGCGGCCGTATTACCGGTGGAGCAACTATTGAACGCGAATTACCGAGCAGTTTCGGGCAAAACGGGGCAATTAACCTGCAATTAAACGAAGATAGCTTCACATTGGCACAAGATATTGCGGATGCAATTAACCGTATGGGCGGTATGGGGACGGCGTCTGCGTTAGATTCTCGGACAGTGCAATTACTGGTTCCTGCCAATAATCGCGACCAAGTGCGCTTTTTAGCACGGGTACAGGAGCTTAATGTACGTGCGCCAGTGGCTGAAGCGAAAGTGATCCTCAATTCACGCACCGGTTCTGTGGTGATTAACCGCAGTGTAACACTAGACAGCTGTGCTGTTGCACATGGCAGTTTAGCGGTCACAGTCGAAAGACAAACTCAAGTGAGCCAACCGGACACCCCATTTGCAGGTGGGCAAACCGTAGTCACTCGTAATACGAATGTTGGGGTACGTGATCAGGGTGGGGCACTCCAAAAAGTCAACGCAAGTGTGCAATTAAACCAAGTTATTCAAGCCCTAAATACACTCGGTGCAACGCCAAACGACTTGATGTCGATACTGCAAGCGATGGAAAGTGCGGGTTGTTTACGTGCAAAACTGGAGATCATCTAATGAGTGACATGCAGCTATTGCAAGGTGCCGCATTTGATTTACAGTCACTGGGACAGTTAAAAGGTGAACTGAATAAGAATTCGGAGCAAGGGCTGCGCCATGTCACGCAGCAACTTGAGGCAACATTTGTTCAATTGATGTTAAAAAGTATGCGTGACGCACTCCCACAAGATGGCTTATTTTCCAGCGACCAAACACGCATGCTCACCAGTATGTATGACCAGCAAATCGCCCAGGACCTGTCGCAAAAAGGTTTAGGTTTCGGGGAAATGATGTACCAGCAGCTTACACGAGACCAACACACGTCAAGTGGGCCCACATCCAATAGCCTGTTGCCGTTAGATGAAAAAACAGTGCAATCATTACCGCCATTTAATATGGAACAAATGATGCGCCATTTTGCACCAATGGGCGATGCATTATCGGCACCATTCCAAAAAATCAAAGCGTTATCGCTTAATAGCAGTAATTTTATTAGCCGTTTAATTGAACCTGCAAAAGCGGCAAGCCAAAACAGTGGTATTTCTCATTTTCTGCTATTGGCACAAGCGGCATTAGAAAGTGGTTGGGGCCAGCGAGAAATTCTGAAATCAGATGGAAAAACCAGCCATAACCTGTTTGGTATAAAAGCGGGAAAAAACTGGCAAGGGCCCGTCACTAATATTATGACAACAGAAGTGATCAACGGAAAAACCATCAAAATGCGGGATGATTTTCGCGTTTATGGCTCTTATGAAGAGGCGATTGCCGATTATATCAATTTATTGACGGAAAACCCGCGTTACAAAGACGTCAAAAAAGCGCCGACACCAGAGATTGCTGCGCGCCGTTTACATCAAGCCGGGTATGCCACAGACCCAGGCTATTCGGACAAACTAATCACCTTGATTAACCAGATACGCGGTCATCAACCCGCGGCGAATACCTCTGCATCAAGGGCTGTTCAGGCATATACCATAGACTTAAACGATATTTTCTAAAAATCCGGAATTATTGCGCGTTTGGACTAAATAATTACGCTGAATTTCCGATAACCAAATATGCACTAAATAATTTGCGTTGCTATCGCTCTCATTGTGTCAGCCAATGATGGCGATAAGCATCCAGAACAGGAAAAGCTTATGCTGAACAATGTAATGAATAATGCGCTCAGTGGTGTGAACGCTGCACAAGGCGGGTTAAGTGTTATTTCTAACAACTTAGCTAACGCAGGTGTGGGTTACTATCATCGCCAAAGTGCTGTTTTCGGGGAGAATCCCGGTACGATGACACCTAATGGCTATTTTGGTAACGGCACTTATTTCAGCCATGTTCGCCGTGAGTTTGATGAATTTATCAATGCGCAGTACAGCCAATCCCGCGCACGTAGCGGTGACTATGAGGCATACGTTAAGAACTGCAATAAAGTTGATGATTTGCTTACTAATGATATTGAAGATATTTCAAGTAATATCGGTAGCTTCTTCACCGCGTTAGACGCTGCCTCCAGCGATGCAAGTGACAAAACCTTGATTGACGTTTTCTTAGGAAACTCAAATGCATTATTAGGCCAGTTTAAAGAAGCGGATCGTCGTTTGCAGGAAATGGAACGGGATATTAATCACCAGATAGAAAATAAAGTGAAAGATATCAATATTTACGCTGAAAAAATTGCGGGTTTAAACCAACAAATTTCTCGGATCCGTTCTGTGAGTGGTTCTGAGCCTAACGACTTATTAGATGTGCGTGACCGTCTAGTCAATGAAGTTAACTCATTAGTTGGTGTCAAAGTTATCGAACAGAACGGTAACTATAACGTGACGTTTGCCAATGGCTTACCGTTAGTCACGGGTGAAAAAGCGAATCGCTTAGAAGCCGTCCCTTCTTCTAAAGATGATAGCCGTTTTAGCATTGGCTTTGTGGGCGCGAATGGCCAAGCACGGGAAATTCCTGATGAGTCATTCCGTGGTGGGGAACTCAGCGGTATCTTGCGTTCTCGTCAAGAAGTTATGGACCCGGCTTATCAAAAACTCAATAAATTAGCATTGGTTTTTGCGACCAAATTCAATGAAGTGCACAGCAAGGGGTACGATGCCAACGGCAACACCGGTAAAGACTTCTTTGAAATTGGTAAAGGCTCTGTTGTTAGCAACACTCATAATAGTGGTAAAGCGGACTTTGATCTCAGTTATAGCGATGTGTCTAAAGTCACAGGTAATAACTACGAAATGCGCTTTGACGGCAATGAATGGAATGTCACACGTTTGCCAGAAGGTATTAATGTTCCTGTGGATTCAAATACGGCAGGTACACTGAAGTTTGATGGTTTAGAGATCAAAATCAGCAACAGTACTGGTATGTCAAAAGGTGACTCATTCTTGGTAAAACCAGTAAGTGGTGTAATCAACGGTATGCAGACCTTGGTCAGCAATGCATCCGATTTTGCGGCGGCTGGAAGTAAAGACAGTGGCCCAGGTGATAATGAAAACATTAAACAACTGGTTAAACTGCAAGACGAAAAACTGATTGATGGTAGTTCTACGTTCTCTGATTTCTATGCGACGTTAGTTAATGATGTGGGCAGTAAAACTAAACAAGCGCAAATTGATTCTGAAACACAGAACAAAATGACCGAGAGCTTCTATGAGCAAGAGCAAGCTATCTCGGGCGTGAATATGAATGAAGAAAGTATTCAGATGCAGAAAATCCAACAGTTTTTCAATGCCAATGCACAAGTATTAAAAACGGTGGACGATTTATTTAACGCATTAATGCGTGCATTCTAAATATTAGCGATAGGATAAGGATTTAGCGATGCGTTTAAGTACCAACATGATTTATCACCAACGTTTACAAGACATGAACAGTGCTCAAGCGCGTTGGATGGATGCAGGAAGTCAATTAGCTTCTGGTAAGCGTGTAAGCAAGCCTTCTGATGACCCGCAAGCGTCTTCGCAAGCGGTGCGGATTAACCAGTCAGAAAACCGTAACCAACAATATGTAGCAAGCCGTGGATTTGCGAAAACGGGAATGACATTGCAGATGAGTATTTTGACTCAGATGACAGATGTGACGACGCAAATTGATACCACCATTATTCAGGCATCAAACCAAGGTGCTTTAAGCGATAAAGACCGTAATACTTTGGCTGAGCAACTCACGGGTTTGAAAGAACAATTAGTAGCGTTAGGTAATTCGACTGATGGGAATGGTCGATATATTTTCGCAGGTTTTAAATCAGATAAACCGCCATTTGAAATTGATGCTAACGGTGATGTGTTGTATCACGGTGGCGATAAAGCGATTATGCAGAATGTGGCGAGTGACCGTGAGATGACGACTTATTTCACTGGCGCACAAGTGTTTGAAACCGATAGCAATAATGTGGTCAATATTTTTAAAGCGCTGAACACCGGTATCGAATCACTGAAAAAGCCATTGCAAGGCGCACCACAAGCAGATTTAGACCAAGCGCAAGCTGAGTTAGGTGAAGCGAACCGAGCCATCAAGTCCGCATTAGATCAAATTTCTAATATTGAAGCTAAGCAAGGTTTACAATTACAAGAAATTGATAAATTAGATTTTTTAGCTGATACGCGCTCGATTCAAAATGCGGCCCGCAAAAGTGAGTTGTTAGAAACTAACTGGACTGGCACCACCACAGATTATTATAAAGAAAAAGCGATGTTTGAAGCCTCACAAAGTATTTTTAAAGACTTAAACAGCATGTCACTTTTCGGCAGCCGTTAATTATTTAATACTCTTTTTACTCACCGCGCTTTGGAGCCATTCAAGCGCGGTTTTTTGTTTGGGGTTTTTAGTCACCACAAAAAGGGGATTTGAGTTTATTATTGTGTCTTTTTTATATTGCATAAATTTGCTTTTGTTTTACCCTTATTTGACCTTTTATTTTTGCTCTTTAAAAATCCGCTGATTTAACAATTAGTTATAGGATTCACTAAAAACAAAGGTATTTTTTGTATTTTAAAGCTAGTCAGTTGTTTTTATTTGTTTTAATCTATTTTTGTTATAGTTCACTGCCGTATAGGCAGCTTAGAAATGACGATGTCGTTATCATTATTATACTGTTGAGTTCACTGCCGTATAGGCAGCTTAGAAACATCAAACTTCGAACTTGACGCACCAATGACAGTTCACTGCCGTATAGGCAGCTTAGAAAATGTTCATCATGCAATCACGAATGTGCATTAAGTTCACTGCCGTATAGGCAGCTTAGAAAGTCACCAAGACCAATTAATGAACCATTGCCATGTTCACTGCCGTATAGGCAGCTTAGAAATTTACTATTGCCCTTTTTCTCTTTTCCAGTATGTTCACTGCCGTATAGGCAGCTTAGAAAAACGGATAGAATCGATGTTGATATTCATCCAAGTTCACTGCCGTATAGGCAGCTTAGAAACTTATCTTGACCCCATTGGAGTACTCACGGTGGTTCACTGCCGTATAGGCAGCTTAGAAACAGGCGCTAGATACAATGGTGGTCCAGTAAGTGTTCACTGCCGTATAGGCAGCTTAGAAATAGTTGATGCTGAGCGGGGGTATCGAAAAAAGGTTCACTGCCGTATAGGCAGCTTAGAAACAAAAATCCCTCAAACGCTGCCAGAAGCTTTACGTTCACTGCCGTATAGGCAGCTTAGAAAGCCATGCGGGATACAGGTCAGTGAGAACATGCGTTCACTGCCGTATAGGCAGCTTAGAAATGAACATTCTGCTGTGCTGTTAACTGCCCGATGTTCACTGCCGTATAGGCAGCTTAGAAATTGATGAAAATTTTCTACCGTCATTAGCGCGGGTTCACTGCCGTATAGGCAGCTTAGAAAATCACAAAGAATGTGTTTTTCTACCCTTATATGTTCACTGCCGTATAGGCAGCTTAGAAACGATGTTGCTGCAAGTACAGCCCAAGCTAAGGGTTCACTGCCGTATAGGCAGCTTAGAAATGTCGAAATTCAAAACTGTCAAAAGTCTTATAGTTCACTGCCGTATAGGCAGCTTAGAAAACCTGCTAGGCATTGATTGAGGCTGAATACCAGTTCACTGCCGTATAGGCAGCTTAGAAAAAAATAGGAATGAGTAAAAGGGCTAGCAAAATGTTCACTGCCGTATAGGCAGCTTAGAAAATCAGAAATGGAGTCTATCATCGTTGTTAGAAGTTCACTGCCGTATAGGCAGCTTAGAAAAGATTAAAAACTCAAAGAACGTCAATATTTCTGTTCACTGCCGTATAGGCAGCTTAGAAATAAACGAAGTACTGACCCAGAGTGGTCAAAAAGTTCACTGCCGTATAGGCAGCTTAGAAAACAATAAAAGCCGCATTAAAGCTTAATCGCTGGTTCACTGCCGTATAGGCAGCTTAGAAAAAGAAGCGGAGGGCGAGAAAGTGACAGACAACGTTCACTGCCGTATAGGCAGCTTAGAAATTATAACAGAACAGACGTATCAACAGGTTGGAGTTCACTGCCATATAGGCAGCTTAGAAAGCGCTATCGATTTTATGTATAAAGATAATCAGGTTTATGGTCACAAGGATGGTATAAAAAGAGCATCAGTGAGTATTTTTTTACTGGTCATTCTGTGAAACCCTTCGCAAATTTGGCTTTGGTTGAAAACAAGGACTTGTTTCGTGGGATAAAGCTTATTCTAATAGATTGATTCAAAAATCTTATTATTTAAGGACAGAATCCAACTATTATGGACGATTTTTCACCAAGTGAATTAAAAACTATTTTACATTCGAAACGCGCCAATATGTATTACTTGGAACATTGCCGAGTTATGCAAAAAGACGGCCGTGTTCTTTATTTCACTGAAGCTAAAAACGAAAACCTCTATTTTAATATTCCAATCGCAAATACCACGGTCTTACTTCTGGGCACTGGAACCTCTATTACTCAAGCAGCAATGAGAATGTTATCTCAAGCAGGGGTATTAGTTGGCTTTTGTGGCGGCGGCGGTACACCGCTGTATATGTCTACCGAAGTAGAATGGTTAACGCCACAAGGGGAGTATCGACCAACGGAATACCTGCAAGGGTGGTTATCCTTTTGGTTTGATGATGAAAAACGTTTAGCGGCTGCTAAAGAATTACAACAGTCACGCATCAAATACTTACAACAAGTATGGCAAAGTTCTCGTGAGTTACAAAATGAAGGGTTTATTTATAACGACAGTACTATTCAATCGGCGTTAAACACTTTTCACCAGCGCACAGATGCTGCCAAAAACACGCAAGAGCTACTGCTTACGGAAGCTCAACTGACTAAAACCTTATATAAGTATGCTGCGAATAATACAGGGCAAAAAAATTTTACTCGTCAGCACCAATCGGCTGACAAAGCGAATGACTTTTTAAATCATGGCAATTATTTGGCCTATGGATTAGCTGCAAGTTGCTTATGGGTATTAGGGATCCCCCATGGCTTTGCGGTAATGCACGGTAAAACACGGAGAGGCGCTTTAGTATTTGATATTGCTGACTTAATTAAAGATGCTATCGTTTTACCATGGGCATTTATTTGTGGTAAAGAAGGTGCCAGCGATCAAGAATTCCGCCAGCAAATATTACAGTCCTTTGTTGACCATCAGTCCCTTGATTTTATGTTCGATATCGTAAAATCATTGGCATTACCGCCAGTGGAAAACCCGCAACAGGTAACACCGCTATGATGGTTACTTTTGTTTCCCAATGTGAAAAGTACGCGTTAAAACGAACTCGACGAGTATTAGATGCTTTTGCTAACCGAATTGGTGATAACACATGGCAAACCTTGATCACTCACGAAGGTTTGCAAATGGTTCAGAAGTTGTTGCGTCGTAGTGCCAGCCGTAATACTGCGGTAAGTTGCCACTGGATACGCTCTCGTTCGCGCAGCCAATTACTTTGGGTTGTTGGGAACAGAAATAAATTTAATTCAGAAGGACACGTCCCGGTTAATCGCACAGAAAAATCGTTGTTGGGTAGTGAGCGTGAAAATAATTGGAAGTATCTGCCGTTAATCAATGCATTAACGCGTTTAGCTGCATTGCTCCATGACTGGGGAAAAGCCTCACAACTGTTTCAAGATAAATTAAACCCACATGTTAAAACCCCTTTTAAAGGGGATCCGCTGCGCCACGAATGGGTTTCATCATTATTATTTAGTGCGCTGGTAAAAAGCCAAGTAGAGCCGCAACGGGATGAAAGCTGGCTTGATGCGCTAGTCACACAGCAATGGGATGAAGTGCAGTTACAACAGTGGGCTAAACAAAATCAACAAGCGGCATTACCATTATCTGGGTTACCTGATGCGGCCTCGTTATTGGTTTGGTTGATTGTTTCTCATCATAGATTACCGTTTTTAGCGAATGATAAAGAACGTTTATTCTATGCAGATAAAGCCTGTGATTCGTTAGCAAAACTGTTAGAGACAGTGGATAAACAGTGGGGCTACCAAAATTACTATAATGAAGATGAATATTCACAACGCATTAATCAATGCTTTGAATTCCCATATGGCTTATTGAGTGAGTCAAAAGTATGGCGACAAACATTAAGTCAGGCGGCAGAGCACCTTAAACACCAGCTCCCTTTGTTAAATGAAGCGATAGAGAATGGCTGTTGGCGGTTAGTCGAGGAACAGGCACGCTTATGTTTGATGTTAGGGGATCACAATTATTCCTCAAAAGAAGCTGATTCAACATGGGAGTCAGGTATTCCATTATATGCCAATACGCAGCGTTTACATGGGCAAACCGAATACAAGCAACGGCTCGATGAACACTTGGTGAATGTGGCTAGTGTTGCGGCAAATGTCACAGAATATTTACCATTTTTCGCAACAGAACCGCCTGTGGCAAGTGATATTAACAAACTTAAGCACAATAAAAATGCTGCCGGTAAATTTAGCTGGCAGGAAGATACAGTTAGCACCATTTACCAATATCGAGAAGAACAGCAAGATAAAGTTCAAGGGTATTTTGTTGTTAATATGGCGAGTACTGGCTGTGGTAAAACAGTCGCCAATGCTAAAATTATGCAAGCGCTAGCGGAAGATAAACAAAGTTTGCGATTTATTCTAGCGTTAGGGCTTCGTACATTGACGTTACAAACAGGGGATGAATATCGTGACCGGTTAGGCGTCAAAGATGACAACCTTGCCGTATTGATTGGCTCCAAAGCGGTATTAGAGTTGCATCAAGAGCCTCTTGAAGAACAAAAATTAATCAAAGAAGAACATCAATTAGTGGGGTCAGGTTCTGAGTCCCAAGAGAGCCTTTTTGATGATGAAGGATTAGAATTACACTGGCAAGGCAGTTTACCGGAGGAAGAACTTTCAACGGTATTGACGAGGCCAAAAGATAGAGCTTTGCTCTATGCTCCGATCTTAGCTTGCACTATTGACCACATGATGGGAGCGACAGAAACCATCCGTGGTGGACGCTATATCCTTCCCTATTTACGGTTAATGTCATCTGACTTAATCATTGATGAGATTGATGACTTCACGGGGGATGATCCCAAAGCGATTGGGCGTTTAGTCTATTTAGCGGGGGCTTTGGGTCGAAAGGTCATGATCTCTTCTGCAACTATCCCGCCAACGTTGGCACTTTTCTATTTCAAAGCTTACCAATTAGGTTGGCGAATTTATGCACTGAGTCAGCAAAAGTCACTGAAAGTGGGCTGCATTTGGGTGGATGAGGGGCGATATGACGAGAAAAAAGATAAATGTGTTCATTCATGCCAAATTGCCACCATCACAGCGAGAGATGACGCTGCAACGCTTGAACATTACCGTCAATATCATCATGCATTTATTGAAAAACGTATTAAAGTTTTACAATCATTGGTCGCACGTCGAAAAGCATTTATTTTGCCGATGCAAAAAGGGCAGGGAGGTGACCGACAAACGCAATATTTTTCATCTATTCAGCAAGGAATTCTCGGGTTACACCAAGCCCATTTTTGCACTGAGATGCAAACTCAATTGCAAGTCTCTTTTGGGGTAGTACGTGTTGCCAATATTTCAGTTTGTGTTGCACTAACCCATTATTTATTAGCTAATGAATGGCCTGAAGAAATAGAAATTCGTGCTATGGCTTACCATAGTCAGCAAGTATTGTTGTTACGTCATGAGCAAGAAAAACACCTTGATGCGGTATTGAAACGTAAAGAAAAAGCAGGGGAACAACCTGAAGCTTTCCAAAACTCCATAATTCGAAAGCATATCGATCAGGTTCACCTGCAAGATAAAGCTAAACACCTTATTTTTATTTTAGTGGCAACGCCTGTGGAGGAAGTGGGGCGAGACCACGATTTTGATTGGGCGGTGATCGAACCGTCATCCTATCGCTCTATAATTCAAATGGCAGGGCGAGTACGTCGGCACCGAGAGGGCGAAATTATCCATCCCAATATTGCGTTATTGCAATATAACTGGAAGGGCTTTATCGAAGAAAAACCTCAGGATGTTTTTTGTAAGCCTGGTTATGAAAATGGCAATTTAAACTTACGCCTATCTACTCATAATTTATGTGACTTGGTGGATGAAGAACAACTGCTGAAATCCGTTGATGCGATCCCTAGAATTCAACCTATTCCTGACTGGAAAAAGCAGCAAACCACCAATTTAGTTTGTCTAGAACATGCATCAATCGAACGATTGATGGGCGATATTACCGATCTTAAACCAAAAACGGCCACTCGTTCACGTCTGTTCTCTCAAACAGTAGAGACTCCGTTAAATAGGCCAAACACGCTTTGGGGATATACCTGCGGTGCTTGGGGGTTAACTGCGCTTTCTCAGCAGTTTTTTTCATTTAGAAAAAGCGAGCCAACAATACGTTTGTCGCTGATCTTATCAGCAAAAAATGAACCTCATTTCTGTGAATATGATAATGACAATGGTTGGGTAAATAAAAATGATGAATATGGGATAGGTTTTCAGCCACTTGCAGAACAATTAAAAGAGAGGTTATGGCTAGTACGTGATTATCAGCAATCATTAGAAGGCCGTGAAAATGAATACCAGTCAGTTGAACAACTTTCTCTGCGTTATGGCGAAATTAGTTTTTCACCACATGAAAAAAGTGGGATTCGTTTTTATTATAACGACCAAATGGGACTCAGCACATTTAATGTTTCCGAGTAAAAATTTCAGTCACAAGGACCATTTACTATGTTAGATCCAGCAATAGAGGCCTTTTTTGCTGAGCGCAAAGAGGGATGGCTTAAAGATAAGCTGAAAGCAGGAATGAGAGAAGATGAAATTCAGAAAATACATCAAGAATGTGATGATAAATTTTCTCTTAAGAAATGGTTGCCTGAAGCAGCCGCTAAAGCTGTTAGTAGAGCTTTTACTACGCACCCGAGTAAATTTACTCATCCAGATACAGGTGTGGGAAAGACTAATTTAAAGAATGGAACTTATGTGACGCCGGTAGTGTTCAAGGGAAAGAAAAATAATGATGGCTTCTTTCGTTCGGGAAACATTGAAATTACCGAAATAGATTCAGTCGGCGATGCGAGTGGACTAAATGTTGATAAATTTTTACGAGTAAAACTATTGGATGGTCGCTCTGTGCTTGAGCATATTGAGAGTAAAACAGAACAGGTTGAATTATTATTTAACGGGCTTGATGATATTCAATTGAGAAAGCAATTTTTATCAATAAATCTAAAACTAGATGAATTCATTACAAACACAAAAATCAAACAAGTTTATTTTCCTGTTTGGTTAGAGGATTGCGAATATCACTTATTATCCCCATTAACCCCCTCTGGTTTGGTTTTTGAACTACGCGAACGCATTGATGCGATTCGATTTTCTGAACAGACTAAAGCACTGCGAGATTTAAAACGTAAAGGGGAATTTAGCGACATTGGCTATCAAGAAATTTATGGTCTTACTACCATTGGTTACGGGGGGACTAAGCCACAAAATATTTCCGTACTCAATAATCAAAATGCAGGTAAAGCCCATTTATTACCCTCACTTCCCCCCAAAATTACTCAACGAAAACTGCGTTTACCTACTCATGATTTCTTCTCAAATACGCTAAACCCTTGGCAGGTAAAAGATACGTTAGAGGCATTTCATAGCTTAATTTCATTACCGAAAGAACAGCGTGGTAGTCGTTTTATTGAATATCGTGACAGGCGCATTCAAGAGTATCTGGATTACATTATGTTAACCATGTGGGAGATCCGGCGTGAGTTTGAACGAAATGGCGCTCAATTACCGACCCAACTCGCCAAAGTGCAACAAGTTTGGTTATTTCCAGACCAACAGGGGCGTAATAACTCAGATGAATGGTTAGAGGGGGTGATCCTCCTTATTGCCCAGCAATTTATGCGGCATTATAAAAAAGTACTGGGGAAAAAAGCGATTAGTCTAGGTGATGATGAGTTGGCGGCTATTGCGGACGTTATTGCCATCAATAAGGAGCTATTACGATGAGTTCCACTTATATACTTAAATTGCCTCATTTAAACATTCATAATGCGAATGCACTCTCTAGTCCTTATACCATTGGTTTTCCAGCTATGACGGCCTGGTTAGGTTTTATGCATGCTCTAGAGCGGAAACTCCGAGTTGTGAGTGAACTAGATATTGTTCTCGACTCTATCGCAATGGTCAGTCATGACTGTGACTTACAAACCTATCGTGGAGCTAATGATTATGTTAGTTCCATTGTGGGAACAGGCAATCCATTAAATAGTGATGGCTCGCGCTCCGCATTTATCGAAGAGGCTCGTTGCCATTTAGACGTTTCTTTATTGATTAAATATGGCATTAAAAACAATGATGTGATTGAAGGGCTACCTGAACATTCCCCCTTACTAGATATTATCCATGATTTAGTAATGACAATGAAATTGGCTGGTGGCGATATTCTGTCATTAGGTAAACCCGCTGCATATATTCTGCCATCGGAAGATGTGGATGGGAAATATAGGCAAGGCTTATTGAATAGTGTGATGCCTGGTTACGTATTGATTGAACGTCGCGACCTGATGATTGAAGCCATGGAAGAAGGGCAAGATGCCATGGATGCCTTGCTGGGTTATCTGGTCGTAGAAAATAACTGCGTTGAAGTGGGAAAGGAAAATGGGAACAAGGCGTCATTTGAATGGCAAGCGCAACGTAAAACGGCAGGCTGGATTGTTCCAATAGCAACTGGATATCAAGGTATTTCCCCGTTAGGGCAAGCAAAAAACCAGCGAGACTCAGAAGTGCCACATCGGTTTGCCGAAAGCGTGGTCACGTTAGGGGAGTTTGTATTAGTAAATCGCGTGAATAACATTCATGAAATTTTATGGGAATTTAATTTTGTTGAGTCCCAAAACCTGTATTTATGCCAACAAGTGGCAGCTAACTTTATTTCGAGTGGAGAGTAACTAATGGCGAAGAATAATGATGTTGCATCGGTTTTAGCATTTGAAAAAAAACTGGTTCCATCGGACGGTTATTTCTATGGCACTTGCTGGGATAATAAATCGCAATTTGCGCCATTATCGTTACAAGAAAAATCGGTAAGAGGCACTATCTCAAATCGCTTAAAAGGCGCTGTAAAAAATGACCCGTTAAAATTAAACTCCGAGGTGGAAAAAGCGAATTTACAAACAGTAGATGCTTGTGCGTTAGGGACTGAACAAGACACCTTAGTGCATCAATTTACCTTGAAAATTCTTGGCGGTGTGGAAACGCCATCGGCTTGTAATAATGCATTATTCAAGCAAAGTTATACCCAAGCGGCAAAAGAATATATCGAACAACAAGGTTTTCAGGAGTTAGCTCGCCGTTACGCCCAAAATATCGCGAATGGGCGTTTTTTATGGCGCAACCGTGTGGGGGCTGAACAAATCGAGGTAGTTGTCAAAGTACTCAACAAAGGGCAGCCACTGGAATGGGTGTTTGATGCCACACAATATAGCATTCATCAATTTGATGCTAAAGATGAAAAAATCAACCAATTGGCTGAAAAAATTGCGGCGGCTTTAGCGCAGCCTCAAGGCGCATTATTACTGGAAATCACTACATATTCACAACTAGGTAAAGCTCAAGAAGTGTATCCAAGTGAAGAACTGGTGATGGATAAAGGCAAAGGAGATAAAAGCAAAATTTTGTACCATGTGAATGGGCACGCCGCGATGCATTCGCAAAAAATTGGTAATGCTTTGCGTTCTATTGATACATGGTACCCTGCGTATGGTACTGAAGGCGGTGCAGGCGCTATCGCGATTGAACCTTATGGTGCGGTCACTAACCTCGGAACAGCCTATCGTACACCAAAAGATAAACAAGATTTTTATACCCATTTTGATAAATGGGCGCGAGGTGAAAAGCTATCGCGTATTGAAGATGAACACTATGTGATGGCGGTTTTAGTTCGCGGCGGTGTATTTGGCGAAAGTGACAAATAAGGTGGGCTATGAATTATTATCAGGAGGTCACTTTATTGCCGGACTCAACCGTCCCATTGGATTTTCTCTGGCAAAAGGTTTACCAGCAAATTCATATAGCGCTGGCGGATAATAAAACGTCTCAGGGGCACAGTGCGATTGCGGTTGCCTTTCCTGAATACGGCAGCGTTGGCTTTCGCTTAGGTAGAAAAATTCGTTTGCATGCGACAACACAAAGTGAACTTGAGCAGTTAAATTTGCAAAAGTGGTTAGCACGGTTAATGGATTATGCTCATATTAAATCGATTCAGGCAATACCAGAGCAGCATGTTCAAGTCAGTTATATTCGAAAGCATGTAAAAGGGCTGAGCCGAATTGAAGCCGATATGCAGCAAAAAGCACGGTTATGGTCTGAAAAATCAGGGCAACCATTGGAACAGTGTTTGAAAACATTGTCTGAGAGTAAGCCAAAAGCGAACAATCGTTTGCCATTTATTTGGGTTGAAAGTTTACATGCCAGAGATAAGCAAGTCGAAAGCCGGCCTTTTCCTTTGTTTATAGAAAGGATAGAAGCTACACAAAAGCAAATTGGGGTGTTTAGTTGTTATGGTCTTAGTCAAGCAACTAGTGGCTCAGTTTGTTTAGCAACGGTTCCCCATTTTTGACCTTTGTTTTTTGCTCTTTTAAAATTAGTCAGTAAATCAGTAGGTTATAACTATCAGTAAATAAAAGGGTATTTTCCAACAAATACCCTTAACTGATTGTTATCACTTATTTTTTATTTTAAAGTGCATCGTTCACCGCCACACAGGCGGCTTAGAAACGTAAGCTCGCAATGATGAAAGAGTATTACGAGTTCACCGCCACACAGGCGGCTTAGAAATTATACAAGTTTTGCCGATGGAGGCAAAAAAAGTTCACCGCCACACAGGCGGCTTAGAAATCAAATGAAAAAGCCCCGATTATCGGGGCTATGTTCACCGCCACACAGGCGGCTTAGAAAAGCTCCATCACGGCCACTTTGCGATGATTCACGTTCACCGCCACACAGGCGGCTTAGAAAATCAATAAAGCGGAAACACTGACTCCTTTTAAGTTCACCGCCACACAGGCGGCTTAGAAACCATCCCCACTTTTAGCCATACCCTCTATTTTGTTCACCGCCACACAGGCGGCTTAGAAATCGCTATCTAAATCATTGTATACCTCAGCATAAGTTCACCGCCACACAGGCGGCTTAGAAATCCGCGACGTACCGGTTTCGAGCTCTGTTTAGGTTCACCTCCACACAGGCGGCTTAGAAAGTACGTAATTTCCGTTTCACCTCTGAGAACTGGTTCACCGCCACACAGGCGGCTTAGAAATAAGCGGTACTGATCACCTGTAATGCGAATACGTTCACCGCCACACAGGCGGCTTAGAAATGTGAACTCTTCCATCGTATATATTTGACCGAGTTCACCGCCACACAGGCGGCTTAGAAATTAGTACCCATCCCTCCCTGCCCATAACCGATGTTCACCGCCACACAGGCGGCTTAGAAACAATAATACCACCATCGGATTTTTCGTGGCGAGTTCACCGCCACACAGGCGGCTTAGAAACCATCCCCACTTTTAGCCATACCCTCTATTTTGTTCACCGCCACACAGGCGGCTTAGAAAGTCAGAATCAAGCAAAAATAATCGTTTTGACCGTTCACCGCCACATAGGCGGCTTAGAAATGTTAAACTGTTAGCCCCTAGCGCATCTGTTGGTTCACTGCCGTACAGGCAGTACAGAGAAACTGATCTATTTACTGCAGTCGGTATGTAGTACAGACGATACAATGGAATGTGATTTGCACTAAAAAGCAATTTGCATTACAGTGCAAATTATGATGAGGGTATATGTATACTGTAAAATATCATTCTGAGGCTGAAAAAGAAGCAAATGCACTGCCTTTAAAAATCAAGGTGAAATATGACCGCCTCATTAAAAAATTAGAGTTATCAGCTAATTATTTAAGAGAACCAGATACTAAATCATTGGGCGATGGATTGTTTGAGATAAGAACTATGGGAAGTGAAATAGCTAGGGGGTTATGGGTTTACCACAAAGATAAAACAATTTTTATGCTCAGGATCTTTATCAAAAAGTCACAAAGAACCCCAAAGTCTGAGTTTTATTTAGCGAGAAAACGTTTATTGGAGCTATTAAACGATGAAAACACATAAAGAGCTACATGATGAATGGATGAAAGATCCAGAATACCAAGCTGCTTATGAAGAAGAAATAAGAACTGAAAAATTGCAGGCTATGCTTAAGGAGTGGAGAGAGTCTGCTGGGTTAACGAAAGTTCAAATAGCTGAAATTATAGGAGTTAATCCATCAACTATCACAAGGTTGGAGAGTAATGTGAATAATGCGAGCATTAAAAGCATTGTAAAGTATGCTGCTGCATGTGGAATTAAAAACCCAATAATTGCCCTTTAAGATTATTTATTTTTGTCGTAATTACTGCACTGCCAGCTTAGAAATTTGGTTAAATAACATAAATAGCAGTGAAGGGGCTCTACTACACGGGGCGTTTTTACATGATTAAATTGAAAAAATATGACCTCAAGGTCGTTTTTACGTGATTTTACCATCTTTTACCTAAGTTAAATTTAGTGTTAGATGTATTCGTAACTATCACTTGTTTTGATAGCTTAGAAATGAAATAAATAATGGGTATCGTTACCGCCATATAGGCGGCTCTCTTTCTTTAATTTATCGCCTGAAAAAAATAATGGGTTTTAATACTTAAAATTAGGAGTAAACAATGAATTTTGAATTAGAAATAAGCTTTTATAGATTTACCTTAATAATTAGAGTTACCAAATGGTTTTACTAACTAACTAATTAATTGATTAAGTATCGATACTCAAACAAACAAATTAAACATCAACGATAGCTGCTCAAATGCTTGGTGGATAAGCCGTTCCGTGTAGCGGGGAAGGATAGAAATAATCAGCCCTAACATACTAATTCCAATGGTAAGCGTTAAAGGAAAACCGACCACAAACACCGATAGCTGCGGGGTCATGCGGTTTAGAATACCCAAAGCAAGGTTTAGAATTAAAAATAAGGTGATAAACGGTAAAGCCAACATTAACCCATTAATAAATATGGTGTTAGCAAATTGGACAAATACCCAAAAACCATCGCGATTTAATGGTGCGGTTTGAATTGGGAGCAGTTCAAATGAATTGACTACAATATAAATAAGCCACAAGTGCCCATCGAAAGCGAGAAACAATAAAATCGTAATCACGTTAAATATGCGACCTAAAATTGGCATATTGGGCCCGCCAGTTGGGTCAAAAAAGGTGGCGAAAGATAACCCCATTTGCAAACCAATCACTTCCCCCGCATGACGCACGGCAGCAAATGACATTTGCATTGTTAGCCCCATCGCAATACCAATCACCATTTGCTGCACGATAACCCATAATCCCATAGCAGAGAATAGAGGAATATTCACGACAGGAAGTTGTGGGGAAACAATCAACACAACAAAAAAAGCCAATGCAACGCGAACTTTGGTAATCGCCTGTTTTTCATTAAAAAAGGGCGCTGTACCAAGCAGCGCCAAAAGGCGTATGAAAGGGTAAAAACCTTGGCTTAGCCACAGCGTGAGTGTTTCACTGGTAATGGTTAGCATTGTTAGCCAATAATAAACGGTAAGTTGCTAAGCAATGACCGCATATAGTCGGTAAGCAGATTCAGCATCCAGGGCCCTGCAATAATAATCACAGAAATAACCGACAAAATTTTAGGGATAAAAGATAGCGTCATTTCATTCACTTGCGTGGCGGCTTGCAGTAAGCTGATAATTAAACCCGCCGCCAAAGCGGCTAATAACAAAGGGGCAGCTAGCATCAGCGCAATTTTCATCGCTTCAGTTCCCATCGCCATTACTGATTCAGGTGTCATAACTACTCCGAGTAAAATAATCCTAATTAAAAAAGCTTTGCGATAATGAGCCAAGCAATAGTTGCCAACCATCAACTAATACAAACAACATTAATTTAAATGGCAAGGAAACTGTTGCAGGTGGAACCATCATCATCCCTAATGCCATTAAGACACTGGCAACCACTAAGTCAATGATTAAAAATGGAATAAAAATAGTAAAGCCAATTTGAAATGCGGTTTTTAGTTCACTGGTAATAAAGGCTGGGACTAAAATACGTAACGGAACATCTTTCGCTTCTTGAATTTCACCCACTTTGGCTATTCTTGCGAATAGGGCTAAGTCGGATTCGCGTGTTTGCCCTAACATAAAGGTTCTTAACGGTGCTGTTCCTTTCTCTAAAGCCGTTTCGAGGCTAATCTTGTCTTCGCTAAAAGGCTGGTAGGCTTCGCGGTAAACTTGGTCTGCAACGGGTGACATCACAAAAAAGGTTAAAAACAGTGCTAAACCCAATAAGACTTGGTTCGGTGGAGCGGAGGGCGTTCCGAGCGCGTTACGCAATAAACCTAAAACAATAATGATGCGAGTAAAACTGGTCATCATTAATAATAAGGCGGGAATAAAGCCCAATAAGGTCAAAAATAAAAGCGTTTGAACAGGTAAAGACCAAGTTTGTCCGCCATCAGCCATTGAATGGCTAATAACAGCTGGTAGTGCCGCAGAAGCGGAGTTTGGCAATAAAAACAAGAGGGTAGTAATCGTGAGTAAAGATTTTAGAGGTAACATGAGCCCTTCCGATTACTTATGCATAAGTGTAACTGAAGCCGCACATTTTGCAGCCTCTTGTTTTTTCTTTAATAAAGACTGAAAGGTGAGCGGTTCAGTTGGCAATGTCTCAGTGACTTCAGGTGCAGCCGGGTATTGGTGTAAGAGGCTGATATTTTGTGTGGTAACACCTAATACCAAACACTCATTATTCACCTCAACAACCACAACGCGTTCTTTATTACCTAATGAGCAACGGCTTTTGACTTTTACGATTTGCTCCTTGCCCATTTTTTGGGGAGCAAATCCTAATTTTTTCACCAACCAAGCACCTGCTAGTATCAATAAAATGATCCCCCCTAAAGCCCCTGATATCTGCGTTAAGCTATCATTGTGGTCAATAACAGGAGTATTAGGTTCACCGGAGGAAACGGTTGTTGATAAAAAAGGCACAGATATCGGTGCCTGCTCAGTTTGATTGGGTATTGCCATTATCAGCGACTCACGTGGTTAATTAACGACTTAAACGGCGCATACGTTCGGAAGGCGTAATGATGTCAGTAATACGAATACCGTAATTATCTGAAACCACGACCACTTCTCCCTGCGCAATTAAATAGCCATTGATTAAAATATCCAGTGGCTCACCCGCTAAGCCATCCAGTGAAACCACAGAGCCTTGGGATAAGCTCAGTAGTTTTTTAATGGTCATTTTAGTGCGCCCCAATTCAACTGAAAGACGGACAGGAATGTCCATGATCATATCGATATCAGACAGTTGATTTAGCGGGTTTTGTCCATCAAAGTTGTCGAAAGCCTGTGCACCAGCTGAGGCGGATTCCGCTTTTTTTTGCTGTTCCAGCGCTTCAGCCCACAGGTCTTCACTGTCGTTATTGGTTGATGCATCAGGAGAGTTCTTCGCCTCACTCATTGGTACTTTCCTCATCTAGAGTGTTTAATACAGGGTTAATCAAATGTTCTACACGCAATGCATACTGGCCATTTTGAGTACCGTATTGACTGGTTAATACGGGAACGCCATCAACATTAACGATGAGGCGGTCAGGTTTCTCAATTGGGATCACATCCCCTTTTTGCAGTTGCAGTAAGCGAGAAATTCGCATTGGAATGTCAACAAAGTTGGCAACCAATTCAAGTTCAGAACGTTTCACTTGGGTGACAAGGTTGGTGACCCAAGTTTCATTTTCTTGGTGGCCTTGTTCCATTGGTGGGTTTATTAAACGTTCACGTAATGGCTCAATCATGGCGATCGGAATACAAATACTGAATTCACCAACGGTATTGCCTATCTCCACTAAAAACGGTGTGGTGACGACAATGTCATTAGGGGAGGTGGTGATATTAGTGAATTTGACTTGGATTTCAGAACGTACATATTCCACTTCAATATCAGCGATTGGCTTCCAAGCATCGCGATAAGCTCCTAAAGCTAACTTGAGCATGCGATTGATAATGCGTTGTTCAGTATTGGTAAACTCTTTACCTTCTTGCCGTACGGGAAAGCGGCCGTCTCCACCAAATAGATTGTCGACAGCGATGTAAACTAATGCGGGCTCAAAGGTAAACAGTGCCGTGCCTCGTAAAGGCGGCATATGGATTAAGTTTAAGTTAGTCGGTACGGGTAAATTACGCGCAAACTCATGGTAAGGTTCAATTTTAATACCGCCCACCGTAATATCTGGGCTGCGACGTAACATATTGAACAAACCCATACGGAACTGGCGAGCAAAACGTTCATTAATGATTTCGAGAGACTGCATTCGCTCCCTAATAACTCGACGTTGAGTATTCGGGTCGTAAGGGCGAACATTATCTTTCCCTTGAGTCTCTGGCACAGGCGTATTGCTTGATGGTGCATCATCATTAAGCAGCGCATCAATTTCGGCCTGAGATAAAATATTATCGCTCATGAATATTACCGCAGAATAAAAGTAGTAAATAACACATCAGAAATATCCTGATCGGTATCACCTGGGATCAGGGTAGGGGTGAGCGTTTGCTTGATATCTTTCATTAACTGCAACTTACCTTCATGCGTCTCAATATTTTTTGCTTTTTGCTCTGAAAGTAGCAGTAACAAACGGCTACGCACTTCAGGGAGGTATTCATGAAGTTGTTTGCGCGATTTTTCGTTCGCAAGTCGCAAAGTCACATGGATATAAAGCACACGATCAGGTGCATCGGCTGCACCTGCCAAATTGACGGTAAATGGCTCTAACTCCATAAAAATGGGTTGTGGCATGTTCGGGCGCTTTTCTTCCTCACTCGCCGTTTGCGTGCCTTGTTGTGTCGTCCACCAGGTATAACCCCCAAACCCTGCGCCAGCAAGGGCAAGAAGGGCAAATAGAATAAGCAACCCTTTGTTGGAACTTTTTGATTTTTTGCTCGACGACATTTAGCTGAATTCCTGTTTCTTGGATGCTAAACCCAAATGGGTTTTTACGTTATGATCTCTAGCATTATGGCTTGGTTGCCAAGAGTTAAAGGAGTGAAAAACGAAACAAAAAGGCGGTAACTCGGCGCTTTAGCTAGGAAATTACCGCGATTCGTTTGTTTTTTATGCAAAAGTGTTAATGCCACCTTGTCTTGATGCTACATTTTTAGGTGAAACAGTGGCATTTGCTTCGCTGATACCAACAGCACCAACGGATGGATGTGTCGCTTGAATTTGGCCATCGTTTTGGTGCGCATTTTGCTGAGAGCTATCGGATTGCTGGTTCAAGTTATCTTGGCCAACAGAGCCTTGAGCAAGATGAATACCACTTTCTTGTAGCGCACTGCGTAGCACTGGCATCATGGATTCCATGGCTGCACGTACATGACTATGTGGAGAGACAAAATGCATTACTGCTTGGTTATCTTCGATGCGTAAATGCACATTTAGTGATCCTAACTCTTCAGGGTGCAAGCGAATTTGTGCCTGAGATATTCCTTGGCGAGAGAAAAATAACATATGTTGGCTTAATTGCTGCTGCCACGCTTCGCTACCTAATTGGCTGGCTAAATGCATGGTTGGAGCAGCCGTTGGCGCATTTATGGTTGCCGCTTGGGCTGTTGATGTCGTTGGCATCATGCTAACTGGCGCGGTCGTTGTATGCTGTGAGGATGTGGTGGTAAAAGCACCAGTCTCAGTTTGTAGTGTAAATGCGCCTTTCGCGGTTTGGTTCAGGGCTTCACTTGAAACATTTTGTAGGTTTAATACTGGGTCTTTATCACTCACTTTTTTATTCAATGGCATGAAATCAGCAGTTAAATTTTTACTGCGCATATCTCGTGGGTTATCAAAGGGAAAAAGAGGCTGGTCACGACGTTCTTCTTTTTCATTCTTAATAAATACCCCAAGTTCTGGGCCATCTTCTTCGCCTGCGATTTGTTGCTGTGAACCTTCCAGATGTTTGCCATCATCTTCATTAATGATGCCATCTGCATTATCCGTTAGGTGCTGCATTTTTTGGGTAAATGCGCCTAAAACCGAGTGTGCTTCTGTTTTAATAGTTGTATTTGCCGTTGCTTGTACTTGGCCAGTTAATGACTGTTTTAAGCTCTCTAGCCACGCTTGCTCGTTAGCATCTTTGCCTGTTAATAACTCAGTGTTAAGTGCAGTTTGCACGCTATCAGCACGCAAGTTACGGCTAAAGTTCAGTTGCTCAATGGCATTTTCAGCCGTTTTTTGCCCAACCTTGGTTTGTTCAATCGTTTCTTTACTCGCTATTGCCAGTTTGTTATCAACAATGCCTTTGTTAAGTGCTTCTTCATTGATCGGTTGATTAGTGACATTTTGTTTTTCAATCGGTTGCTGGTTATCAAGCATGGCTTGAAAGGGGAGTGCAGGGGCTTGATTTTCATCAGCGCGCGATTCATTTTGTTGTATATTGCCATTTTTAGTCGATGATGCGGTTGGCACATTCAGGGCGTTGATGTCCATTTATTGAGGTCTCCGTAAAGTCGCTCGTTGAGCAAATTCATCCATTTGCTTTTGTTCTAAGCGGTTTTGACGTTGGTATTCAGTATGTTCAGCACGTTGAATTAACGTATCGAACGCGTTGACACGCTGTTGTTTTTCTTGCCAATGGCGGTTAGCTTCGTTAACGCGTTGCTCCCATAAATTCAGTTGTTGCTGCTGTTGTTCAATGGTCAGTTCCAATGTGACCAAAAATTGCTGATAATTCTGCCACTTATCCGATTCCATACCCGTATGCAAGGTTTGGTTGAGTTTTTGACGATATTCGGATTGGTAGTTTTCCAACATATTTAGTTGCTGCGCCATTTGGGTGTGGGTTTGGCGCACTTGAGCTAACACTTTTGCTGCTTCTTCCGAGGCTTCAACAGCTAAGGTGAGTAATGTTGTTAAGGCATTATTTTTGGCCATTTATCCCCTCGTTATTCGTTGGGAACCACTTGTGTCAACTGTTCGCATGCGGTTTGATAATCACATCGCTCATCAATATCTTGTTGCAAAAACTTCGACATACGTGGGTAATATTGAATTGCCGTATCCAACATGGGGTCACTGCCCATGGCGTACGCACCGACGTTAATTAAATCTCGGTTGCGTTGGTAACTAGACGTTAACTGCTTGAAACGTTGAATTTTTCGGTAATGCTCTTTAGGAATGAGCTCGGTCATGGCACGGCTGATAGATGCCTCGATATCTATTGCAGGGTAGTGCCCTGACTCTGCCAGTGAACGTGAAAGTACAATATGGCCATCCAAAATGGCGCGAGCCGAGTCAGCAATTGGGTCTTGTTGGTCATCCCCTTCCGTTAAAACGGTATAAAAAGCGGTAATTGACCCACCATTTTTCCCATTCCCTGCACGCTCAACTAATGCTGGTAATTTGGCAAATACAGAAGGTGGATAGCCTTTCGTTGCTGGTGGTTCCAATTTCCCGTTGTGCCATGCTGTAGCGAGTGAGTGAATCCATAATCAACAGCACACTTAAACCTTTATCGCGAAAATACTCAGCGATACGAGTGGCATAAGAGGCGCCTTGCATGCGCAATAGAGGAGACACATCGGCTGGCGCTGCAACGACAACGGCACGTTTTAAGCCATCAGCCCCTAAGATATTTTCAATGAAATCTTTGACTTCACGACCACGTTCACCAATCAACCCGACTACGATAATATCGGCTTGTGTAAAGCGTGCCATCATGCCAAGTAATACGCTTTTACCCACACCAGAGCCAGCAAATAGCCCCATACGTTGGCCGCGACCGACGGTTAATAATGCATTGATTGCACGAACACCGACATCCAATACATTACTAATAGGCGTTCGTTCTAATGGGTTAATTGGTGGGGTAATTAATGGCGCGCGTGTTTTTACCTCTAAGGGGCCTTTTCCATCTAATGGATTACCTTGGGCATCAAGTACTCTGCCTAATAATTCATTACCAATAGGGAGTAAGCGGCTAGTTTGCCCGTCATCACCGGTTGATTGTGCATAAACACGGGCACCCGGGGCGATCCCCTCGAGGTCGGCTAATGGCATCAATAACATTCTTGGGCCGTTAAAGCCGACGACTTCACACACCACTTCATCTGAGCCACCATTAATTGAGCGTTCAATAAAGCAGGTTGCCCCCAAAGGCATTTTAATGCCTTCGGCTTCCATCACTAAGCCAGTGATTTTTGTGAGGCGGCCATAACGACGCACCATCGGGATCCCTTTCATCCGCGATTCTAAATCGTCCAACGAAGCAATCCAGCGTCCCAATCGTGCCGTCATGAAAAGCTCTCCGGTGCATATAAACGACACAATTCTTGCCAACGTGTCGCCACAGTCATATCAATTTCACCGTCTTCAGCGACGACTCGGCAGCCACCGATATGCAGTTTAGGATCAGCGACTAAGCGCCAGCCGTTCAAGTTGAGTAGGGAACCGAGGTGCTGTTCAATCAATTCAAAATGATTTGGGTTGATGTGTAGTTCAGGCTGCCCAGTAAAAATCGGTTTTTGTTGGAGTAACTGGCTGATTTCCTCCAACAATGCGGTGCCATCACAAACGGTGGATTGACCTAAAACTTGCTTAGCCGCAGTCAACGCTATCTGCAACAGTTTAGTGGTCACCACCGTATCAAAGGTATCGAGCGAATAATTGAATTCAGACAGCAGTTTTTGCCATGTTTCAATCACAGGTTGTTGCAAAGCAAGTGCCTGCTCACGCCCTTGTTCTTCTCCAGCTCGTAAGCCTTGCTCAAAACCAGCTTGGTAACCTTCTTGCTGGCCTTTTTCATGCCCTTGTTGGTAACCCGTCCGCTGTGCATCTTCCTTGATGTTATCGAGCAAATTAATTTGCTCTAACACTTCTTTTGGTTCAAGGCACGGGACTTTTGGCGCTTCAGGCTCAGGAACATCACTTAATGCAGGAATGCCTGAGTTGAGATCCCATTGATTAAGCTCACGAAGCTGCCAAGGCTGCCATTGGTCATTTGGAATTGTTGACTTAGACATAGACGTCGTCTCCACCACCTATCGCGATTTCGCCTTTTTCGACTAAACGACGAACGATAAGCAAAATGGCTTTTTGTTCGTTTTCCACTTGAGACATACGCACAGGAGAACGTGATTCCAAATCGTCGCGCACGATTTCTGCAGCGCGAGCGGCCATATTGTTGAGGAAGTGGTCGCGTAGTGCTTGGTTGCTGCCTTTGAGGGCAATAACCAGCGAGTCTGTCGAAACATCCTGCAAAATACGTTGAATGCTGCGGTTGTCCACCTCGATAAGGTTTTCGAATAGGAACATTTCGTCAATAATACGTTGAGCAAGCTCACCATCGTAATCACGCATTGCATCGATAACGCTTTCTTCTTGCTGGCTTTTCATCAAGTTGATGATTTCTGCCGCAGTTCTCACGCCACCCATTTTGCTGCGTTTGAGGTTTTGTCCATCCAGTAAGTTGTTCAACACTTCGGTCAACTCCGCCAATGCAGCAGGTTGGACACCACCAAAGGTGGCGATACGTAGCATAATATCGTTGCGTTGGCGCTCTTCGAATAATTCGAGGACATCCGCTGCAAGATTGCGTTTTAAGTGAACCAAAATAGTGGCGATAATTTGCGGATGTTCATCACGGATAATATCGGCAACGGTTTGGGGTTCCATATAGTTGAGGCTTTCGATCCCTGACGTGGTTTCTTGTTTTTCAAAGATGTCCTCAAGTAAGCTTGCGGCGCGTTCTTCGCCAAGTGCTTTCACCAATACAGAACGCAGATAGTCATTCGTGTTGATATTGAGTGCCGCGAATTGAATCGCTGACTCTTCAAATTCAGTTAATACTTCTGCCAATTCATTATTTGAGATTTGGCGCATGTTTGACACTGCCATACTCAATTGCTGAACTTCTTTAGGATTCAGGTGCTTAAATACTTCCGCAGCCTGGTCTTCACCGAGCGTCATTAACATCACGGCACTTTTTTCTGTTCCACTTAAACTCATTGGGATTTTCCTAACCACTGACGGATAACCATTGCCACGATTTGTGGGTCTTTTTCTGCCATTTCACGGATACGTTGGCTTTGGATCTCAGCACTAACACGTTGACGAGTCAGGCGACGGCGTGTTTGCTCATCCATTTCTTCATCAATCGCTTCATCAACCACGAGCGGTGTTTTCAGTTGTGTGGCAACAAAAACCTCGGCTTCAGCTTGGGCTTGTTGTGCTTTTCGGTATTTAACCCATTGAGGTTTGATACCGAAACGCCACATAAACCAAGCAATAATGGCAATAAGCAGTATTTTTCCGTAATCCAGTAACTGAGCAATAAATTGTGGGCTTTCAAGTAACGAAGGTGCTTCTTCAACCGGAGCCTCATTGGTAAACAATGAATTAGTAATGTTGAGAGAATCCCCACGTGCAGTGGAAAAGCCCATTGCTTCGCGTGTCAATGCTTCAATTTGTTGCAGCATCTCTGGTGGCAATGGCTTCATTTCTGGACCATTTTCACCATCTTGTGAATGGTAATTGACAATAACTGCGACCGAGAGCCTATCGACGACACCAATTTGCCGTTGAGTGTGACTAATTTTGCGATCTACTTCGTAATTTGTGGTTTCATCGCTTTGCGAGTTCGAGACGCTATTACGGTTATTCGCCGTTTGAGCGCCATCTTTATTGTCTTTATTGGTTTCAATAGGTGCACTTGGTGCACTAACGGGTTGATTTGAAAGCGCACCTGGCACTCCACCGGTTCCGCCATTGTTATTTTGCATACTTTGGCTGTTTTGGCGGGAACGAATAGCCGCACTATCTGGCGTTTGGTTGGGCTTATATTCCTCTGAAGTTTGTTCGACTTTCGAGAAATCCATTTGCGCGGTGACTTGGGCATGAATATTGGCACGACCGACTAACGGCGACAGAATATCTTCTATGCGCTGTTTGAGATGAGACTCCATCTCTTTAGTCATTTTGATTTGTGCGCTGTTTGCCGATTGCTGGCTATTATCGTTATTGGTGAGTAAGCGACCCGCTTGGTCAACAATAATGACATTACTAGCGGTTAGGCCTGTTACGCTACTTGATACCATATGGACAATGGCGCTGATTTGCCCTTCATCAAGCATTCTTCCCGGTAGTAAACCGACCGTCACAGAAGCCGTTGGTAGCTTTTGCTCACGCACAAATAAGGTGGGTTTAGGAATTGCTAAATGCACCCGAGCACTTTGTACTGGGCTTAGGGACTCAATAGTACGAGAGAGTTCACCCTCTAATGCACGTTGGTAATTGATTTGCTCACTAAATTGGCTGATACCGAATTGTTCTTTATCTAATAATTCAAAACCAGTATTGCCACCTTTAGGTAAACCTGATTGAGCGAGCTTTAAACGTAATTCATGCACTTTATCTGCAGGAACTAAAATAGCGCTACCATTATCAGCAATTTGATATGGCACATTCATCTGAGTTAGCTGGCCAACAATATCGCCACCATCTTTAGCACTTAAATTGCTAAGAAGTACACGGTAGTCAGGGCTGCGTAGCCAGAGGAGAAGGGCGACAATAATTGAAACAGCCGCAGCCGCCGCAATCATTAACGGTATTTTAGGATCAGCTTTAATCCTTTCAACTATAGAGGCAAAACCCTTTTTGGCCTCCCCCGTGTCTTTAGATGCGGCACTCATAAATATTCCCTGCTTGGCAGACTACTAGACGGATGAAAATACTTTTGGTGAAACAATGTTATTTCCCTCTTCGTAACGTCACTTTTTCACTTTGCTATTATTTCTTGTTTTAAGGGGTTCTAATGACGGAATCAGCCTATAAAATTGGTGTTATTTATCGGCTTCAAGTTAAAAAGGGTGTGATAGGGTAAGCTAGCCAATATAGGTTAGTGAAAAATTCACATTAATTTAATAAGAAGAGAATCGAATGACAGTTCAAGCGATTGAAGGGGTTATTTCACAATTAAATGTCGTGGCAACCCAAGCCACTAACCCAATTAAACCCGTAATAGAGCCAGTTGGATTTGCTGATCACCTAGTTGCTTCCGTAAATCAAATTAATAAAACACGTAATGATTCAGCTAAGCAAGTTGAAAACTTCACGTTAGGAAAGCAAGATATTTCCTTAAATGACGTGATGGTTGATATGCAAAAAGCAAGTTTAAGTTTACAAATGGGAATTCAAGTACGTAATAAGCTAGTGGCGGCGTATCAAGAAATTATGTCTATGCCAGTATGATTTTACTATCTATTTGAATGTAATAAATTAATTGATTTTTTAGTACTCTGTTGGGAAAGTAATGGGGTAATTTTTTATTGCCAATAATAATCGGTTCGCATATTTTAATTCGATGATTGAGCATAGGAATAACAGTATGAAACGATTTATTGATAAGTATTTTGTTATGGTTTCGTTCGTTATTGTTGGATTATCATTTGTATTTGCTGGTGGGCTTCCGTTTGACCCAACTGAAAAAAGTAGTCAATCATAACTGTAATGGATTACAAGATTTAAAAGCTGCGTGATGCGGCTTTTTTGTTATCTTAAATCCTACTTTATATATTGTTATTGTGAATTATCAATGGTCATTTTACCAAAGTAGTATCCAAATAATGATTTAGATAAATGATAAATATCGGTATCATGATTAAGTGTTTTTACTTAATTACTGTATTGGAAAAATAAAAGCCATTATGAAAGTAATCTCTTCGCTATTTTGTCTATTTTTAATTACGGGTTGTACATTTACGCCTTCTTTCGAGCCTGATAAACCAACATGGCCAAAGCCGCATAAAGACGCCCGTTCATCCGAACAAAAAAGAGCCGATAGAGAAGCGGTACATGAGCAACAGCGAGCGGTGATGAGGGGTGAAAGGCCTGATTATGGTGTTTTTGATAGGTACTAAACCTGAAGATGTGCTTTCTTTTAGGTTCGGATAAATAGCAAACTATTTGTTTCTTGAATTGATGTGAAAATAAAATTTGCCATTTGGTTATAAGTGTGGCTTAATATGCTACTGGTTTGGAAGTACAGGCCTATTTATGTTAGTCAGTTTTAAGATGTTCACCATTAAGCGTTATCTCAGATACCACTTCATTGCGAATTCCTTCTAATTAATTCCCATAAGTACCACAAGAACAAACCGCAACATGCCTTATGGCAATTTTAAAAAATTAAAGGAAATTCTATGTCTAATACAATGACTGGTACAGTAAAATGGTTTAACGATGATAAAGGTTTTGGTTTTATCACTCCTGCAGACGGCAGCAAAGATGTATTTGTTCACTTTTCTGCAATCCAAAGTGATAACTTCAAATCATTAGCAGAAGGCCAACAAGTTTCATTCACCATTGAAAATGGTGCTAAAGGCCCTGCAGCAGCTAACGTTATCGCTAAATAACGATAAACGAATCGCTAAGCATTCAAAAACCTCGCTAAATGCGAGGTTTTTTCGTTTTATCGTCTGTTATCTTCAATAAATATAGAGTTAATATTATAAAAGTTGTTTGATAAAATAATTCGCACCATCACGAATTGCTTCATCTGATATTTGCATCATGCGAGAGTAATGTAAGAAAGCATGCAAAGTTCCTGGGTACATTTTATATTCACAAGATATATTGTTAGCGTCGAGTGTTCGGAACAAAGCCAAGCTATCATCTAATAGAGGGTCAAATTCTGCACTAGCAATAAAGCAAGGTGGAATATCATTGGTTAAGTCATTATTGAATAAGCAGTAATAAGGGGCTTCTCTATCACCATTTTCCCCGAGATAGGCATTATCATAATTTTCTAAGTCTTCTTTTTGTAACCCATCCCATTCCCCACCATATAGCCGCCGACTGATTGAATCCTGTAAGCCATAAAGCCCATACCACAATAAAACGGATTTAATATTGGCACTTTCTATAGTGTTATCACGCAACCAAAGTATAGAAGCAAGAGATAACATTGCGCCAGCTGAGTCACCTGCAAAGCCAGTTTGTTGCATATTGATATTATGCTCTGCGGCATTTTGTTGATAATACTGGTAAACGGTGGATATTTCTTCAATGGCTTGGGGGTAACGAGCTTCAGGGGATAACGAATAATCTATTCCAATAACGGTACAGCCTGAATAACAGGCTAGTAACCGCATTATGCGGTCATGAGTTTGTAAATTACCTAAAATAAACCCGCCTCCGTGAATATAAAATAAAGTTGCTGGTGGTGACTTCAGGGGTTGAAATAGACGAGTCAAAATATTGCCATATTGAGTTGGTACTTGAATATCGTAAATATTGTGCATCATTGGCGCTTCTGCATTCCAATATTTTCTATCTTCAATATACGCTTGTCGCATTCCGTAATAGCTGGTGTCAATAGGGGAAGGGGATGGGTTTTCTGCATAAAATTGCATTACAGATTGCATTTCAGGTGAAATGTGGTCTAACACATTAATTTTATTTTTCGGGTTCATTATGCTCTCCTAGCTGGATGGCTCCCATTGTAAAAGAGAGGCATAATTAAATTGTGATCCTGTTAGCCAATATTAAAATGTTCTGTATTTCAAATAGAGTAAGGTTTAGGAATTTATAGGCTCTTTAATTTATATACCAAACGGCGAAACTGTCACCGTTTGGTATATATGTCAGTTCTAGTCGAGGTAGCTAATATTTAAGGATGATGGTTGTTAGCCATCATTTAGCTGCTCTTTGTATGGCTTCGCCACCTGCTTCTATATCTTCACCAACACCTTTGGTGGTGTTGCATGCGCTTAAAGAGAATACGACAGCTAATGAACAGGCTAAAAAGCAAATTTTTTTAATCATATCTTCTTCCTTTCATTACATTCAGTTATAGGTCTTAAGATATTCTTATTCAAGTATAGCAGAGGAATGAAAGTGTGTTTTTCAAACGATTCTGATTTTACGTTCTAGCCATGTAAATTTAATTGGTTTATTACGCTTTTATTTCACTTTTGATTAGTTTAATAGTCTAATTTATCAATTAACAAAAGAAAAACATATTGGTACTTAGAAATGGTTTTACTTTTTTATTGATAATATAAGGATGCAGAAAAATCTGAATTTCACTATATGACTATATTAAAAAGAATTAATTCGACTGATGTTTGACCAGTTGTATAAGCTTTATTAATCTAAATTGGAATTTCAAGTCCGAATTTTATCATTTTATTAACAAACTTATCATTATTATATTTGTGGGTATAAGTAAGGGTACTTAGTTTGATATTCGATTAATTACTAGTTAAATCAAAATGTTATATATTGCTGTTAGACAATTTTAATGTAATATCGAATCTGTTTGAAATTCCCTTGGTTTCATTGATTTATTTAAACCGCCATATTGGCGGTTTTTTTTAGTTTTTATCCGATAAGTACTTTTCAAATAACCAAAGTCCACTTTTTTTCATTGCAAAACCAAATAGCACACCGATGAGTAGTGATTGCATCGTTACCAACCAAGCACCTTCAGTCGCAAAAATAGTACAGGTGCCGACAAAAGTGCCCGGTATATAAGAAAGCCACTGCTTTTTGGCTTGCATACACATCAAAAAGGCAACAATACCCGTCAGGAAGTACCCAACAAAATGAGGTAAGTGTTGCAGGTAGTCACCGCTATGCAGGATCACCAACCCCCAAACCACGCCGCTACTGACGGTTAGTGCAGTAATACCTAGTCCTTTAAGCCCATCTTTGGGGTAAGCAAAATATGCGGTACAGCCTAAAAATCCGGCCCAACCGATTAACCCTAAGCTATCTGCAACCCAAGCCCATATACCAGAGAGAATGGCGGTTGTTAAAGAAAGAGAGAATAATAATTTCACAATTTGTACTTTACGTTATGGTTATTTGTTAACAATGAGATTGGTGAATGCCTGTTAGTCCACCAGTTAGTTACAAAATCCACTCGTTACAAAAGCAATTAATTATAAAGCTAAGTTGTAACGATTCAGCTATCTTGTTATTCAAGAACCATCTAGAGAGTTTCAAGTATTGCTAGAGGGGTAACTGACTAATAATATGATAGTTATCTGTATTGCAGTGGTACTGGGACCGTGTAAAGCAGAGCATTGTATAGACCCAAAGTAAATCTGGCAATCTGTATACGATGATTTATCTGTATTAACTTTATCTTTTTGATAATAATTAATTGTATGTAAATTTAGTGTTAAATAAATAACTTAAAATATAAATATTAATGTTGATTGAGTTAATAGCTGATGACTTTTTTACTTCAATTTAGCCTCCTCACCCTGTAGCATGAGATAAATTGATTAGTGAGGTGAGAGTATGAAATGGATGATAGCTGGGGTTGCTGCGTTGCTATTAGTAGGGTGTGATACCACATCGACCGCACCATTTGGCTTAAACTGGGGGCAAAGTATGGATAGCATCAGTTTTATTAAGGCGGGGAAATGCCAAGCAAATGGCAGTAAAACAGTTTGTACTTTTGGGCAGCAAAAACCTTTTAATGATTGGAGCTATGAAAACCAACTAACTTTTGATGATGGTGCACTCATTCAAGTTGCCACTACACTTGTTGGGGTTGAAGATTATACCTCGCCAAAACCAGATTTTACGGACTTCCAACAAAAGTTAGAAAATGAAATGGGTTATTTGATAAAGCAAGGGCTTAGCCCGCAAGTTGCCAGTGGATTTCTCTCGAAATGCCAATCTGAAACCAGTTGTAATAAAGTAAGTGAGTCATCGCTAACTCATGTCGGTATGTCTAATCTTTGGGTTACCATTAACCCAACACCAATTGCGATTGTGACTTATCACCAAGATTAATTACAACGCAGAGCTAGTTAATTTAGATATTGGCCGATTAGGGCGATTAAAAATAGTACCAATGTATCATTGGTACTATTGGTTAATGCTTATAAATTATTTATAAAGGTTATATGAAAAATAGGGGCTAGATAGTTACCAACCGAAGGCGACGCCCGCTCCGATAACGGCAGAATCAGAGTTATTCCAAGAAACAGAACTGCGTAAGTTGATATTTTCTTTTAGTTGATATTGAGCCCCAGCAGCGATCGCAGAGCCATTTTTGTAATTACCTACGCCAACACCGGCACTAAAACGGGTATTTGTTGCATAAGGGATATTGCTCATTGCAGCAACGGATGCGATACCAGAATTGGCTTCTTGGGCTCGTTTATCTATTTTGCTATCAAGCTGGTTGACCCCATGGTCAAATTTATTTTCTAACTTTGTGAATTTAACTTCGTTCGCTTTTTGTGTTTTGGCCGCGTCACTTTTTAGGGTTTTTATTGACGAGGTGTTTCCAATAACTTTTTTATCAAGATTCTGAATATTGGTATTTAATTGTTCGGTGACTTGGTCCGCCGCATTTACACCAATTAATGCACCTTGTACATATAATTCAACTTCTTTTAATTTTGAGTCAAACGCATGGTGCTCTATTTCTTTATCTTTTTGTATTGATGTGATTTGGTCATTAATTAAATCAGTGTTACTTTGTATTTTTTCGGCATTTTTATCTTCAAAATACAATACTTCATCTTGCAATTTGTTTAAATCATCTCGTATATCTTTCGTTTCTAATTTAATATTAAGATGCCTTATATTTAATTTTTCAATGTCACTACCGAAATTTGAGTTCATCTGGTTAATTTCGCTATCAATCTCACCGATTTTTTTATTGATAGAAATGATTCTTCTAGTATTATTATTAACACCTAGAGTATTATTACTAATCCCTTGTGCATTGATATCGCTTAATGTTTGTGCGGTCTTTGGATATGTAGTGTTGGCTACTGCAGTGTAAGACAATCCGCTGAGTAATATGGCCGCTAAATAACGAGCTAATGCTTTCTTTTCCATGTGTTAATTTCCGTATTATATTAAAAATATTATCTAAAGAAGAATGAAGAGGGGTTTTTTTTCTCAACTTATTTATAATAGGGTCATTTTTCTGGCAGGTAAAATCGATTTTTTAAATTATATTTATTCGGGATATTCGTGTTTGATTGGAATAAAGACAGTGATATTTATATTGTAAATATATATGGTTTTTTTAAATTGATTAAATTATAAGATAAGCCACTTATTATTTATTTTATATTAATTTGAAAATAATTTGAATGTGGCCCAACTGTATTTTTATGATGAAAAAACATAAAATTAAATATCCATAGGCAAATAACTGCGACTAGCCGATAAAAATAAAAACAGTTGGAAACCTACAAAGGAGCACCATTTTTCTATTTTAGATGTTTTTTTCCAAATAACGTGTTATTTTTCTGTGAAATTTTATGTACCTTGTGTGGCATAAGGGTTTAAGCTAAACAGCTTAGTGATAATTTATTGATGTTTAAAGTGAAATTTTCTTTCGGATTAACAATGCCATTTTTTGCATGTTGTTGATGAAATAGAAAGACGATAATATTTTATCTGTTCGTCATACTTCACTGGCAGAGTTGTGATGGCAGTTAGCGGCTATCGAATATCGCTACTGCCGCTTAAAATATTTTGAATTATTGATATTTGAATAAAAGTAATCGAATTTATAGGGTTTAAATTATGGCAGTAAGAGAAATTATTGAAATTCCAGATGAACGACTGCGTATTAAATGCAGCCCAGTGACGGATTTCGCTGCGGTACAAACCTTAATCGACGATTTGTTAGATACCATGTACAGCACGGATAACGGCATTGGCCTTGCTGCCACGCAAATTGCTGAAACTAAATCCATTATGGTGATTGATATTTCAGAAAACCGTGATGAGCCCATGGTATTTGTTAACCCTGAAATCGTCGAAAGTGAAGGGGAAACCAGTTATCAAGAAGGGTGCTTGTCTGTGCCGGAAATCTATGCGGATGTAGACCGTTTCCTGCGCGTTAAAGTGAAAGCGTACGATAGGCACGGTAAAGCGTTTGAAGTGGATAGTGACGAGTTTTTAGCAATTGTCATGCAACATGAAATTGACCACTTACACGGTAAAGTGTTTCTTGACCACTTGTCGCCGTTAAAACGCAATATGCTGTTGAAAAAACTGAAAAAGCAGCAACGTCTAAAGCAGCAACAATAGGCTGTAATCCCGAAGGGAAGAGGGTGTCAGGCTTGTTGGCCTGACACTTAAATTCATTCCATGGGGCGAACGACTAACGGGGTGTCTGGCTCATCAAATTGGCCATAGCTATTATTGAGTACCCGTTTTTGGTCTAATTGCTTAATTTCTTTGCTTAAAAAGTTTAAATGCTGTTGTAAATATTCTTTAGTAACGCGTTCATTTTCAATAATTTTATGCAATAACTGAATAAACTCTTCAGTTATTGGCTGCTGTTTTTCGAACGCTTGCGTTAACTTGGTGAGGTTTTCCACCGCAAGGACATATTCTGTCTCTCGGGAGACCAACGTCTCCCATTCCCCGGATTGCGCTAAGGCAACTAAATTTTCACTTAATACTAAGACATTACGGTATATTTCATGTAAATCGATAGGATTTTTATTGTCCACCTGATTATCTTTCATCCACATTTGCACCGATTTGTTGCCACGCAGAGGCGATATCGGAGAGTAATTGGTAAACTTCTTGGACATAAGCCACGTTGTTTTCGAGGTTGGCACGGAGTAGCTGCATAGTCATATACTCATACAAACTTGCTAAATTTTCTGCAAGTTCGCCGCCAGCTTCATAATTTAACGACTGCTTTAACCCAGTGTCAATGATGTCGATAGCTTTTGAGATTTCTTTACCTTTTTCCGCCACCTTACCTTGCAGCATAAAAATCTCCCCGCGTTTTAGGGCACTAAGGGCCCCTTTAAACAGGATTTGGATCAGTTGGTATGGGGTCGCATTGGTGATTTCACTCTCTAAATCGACCTGTTGATAAGCTTGCTGTGCGTGTCGTTGATACATGTTTTTAACCTAAAAGTATTTATTAGCCTAATAACCGGCCTAAAGAATTCGTTGTACTATTGAGCGAACTCATCATTTTATCGAGGTTTTGGAACTGACGGCGATGCATATCCATGGTGTTTTCGATTTGTTTATTGGTCTGCTCAATACGTTTGTCTAAGCTTTTCTTTTTCTTCTGAATACCATCAGTGGCATTGTGTAATGAGCCATCTTTTGTATCTAAAGTCCCTTTTAAAAAGTTAAAATTTTCAGTGCCAAAACCCGTTTTTTCACCATCACCGGCAAAAAAAACTTTGACACTCGATGGGTTCTCTTTGAGGGCTTTATCCAGCAACTTGTTATCAATTTCTAAGGTGCCATCTGTTTTCTGTTTGATCCCCATTTTATTAAGCGTATCGATTTCACCACTATTTTGTGGTGAACGAACTTGTGTACGTAGGGTGCTTTGAATAACGCGCAGAGTAGAATCACCGATTAATGGCCCATTGGTTTTATCTGGGGTTGTGCCGCGTTCATTTGGTGTATATTTGGTGAGTTCTTTGGCTAAAGTTTGGAATTCATTATAGGCATCTACCCATGCTTTAATTTTACCTTTAGCGGGCTCGATATCCTCTGAAACCATTAAATGGTCAGCTTTATTGTCTTCGCTTTCTTTTTTCAGTGTCAGCGTTAAGCCAGGGAACAAATCTTTGGCTTCATTGGTTTGAGACTCAAGTTCGAATCCATCAATAGTTAAATGTGCATTCTGGGGGGCGACTTTCTGCTCCATGCCAATGCTGGTAGGGTTTTTCAGCACGACATTTTTACTGGCATCTAACTCTGATTCAACGTTTAAGATTGCAGCCAGTTCATCATCACCTTCAACATTAATGCTAATACGGTTATCTGTGCCTTCTTTTTTAGATGTTACAACAAGGTGATATTGTTCATTTTTATCTTTAATGACGGAGGCTGTCACGCCTTTATCGGTTTTATTAATGGCCTCTGCCAGCTCAATTAAAGAAGTACTCTGGTTATCCAATTTGATAACGATTTTATCTTTTTCTTCTTTCTGTGAGGGTTGGGTAATAGTGATAGTCCGTTCTTTGGCACTACTACCGAGCAATTCTTTATTATCAGCGTGGCCTTTAGTAGCGATAGTTTGTGCTTTAGCAAGTTGCGTCACTAACACATCGTGAACACCAGCTACGGCTTTACCGTCAGTTTTCACATCAAAGGCTTTATATTCACCAGTGACTTTGGTGGTGCTGATATCGCCGTATTTTTTTAAGTCCTCGGCAGCTTTTTTCAGTTTCTCTAATGATGACTGCATTTTGCCATAGGCGCTAATTTGCGCGTCATAGCTGGCTTTTTGTGTAGTTAATGGATCAAGGCGACGACGCTCCATTGCCTCAATTTGGTCCATTTGCACATTTAAATCTAAGTTTGCCCCGATACCGAGAGTGGATATTCCTGCCATGTTTTCTCCTATTCTATGTCTGTGACATAAACTCTGAAATAAAATTTATTTAGAGTCTTATCGGCAAAACGGAGCAAAATTTTAGACTATTCTGAAAAAGAGTAATGGCGAGAGCTGATGAGGTAAAAGCCGTTAATTATCACTATTGAAATTAAATAATAAGAAAATTAATAAAAACCAATAAGTTTGTTAAAAAAAACGGTATTAAAAGCGGGTTGTAAAGCCATTTTCCCCCTTGCAGATAAAAATTTTCATCAAAAAGCCTAAAGGGGACTTTTTTGTAGCCGATAACCTAGTTGCTGACGAAATTCATCAAGTTAAGCATTTTGGCTTAACGCATTAATTTGAATAATAAGGATCACATTATGGCACAAGTTATCAATACTAACATTCTGTCTCTGACTACTCAGAACAACTTAAACCGTTCACAAGGCGTATTAGGTTCTGCAATTGAGCGTTTATCTTCTGGCTCACGTATCAACAGTGCAAAAGACGATGCTGCAGGCCAAGCGATTGCTAACCGTTTCACTTCGAACGTGAAAGGTTTAACTCAAGCTTCTCGTAATGCTAACGATGGTATCTCTATTGCACAAACCACTGAAGGTGCATTGAACGAAATCAATGATAACTTACAGCGTATTCGTGAACTGACTGTTCAAGCTAAAAACGGGACTAACTCTAACTCTGACTTAACTTCAATTCAAAATGAAGTGACAGAGCGTTTAGCTGAAATCGATCGTATCTCTAAAGAAACCCAGTTTAACGGCGTTAAAGTGCTTAGCGGCGAAAAAACAGATATGAGTATCCAAGTAGGTACGAATGATAACGAAGTTATCAAATTTAAATTAGATAAAGTTGATACAACTGAATTAGAAGTTACAAGTGATAAACTGTTTACTGAAACCACAACTAAGAAAGGAGTAACCGCGGCAGGCTCAGCAAATATCGATGCAAAAGATGTTGGTGTTGCTGGTGGTACTACTTATAAAACTGGTTTGACAGTGAAAGAATACACTGAAGATGGTAAAGCAGTACCTGGTAAATATGTTGCAACAGAGGGTGGCAAAAGCTATTTAGTAACTGATGCAGATTTTGAGGCTGATGGTACAACTGCAACTCAAGTAAACCTAAAAACTGGTGTAGCAGTTACTGCTCGTGAATTTACAGCAAGTGCTGGTAAAGATGTAAAATCTTTAGATGTTAAAGATGATGCTTTAGCAACGTTAGACAACGCAATCAATAAAGTTGATGAAAGCCGTTCTAGATTAGGTGCGATTCAAAACCGTTTCCAATCTACTATCAACAACCTGAACAACTCTGTTAACAACCTGAGCGCAGCACGTAGCCGTATTCAAGATGCTGACTTCGCAACAGAAGTTTCTAACATGAGCCGTGGTCAAATTCTGCAACAAGCAGGTACTGCTGTGTTAGCACAAGCTAACCAAGTTCCACAAGGTGTTCTGAGCCTGTTACGTTAATTCGTAATTGGTGAGTTATAAAGGCCAGCAATGCTGGCCTTTTCTTTATCGAACGGTCGTCATATTTCAAGTTGTAGATGTGTTGGCTTCACAAGGTCACCCGAATCACGTACCTATGTACGCTCATCGGGATAATCGCCTTCGTCGCCTACCTGTGTACAAACTATTTAGGGCTCGCTTTAGCGTTTTTTAGGTAAATTCTGTATGGTTTTAGTGCTGGCTTTTGCACAGCTGTAAATTAATATATTTGATAGCAGAATAAAAATAATAATCACCAGAGGGTAGTTAACCAGAAAACCAGACTCATAAACATAGGGTAGGGCAATTCCGCCAAAGATATCCCCTGTCAAAAATGCGGTTTGTATTAAAGCAAAAATATGTTCGGCATTCCCCTTGCGGGCAATCTCCATCTCAACCAAATTAATTAATAGTGAGTAAACGGTTCTAAACATATACATGGTAATAACCGAGATGGCGAAAATAATCGGGGAACTAAATTTTATTGACCAAAACATACCATAGAGCATCAGCATGCATAAACCAGAAAAAACGAGTAATGAGATAGGTTTATCTTTGTCAGAAAAAATAAACATAAAAAGGTTCTTGAGTACTAGCCCGGTGATCACACCTAATGATAGCACTAGGCCAACATTTGTATCTGAAAAGTGCATGTTTTTTAAATACACCGGAATAATGGGTAAGATCAGTGCCCAACTGGCGCCACTGATAATAAATGCAATGAATAAAATTAAATCTGCTTTACTGAGAAAAGGGAAAAATGAAGTGGTTTTTTGGGGGGGATTCTTAGCTAATGGTGTTTTATTCAGTGGTATTTTTAATGACGGGATGGCAATTATGGCGATTAGTACCATACCTCCACTAATTAACAAAGCCGAACGATAGGGGGGGTGATCAATAATCGATAAAATTGTGACTAGCCCCCCAGCAATAAAAGCCCCAAGGCTTTGTGCTACTGTGCTTAAATTATCAGTGTGCAACAGGACTTTATTTTGTTCCTGTTTATCAATATTAAAAATCAGTGATTTTAGCGCAATAGCGATAATACTTGCACCCATCCCTGCCATCAAACCTGAAGTCACGGCGATAGCCATCCCTGTGGGATAGGCTCTAAGAACAAGGCCACACCCATACAGTAAAAAGCCCACAATTAAACCAGTCTTAGTACCAAATCGGAATAGCCCTTTGGCATAAAGTAGTGAGCACGCCCCCGCAACCGCCATCATTATGTATGAAATTGAAAATAACTTCAATTGCGCTTGCTGTTCCCAATAGATGGGTTGTAATGTTTTGGATATCCACATCGGGAAAAGAAAAAAAATAAAAGAAATATATTTTGTATATCATTTTTCTTCTTAATTATTTAAGTTTAAATTAAAAGATAATAACTTCAAAATATCTATATGTTATTTTACTTTTTAATTAAACTAATATGCTATTACATTAGTGAATGTAAAAATACATTATATAAGTTAAATCTGTCAAATAATAGGTTGTTTACCTTGTTAGTCCGAATTAACTTAATGTTTAATTAATATTAATTGTATTTAATAATGATATTATTTATATATAATCCATTAATCTGATTATTTTCTTTGTCATTATTTCCCATATCTAGTGCTATGTTTACTTTGGTTCTCATGCTTATTGTTAAGCTAGCTTGCTGCTTACCGATAACTTTACTTGCTTTAAGAAGGCTAATTTAGTCAATAACAAAGTCTAAAGCCCAAATCTGCAATTTAATGACAAAATCACATCTCAATAAAACAACCACTCCCTCTTGTATTACCAGTAAAATTCCCTAAAAATTTTGTTAAAACAATCGTTAACATTGCAATCATTCAAATTTTACCTATTTAGGATAAGGCAAATAAAGCCACATTTAGTGCCTTACTCTACGGATTGAATTCAAAACCAACACAGATAATGAATAACTTTTATAGAGCTTGAAGGGTGATTCAGGTTGTGAGTGATTTGTATACTGCCGAAGGTGTGATTAATAAAAATAGCCTATGGGAGCGTTATTACCCTCTAATACGCCATGAAGCCCTAAAACTGCAAGTCAGACTACCCGCCAGTGTTGATATCGACGACTTAATTCAAGCGGGGGGCATTGGTTTATTGCATGCATTGGAACGTTTCGATGTGACTCAAGGGGCATCGTTCGCTACCTATGCGGTGCAGCGTATTCGTGGCTCAATGCTAGATGAATTGCGTAGTCGTGACTGGGTGCCGCGTAGTGTGCGCCGCCAAGCACGAGAAATGACCAAAGCCATTGGTGCGCTGGAACAATCTTTAGGGCGAAGTGCGACTGAGCCGGAAATCGCCAAAGCGCTGGATATTGACCTTGCTGAGTATCGCCAAGCGCTACTAGACACCAATAATAGCCAACTGTTTTCCTATGATGAGTGGCATGAAATTCACGGGGAAAGCTGTGAGCCACAAATGGATGAAGATGACGGCGGTAACCCGTTGAGCTTGTTGCTGGACTCCAGCTTGCGTGACCAAATTGCGGCGGCGATTGAGCAGCTGCCTGAGCGCGAGAAAATGGTGCTGACGCTGTATTACCAAGAAGAGCTGAATTTGAAGGAGATTGGCGCGGTGCTGGAGGTGGGGGAGTCAAGGGTGAGTCAGCTGCATAGTCAGGCTATTAAGCGCCTCCGCGGCCGCCTCAGATAGATGCTCGTCATACTTCGCACCACAGCGTTGTTGGCTTCACTAGTTCACCCTAGTCACATATTTGTGTATGCTCCTAGGGCTAAACTAGCTTGCCGCCTAGCTGTAGCACGAATTATTTAGAGCATACGCATAGGGGTATTTTAAAGCTCATTCAAATTTGTTTTTTCTACTATATTTCTACGCTTTTAACGATGTTACTTTCTATTATTCATCCAGCTCTGCCGATCTAACCAAAAAATTCTCTGCCGTGGTGTGCCATGCTCTTGGGGATTGGGTGAACCCCAGTTTTAAATATTCGGTGAGGTTGCTGTCGGTGGAGAAAAATAAAATCTGGCAGTCGGCGGGGAGTTCTTCAGCGACGAGGCGCATTAATTGGCGGTCGATACCGTGTTTTTGATAATGCATATCAACGGCCAGTTCGCAGATATAACAGCAAGAACTAAAATCCGTCACCGTGCGGACAAAACCGACCACCTGTTCCTCATCCCATGCACTAACCAATAAATCCGCGTTATTCAGCATTGCATCTAATTGAGTGAGATTATCGGTTGGCACCATTTCTTTAAATGGTGATTGGCGAATTAATCGAATAAAATCCTCAATAGATATGGCAAAATTGACTTTATAGTTCAGGCGATTGGCAAGAGCATCCATAGAGTTCCCCTATTAATCAAACGGCACTCTTATAGGTTTAGCCTGAAATAGCGTAAATTTCCTGTTTTTTGTGGAATTTTATCATGGCCTAGCTATTCCAATTACTGCGTAAATGTCCTAAGTTAAATTCAAGGTCGTTGTGATGTTTAACCCAATTGGGTAAATACCATAAGAATTCTATTCAACAGATAAGTGAACGAGATATGACTATAGAACTAAAGGATTATTACAGCATCATGGGTGTTAAGCGCACCGATGATTTAAAAACCATTAAGACCGCGTATCGCCGTTTAGCGCGAAAATATCACCCCGATGTCAGTAAAGAGCCAAATGCAGAAGCGCGATTTAAAGAAATTGCAGAGGCGTGGGCGGTACTCAGCGACAAAGAAAAACGCGCGGAATACGATGAAATGTGGGAGCACAGAAATGATCCCTATTTTAACCAAGCCAACCAAGGTCAACAAAGCCACACATATTCTCAGCAAGGGTTTGATGCGGGTGGTTTTGATGACATTTTTTCATCGATGTTTTCCCAACGTACACGTGGTGGCACAAGGCAAGCACGCAGTCACCGCGGGCAGGACTTAGAAGTTGAACTGGCTGTTTTCCTTGAAGAAACCCAAGAACCACATAAACGTACCATTAGCTATAACTTACCCGTCTATAACGCTTTTGGTTTTATCGAAAATGAAGTTCCCAAAACACTTAATGTGACTATCCCGGCAGGGGTGATTGATGGGCAACGTATTCGCTTAAAAGGGCAAGGCACAGCGGGGGAAAATGGCGGTGAAAATGGCGATCTATGGATAACCATCCGCATTGCACCACATCCATTATTTGATATCAAAGGCCATGATTTAGAAGTGGTCGTGCCGCTTGCGCCATGGGAGGCAGCCCTCGGAACTAAAGTCACCATTCCAACATTAAAAGACCCGATTGTGATCACCGTTCCTGCTAATAGCCAAGCTGGCCAAAAATTACGCCTTAAAGGCAAAGGGCTGAAACATAAAGGCACAGCTGGGGATCTGTATGCGATTATAAAAATCGTGATGCCGAATAGCAGTAATGCAGAGTCGGATGCACTATGGCAGAAGTTGGCTGAGAGCCATACGCACTTTGACCCGCGTAAAAATTGGGGAGGAAAATAATGGAACAGTTAACCACATTAACCGTTATTGATTTTTGCGTTCATACCGGTATTGCTGAAGATGAATTACAGGAAATTGTCGGCCTTGGGATAATTCAACCTATTGAAACTACTAATGAATGGTTGTTTGACGACCAAGCGGTAGTCATTGTGAGAAGAGCCGTGCGTCTTTATCATGAATTAGAAATTGACTGGCCGGGCATCGCAATGGCGATGAGCCTAATGGATCAAAATGAAATACTCCGACGCGAAAATGAGATGTTGCGTTTACAGTTAAAACGTTTTATTGGTTAGTTAGCCAATAATTTAATTATTCACCACCACAAGCCTTAATAAGTAAATTAGGTTTGTGGTGGTTATAGTTGCTATTTGTTTTTTAAACTAATCATGTTTTTAATTTTTATAAGACATATAATAAATTTGATGCTTGTTGGATATATATGTCACTGTTATTTTTTTTCATGTTGGAACACATAGGGATATATACATGAAAAATACTATTATCATTTTCATGAAAATAATTGGCTTGGTATTCACATTTTAATAAATGTGCTTATTCTTTTTTGACATCACTATCAATTTTCAGGGATATCCATGCTCAAGAGAAAAATCAAAGATTGATATCAGAATTAAATCAAAGAAAAGAATTATAAAACCTGCCGTTAAAAAATAAGGAAGAAATGAAAATAGTATTAGAAAAATGGAATCAAACTCATCATATGTTTTAGTTAATGAAGTTAGAACACAAGGAATTCTAGCACTCCTTTGTATTACCCATCGAAATTAAAGGTAAATAATTGGTCATTACATTGGAATATTCAAGCTAACCCATAATCTGTGTAGGAGAAGTTTATGGTTGAACATAAAATACCACGTTTGAAGCGTTTTATTATCTACTATCTGATGTGTTTATTTATATTATTTCCGATTAATCCATCTTGGGGTAGTAATGTTTTAATTTTAGGGAGTGACTCTTCAGTTTATCAAAAAAACAGCACCACTATTGTTAATATAGCTACTCCAAATGAAAATGGTATTTCGCATAATAAATACCAACAATTTAATATCCTTGAAAAAGGTATTATATTAAATAATTCAAAGAATACAGTAAAAACTCAACTCGCAGGGGACATAAATGGAAACAATAAGTTAAGAGGAATTAATGCAGAACTGATTATTAATGAAGTTGTAGGTGATAGTCAGTCCCAGTTACTTGGAAAATTGGAAGTGGCGGGAAAATCTGCGAATGTGATTATAGCAAACCCAAATGGAATAACGTGCAATGGATGTAGCTTTATCAATGTTCCCGCGCTCACCCTAACAACAGGAAAACCATTTCTTGGTAGCGACGGTCAATTATCTGCTATTGAAGTAAAAAAAGGGACGATCACCATTGGCAATAAAGGAATGAATGCCGAAACCCCAAATTATACGGATATTATTAGCCAAGCAATGGTTCTTAATGGACAAATTAAAGGGAAAAATGTCTCATTGATGCATGGGAATAATCGTATTGATTTCCAAAAAGGAACTGTAACATCAATTAATGGCGAAATACAAAGCCCTATTATTGCTATTGATACAAAAGCACTTGGAGGCATGTATGCTGGCCAAATAAAATTAACGAGTACAGCATCAGGTATAGGAGTCAATTTAAATAACATTTACACCACTCAAGGGAGCTTAATACTAACTGCTGATGGGAAAATTACAACAAATGGTAATATTCAATCAAAAAATGAAATTAATGTTAGTGGTAAAGAACTCTATATTAAGAAAAATGCAAAATTAAATGCGGAAAATGATATTACCCTTGCGACAAATTCTTTAATCAATGAAGGCGAGATTATAGCAGGTAAGGACATGCGTATTTTTTCTAATACAATTAAAAATACGGGTGAAAAAGCACTTGTTCAAGCGAAAGAAAATTTGTGGATACAGAAAAATGCAATTGGAGATTTAAGTCAATCTATCGTAAACAAGTCCGCAACGATTAAAACAGAAAAGGGAGACTTGGTTGTTAGAGCGAAAGAGGTTGCAAATAACCGAAGCTTAGAGGGACTATATTTTACCGCTCAAGGTAGTGATGATAAAAAATCTGTTTTTTCCAATGATGCAATGGGTAAGGAATTTAAAAATCCCATTATTTTAAACCCGATAAAAGAAGGAATAACAGATGATGGAGTTCTTTATTTTCTGACACATAATTATGATGTGCCCGCCTATGATTTTAGAGACTGGCAAAATAGTTATTTTGTCAATTCTGGGATTAGTGACCCAAAAAGAAACTTGGAGTTTTTAAATAGATTGCTTGGTGGTACAGTTCCCATTTCTTCCCTACCTGTTATTAATCTAGGAAATTATAAATATGCCTATAAAACCATTGGTAAAACAGGTGATATCTTGGCTGGTAAGAACTTATATATATCCGCTAATGAATTATTAAACTATGGTAGTAATATAAAATCAAAAGAAAATATGATATTGACAGGGAGGAGCTTCATAAATAGTAGTTTATTAGTTCAAAACGAACATGAGCGTTATTATAGGTTTACACCAAATGCCATGCGGAATGAATTAACATTCACAGATAGCCCTGCCATTAGCAATCAATTTATAGATTATAGTATTACTGGGTATAGACTACCTGATGAGACTTTTGCATTACGCCAAATAGACTACCCTATTTATGCTCCTGCCAGTATTTTCGCAGGTAATAATTTTATGAGTGATTTCTTAGAGGATGTGGATTTTAGATATACATCCAATGATAGAATATCACTAGGTAATGGCTTTGTTAAAGGCATTATTAATAAACCTGATTATGGCAACTCAAAAGCAAGTAAGCTATATCCATCTAATCGCTATTCTCACCTTGATTATTATGATGATAAACCTTTCATCGTTCTACCAAAAGATAAAGAAATCATTCAGGATGTACCTAATATTGTTACTGCTAAAAATGTTTTTATCAAGGGGGGAAATGTTAAAATTAATCATGGGTTAAAATCCGAACAGGATGTATACATATTTTCTAATACAAATATTGATTTAGAAAATGCAGAAATAGATACAAAGCATGATTTTATTCTTTCAGCTGATAAAAATATAGAAGTAAGGAAAAATAGTCAAGTAAATGCAAATAATGCGTTTATAAAATCTTTACAAGGCAGTGTGTTGATTTCAAATGACACGCCTGAAAGATATTACAATAAAAATGGGAAAGCATATGAAGGAAATATTTCAGTTAAAAATGATATCTTAGTGCAAGCAAAAGGAAATGTAATTTTCCTCGATTCAGTGATAAAACCTCTAAATAATTTCTCTGTAAATGCAGGTGAAAATATATTGTTTTTGGAAAACGATATAAATACCCCTAAGATACGAGTTAAAGAGTTATGGGATAGTGAAAAATATAAAACTAATTTTAATAACTTTCTTAACAATAGAGGGAAAATACAAACAAATAAAGACTTATTGCTTCAAGCGGGTGGTAATTTATTTTCATCAGGTTATGGTTTTTATTCTAATAATAACATTAATTTTATAAATGGCTCTGAGCTTTCAATTAGACCTCGATTCTCGTCTGGTGAATATGATGCTGTTCTTACGGACACACTAGATGCATATTTTTTACCAGAAAAAGCGAATGAATTAACGCGAGTATTATCTCATTCACAAATACAGAAACTAATTGCTCCCATTTCCGCTAAAAAAGATCTCACTATGATGAGTGGTGAAGATATGGGGATTATTTCAGCTAACCTTTCGAGTGGGGGAAACATCACACTATCAGCGGGCAAACAACTTACTCTTGATTCTACATCATATTCCTTGACTGACTTTCCAACTAGGAATTTTTATGAAAGGAAAAATTTAGTCACTTCAATAGAGAGTGGTAAAGATATTGTTTTAAGTTCTGCTGGAGATTTTGTTAGTCGAGGCGCTAAGTTAGAAGCAGGTAAAAATATCACAATTACAAGTGATAACAATATCAAGTTTGAAGCATTAACAGAGGAAAGTCGAAAAAATAATACAGATAAAAGGGAACAACGTAGATCAGAAATTCATAGCGGGAAAAATATCACTTTATTGTCAAATGGTAGTACATTATTTCAAGCAACAAAACTTGCAGCGAAAGGCTTTATTGATATTGCAGCTAAGGGGGGGATCCTTTACGCACAATCTATGATTGAAACGACTAAGTGGGAGGAAGAGCGCAAATATTGCAATCGTTTTTTAGGTATAAAATCATGCTTCTGGGGTTCGACCCATGAAATAAAAAACTTTCAATCTGCTACGAATAAAGTCTCTGAATTTGTCGCAAATAAAGATATCAACTTATTTGCCAAAGACGATATCACATTAGAAGCTACAAAACTCAACACCAGACAAAATGCAAAGATAACTAGCCAGACTGGTAAGGTGAATTTTAAAGCAGTTAAAAATAGTAAGTTTGAGCAAGTCATTTCTAATTCAACTGGCTTTTATATTACTCACTGGGATAAGGGATATAAAGAGGACTCATGGGTATTACCCTCATTACATATTGGTGGTGCATTGACTGTTGGTGCCGCGAATGGTGTGAGTGCAGATGTTAAAGCTAAAAATGCTCAAAATTTAGAAAGTGTCCTTAATGAATTAGGGAAAAGGGATGAAACTAAATGGCTAGCCAGTTTAAAAGATCGTAAAGATATCCAATGGGATATTGTTAAAGATGCTTATGAGCAATGGGATTATGAAAGTCAGCATTTAAACCCTGTAGTGTCAGCATTGATTATGATTTCAGTTGCAGCAATGACTCACGGAACGGCAACCGAGTTTGCAGCTTGGGCATCATCCGGATCTAGTGGTGTGACAGGAGGTGCAATATCCGGAGCGGCTTATAGTGGCGTGATGGCTTTATCAGCTCAAACAGCTAATGCATTGGTTGAAAATAAAGGAGATTTAACAAAAACATTTAATGCATTAGGCCGGAGCGAAACGGTTAAATCGATTATTACCCAGATGGCTGTTTCCGGCGCACTCAGTGGTTTAGATGTTCATATGGAGTGGGGAGCAGGAACTGGGGCTGAAGCGAAGCTACCTTTATTGAGTGATGGTGATTGGAGTAATGTGGCACAACGTGTTGCGGCACAATCTGTTGTTAGTTCAAGCATTAATACATCAATTCAAGGTGGCAGTTTTACTCAAAATTTAAAAAATGCATTTTTAGGTAATGTCGCTAATCAACTGAATGCAGAGGGTGCTAGGCTAATTGGCGATAATGGGCAAATTTTAGGTCAATCAGGGAAAATACTCAGTCACGCTGCTGTGAGCGGGCTTGCTGCTGAGCTTTCAGGTAACAATACAAAAGGTGCTGTTGTTGGTGCTCTCGCTGCGGAATTTGCAGCGATTGCTCTAGATGATAATTTAATTCAGGCGCATGAATGGAAAAAGAAAGCAGAACAAAAAGCTCAAATGGCGAAAGCTTTTGGCGGATTTGCAGGTGCGATATTTACTGGCGAACCCGGAGGGGTTTATAGCGCAGCAAATAGTGCTGAGAATACTTTTCGTTATAACTATTTATCTCACAAGCAACGTGAGTTAATGGAAAAAGAGCTAGCTGCTGAGCCTAATCTTTTTAAGCGTGCTGGGATCCATATCAAATGGGGATTAGCCAGTAGTCATCAGGATGGTATTTTTGCTGCCGGTTTCGTTGCGGGAGTTCCTGCAGAGTTATGGGATACATTAAAAGATGTTGTAAATGGAACAATAAATTATGAAGAAACATGGGATGGGATACGTGCTTTATTAACAAGTGAAACAATGTTCAGTGATATAGCTGAGGGTGAAAAACAAGATATTCTAAATCGAATTAATAAAATTGAAATCGAATATCAGAAAGCTGGAGCTGATGGTGCGTTTAATGCGGGTTTAGAAACTGGTCAACTATTTACTAAGGTAGCAGGATATATTGTTACTGTTAAAAGTGCTGCTAGCATATCAGCGAATTCAGGCCGATATGTTGATGCGCTATTGAATGGTAAAAAATCTTGGCCTATTATAGATATCAAAGAAATATATAGAATTGAGCCGGACGGTAGAAAAACCTATATGGCTTTTGGAGAAGGCGTTTACAAGCAAGGCTATCCATTTGAAGATTATATTGGTAAATCTAGAAAACTAGCGGATAGTGAAAGGTTACCTGCGGGGACGGAAACATTTGACTATTTTACAAAAAATAAAGAAGCGATAAGTGTAAAAACATTAGATACGGGAGCTAAAACATATCAAAACCCAGTTAAGATCAGTTCAAAAATAAACGGATATATAAATGATGTGGTTAATTTCAAAGGAATAAACAGCATTAAATTTAAGCTTGAAAAGTCAAGTGTAAAAAATAAAACGATAGAGTTAGCTATACCGTGTAAAACTACTCCAGCACAATGGATTGAAATTAATAAATCAATAATTTACGCTAATGATAAAAACATAAAACTTAATATAACGGTTGTTAAGTAAGGAACAATATATGCTTGATTATGATTCTGGGGATAATGTATCAATCCGAGTTAACGAACGATTTTATTTTATATTTGTTCTTTCGGGATATCATTTTTTTGTTAGAGATAATGAGACGCCCGTTTATTGTTTGGAAAAAGATACTGCTGAAGAAAAGTTAGGTGAAATGTTAAAGTTAGCATTAAGTCAGTGTCGAATTATAGATCCGTATGAAAATTCTGATTTTTTTGATAGGAAGAGGATTGATGAAGACTATAAAGAGTGGGTTGGTGATGTGTTAATTAAATGTAAGTTTAAAAGTATAAAATCACTTTTTTTAAATATGATGTCATGCAGTATTAAACGAATTAATGGTAACATTATATTGCAACCTAGTTTGCATAAAAAACTAAAAGATTGGACGAGAGATGGATATAGTGATGATGATGATATTATTTTACCGGATACAGTAACAAACGCAGAATTAGGTAAAGCCATAAAGGAAGTACTTTCTCGTTGCCGAAGTGTGGTCAAGTAAAATGTCTAGGCTGTAGTGAAGGCGTTTACAAGCAAGGCTATCCATTTGAAGATTATATTGGTGTACATAGAAATTTTAAGAAAGCAGAAAGAATGCCATATGGGTTTGAAACTTTCGATTATTTTTCAAAGGGAGAAGTTGTAAGTGTGAAAACCTTAAATACCAGTGCAAAGACACACCAAAAGCAGAATGAAATAAATCGAGTACTTAACAGTTACATTAATAAAGTAAATGATTTTAAAGGTGCTAGTAAGTCCGGCGTTGAATTGAAAAGCTCAGATATAAAAACTAAAACAATAGAGCTAGGAGTTCCAGATAAAACAACAGCATCACAATGGCTGGAAATCAATCAGTCAATAATATATGCAGCAGAAAAGAATATAAGTCTTAGAGTAATAATTGTAAAGCAAGGAGGATAGATGAGTAATTCTTCTACTAAAGAGTCTTGGGTAAGCATTTACTTTAATGAGGAGTATTATTTTATACATACCATTTCGCGTTATAATCTCCGTGTTTTGGACTATAAAATGCCTATTTATCATCTTTCGAAAGAGGTTGATACGCGGGAGTTAGGCAAAACAATATTTTTAGCGCTGGATAATAGTAGAATAATTGATATAAATACGCCCGAGGATATTTTTAGTCGTGATGGTGTATCTTTGGCCTATCAAAAATGGATTGATGATGGGAAAAAAATATGCAAGTCGAAAAACCGTAAAAGTTTTTTATTAAAAATGATGTTATGCCACATTTGTCGAGAGGGTGATCATATAATAATTACGCCAACACTCCATAAAAAACTAGAAACATGGACGGGGGATGGATTTACTGAGGATGACTATATTGTTTTGCCGGATAGTGTTTCTGATGAAGAACTCGGTGAAGCCATAAAGGAAGCTATATCTCGTTGCCGAAGTGTTATTTGAAATTTATATTATTAGATAGTTAATAAGATTTTTAATGGGGGATATAAGTAGTATTAATAAAATAAGCTTTATTGGTTTTCTTCTGCGAAAATAAAATTTATGCAGTTTCATTCAACTCTTATTTATTTGTAAATTATTTAAGTAAATCTATAATCTAAATTATTAGTAAATTGTATTATATTCTTTGACTAATTTGATAAAGCTAATAATTAAACAATATTTTAATGAACACGAACAACAAAAAAGCCCTTACCATCCAGTAAGGGCACAATAACAACAACGAGATTTTTATTGTTAATTAAAGGGTTGCGGCTTCGGCAATGAGTTTGCCGAGCTCTTGCCAGTTTTCACTGTCAATTAATTCATTCGGTACCATCCATGAACCGCCGCACACTAATACAGACGGTAATGCGGTGTATTCTTTTATATTTTTCACACCGATACCGCCAGTTGGCATAAATTTAACCGGGTAAACGGCGCTGAGTGCTTTGAGCATGGCAACCCCGCCAGAGGCTTCGGCTGGGAAGAATTTCAATGTGGTGAGATTAAATTCAAGGGCTTGCTCCACTAAGCTTGGGTTATTCACCCCAGGAATAATAATCACGTTCTTTTGTTGGCAATAAGCCACAATTTTTGGGTTAAAACCCGGGCTGACGATAAAATCTACACCCGCTTCAATGGCTTGGTCAACTTGCTCTGTGGTTAATACCGTGCCTGCGGCAATCAATAATTCAGGGTAAGCAGCACGCATATTTTTAATCGCTTGTACCGCGGCAGGGGTGCGGAAGGTGACCTCTGCACATGGCAGGCCATTTTCCACTAAAGCTTTTGCTAATGGCGCACCATGCTCTGCATTATTAATGGTGATAACAGGAACAACATTGAGTTTCTTAATTCTTTCAAGTAATTGATTCATGGTTAAAGCCTCTTAACATGTTTCTAAAGCAGTGGTTGGCATAGCTTCGGATGGAATAATCGCTCCCCGGTGTTGGATGACGGTTCCAGCCAGTAAATGACCTGTTTTTGCCGCTTCGCATGGGTTGCCACCTAAAATACGGCAAGCAAGGTAGCCGGCACTGAAAGAATCCCCTGCTGCAGTGGTATCAACCACGTGGTTGATTTTATTCGCAGGGACTTCAATACGTTCGTTATCGATAATCACAAAGCAGGCATCAGCACCGCGCTTGATCACTATTTCGTTCACACCATATTGATGGGTACGTGTAATTGCATCAGTTTCATCAATATCACCGTAAAGCAGTTGTTCGTCATCAAAGGTCAGAAAAGCGATATCGGTTAAACTTAAAATTTGCTGATAAGCCTGTTGTGCCGCTTGTTTGGAAGACCAAAGTGCGGGGCGATAGTTATTATCAAACACAATTTGGGCACCATGCTGTTTAGCTTGCTGTAACATTTCAAATAACAACTGGCGTGAAGCGCTAGGTAAAATGGCTAGGCTGATGCCACTTAAATAGATAAATTGTTGCGAATTTAGGATTTGCTGTGTGTGGGCTTTGCTGTTGTGGTCAAGACAAACGGCATCAATCCAAAATTTTGCGGCGGCATTATCGCGCCAATAGAAAAAACGGCGTTCGCCATCAGCTGAGGTTTCAATTAGGTACATACCCGGTAGGTGTTTATCAGAAATAAATACCTCATCGGTATTGATGCCTTCTTGCTGCCAGCTTGCTAGCATTTGCTGGCTGAATGGATCCTGACCTAAACCGGTGATGTAACGGGTTGTCACACCGTGATCTTTAGTTAAACGAGACAGGTATAGCGCGGTATTGAGTGTATCCCCACCAAATGTTTGTCTATAAAGTTCACCCGATTTTTGCAACTCAACCATGCATTCGCCAATAACGGCAACTTGCGGATGTGTATTCATTTTCACCACCTGCGCGATTACGACTTAGTAAACTATTGCTACTTAATGATGCTATTAAAACCCATTTTAAATAGAACTTCAATAAAAATGAAACGCTGTTTTAAAAATATCGAATCGCCGTTCTTGTTTTTATCATGATAGCCACTTATGCTATTAGTTAGGGTGTAATGTCGATATCAATTTATAGGATTATAGGATGATGGAAAAATAATGGATAAAACGACTCAAACGGATGCTGTTTCAGCAGTGGTTAAGGTATTTAGCATTCTTAGCGCCCTTGGTGAGCAAAAAGAGATTGGTGTGTCTGAGCTTTCACAGCGTTTATTGATGTCAAAAGCCACGACATTTCGTTTTCTGCAAACGATGAAACAGTTAGGATATGTGGATCAAGAAGGTGAAGCAGATAAGTATTCACTGACCTTAAAACTCTTCGAATTAGGGGCAAAATCCCTCGAGTATGTTGACCTGATAGAAATTGCAGATAAAGAAATGCGCCGTATTGGCCAATTAACCCATGAAGCGGTGCATTTGGGTGCATTAGATGAAGATGCCATTATTTATATCCATAAAATCGACTCGAGTTATAATTTACGCATGTATTCACGGGTTGGGCGTCGTAACCCATTGTATTGCACCGCAATCGGTAAGATTTTACTCGCTTGGCAAGATGAAGAATCCATTCGTTTGGCATTGAAAGATGAAACTTTTAGTCAAAAAACGGCAACAACAATTTTAACGATAGAAGACCTACTGGCGGAATTAGCCACCGTTCGTGAATGCCATTATGCACAAGACAGAGAAGAGCAAGAGTTAGGACTGCGCTGTATTGCTGTGCCAGTGTATGACCGCTTAGGTCATGTGGTTGCAGGGCTATCGATTTCGTTCCCAACGATTCGTTTTGATGAGCAGCGTATTGATGACTATGTCCAATTACTGAAAACGGCGGGGCGTAATATTTCAGAGAAAATGGGCTATCACCAATATCCATCATAGGGTTGATATAATAAGACTAAGCCAATTTCAATGATGTATCAATCAATTGATTTAATAACCTATGTAAATTATTTATTTGAATATTAAGGATTTTATAAATTTCACTTATTATTATTCAACACCATGTGTTTCTGCTGACATATAATATTTACTTATGGATACAGCAGGAAATTGATATGTCTAAAAAGGTTATTATTGCTATTTTTCTTTGTTTTACTTCTTATGGCTTTGCCAGCGACTTTACATTTAAAGAAAAGTCACCCGCTGATCGCGAGTTTAATCAAGACTACCAAGGAATTAAAAAATTACAGACACAACAAAAGTTTGTCTTTGATCCCAAAAAGAAACTTCCACAAGAAGAACAAAGTTATCAAGCTTTGTTAGAGCAGCGAAATGCAGATGAAAATGCGTTTTCAAAACATTTTAATGTGTGTGATGTTAACCCGACGGGAGCAGGGTGCCCTAATTCAATGGCTTGGATGAATGATCGCCAGCAAATGAAAAAAATGTTAGAGCAAGCGGGCCGCCCTTATTGATAAGTTGTTCATTTGTTGACTCTAAGGGAGCATCGCCCCCTTAGAGGTCAAATTATACAGATTCAGGGAATGTTAAGGTTGCACCGGGAGCTTCACGGCTTAAATGAATGAAATTCATATGTTTTTCATATTGGTCTAGAATATCGCTAATCACTTGTTCTTTGGTGTAATCCATTAAATCATTCCCTTGTGAGCCTTCCCATAAGAAGGTTTCTAAGCGGTAATAATGGGATTTCCCTGAACGTGCGCGATAGGTAAAACCGGGAACGGAATAGCGCTGTGGCCACACTTGGTAAATAAAGCTTTGTTCTTCACCAAGGTCAACAGTTAGCTCTAAATGGTCTAAGCGCTCATCAGCAATGGGTGGCAAGGTGTTAAATTCCACTTTCGCTCCCCTTAAACTGAGCTCTTTTGCCACTTCTTGCATAGCAGGAATGCACACCAAATCAAGCATCCGCTGGGTATAAGTCGTTCCCGGGAAATTCATCACTCGTCCCAAACGCTGTTTCCAATTGAGTGTTCCATTGCCATACAGCGGTGCTGGCGCATTGGTATTTAGCGAACTAACGCGTCTAAAGTCCTCAACTTTTAATGATTTATATAGCCCAGCCATAATAAAGAAGATCACAAAACTAAATGGTAAGCCCATGATCACCGTTGTATTTTGTAAAGCAGCGACGCCATCTGTCATTAACATCCCTAAGGTGAGTAAACCAATTGCGACAGACCAAAAAATTCGCAACCAATTAGGAGCATCGTTGTTAATATCACTGAGTTTTGAGGTGAAATTACCTAATACTAATGAGCCGGAGTCAGCAGAGGTGACATAGAACAACAGCCCAGTAATGGTTGCAACAGAAGCGGTTAGGCCAAAGCCAGGGTAAAGCTCAAGTAGTGAATAGAAGCCTTTTTCGGGGGCGTCGAGGACGGTTTTGGCAAGTTCGCTATTGCCGTGAATGATTTCATACAATGCACTATTACCAAAAATAGATAACCACAATAGTGTGAAAACAAACGGAATAATTAAAGTACCGATCACAAATTGTCTAATGGTCCGACCACGAGAAATACGAGCGAGGAATAACCCAACAAATGGCGACCATGCTACCCACCACGCCCAGAAAAACAGCGTCCAGCTATTCATCCAATCCGTTGGGCGGTCAAAGGCAAAGCTATTGAGGGTCATACCCATAAAGCGGTTGATATAATCCCCCACATTCAGTACTAAGGCATTGAGTAAGAACTCGGTATCGCCGACAAATAAGATAAATAAAATCAAGCCAAATGCCAAAAGCACATTGAGCTCGGATAACACCCGAATACCTTTATTTACCCCAGATGTGGCAGAAATCACGGCCATAATCACTGATAGCAGAATTAACCCACTTTGCACGGGGAGCCCTTGAGGTAAGTCGAATAATACTTTGAGGCCATAATTCAGCTGAACAACCCCGATCCCAAGAGTTGTTGCAATACCGAAAATCGTCCCTAGTACTGCCGCAATATCTACTGTATGGCCAATTGGGCCGTCAATCCGTTTACCAAAAATAGGATAGAGTGCGGAGCGAATGGTTAGCGGTAAGTTATAACGATAACTGAAGTAACCCAGTGCAATCCCCATTAAGGCATACATAGACCAGCCCGTTAGGCCATAGTGGAACAGTGTCCACACCATCGCCTGACGAGCTGCTTCTAAGGTTTCGCCTTCGCCCGTTGGCGGCAGCATATATTGGGTGACCGGCTCAGCGACGGAGAAAAACATTAAATCGATACCAATTCCTGCCGCGAATAGCATCGCAGACCAGCTGAGCACGCTAAATTCAGGTTTAGATTGTTCAGGGCCGAGTTTGATATTACCAAAGCGTGAGGTAGCAACGAAAATGACAAAAACAATATAAAGCGTTGCTGCTAGCAGGTAATACCAACCAAAGGTTTTAGATACCCACCCAAGCGCGGCAACGATCCACTGATTTGCTGTTTCAGTCATCAAGATGGTGAAAAAAGAAAACGCCAGGATAAGACCGGCGGAAGTAAAAAAAACCACAGAATTCAATTTATCCTTCTGCTTATTTTTTGGGCTATTTTGAGTTGTCATTGGACATTCCACATTTTTATTTATTTAACAGGTTAAAATTACTTTCTAAGCTAATCTATTGATTTATTAGCCAAGATTTGGTTTTTGTTATCTTCTCTCTTATATTGATTGTGAATGAATTGTTGTAAACAATAGTTAATATTGATTGAACATTCAATCAAAAAAACGTTTAATAAAAGGGATCAATGTATTTTTTAGGTTCAAATACCATGCCGAAGATAGGAATGCAGTCGATACGTAAACAACAGTTAATTCAAGCCACATTGGCTGTGATTAATGAAGTTGGAATGCAGGAAGCCAGTTTTGTGTTAATTGCCCGTAAAGCCGGGGTTTCTACAGGGATCATCAGCCATTATTTTCGTGATAAAAATGGCTTGCTTGAAGCCACTATGCGCCATATTCAATACCAGTTGGGTTTTGCGGTGGCAATGCGTTTACGCATGTTAACAGGGGCGGAGGCAAAACTACGAATTCAGGCGATTGTTGAAGGCAACTTCGATCCAACGCAAACCAGTGAGGCCGCGATGAAAACGTGGCTAGCCTTTTGGGCTAGCAGTATGCATCAACCGAATTTAAACCGCTTACAACAGGTTAATGACCGGCGTTTGTATTCAAACTTAAGCTATGAGTTTGGGCGGGTATTAAACAAGGCAGATGCGCGGATGGCAGCAAAGGGGCTGGCTGCTTTAATTGATGGCCTATGGCTACGTAGTGCTTTGAGTAATGAACAATTTCCTGTTAAGGATGCACTCAAAATCACTAACGAATACATCGATATGCAACTACAACGTGCTGAGGTTTTAGGAACCTAATAACCAATTCAGAGGAGATAATATGCAACATCCACCGATACATAAGCTTTATATTCATGGTGGTTATGTCGACAGTTCACAACCTGAATGCGGGCGATTTCCTGCAATCAACCCTGCCAATGGGGAAACTATCGCGGATCTGCAATCTGCGACCCTTGAAGATATCCAATGGGCGGTAGAAAGCGCCAAACAAGGCCAGAAAGTCTGGGCGGCTATGACTGCGATGGAACGCTCACGTATTTTACGCCGTGCAGTGGATATTTTACGGGAACGTAACGACGAATTGGCTTACCTCGAAACCCTTGATACGGGCAAACCGCTTTCTGAAACTCGTTATGTGGATATCGTTACAGGGGCGGATGTTCTTGAATACTATGCAGGTTTAATTCCGATGCTGGAGGGGCAGCAAATCCCTTTGCGTGATAGCTCGTTTGCTTATACTCGTCGTGAACCTCTGGGAGTCGTGGCAGGCATTGGGGCATGGAATTATCCTATCCAAATTGCGTTATGGAAATCAGCTCCTGCACTAGCAGCAGGTAATGCCATGGTGTTCAAACCCAGTGAAGTCACTTCGTTAACAGCGTTAAAGTTGGCTGAAATATACACTGAAGCGGGCGTGCCAGCAGGGGTATTTAACGTAGTGACAGGCCAAGGCGGTGAAGTGGGGCAATGGTTAACGGAGCACCCTGATATTGCCAAAGTTTCATTCACAGGGGGGATCGCAACCGGTAAAAAAGTGATGGCGAATGCATCAGCTTCTTCTTTAAAAGAGGTGACGATGGAGCTAGGCGGTAAATCGCCTCTAATTATTTTTGATGATGCAGACTTAGATAAAGCTGCGGATATTGCCATGATGGCGAATTTTTATAGTTCAGGCCAAGTGTGTACCAATGGAACACGGGTTTTTGTGCCTGAATCGCTTAAATCACAGTTTGAGGATAAGATCACTGAACGTGTGGCTCGCATTAAAATAGGTTCACCCGTTGACGAAAACACCAACTTTGGGCCATTAGTCAGTTTTGCTCATATGGAAAACGTGTTGCGTTATATTGCGTTAGGCAAACAGCAAGGTGCGAAATTATTGTGCGGAGGTGAACGCTTGATGGATGGCGATTTTGCACAGGGGGCTTATGTTGCACCAACGGTATTTACTGATTGCCACGATGAAATGCAAATCACGCAGGAAGAAATTTTTGGCCCTGTTATGAGTATTTTGAGTTATCAATCGGAAGACGAAGTGATTGCTCGTGCGAACAATAGTGTGTATGGGTTAGCTGCAGGGTTAGTGACAAAAGATTTAACACGTGCACACCGTGTTATTCATCAATTAGAGGCTGGGATTTGTTGGATTAATACATGGGGTGAATCACCAGCACAAATGCCTGTGGGCGGATATAAGCATTCCGGCGTTGGCCGCGAAAATGGCGTTATGACACTGCAAAATTATACACAAGTGAAATCCATTCAAGTGGAACTGGGGGAATTTGCATCCGTTTTTTAATCACATCATTTTAATTTGACTGAAACAGAGGAGATAACAATGGTCTATGACTATATTATTATCGGTGCTGGTTCAGCCGGTAACGTTCTTGCTACCCGCCTGACAGAAGATCCTGATGTTACTGTGCTGCTCCTTGAAGCAGGAGGACCGGATTACCGGTTCGACTTTCGCACACAAATGCCAGCGGCATTAGCGTACCCATTACAAGGGCGACGTTATAATTGGGCTTATGAAACTGACCCTGAACCGCATATGAACCACCGCCGTATGGAGTGTGGTCGTGGAAAGGGGCTTGGTGGCTCATCATTAATTAATGGGATGTGTTACATCCGAGGGAATGCTCTAGACTTTGATGGTTGGGCGGAAGCGCCTGGGTTAGAAGACTGGCGTTACCTTGATTGTTTACCTTATTTTAGAAAAGCGGAAACACGTGATATTGGCCCAAATGATTATCACGGCGGATATGGCCCCGTCAGTGTGACAACACCGAAAAATGGCAATAATGTGCTATTTCATGCGATGGTGGAAGCAGGCGTACAAGCAGGGTACCCGCAAACAGATGATTTAAATGGGGTTCAACAAGAGGGTTTTGGCCCAATGGACCGTACAGTTACACCGCAAGGGCGACGAGCAAGTACAGCAAGAGGGTATTTAGACCAAGCGAAAAAGCGTAATAACCTGACTATTCTTACCCATGCCACGACAGATACCATTGAGTTTGAAGGGAAAAAAGCGGTTGGTGTTAAATATTATCAAGGTAATAGCACTACACCTACGGTAGTGAAGGCGAGTAAAGAGGTGCTTTTATGTGCAGGTGCGATCGCCTCACCGCAAATTTTGCAGCGTTCTGGAGTTGGGCCTGAGGATGTTTTGGCTGAGTTCAATATTCCAGCTGTGCACGTTTTACCTGGTGTTGGGCAAAACTTGCAAGATCACCTTGAAATGTATTTGCAATATGAATGCAAACAACCAGTTTCATTATATCCAGCCTTAAAATGGATAAACCAACCTAAAATAGGTGCTGAGTGGCTATTTAAAGGGACTGGAGTTGGCGCAAGTAATCAATTTGAAGCAGGTGGGTTTATCCGCACTAGCGAAAAATTCGCATGGCCAAATATTCAATTCCACTTTTTGCCTGTGGCGATTAACTATAATGGTAGTAATGCAGTCAATCAGCATGGTTTTCAAGCCCATGTAGGCTCAATGCGATCGCCTAGTCGAGGGCGTGTTCGCTTGAAATCCCTAGACCCAAAGCAACATCCAAGTATTTTGTTTAATTACATGTCATCGGAGCAAGATTGGGAAGAGTTTCGTGCCGCCATTCGTATTACTCGTGAAATTATGGCTCAGCCAGCACTTGACCCATATCGTGGGGATGAAATAAGCCCTGGCAAACAGATTAGCACTGATGAAGAGCTAGATGCATTTGTGCGCGAGAGAGCAGAAACCGCTTTTCATCCGTGTGGAACCTGTAAAATGGGTTACGATGATATGGCAGTCGTGGATGGTGCAGGGCGAGTTCACGGTATTGAAAATCTACGGGTTATCGATGCATCGATTATGCCGTTGATCATTACAGGGAATTTAAATGCAACGACCATCATGATTGCAGAGAAAATTGCCGATAAAATTCGAAACCGTCCTTCGTTACCCACAAGCAATGCAGATTATTATGTAGCAGGTGATAGGCAAGTGAGAAACCCGCCATTACGAGACTAGCTTATTCAGGCTATTTTTTATACACAAAGCGATTGATATTAATATCAGTCGCTTTTTTTAAGGAGAATGCCGATAATAATAATAGCTGTCTAACCATGTAATGCCAAAGGGGCGAATAAATCGGACTTTTAGCAGGTTGAAGGAATATACGCTAGTCAATTTTAGACAAAAAAAACCTCCAAATATTAAGGAGGGAAAATAAATATAAAGCGAGCTTATTTATATAGCACTAATTTACGGTAAACCATAGCCGACCAGTTGAATTAATTTATACAAAAATGATATTAGCTCACAATTTATAACGCTATAGTTATTAAATTCAGATTAATACCTATTATTTGACAGAGTTAATCAGCCATTGCAGATAATTGTCTTCAACTTGGCTTGGGTCTAAGCGAATGAGTTCTGGGGTTTCATATGGGTGTATTTCTTTTATTGCATTAAATAGATTAAGTTGGTTTCCTTGGGTCGTTTTGATCAAGAGTAAAACCTCCTTATCTTGCGTGATATTACCATGCCATAGATAAACAGATGTTATTTCAGGCAGTAGGGAAACACATGCTGCTAAGCGATTAGCGAGTAAGTGTTGGGTAATTTTAATTGCACTTTCATGGCTATTGGTTGTACATAATACAATACATGGTTGTTGAGAGTTTGTGATGTAAATGTTATCAGTGGGCATTTCGTTTCCTTATTAGTCATATTTTGATAAGTTTGATTACTCACATTTAGATTAGAGATAAAAATGGTATTGAGAACAGAGCATAATCACTATAAGTGTTTTTTTAAATTATCAGATAAGATAATAACTAATGTTAATTAAGCAGAGGTATTAATTTAATAGTAATATGCGTGTTTTTTAATCAATATTGTCATTGTTATAATTTTTTATATATTCAATATAATTTTGAATATTTCTTGGTTTTATTTTATTAATTCGATTCAGCAATCATAAATTGAGGATGAACTATAAAAAAAATTGAAATTTTAGTATATTACTAACCAAATTTGATTATGTGACAAATGTGATTGTGTGCTGTTAACCTAGTAACAGAGCAAATAATAATCCCAGTTTTATTCTTACTCTTATTAATGTAAGTGTAGGCTTATCTTTTTGTGCAAGAAATATGGAACGATTGATATCTGAAATAATATATTACACATCGTTACAAACTGGCTTAAAATTTATCATAAAAGAATTCACGTACTGATAAATATCAAGGTTTTTGAGCTATATATTGTTAATCTAAAGATAAAATTAGAATATATAACTGAAATTACTCTGTATTTCCATCTTTATACGTGTATGGATAACCTTATGAATAAACTAACACCTTTAAAACCTGTACCAACTCTAATCGCAGTTGCAATAACATTAATTATTTGGTTCTTAATTCCTGTTCCCGAAGGTGTTAATCCAAATGCGTGGCATCTTTTAGCATTATTTGTAGGTACTATCGCTGCTATTATTGGTAAAGCTTTACCAATAGGAGGTGTATCTATTGTCGCTATTTCATTAGTTGCAGTAACCGGAGTCACTAACCCTGAATCAACTAAAGGGGCAATTGCGGATGCTTTAAGTGGCTTTTCTAATGATCTAATTTGGCTAATTGGTATTTCTATCATGGTTTCCATGAGCCTTAATAAAACAGGCTTGGGGGCAAGGATAGGTTATTATGTCATTTCTTTATTCGGTAAAAAAACATTGGGTATTGCTTATTCATTGGCAATAGCAGAAACAATATTGGCTCCTGTGACACCAAGTAACACGGCTCGAGGTGGGGGAATTATTCACCCAATTATGCGTTCGATCTCGGATAGTTTTGGGTCAAAGGCTGAAGATGGAACCGCAGGTAAGATAGGGCGTTATTTATCGCTCGTTAACTACAATATTAACCCAATCACTTCTGCAATGTTTATTACGGCGACAGCGCCAAACCCATTAATTGTCAGTTTGATTATTAGTGAAACAAGCCAAGAAAATGAATTAACTTGGGGTATGTGGGCGATTGCGGCGTTTGTTCCTGCCATCGTGTCATTAATATTAATGCCTTTGGTGATCTATTTGATGTATAAGCCGGAAATTACTTCAACACCGGATGCGCCAAATTTTGCCAAAGAACGTTTACAACAATTAGGCCCAGTTTCATTACCTGAAAAAATAACTCTCGGTGTTTTTGGGTTGTTACTTTTGTTGTGGGCTGGTGTACCTGCCATGATTTTTGGGCCTGCATATAGTGTTAATGCAACCACCGCGGCGTTTATTGGGCTGAGTGTTCTATTAGCGACAGGGGTTATTAATTGGGATGACGTTCTGAAAAACAAAGGGGCTTGGGATACTGTCGTTTGGTTCTCTGCCTTAGTCATGATGGCGAGTTTTTTAGGTAAGCTCGGTCTCATAAAGTGGATGTCATTAACCGTCGGTGCAACTATTGATGGATTAGGCATTAGCTGGGTATGGGGAATGCTAATTCTTGTTTTAATTTATGTGTATTCTCACTATTTCTTTGCGAGTACAACTGCGCATATTACGGCGATGTATGCAGCATTTTTCTCGGCAGGTTTAGCCCTTGGTGCTCCACCAATGTTATTAGCTCTAACATTAGCATTCTCATCATCACTAATGATGTCATTGACACACTATGGTACGGGTACTGCACCTATTATTTTTGGTTCGGGTTATGCAACCCTTGCGGAATGGTGGAAAACAGGTTTTGTGATGAGTGTGGTTAACTTAGCCATTTGGTTCTTTATTGGTAGCGTTTGGTGGAAATTCTTAGGTTACTGGTAATTAGTTGAATTAGCTATTTTAGCTATATCAAAGAAAGTTAATAGAAATCGGGCGATAGGCTCGATTTCTTCTTTTTAAAAGCTCATCCTACAAATAAGTGGCTATTGTGATAACAAGACCACTAATGATAGAAATTAGCATCACTTTTCCCCAACTGAAGACTGACGATGATTTTAAAGCGTGCTGCCATAACAAACTTATTTCATCGGCATGTGCATATTTTCTCTTATTGATCGCAGTCTTAATTTTTTTGATTTTATCATTATCTATCAGTAATGTTTTTTGAATAACCATGATATAACCTTTCATCAAGTTGTGCATTGTTTGTCTGCCCTTGATTATCTCAGGCTATGTAAGAAGATAAATTGATGAGATTCTATGCAAACTTCCCCATTTATCGCGTTTAAAATCAGACTTAGTCTAGTTAATAAGAAAAAAGCAGCCAAGAAGTAAAATTATCTTTATTAAGAGGAAATGGCTCTTAATTTAAGGTCATATTTATCGTTCTTTGGCGAGATATTTTTTATTTAGGGAAGTCGGAGAGAAAGGCCATAAATGTGATTGGTTTACATACAAAAGCCAGTATGATGTATCTGCGAGTCAGTTAATTTATCCAGAGGAACACATGTATTCACAAAGAAAGGCAGAATTTTTCTTGGTGCTTACCACGATAATCGCGGCTTGGGGGTGGGTATTTTCCCGAGAATCAGTGCAGGGAATGCCTATTTTTGCCTTTCTTGGTAGCCGTTTTTTATTTGCAGCCATCATTTTAGCCCCTTTTTGTCGAGGGAAAAAAAATAGAATAACGGCGAAGCAATTACCAAAAATATTAATGACAGGCGGTTGGATGTCATTAAATATGGTGCTCTGGATCCACGCAGTTGCGATAACAGATTCAATTGGTGAAGGGGCTTTTATCATGAGCCTTGCTATGTTGTTTGTCCCGCTAGTCGCATGGGTTATTTTAAAAAATAAACCTGTACGTTATTTCTGGGAGGCACTTCCGGTCGCTGTATTAGGGTTGGCATGTTTAACACTATTTAAGGCACAGCTTGAATTTAAAGCAAGCCAACTGTGGTTTCTTGGTGCGGCAATTGTCCAAGCTATCTATTTTTGTTATACCAGTTTATATACTCGAACAATCCCTCTTTTGCCGTTAACGACCATTCAGCTTGCTTGTACAGGAATGACTGGGTTAGTTTTGTCATTTTTTTTAGAAGAGTGGCCAAGTAGCATCACCGTACCTACCATGATGTGGTTTATTGCTAGTGTTGTAATAGCAACGAGTTTACGCTTTGTATTGCAACTTATTGGTCAAAAAAATACTACTGCCGGCAATGCTGCAATTATTATGATCCTTGAACCTGTTATGACCGTATTTGTAGCGGCTATTTGGTACAATGAAAGAATGCCTTTTGTCCAAATTGTTGGTTGTGTGCTAATTTTATCGGCATTATTCTATTACCGATGGCGTTGTTCTAATTCATTACCAAGGTAAAATACACATAATAAACAATGGGCCAATACAGATTTTTTATAAGAAAACAGCTATGATTAATATGCATAGTCAGTGATAGGGATATTAATCTTAATAAGAACCTCTTATTTAGCATATTAAGATTAATGGTATTGAAAACATAAACGATATATCCAAAATAGCGTGAACTAGGAATAATAACGGTTTAATATTATCACCTTAGTTAAAGCTGAATAGGAAACGGGCATAAAATGAAAAAATTAGCATTAATATTAGGTATGGCAGGAGCAATGGTTGTGTTGTCTGCATGTTCTGATGAAAAATCAGAAATTGCTGAATACAAAGACAACTTTGTTAATACTTGTGTCGTTGCATCTGGTAATCCTCAAGGTGAAACAGCAAAAGCAGTTACCGCAATTTGTGGTTGTGCCTACGATAAAACAATTGAAAAATATGGTTTAGCTGAGTTTAAACGTATGGATGCGGAATTAGAAAAATCAGGTACCGCAGAGCCTGAATTCCAAAAAACCATGATTGAATTCGTTCAACAGTGCTCGACTAACGCACGTTAATTATTTATTACTCGCAGCTATTGATTATCAAGCAACAATAGCTGCGAATTTATTATTTTTACTTAAATAAGTGTTTGAATTGGTGTGGGGCGCTGCGTAGATATTGCGGTGCAACGTCTATTTGTTCGTTCAATTCACTTGCTGCTCGCCAAGGCCAGCGTGGTTCAAATAATATACCTCTACCGATTGCCACAAAATCTGCTTGGTGAGTTGCCACAATGGCTTCTGCTTGTAAAGGTTCAGTGATAAGACCGACAGCAATGACAGGCATCATAGTATTCTCATGAATAGCTTGGGCTAAGGGGACTTGGTAATTTGGGCTCAATGGTATCTGTTGTTCAGTTGATAACCCACCAGATGAGACGTGGATATAGTCACAACCTAAATCTTCTAATAATTCTGTTAGCTCAATTGATTCAGGTACGCTCCAACCCGATTCAAGCCAATCTGTTGCGGAGATCCGTACACCAATTGCAACATTAGGGCTAATGGCTTCTCTCATCTCATGGAAAATATTAATCAGTAAGCGAGTACGATTCTTAAAGCATCCACCATATTCATCTTGTCGTAAGTTTGAAACTGGCGATAGGAATTCATGCAGTATATATCCATGAGCAGCATGGATCTCAATAACGTCAAAACCTGCTTTTTCTGCCCGAATTGCTGCCTCAATAAATTGCTGTTTGAGCTGCGAAATTTCTTCAATAGTTAATGCATGTGGAATTGCATTATTACCAAAAGCCAGTGCTGATGGTGCTACAGTCTGCCAGCCATTAGGTTGTGTGGACTGAATACTTTTACCCCCTAACCAAGGTAAATCTGTTGATGCTTTCCTACCAGCGTGAGCGATTTGTACTCCTAAGCGTGCATCTGAATATTGCCGGATGTCGCTGAGTATTTGTTGCATTGCTGTCATTTGCTCTTCATTCCATAAGCCTAGGTCTTTGTAGGTAATACGACCTTCAGGAACAACAGCACTGGCTTCTACAATAACTAAAGAGGCACCTGATAAAGCAAGGTTCATATAGTGGGCTTTATGCCATGCTGTTGGCATACCATTTTCTGCAGAATATTGGCACATTGGGGGAACAATAATACGATTTTTCAGCGAAACTTGGCCGATTGATGCAGGTGAAAAAAGGTGGCTCATTGGAACTTTCCTTATTAGCAAACTTAAATTATTTTAATATTATACCCAGTTAGCTAAAAATTTTTTGTGAGATGGTGTGGTATTAAGGGGGAAAATTTGTTTTACAGCGAATTATTGAAGGAAAATCAAGTAAATTTTTGCAGATTTGATCAATACCATAAAAAGTATATTTCCCTAGCAATATGATGCAAAAAGAGGGAAAAAATATAAAAAAATGAGATAAAAAATAAAATATAATAATAGCTATTATTTTTTGATTGTTATAATTCTGTAACTTATAAATAAAATTAATAATCACCAATATAAAATGGCGTTAATATCTGCTTATGGTTTTAATGGTTCTAATAGTGAATAAAACTATTTTTTTATTTTAAATGATAATTTAAATAAGCGTTAATGCATTGTTTGTGAGGCAAAAATATAAAATATTCCTTGCGGTTATATTAAATGGTTTATATAAGAAACAAGCTTATTAAGCTGATACTAGCTAATCCTAAGCTTTGTGTTCACCTGAAAAATATAATTCTAAGAAGGAAATTGATGTGCTGACAATTATTGGTATTTTAATCATTATATCGATAGTAACATTATTGATGATGGGAAAAGTTAGCCCAATTATCGCAATGTCTTGTATTCCCTTTATTGGTGCTTTATTTGCCGGTTATTCTGTTGCTGAAATTTCAGTATTCTTTGAAAGCGGCATTAATAAAGTCTCAAAAGTCGCAGCTATGTTTTTATTTGCGATTTTATTCTTTAGCTTAATGAAAGACCTGCATATTTTTGACCCGTTGATCCGTTTAATGGTTAAAATGACTCGTGGGAATATTATTGTTGTTTGTATTATGACAACGTTAATTGCGGGTATTGTCCATCTCGATGGGTCAGGTGCTGCGACATTCTTAATTATTATTCCTGCATTGTTACCTTTATACCGTCAACTTGGTATGAGCCCCTATTTAATGTTGCTACTGATGTGCGCCAGTATGGGTGTCATGAATATGGTACCTTGGGGCGGGCCATTAGGCCGAGCTTCAGCTGTAACCGGAATTGATGCTTCGACCCTTTGGCAACATTTGATCCCAGTACAACTAATTGGTATGGGTGGCGCAGTGGTATTTGCTATTCTGATGGGGTTACGTGAGAAACGACGTATTGCAGCGGCCAGTTTGAAAGGAACTACGCCATATGAAATGGATTCTTTGTTACCTGTCAGTGACGACACTGCAGATATAACAGAAACGGTTCAAAAACCTAAAAAACCACTCATCAATGGTGGGTTAATTGTTGCCTCCGTTGTGTGTTTAGCATTTGGTTTATTATCTGCACCTTATGTTTTTATGATTGCACTTTCCATTGCCTTGATGGTGAATTTCCCTAATCCTAGAGACCAAATGAAAATTTTGGCCGCCCATGCACCACAAGCGTTGGGAATGGTTGCTATTATATTAGCGGCGGGAGCATTTTTGGGTATTTTATCGGAAGGTGGCATGCTTGAGTCAATCGCAACAGACTTAACGGCTATCTTGCCAACCGAATGGGTTTCTAAAGTCCATATTTTTGTCGGTATTTTAGGTGTGCCGATGGATATTTTTACCAGTACCGATGCTTACTATTTTGCCTTACTACCAATAATTCAACAAATTGCCGCCACAGTTGGTGTTGATCCATCTTCCGTTGTTTACGCCATGGCGATAGGTAACAACGCAGGGACCTTCGTGAGTCCTTTTTCTCCAGCGGCGTGGCTAGCTATGGGGTTGGCTGGAATTGATATGGGCCGCCACTTACGTTATTCGTTTGGTTGGATTTGGTTGTTCAGTTTCTTTTTATTAGCGACTGGGGCGCTAATCGGCTTGTATTAATTTACTCGTTGGCTTTAACGCCACAGCGTTGTTGGCTTCAAAAGTAAACCCTAGTCACATACTTGTGTATGCGCCTAGGGATTTACTTTTTTGCCGCCTAGCTGTGACATGAAATATTTAGAACAAATGGTTTTTATTTTGCGTGCTGGATTATTTTCTTTTATCAATTATTGGGTTTATCAGATAGTTACTATGTCGTAAAGCGAAGGGCTATGACATGATTTATTGGTTAATGATATCAATAAGGTTTGTTATGCGTAGGCCGCTTTCTTCTTATCATCCTATTCTCTATTGGCTGCGTGTCACCCAAAAACGTCTAGCTCGACGATTGCATTGGGCATTTTCCGCCAAATATTATGCGAAATTAAAATCCAATGAACGTCTTGAGTATCGCTACAACAAGCACACATCTAAGCTGATCCGTAAATTAGGTGAGTCAGACCTACGTTTACAATACAACAAAGTGACAAACTTACGTATTGCTGCAGAAGCGATGAATGGAGTCATTATCTACCCAGGGGAATACTTCTCATTTTGTCGGCTCGTTGGAAAACCAACTGCGCGCAGAGGTTTTCTTGAAGGTATGGAACTTTCGTTTGGTGAGGCTCGTTCAGGGATCGGCGGGGGAATCTGCCAACTGAGTAATTTAATTCATTGGATGGTATTACATTCTCCATTACAAGTGGTTGAGCGTGCTAATCATAGTTTTGACCCATTTCCAGATGAAGGGCGGGTATTGCCTTTTGGTTCTGGGGCGGCAATTTTTTATAATTATATCGATTTGGTTTTTTATAATCCGACACAAAGTGCTTTTCAGTTGGTATTTAATATTGCAGAACATCAACTCGAAGGGGAGTTATTGAGCTGCACTCCTCGTGAACACAAATACCATATTTATGAGAAAAACCATAAATTTACCCGAGAGAATGAAGTTATATACCGTCATAATGAAATTTGGCAAAAAGTAACAACCAAAGGACAAGAACCTATCACTCTGCAGGATAATTGTTTGTATCGTAATAAAGTGGTAGTGAAATATTCCCTAGATGAAAATTGTATAACAGTTGAGTAGTTGCGTTAGTAATGAGATTAGGAATAAATTGATAGCCTTTTTCTTGACAATTAGACTAAAATTCAACTGTTTTCCTTCAATTTCGCTAATTTTAACTATTAGCCAAGCAAAAATGAGGCCGTTACTCGGAATAGATATGTAATACCTACTCTTGATTTCTCAACAATTAAAGACGCAAATCTAACAAAAGATTTGTGGTTATTTCTATTTCTTTAGAGAAAGCATGATGAATATGCAATCAAGAAAGTATGGTAGAACGTATCACTATCCGTTCTCCCCTGGTACGACTAGTGATGATCGCATCAATAGCGATTGGTGGTCGCACATCCAAAATATAAACAAACTGGTTCACACAGAAAAACTGGATGGTGAAAATAATTGCTTAAACCGCCATGGAGTTTTTGCACGCTCTCATGGTGCCCCAACCCAATCGGCATGGAGCCAGCAAATTCGCCAACGTTGGCAGCTGATTAAAGATGATTTAGGGGATATCGAACTCTTCGGCGAAAACCTTTATGCAATACATTCCATTGAATATCAACATATTGAAGATTATTTCTATGTGTTTGCTGTTAGGCAAGGGGAGTATTGGCTTAGTTGGGAAGAGGTGCAATTTTATGCGGCTTTATTTGATTTTCCAACTGTCCCACAATTAGATTTATCACTCAGTAAACAGATGGATAAACAAGAGTATGCAAGTTCATTAATTACTGCGGCATCATTAGATAGTCAATTTATTGCGCGTGATACACATACAGGGAAAGCCTGTAGCATGGAAGGGATTGTGAGCCGTGATAGCCAAGGGTTTCATGTGGATGATTTTATGGCGCATGTTTTTAAATATGTGCGTAAAAACCATGTCAAAACAGATATCCACTGGAAACGGCATTGGCAGAGAGCCAAGCTGGCCTTTGAATTACAAGGAGAACAACCATGAGTTGGCAATTAACCCAATGTCGTGATTGGGTGCAGCTTGAAAAACAGTTCGATTTTGTGCGTGATATGCAATATGTGCCGCAAGACCGTTTGCACCATGCGGAAGGTAATGTGGCCATTCACACTCAAATGGTGTTAGCGGCTTTGGAAGATTTACCTGAATATCAACAGCTTCCAGAACTTAAACAACAAATCGTTTGGGCGGCAGCGTTGCTGCATGATGTTGAAAAACGTAGTACGACAAAAGAAGATGAAGAGGGGCGGATTCATTCGCCTGGACATGCTAAAAAAGGTGAGTTATCTGTACGAAATATATTATTTCGACAAATAGAAACACCTTTTGCTATTCGTGAACAGATTGCGGCTTTAGTTCGATTTCATGGTCTACCGCTTTGGTTAATGGAAAAGCCAGATCCTGAACGTACATTATTTGCGGCATCATTGCGCGTTGAAATGCCTTTATTGTGCATGTTAGCGAAAGCCGATGCGATAGGGCGTACATGCGAAGATAAAGCGGAATTATTAGTTAGAATCGAGCTATTTGAATTATTTTGTCGTGAGCAGGGCTGTTGGGACAAACCTAAATCATTCGCTTCACCAGCTGGGCGCTTCCATTATTTTCATCATCAAAAAGGCACTACGGATTACCAACCTTTTGAAGAGATAGGGAGCGAAGTGATTCTGCTATGTGGTTTGCCGGGGATGGGAAAAGACCATTTTATCAAACAGTTTTACCCACAAACGGCAGTCGTGTGTTTAGATGATATTCGCCGAGAACATAAAATCAACCCAGCAGATAAAAATGCACAAGGGTGGGTAGCTCAGCAAGCTAAAGAGCAAGCAAAACGATTGTTACGCACTAAAACACATTTTATTTGGAATGCAACATCATTAAGTGCCTCTTTACGGGGAACCATGATCAGCTTATTTGAACGTTATCAAGCCAAAATCCATTTAGTTTACTTGGAAGTGCCATTTAAACAGTGGCGGCAACAAAATCAACAACGTAAGTATGCAGTGCCGGAGCAAGTTATGGAAAAAATGGCAGGGAAGTTGGAGTTGCCAACGCCAGATGAGGCACATCAAGTTTCCTATTATATTGATGGTAATTTTGAACCGTTATTTGCAGAAAAATAAAATTAATCACCTGCCTCTAGATAAGAGGCAGGCCAAGATATTAGTTTTAAGGAACGTAGACATCGCCTTCAAAGAGTTTTCTTGCAGTTCGAATAATTGAAGCTTGAAGCTCTTCCGGTGAGTTGCCTTGTTGGTTTAACGACACATCAAATTTGCCACTTAAATGCTCAATAGCAATGTTTTTCATATCAACAGAGTGAACATATTGCTGGGTAATACTATTAGGAACAATAGTACTTGTGGCAATGGCAATAGCACCAGTCACGGCAAGAGCGCCATGGCATTTATGTGGCATAAAATAGCGGACATTAATGGTTCCACCGTGAATGGCGGGTGAAATCAATATGGGTTTAGGAATAACTTTTTTGCTCACATCACCAAGTCCCATCGCTGCCCCGGCTTTTATACGAATAGTTTCCAGCTTTTGCATAAATTCGGTATCGGATTCAAGTTGCTCCGCAGTTTCATAACCAGTTTTATTGAGCTGAGGAGCATCAATTAATACCACAGGCATTGCCATATCAATACAACTGACATCAATGCCTTCAATGGTATCAATAGCATGACCAGTAGGAAGCAATTTTCCTGTTTTTGTTCCACACGCATTTAAAAATGTCAGGGCAACAGGCGCGGCATGGCCGGGTACACTAGCAATTTCGGTATCACCATCATAATCCACATGACCATCAGGTGTTTGCACCGTAGAGTTGACGAAAGTGTTCGTATTGACATTACGGATCCTGACAGTGGTTGTTTTACCAGTAATAGGAACTAACCCCTTTTCAATCGCAAAAGAACCCACGGCACAAAGAATATTTCCGCAATTTGGTGCGGTATCAACAATACGTTCAGTAATAGAAACCTGAGCGAATAAATAATCAATATCAGCATCAGGATGAGTTGAAGAGCTAATAATAGCGACTTTGCTGGTTTGTGGGCTACCCCCACCAATACCATCAATTTGCAAAGCATGACCAGAACCCATAATAGCAAGGATCAGTTCATCCCGTTGTTGAGTGTCTTTAGGGAGAGAGTCCGCTAAAAGGAATACGCCTTTCGAGGTGCCGCCACGCATTAGTGTACAAGGAATTTTTTTCATCTGTTTACCCGTCATATTTCACGCTGTAGCTGTGTTGGCTGCACTCAGCCCCCCAAGTCACATACTGATGTATGCTCCTTGGGATACCTTCGTTTTG
>NZ_JAXADV010000001.1:508864-714931 GCF_033901115.1 Providencia sp. CIM-Carb-044
GGGTAAACCCGCTAGATATATCTAGGAATACCTGTTAAGTATGACGCTGTAGCTGTGTTGGCTGCACTCAGCCCCCCAAGTCACATACTGATGTATGCTCCTTGGGATACCTTCGTTTTGCCGCCTTGCTACAACGCGAACTATTTAGGGTAAACCCGCTAGATATATCTAGGAATACCTGTTAAGTATGACGCTGTAGCTGTGTTGGCTGCACTCAGCCCCCCGAGTCACATACTGATGTATGCTCCATGGGATGTCTTCGTTTTGCCGCCTTGCTACAACGCGAACTATTTAGGGTAAACTGACTTAATATTATTAGGTAACCCTATGAATTCGATTAGGTTAAACCCGTCAAGTATTATTACGGTAAACCTAACTCATATTATTAGGGTAAACTTAAGTCTGAATTAAGGTTGCTCCAATAAAGTTCACGTTATAGCGCCAAGACTGCAAATAACTCTGGAACAGCGAGAAATTAATAATTTTGTTGTTAAATAGGGCACAATCATGATTGTGCCCGTCGTGTCGGTTTATTGACGAAGAATTAAATTAATCCAGTACTAATTAAAATTTCCCACCAACCTAAACCGATAGTCATGTGAACAAATAAACTAATGAAGGCAACTAACCCGCCGATGATCCACCAAGAACGGATATCGTTATAACCTGCACCGAATACGATAGGTGCTGCTGCACCGCCATAGTGCGTTACGCTTCCGCCATAAGCATTCGAGAACAGTAAGCCCAGAGCGAGCAACATCGGAGGAGCCCCTGCAACCATACCTACAGTGGCAAATACCGGCACCATGGCTGCAACGTAGGCACCACCAGAGGCGAATAAGTAGCGAATGGCAACACTGATGAACATGATGACAAAGAAGGCCAGCATCGCTTGGTCACCGAAAGAAAGGTATTGGCTCATGGTATCTGCGAGCCACTTGAAGAAGCCTGCTTTTGTGAGTACGCCTGACATACTGATAATACCACCGTACCAAATCAGGGTATTCCAGCCGCCTTTATTCTTCAGTACGTCATCCCAAGTTACAACACCGAGGATCAGGGTTAATGCCATGACCGCAATCGCGACGCTAGACGCGCTAACACCGATAAGGTCAGAGAAAATCCAGCCGCACAGCGCGATAACAAAGACAATCCCCAGCAATTTTTCACGCATAGTCATTGGACCTAAATCTTCAAGGCCTTTGGCTGCGATCTCTTTGTTATTCACCTTTTTCAACTCAGGCGGATACAGTTTGTAGATCATTAACGGCGTCAAAATCAGCATGATTAAACCCGGTACAGAGGCGGCAAGTGCCCATCCGCCCCAACTTAAATGGATGCCCATAATGTCACTCATCATGGCAAGGGCGAGTGCATTCGGCGCCATTGCTGTCAAGAACATATAGCTGGTGGTTTTGGTCACCATATACACGTTGACGAGGAGGTAGTGACCTGCTTTACGTGGGCTTTTTTCTGGATCAGACCCTAAAGCAACGGCCACACTATTGATAATTGGGAAAACAATTCCCCCAGCACGTGCTGTATTCGATGGCGTCGCAGGAGCGATAATTAAATCAAGGATTGCGGTTACATAACCAAGCCCTAATGTTGTACCGCCTAATTTACCAATCAAAATATAAGAAAGGCGTTTACCTAAACCAGTAATAACAAAGGCAGCACTCAGAGTAAATGCAGCAAATACAAGCCATGTCGTACCGGATGCATATCCGCTTAAAACTTCGCTTGCTTTGACATCTTTAGTACCCGTTACCCCAATAATTACCGCACTTGCAGCAATCGTGGCTAATAAAATAACAGGCTCTGAATATGGTTTAAGTACCAGCCCAACAATGGCGGCAAGATAAAGACCGAATAGCAACCACGCAATATGTGGTAGACCCGCTGGTGTTGGTATTAAAGCAATAATAATTGGAATGGCTATTAACACGAATAGCTTCCATATTTTTTCTTTTTGCATAAGCCAATTTCCTTGATTAAATCAATATTAAATTTATTTAATATTAAATTGAATGAACTTTAATATTAGGAATTTGTTAAAGTGACGATATTTTAAATATGGCTGTATCTTGAGTGAATAAAATGATTTTAATTCTTCATTAGTAATTCACCCTAAGGTATATAATTTAGTTAAATAGTTAATTGGTTTTTATTTGGTTAAATTGTTTTATTTTTTAAATTATTCCTATTTTATTAGTATTAAAAAATCACTTAATGTTAAATAAAAGAATGATTGGGTAATCGCGCAAAGAACCAAGTTAGAATTAATAAGTCTGCACTTCCCCCTGGGCTCACATTTAGCTGAATACATTCATTATCAAAATGTTTAACTTTAACTAAGTCATCACAGGTATTGATACCAGCAATTAATAACTGTTCCGCCCGTTGTTTTACCCATGCTAAGCCGTTGACACCCCCACGGTTGACAATATTCGTATCGTCATTCAGGCTCATTAATAGAATCAAGGTATCAAGTAGGGCAATATCGGCTAGTTTGCCTTTAGCGAGTTGCTGTAAATAATAAGGAAGTGAATGTTTGATTACTAACGAGTAACCGCCTTCGGCTTCACCTCTTGCACCGGTTAGCCCATGGCTCTGATATAAACGCTGGCCTGCGGTGGGTTTTTCGGTTTTTTGTTTAAGTTCATTGGTAATTCCCTTACACATACTAGCAACCAATAAGCTGACATTTTCCGGTGAGACACATTGTTGTTGTGCAATCAAACGGCCTATTGCGGTTAAGACTAAACCTAAGGAAAAAATACTGCCTTTATGGGTATTAACGCCTTTTGTTGCACGGAACATCGACCTTTCGCAATCCATACCAATAGGGCGAATGTAAGGTAATAGCTGCGCTATAGGGCAATTTTTATATTGAGCGCCTGCCTGTAAAAATCGTGGAAAATGTGTCGCGATGGCATTGGCACTTAAATGAAAGTCAGTCAGTGCCATATCTTTATGGGCACCGGTATTGTGTTTATCAACTAACCCGGGCTTAGGGGTTAAATTCACTTCGGCCAACATCGCTTGCCATGCTAATTGGCTGTAATAGCGAGTTAATTTTTCATTGATATGGCTGAGTTGTTTAATAGGTTGCATTTGCTAACTCCTCGATACGATCAAGTATCTCAACCAATGAATGTGTCCGTTGACGAGCACAAACTTTTGCTTCATTTTCACAAATTAAGCATCGTCTTGGTGGAAAATTTAATTGAGATCGCGAATATTGCTGTCCATTCGCATCAAACACATCAAAATCCCATAACCGACCAACAGCAGACGATCCTTCTAGGTGAATTAACGCTTTTTTTATCTCGATAGCATCACCATCAACGGCGACCAAGCATTCCGGCCCCGTTTTGAATGCCCAAGATTGTTGTGATAAAAACACCCACTGCCCGCATGAAGCAATTTGTTCAAGCGCATTTAAGCCCTGATTAAACACATGTCTAACAAGAGAATTGTCTTTGACAGCTCCAGGAAAAACGACAGTAAATGAAATCAAGGTTACCTGATGGAGACCAATCCATGCTTGTTGGCGAGCCTGACGGGCATCACGGCTATCCAACAGTTCAGGTAAAGAAATTTCAAATTGCTCTTGAGTATCAGGCAGTGGGTAAAACATATTTACTCCTTCACTTGATGAACAACATCAATGATTGAACCATCACGATAACGGACAACCGCAACAGCTTTATCTGTAAATTCAATTGGGTTAGGAGTACCGGTTAATAATTGTGCTCGCTCTCTTAACCAGCTCATTGAAACGGTTTTAATACCTTGGCTTTCAAGTTGCTGTTTTAATTCAGGGCGTGCAGGGTTAACCGTAATACCATGGTCAGTGACAAGAATATCGACACTGGAACCTGGTGTAACACAAGTGAGAACTTCATCCACTAACGTTGGAATACGTCCTCGGACAAGCGGAGCAACAATAATTGACAGTTTTGAGGCTACAGCAGTATCACTATGACCTCCAGATGCACCACGAATAACACCGTCAGACCCTGTTAACACATTGACATTAAAGCGTGTATCGATTTCTAACGCACTGAGTACGACGACATCAAGCATATCAACGGAAGCACCTTTCGAATCAAAACAGGCATATTGGTTAGCACTGATTTCAATATGATTCGGGTTGCGAGCAAGTGATTCAGCTGCCGCTTTATCAAAGCTTTGAACATCTAATAATTTGCGAATTAACCCTTTTTCATGTAAATCAACGATAGTTGAGGTAATACCGCCAAGTGCGAAACCAGCTTGAATGTTATGGCGTCTCATTTTATCTTCAAGGAAGCGAGTAACGGCCAAAGAGGCGCCACCAGTACCGGTTTGTAATGAGAAACCATCTTTGAAATAACCGGATTTTTCGATAACATCCGCTGCGGTACGCGCAATCAGAAGTTCACGAGGGTTCGATGTCATACGAGTTGCATCTGCCCCGATTTTATCCGCATCACCCACGCGTTTAACTTTGACGATATAATCGACTTCATCTTGTTTAATACTGGATGGGTTATGGGGGTAATCGAGTATCTCTTCCGTTAACATCACCACTTTTTTCGCAGTTTCAGCGTCAATTTTGGCATAACCTAAAGAGCCACAGCAGGCCGTTCCGGTATATCCGTTTGCATTACCGTATTCATCACATGATGGCACGCCAATAAATGCCACATCAATAACTAGTTCACCGCTATGAATTAGATTGGCTCTTCCACCATGTGAATGGATTTGTACGGGTTCTTCTAACTCACCACGTGAAATGGCTTCAGCGAGCGGGCCTCGGATACCAGAGGTATAAATTTTACGAATAACCCCATGACGAATATGTTCAACAAGTGGTGAATGGCAAGCACTTAATGAACTGGATGCAAGTGTTAAGTTGCGAAAGCCCATCTCTGCAATGACTTGCATCACCATATTGACCGTAAGGTCTCCACCACGAAAGGCGTGATGGAAAGAAATGGTCATACCGTCTTTAAGACCAGAACGGCGAATAGCGACTTGCAAGTCATCACACAATTTGCGATTTCTCGGCTTTTGTACCTGCTGTTGTACTTTACCAATATCTTTAAATTCACGTAGTACATCGTCAGTATTTGGTTGTAAGTAGGCTGATACGCGAGCCTGGCGCTGAGTATTATTTGTCATTTTTATTGCCTCACTCTTCCCGAATTCCTGATAATGCTGCTCGTGATAATACGAGGCGAGCTCTGTCAATAACTGGGCCATCGACCATTTTTCCGTTCAATGAAACCACACCTTTACCTTCAAGGGCTGCGGCATCAGCGGCTTCAACAACACGCTGTGCATGGTCGACTTCTTTTTGAGTTGGTGCATATAAATTATGAAGTAACTCAATTTGTCTTGGGTTAATTAATGATTTGCCATCAAAGCCGAGCTGTTTAATGTGAGCGGCTTCGCGTAGGAAACCTTCTTCATTATTAGCATCAGAATAAACGGTATCAAACGCTTGAATACCTGCTGATCGAGCGGCTTGTAAAATGGCGCACCGAGCATAGAGGAGTTCTACGCCGTCTGGAGACCGCTCGGTGCGCAAATTGCGGACATAGTCCTCGGCACCTAATGCGATGCCTATAAGTCTTGGTGATGAATGAGCAATATTCACAGCTTGAGTGATGCCCATTGGTGATTCAATAGCGGCTAGCAAACCTGTGCTGCCTTCTTCGCGGCCACAGCTTTTTTCTATACGCAAGATTTCACTTTCAATATCAATAACATCTTGTGCCGTATCCGTTTTAGGAAGGCGGACGATATCCGCACCACCGCGAACAACGGCTTCAAGGTCAGCAACACCAAAAGCGGAATCTAATGCATTGACCCGTACAATGGTTTCAATATCTTGATAAAGCGGGTGCTGCAATGCATGGTAAACCAAGCGACGAGCCGTATCTTTTTCGCGCAAAGTGACGGAGTCCTCAAGGTCGAACATTAAAGCATCCGCTTTATAAATAAAGGAATTGCTCAACATAGCTGCATTGGAGCCGGGAACAAACAGCATACTTCTGCGTGTGCGTGATTTTTGTTCTGGAGTCATTACTTGTCCTCCCAAGGCAGATAGTCGATATCACAAGCGCGAGCTAATAAGGCTTCTAAGCGGGCTTTGAGTACGCATTCTAGTGCACCTTTATCATCTACAATGATTTGTGCCCCTTGAATATCATGTTGCTGGATAACTTCTTGTACGATTTTTGCGATAGCATCCCCAAACTGTTTTTCAACACTACTGGTAATTTGTATTGAGACCTCTTGAGTGTCTTCTAGTGGCTCTATGCGAACCATGACATCACTTGATTCAAGTGTGCCAGCTACTGCTGCGTGCTTTATCTTCATATTTCACCTATGGCTAATTCAGAACTTTCGGTGTGGCTTTGAGCAGATGCGACTTGATTGGCGACCATCTCTTGTAAATATTGATAGGTTGCCTCAGGCACAATCGGCTTAATCGCCGCAAGATCTTTTTTAGCGAGCAATCGTCTAACTTGTGAGGCAGAAACAGCCGTTCCATTGATGATTGTTCGCGGAAATTCAATGAGTTCTATAGGTGGAAAATTCATAGCATCGGTTTTTAACCAAAAGCGCATGTCTTGGTTATATTGGTTGGTGACTTGGCAAAAAGGTTCCGAGCCTACGAATCGATGGGTTATCCCTAAAGCAGGGGCAATATATTGACGAAAAATCTTAATATCGATTTCGGTATAACAGTTATTAGCAACTGTTTTATCTTTAATAAAGTAACAAGGAAAAGTCGCTCGAGAAATAATATATTCCGAACCTTTATGAATAGTAAGATTTTCTATTCCTTTGGTTCCTGCTTCAATTAAATTTAATCTAACTTTATAAGGAAAACGTGAGGTATCTTCTTTGACAACGAATAGATGTAGCCAATCACAGGCCTTCGCAGCTTGCTCTATTAAATAACGATGCCCAAGAGTGAAGGGGTTGGCATTCATAACGATTGAGCCAATTTTTTTTCCTTCCTTACGTTGTGCTTTTAAACTTTCGATATAACGTTTTAGATAACAGCAACTATTTTCCATCAATACCATAATATCAGGAACTGTGGCAATGGTATGAAAACCACATTGTTGGAATAAGCTTTCATTTTGAAATTTGGTATAAATAAATAAATGAGTTGTATTATTTTCGTAAGCAAGATTAACCAGTTCTGTTGCTAATTTTAATGCAAGGCCTTCACCTCGAGCATCATCGCTAATAGCAACGCATTTAATAACATTTTTTGCTAATCCTCCACACGCAATTAATTTTTCATTGCGAGAAATCGTAATGAAAACGTCAATACTTGAATCAAGTTCTAAATCGTTTTCCTTTAAAAACTGAGTTATTTCAGCAAGTTTCCTGTTCTCATGACGTTTTACTTGGTTAAACGTTATGTTTTCGAACATAATAGTATCCTGCATCTCATTTAGAGATGTTTTTAAAATGTTGCTAATGTTAAAGTTAATTAAATAAATTCTCTTAGGTTGTTTTTATAAAAACAAATATAAATTTTTATTTAATTACCCTCTCTGATATTTATATTAAAGATACTGTATTTAATATATTTGACCTATTTCATATTTCTCAAATGAGATTGTATTTGTTTAATGGTTTTAAAGTTTTTAATTATTGAATATGTTTTTTATTGCTTGGTTTTAATGTGTTTAATTATTAATATGTGTATTATATCTTTGGCTTGAATCCGATTTATCGGTTATCCTACCATTTTTGAGTTAACAAAATTTTTACTTTTCAGCCAGTAACGAGATATAACATGAAAAAAGAATATACGTTCTCCTCATTGAAAAAAGTAAATTCAGTTTCATTTTCAGTACGAGTATTTTTTCTGTTATTAATAGTTTCTGTTTTTTTAACTCTCGGGCTGGGTAAATATTTTACGGACACAGCTGAAAATCGATTGATTGCGAACATTCAATCGTTAGCAATGAGCCAAGCAAAGCTGATTGCTTCTATTGATGGTGTTGTTCAATCCGTAAAGTATAGAGATATTCCTGGGTTGAAGGTTATTGCTGACAAACTAAACCAAGATTCTAACTACGATTATGTTGTTATTGGTGATGAAAATTCGATTCGTTTGTATCACCCAAATAGTCAAAAAATTGGTTTTCAAATGCAGTGGAACAAACCAGGAGCCTTAGAGAAAGGGGAAAGCTATTTTATCAATGGCGAAGGTTCAATGGGGAATGCTGTTAGAGCAAAAACACCCATTTTTGATGAGCAAGGTAAAGTGATCGGTGTTGTTTCTATTGGCTATCTATCCAACAAAATAGAAACATCACTCAGTGAGTTATTTGTACAAACAGGAGCCACTTTTTTAGGGATACTGATTATATTGCTCTTCTTATCATGGGCATTTTCACGTTTAATTCAAAAACAAATGTTGGGTATGGAACCTGAGGAAATAACCCAATTAGTCTTAGTACAAAAAGGGATATTTGAAGCTGTTTTTGAAGGTGTTATCGCAGTGAATATACAAGGGCAGATTATTAATATTAACTCTAATGCCCGGAAAATGTTATCTCTAAGCAAGCCGCTGGGGCAGTTAACAGGGACTTTTGTGTCGGAGCATATCTCGCCAGCCGACTTTTTTATTACCGATATTGAAACGACTAAACATGATGTGATTTGCGAATTTAATGGCCTAAACGTGATTGCAAACCGGGTGGCCATTCGTGATGGGGAACATCTTGTGGGGGCGGTCATTAGCTTTCGTAGCCAAAATGATATTGAATCGCTAAACTCTCAGTTGACTCAAGTTCGCCAATATATAGAAAGTTTACGTACGTTACGGCACGAGCACCTTAATTGGATGTCAACATTAAGCGGTTTATTGCAAATGAAAGAATATGACCAAGCGTTGGCGCTAATTAAAGGGGAGTCAGAATCTCAGCAACAATTAATTGATACACTCCGTGGACAGTTTTTTGATAAGCAAGTTGCTGGTTTATTATTTGGTAAACACCACCGAGCCAAAGAACTAGGCTTACAATTAAAATTTACTGCGGGTAGTCAGTTACATGAATTACCTGATTCATTAAATAGTACTGAATTTTGTGCCATTTTGGGTAATCTACTCGATAATGCATTTGAAGCAAGTTTGAAAAATAATCAGGGTAATAAGCAAGTTGAGTTATACCTTTCAGATGAAGGAAAGGAGATTGTCATTGAAGTCGCTGATCAGGGATGTGGTTTCCCGTCAGAAATTCAAGACAAATGGTTTGAGCGTGGTGTCACAACGAAAACAGATATAGCAGATAGTCATGGTATCGGGTTATATCTCGTTGCATCTTATGTTAAACGCTGTAATGGTGCAGTGATTATTGAAGAAAATCAACCGCATGGTACAGTATTTTCAATTTTTATTCCGAAAGTGAAGATATAAAATGATCAAGATAAAAATCCTCATAGTGGAAGATGAGTTGCTGCTTGCCGAAATGCACAGCGAATATATAAAAGCCTATCCTGCATGTGACAAAGTTTGGCTTGCAGGTAATCTTGCGGAAGCGAGAAAAATGATTGAATACATGAAGCCAGATCTTATCTTGTTAGACAACTATTTACCTGATGGAAAAGGCATTGACCTAGTTCATGAGTTAATACAAGAAAGAAATAATGCAGACATTGTATTTACGACGGCCGCAAGTGATATGGACACAGTCTCTGAAGCTATTCGTTTAGGCGTTTTTGACTATTTAGTGAAGCCAATTGCTTATGAACGTTTAGGCCAAACATTGGATAGATATATTCAACGTAAATCTGTTGTACAGGAAAATAGCAAAACCAATCAAAGTAAAATTGACGATATGTTTAATACTTATGCGAGAGGGGAATCAAAGGAAGAACTTCCAACAGGTATTGATATCATTACACTTGAAAAAATACTCGCGTTGTTTACTGAACCTGATGTGCAATATACGGCGGAAAGTATTGCTGAAACCATCAAACTCAGTCGTACTACCGCGAGACGTTATTTGGAGTATTGTTTAGCAAAAGATAAAATTGAAGCCGAAATTGAGTATGGCAAAGTTGGCCGACCGCAACGGATTTACCGCGCCAAGTTGTGAGTGTTTGAATTAATAGTATATATCGATAGAAGCTCTGCATTGGTTATAAACAATGCAGATTTTCTGTATCTTACTTATATCAGTGGTACAACAGTAAGTTGGAAAAATAGAGTTTATTGCTGCTGGTTTTTTAAAATTAACACTTTCTTTTCAGCCCGCTCATGGCCTTTAGCGGCTGCGAGTTGATACCAGCGTAGGGCTTTTTTATCATCGGCCTCAACACCCATACCATATTGGTAGCAAGCTCCTGCTGCATATTGCGCATCGGCACTATTTTGCTGAGCGGCTTTGATAAACCAGTGACAGGCTTTTGCTTGGTCGGCTTTGATACCATCGCCGCGCGCATAGATAAGCGCGACATTAAATTGAGCTGAAGCTTCACCTTGTTCAGCAGCTAGGGTTAGCCACTTTATAGCTGATTGGATATCTTTTTTGGTACCTTGTCCAGTTAAGTACAACATACCTAAGCTGTTTTGAGCGGGGGAAAAGCCCAATTCTGCGGCACGGGTAAAATATTGAAACGCGAGAGGGTAGTTTACCTTGTCATACATACCTACTGCTGCTTGGTAGCCTAATAAATACAGCGCTTGTGGATGGTTTTCTTCCGCAAGAGCAAGATATATTTTTTGGGCTTTTTGCGGGGCTTTTGTGATAGCTTTTCCCTCTTCATACCAATAGGCGAGGGTGAGCATCGCAGGTTGAAAATGTTGTTCAGCCGCTTTTTTTAGCCACCGTTCAGCTTCTTCTGGGTTTTTCTCTAATAAATCATTGATGCCATATAAGGTATATTCGGCCATATTCATCTGGCCAATAGGGTCACCACTTTCGGCTGCTATTTTCATCCAATGCAGCATTTGTTTTTCATCTAGCTCTACCCCAGTTCCTTGCTGGTACATCAGGCCAAGGTTAATTTGTGCTTTTGTAAAGCCTTGATTGGCAGAAAGAAGGTACCAATGTAAAGCTTGGTCAAACTGTTGATGAGACTGATAAAACATTCCTAAGTTAAATTGAGCTTCGGCTTGGCCTTGTTCCGCAAGTGCAATTAGCGTTTTTTCATTTATTAGTGGCGTTGTTTCTTCTGCAAAAGCAGGGAGGAAAAATACGTTAATAAAGACAAAACACAATAAAAATATTTTTTTCACATGACATCCTTTGGACTAAGCTCTTAATGGCTACGTTATCTTGTTAGATAAGTTCCTGCAATGATATGAAAGATATTTTATATTAATTCTAATAAATCAAATGGTTAATTATTGCTATTAGCACATTGGGCAAAGAACAGATAAAAATTTTAAAAAAAGATGAACTTTTTTCCTTCTTAGCCAGTCTTATTAGTATCTATATACTGTTTGCTTGCGTAAACATTCATATATTTACCCTCATCATTCATTTCTTTACACGAAGTAATGTAATAATGCACCTACGTAGTGATAGTTTGAATTTAGCAAAAGATCCTTGAGTAGAATGCATTATGCCCAGTTTGTTACTGGGCTTTTTTTTATCCAAAATTCCAGTTTGAATGTCTATTCAGCTGCTATTCTCTAAATCCTTTCTTATCATAAAAGAAAAAAGTGCTCATTTGTTATGGATATTTTTAGTTTCCCATAATGCTTACAGCAATAAATCATAGGGTTATAAATAGGGCGTTATAGTTTCACTATAGAATAATATTCTTAACATTTAATAAACAAATGACTAATTAGTAATCGATAATAATTTGGCAATTTTGTAAAAAATTGAAGCAAATCACGATTAAATTCAATTCAAGCAGTAATTAATACTAGCTAATTCTTTAATTTTGGTGCATAAATAACGTATATGGCTTAATTGATTATTGGGTTCTTGGCGGGTTATCTGTCAGTTAATGTTGAATAAATAATCAAATATGCTTTAACTCATTGAATTTATGTTTGAGATCCATAAACAAGTCTACACACAGTTTTGTTTGTTTTGAGGTCAGGGAATGATACTCCTCCTACCAAAAGTGAATCTTTTCAACTTTGAATTCTTGAGATCATAACAATGCGAGAGCGCATAGAGCGTTCCGTGGTTTTTTTGCATATGTACAGGTTGTACTAGAGGTAACTTGTGTCCACAACAAATAATAAAGAGGAAGTTAGTCTTAACGCGTTTAAGCAACCTCGCTCATTCTATCTTATTTTTTCTATCGAGCTCTGGGAACGTTTTGGTTACTACGGTCTTCAAGGGATCCTTCCAATATACCTAAGCCAAGTGCTGGGTATGTCAGAAACAGAATCAATTACACTTTTCTCAGCGTTTGCAGCATTAGTTTATGGCTTTGTTGCAGTTGGCGGTTGGTTAGGGGATAAAGTTCTTGGAACAAAACGTGTCATTGTCCTTGGAACAATCACTCTGATTGCAGGGTATGCATTTGTTGCTTTCTCAGGGCATGATGTATCGATGGTCTATGTTGGTTTAGCAACCATTGCAGTTGGTAATGGTTTATTTAAAGCGAATCCATCATCACTCTTATCGACCTGCTATGAAAAAGATGACCCACGGTTAGACGGCGCATTTACCATGTATTATATGTCCGTTAATATTGGTTCATTCTTCTCAATGATTGCAACGCCATGGTTAGCAAAACATTATGGTTGGGATGTCGCGTTCTCTCTTAGTGTTGTGGGCCTGATTATCACATTGATTAACTTCTATATGTGTAAAAAATGGGTTTCTCAACATGGCTCAAAACCTGACTTTGCTCCTGTTGTTCTTTCAAGATTAGTTGCTACAGTAGCAGGGGTTATTGCATTAATCGCGATTTCTACATGGCTATTGCATAACCTCGGTATCGCTCGTACAGCATTAGCGATTATTTCTTTGGGTATTCTAGTTATCTTTATCAAAGAAACATTAGCACTGAAAGGTACGGCTCGCCGTCGAATGATTGTTGCATTAATTTTAATGCTTGAAGCGATAGTATTCTTCGTTCTTTATAGTCAAATGCCGACATCATTAAACTTCTTTGCATTACATAACGTAGAGCATGAGGTTTTTGGCTTTTCTATTGAACCCGCACAATACCAAGCTCTGAATCCATTATGGATCATGATTGGAAGCCCAATTTTAGCCGCGATTTATAATAAAATGGGCGATAACTTACCAATGCCACATAAATTCGCGATTGGTATGTTGTTATGTTCTGCTGCATTCTTAGTTTTGCCATTAGGTGCAAAATTTGCAAATGAAGCGGGGATTGTTTCTGTTGAATGGCTGGTTATTTGTTACGGTTTCCAAAGTATTGGTGAGCTGATGATCTCAGGCCTTGGTCTTGCGATGGTAGCTCAGTTGGTTCCACAGCGTTTAATGGGCTTTATTATGGGCGCATGGTTCTTAACAAACTCAGCGGCCGCATTTATTGCAGGGTACGTTGCTTCAATGGCAGCAGCACCAGAAGGTGAACTTACCAGCAAAGTCGAATCTTTGGCTGTGTACAGTGACGTATTCTTGAAGATTGGTTTAGTGACTGGTGTGATTGCAATTGTGATGGTTTTAACCGCTCCGATGTTAAATCGTATGACTCTTGAGCGTTAATTTTCATCTTAAATCGCAGTAATCAAAAGGGCTAAAAAGCCCTTTTGATATATGTGACATACGGTAATAGACGTATTAATTAAAATAGCGATTATTAATCAGTTTTAGCGAGCGGTCACTACCATTAACCAAAATGGTATTTGAAATACGGCTGTACGCATCTATTGATACACCATCCATCAAGATGGTTGGTGTGATAGCTGTGGCGGCAAATATGACATCAGAAGTACTCACCATCTGGTCTAAAGATAGCACTTCACCAATTTCTAACCCCATTTGTTGACAGCGCAATATTTCTTGTGCCGCGAGTTGTTTGTTTTCTTCGCTATTTCCTTTGGCTTTATCTCGCGAAATTAGTCTTGCTTGCATATCACCGCCTAAAGCACGAGCGATAGCTGCACTGATAATGCCTTCAGGAGCGCCGCCAGTTCCATACATCATATCAATGGGATGTTCAGGAAGGATAGTAAGTAATGAGGCGAGGACATCACCATCAGGGATGGTAATCACATTAGCACCAAAACTACGGATAGTTTTAATAATATGTTGATGGCGAGGTTTATCAAGCACTGCGATTGAAAGATTTGAAATGGGTTTATTAAGTGCAGAAGAAAGGAATTCTAAATTTTTTTCTAGGGGATTTGCCAGATGAACGGCCCCTTTAGCGGCAGCCCCAACAACAAGTTTTTCCATATACATATCAGGTGCTTGAAGTAGTGTTCCTGTTGGAGCCGCGGCAAGTACGGCAATGGCATTTTTTTCATTACACGCTACCATACGTGTTCCATCGATAGGATCTACCGCAATATCTAAGCCAATAGAACCTGATTTTTTGCCAACTTGTTCGCCAATATATAACATGGGAGCGTCGTCGATTTCACCTTCACCAATGACAATTTTACCGTGAAAATCAATTTCATTTAGGCGATTTCTCATCGCTTCTACAGCGGCTTTATCTGCGGCATTTTTATCTTGTTTTCCCACCCAATCGAAGGCAGCCACTGCTGCAACCTCGGTAACGGAAGCGATAGCAGAAGCTAACTCATCACTAATTTTCATTTTTTGTTCATATCCCAGATGTATAAAAGAAAAGTACCTATCACTATGATACGTTTTTTGTGATCTGTCTGGCAAATAATGGGTGATTAAATCATCAGAGAATTTGGCGCCATAATGAAATAGTCGCCTAAATATAGGCGACTATTTATTTGATAATTAAAGCATTTCGACGATAGTGATACCACCGATAATCGAAATTAATGCGGCTAATGTACTTAATAACACGGTTCCTGCTGAGGTTTCAGTGTAGGCTTGGTTGCTAATAGCCAATGCGGGAACTGCGGTCGCCGTGGGTAGTACACCAATGATAAACGCGGCTTTAAGTAAATCATCTTGTAAACCTAAGGCGAGTCCAGTGCCTAAAATGAGTGCGGCTTGAACAAAATTTTTAATAAAGACGTTAAATATAATTTCCTTACTAATTGTAAGTTTGATCCCTGAAAGGAGCAGACCAAGGAAGAATAGAGCGACTCCGCCCGCGGTTTTGCCCAATTCGTTTACCGAGTTTTGTAATATTTCAGGTAATTTAACACCTAAAATAGCGAGTATTGCGCCTAGAATCGGGAGAAAAACTAAGGGTTGAGCAATGGCTTTAGCAACTGATTTTAAGATACTGTTACCTTGCTGTGATCCGCTGATCATTAATAGAGTAAATGGGATAATAATAACGGTATAAATCAGGTTACCTAATACCATAGCTATCAAGCCTGATGACCCGACAGTTGCAAGTAATACAGGTGGCCCACAGTAGGCCATATCAGGAAAAGACACCGATAGTGCTTGCATAGCCGCATCTTTTTTAGTGTGGCGAAAAATAAACTTACCAAAAATAAAACCAATCACATACGTTGCAATTAGTCCTACGGCTAGCGCTAATAAATAGTCAATATTGAGTAATACTGAAGGCGGTGCTTGTGCGGCTGCAAGAAATAATGCAAACGGTAATGCTATTTTAACCACAAAGTCAGCAAAGGCTTGGGAATACTCTCGTTTGATAAACCCATATTTACCCGATAGCCAACCAACGGCTAATCCAAGAACTATGGGCCCTAAAGCGGCAAGTATAATGTGAATTAGCATTAAAAACTCTCCTGATATTTTTTGGTAGGTTTTGCTTTATAAAAGTCAGTAAAATGACAGTTAATATTTTCCCTTGTGGTTACTTTTATTTAAATTAAAGAACATATGTTTTTAGCAATGTTTAATAAAGAAACTAATTAATGTAATTTTAAATAACTATAATCATTTAAGGATAGTAATTATTAGATTAATATATTGATGTTAAAGGTGTTGTATACATAACATAATAAAAATAATAGTACTAATAAAATTTTATTAGTACTATTATGAGTATCAAAAACAGAACATCAAAAAATATAGGCGCTTAATCAATTGTTTGTTTTTTATGAGCGAAATAATCATTAAACGATGATTAAGGGTTTTCTTAGTTACTAAAATGACTAATGAGAGTATTAATAAATCATCAAAGAAAGGTATTGTTTCTTTTACCAGAAGTATACCTAAAGCAGGATGTAATGAATTATTTTGTAACAGTTTATTACATTTGGTTGGCAAGGGGATCAATGCTATCTACACTAGCAGTAATCACAGCCTTTATTTTCCAGATTCTAAATTGTGAATTTTTTTATGAGGAAACCTATTTGTGGACACTTGGATACTAATAGGACTTGTATTCGTTTTCCTGCTAGTGCTAGCTCCGATACTTGCTATCATTGCCATCAATCGAACAGGTCGGATGCAGTACCAAATTTCGCTGTTAAATCAGAAGGTTTCTTCATTAGAAGCCCAGCTTTTAAACGCTAAATACACGCCAAGTATATCTGTCGATAGTGTGACGTCTTCCCAATCAGGTTTAGATGAAATACAAAATACGCACATAGAGCAAGAGGGGAGCGAATCTCTTTCGGGTGTTGATGCTAAACAAGACAAACAGCAAGAAATTTCCTCAATGAGCCATGTGACTTGTCTGCCAGTTGAAAAAGAGCATGATTTATCGGATACAGAAAACTCGCCTCTCATGAGGGAACAAACTACCCATGAAAATTCCCTTAATCATCCTTTAAGTAATGAAAGTATCAATCCGAATAGGTTTGATAACACGCAAGCACAGCGAGTAGACGCAAATCGGTTTAATCAAAATCAACCTGAGACAAAGCAAAATACTGCCAGTGACGATAAATCAATATTCAATCATTTCTTTAGTTGGTTAATGAAAGGAAACCCGGTTGCTAAAATTGGTATCCTACTGTTATTCCTAGGTGTCGCATATTTGCTGAATTACAGTGTGCAAAATGAAATTATTTCACCTCAAATGCGTTTAATCTTCAGCGCAGTAGGGTGCTTAGCTTTATTAGGTACTGGCTGGTGGCTACGGAATAAAAAGGCATTATTTGGGTTGATTTTACAAGGGGGGGCAATTGGTTGCTTGTATATTACTATTTTTGCTGCATTTAAACTGTATACGATGATGCCTTATGGGATGGCATTTGCTTTTATGTTACTTATTTGCGCGGCAAGTATTGCTTTGGCATTATTGCAACGCACAATTAGTTTAGCTGTTCTTGCATCGATAGGTGGGTATTTAGCACCTATATTGCTTTCGACTGGCGGTGGAAGCCATGTTGTTTTATTTTCTTATTATTTGATGTTATCAATTGGTATCTTAGTTATTAGTGTGTGGCAAGCTTGGCGACCTTTAAATTTAGTTGGTATGGTGATGACTTATGGTGTTGCCATTTTATGGGGGTTAGATAATTACCAGTCAGACTATTATTTATCTTGCCAACTTTTTATTATCGCTAATTTAGTGGTATTTAATGCCTTAACACAGCTATTCTCACTACGCTTTGAACACAGTAAGCAATTGGTTGTTGATAATACACTTCTATTTGTCCCTCCTTTTATCAGTATTGCACTTCAATTCTTTATTTCAGAAGGGGAAGGTTTACTGCCAGCCTTTATTTCACTGATAGTAGGTTTGTTATATCTGATTACTGGTTTACAAGTGCATAAACGCTATAAATCCGCTGGCAAGAATATGGCGTTAGCAAATATTATTATCGGTGCTGGGTTTATCACTTTAGCTATTCCATTAGCGCTAACATTTGAGTGGACCTCGATTATTTGGTCATTAGAAGGGTTGTTAATCCTCTGGTTCGGTTTACAGCAAAACCAGAAAAAAATGGCGGCTATCGGCTCGTTATTAATTGTTATTAGCGCAATCACTTTGTTAAGTGATTATCCTTATTTATATTGGAGTCGTAGTAGTACTTATATGGTTCCTGTGCTATTAATAGCCTGCTTTATGGCTGGTGGGCTTTTCCATATTCGTCGTAAAGAAGACAGTAACTTTACTTTATTTAGTTATGGTTTCTTAATTATTGGTTTGGTGACTTGGTTGTGCTGGTTACCGTTATTTACTGATATTTTATCATGGAGCCGTGAGTCTGAAGGCTTTATTATTCTAGTCTTGGTTGTTATTTCAGTTTGGTTCTGGCGTTTATATGCTATCTATATTAATTGGGTACCTTTGCTACTTTGCCAGTCTATTCTATGGATTGCAGGTTATTATTATCTTGGTTTAGATTTCTTAAACGACCAAAACCCAATGGGGCGTGGTGAAGGTTCTCTCATATGGCCAGTTGTTTTAGGTAGTTCTGTTTTATTTGTTATTCATGCATATAAGCTTCGTGACCGTTGGATGCAAAGAATACTCCATAGCGCCAATTTATGGCTAATTCTTGCATTTATTACCACTCAAGTAAATTGGTTCGTCTCCATTTTACCTTGGGGCATGCACGAAATGGGATATTTTATTTATGTCATGGCCATAACGCTAACTGTTATTGTTCTCTATTGGCTACAACAAAATAGAATGCCACCGATGAAACGTAATGGACTGATTTATTGGTATTCGATGACTCCTGTTGCTATCGGGCTAATTATATTGTCCGGCTATGCTAATTTAGAAGATGGTAAATTGACATTTTGGAATTATATACCGTTAATCAATCCATTAGATGAAGCTGGGTTATTTAGTATCGCTACGTTAGTTTTAATACGTAAAGGGCTTTCTCAAAAAATACGTAAAGTAACAGCGGTTAACTTTTGGGTTTTACGTAGTTTGTTAGTAGTCACAATTGCACTTTCTGCTTATTGGTTTAACGGTATTTTAATTCGTGCAATAGCAGATTTTGCTGAGCTAAATTGGAGCTATGACACACTTTATGATTCACGCTTAGTGCAAACTGTACTTTCTATCAGTTGGGCACTGGCTGCCTTAGCCTGCATTATTATTGCCTCTATTAAGAAAAATCGAATTTGGTGGTTTATGGGGGCTGGTATTTTTGCTTGTGTTATTGCCAAGTTATTCTTAATTGATATATACGGGCAAGGTGGTATTTCTCGTGCAATTTCTTTTATTGGTGTTGCATTATTAATTTTAATTGTTGGGTATTTTTCGCCATTACCACCAAAAGATACAAAAGGGAAAGTTGAAAAGGAGATACAACCATGAGTTTAATTAAAAATACAGGACTAGTAAGGCTCATTGCAGTCTTCTCATTGTCATTATTGTTCTCAAGTCATTTGAATGCAGAGGCAGTAGAAGAGGTTACTCCTTATAGTTTTTATCAAGGCTCAGAAATAAATGTGCTTGATTCATCGGCTCCTTTTTACTGGTTAGAGCTTCCCGTAAATGCGTATATGAACTCAGCGTACCCCAAAACGTTGCAAGATGTTCGAGTCTTTAATGGTACTGGTAATGAAATACCTTCAGTATTATTTTCTGATACGGAAAAATCCGTTTCAAATGAAAAGATCATTTTTACACCACAGCGTTTGGTCACTCAGGTTGATAGCGTTAACTCCCATGATGATGTGCGTAGAGAAAAGCAACATCTATTAGTAGAATCTATCCCTGGCAAAGTGAATAGAATTGAGTTGCCTAGTATGCAAGTTAAAGACAACGTGGCTTATCAGGCTTATTTATTAACGAAAAATCAAAGTCAAACTAAAGATACGCCAATTAAAAACCTAGTATTAGACTGGGCTAAAAGCGAGAAAGAATGGCAGGCAAAGGTATTTGTTTTTGCCAGTGACGACAAAGAAAATTGGCTAAATATAGCAACAAATCAGCCGATTATGAATTTGAAGTTAAATTCAGAAACTATTGCAAGCAATAATATTGAGTTATTAAATGGCAACTCAAAGGCATTGAATGCACCTTATCTTATGGCTGTAATAGTAAGTGGTCCAGATATTGTTATACCTGACTTATTAAAGGTCAATGCGACCTCTAGCGTGCTTAATTCAACTTATCGTCAAGAACTATTTCATTTTGAGATGACGAATGATGGTGTTTCAAAAGATCATATAATATATCAATTACCAAGAGCACAGCCACTGAGTGAATTACAAATACAATTGCAACAATCAAACCGTGTGATCCCACTAAAAATAGAGTATTCATCTGATAGAGGTGAAAGCTGGAAATTACTCACTAACATTGTTGCATATAATCAAACAATAGATGGTGATTTAATTAGCAATCCGAGCACAGCGCTCTATGGTGAAATGGTAGGGAAAGTAAGAATCTCAGCTCTCAAAGGGAGTTGGGAGGATCAGCCACCAAGGCTAACGGGAAAACGAGATGCTTATAACCTTATTTTTAATTTGCAAGGTCCCGCTCCGTATTTACTTGTTTGGGGGAATAAACAAGCTAGTTTTGATGAATTGACCACAAGCCAGCTTGTAGGGAAACCAGATAGCGTTGATGAGTTAATGACAAATTATCCTCAGCTATTTCTTGATAATACAATCATTGAGTTGGGTGGTGTAGATAGGCTAACTATAACGGAAGTGGTTGACGGTAGTTTTAACTGGCTGACGATTACCTTATGGGTATTGTTATTTGTTGGAATATTAGTACTAATATATTTCTGCTGGTATTTGTTAAGAGAAGTCAATTCCACAGATAAGGCGAATCATGAAGAATTATAACTAGATATTGGTATTAACCAAATAGGGAATAGTACCACCCTATTTGGTTTCGATTTACGTCATTGACAGTTCTGACGTCTCTTTACTTAATCATGAGAACACTTACTTATAGCCTGTTTTTTCTGACAGGGATTTGCGCTAAAACAGTCATAACGGAATAGGAGATAATGATGAAAAAAACATTACTAGCTCGTATATTTATTATGATCGTTATTTTGACTGGCTTTTCAATAGCGGCTCAAGCTGCGAATAATACAGTATTAACAGAAATTATAGCGCACAATAAAGTAGCGTATGAGTATGTGTTACAAAATACAGACCAAAATGAAGCAGATATAGAGTTTGAACGGGAAGCGAAAGAACTTGATAGTTCTCAGTTGCGTAATATTGTTAACGATAAACGTTTTACTGGCCGACAATTCAGAATACATGAAAAGTAAGTCATATCTGAATTTTTTGCTGTAAACATGCGTATATTGAGTAATAAATCTACGACCTACATAAAGGAAATTCTATGCATCAAGGCCAATGTTTGTGTGGTTCTGTAAAAATCACAACAGCAAAAGATATTAGTCATGTCAGTGTATGCCATTGTGGAATGTGTCAAAAATGGAATGGCGGCCCTGGCTTTAGTGTTGATTGTGGTAACGATTTAATGGTAGAGGGGCAAGAGTCTGTGTCAATTTTTGCATCATCTCAATGGGGAGAACGTGCATTTTGTAAGAATTGTGGTTCACACCTTTTTTATCATTTACTCACACCTTCAACATATTATGCATCAGCAGCTTTATTTAAAGAGAGTAAAGATGCGCAAATGAGTATGCAAATTTACATAGATAGTAAGCCCAAATATTATAACTTTGTTGAAAGAACACCCATGTTGACAGAGAAAGATATTATGGAAATGATGTCCCCATCATCGGATTAAACTCTGTGGCTATAGATTTAATAGTAAGTAATAAGGAATGCAGTGGCAGTCGATCAGACTATATTTTTTGATTCTATTCGTTAAATTGACCTCTTATTTGTCATGCGGTCGACTTAAATTTGTTTTACAATTAAGGTAATGACTAGGTTTAGAAGTTGTTCAGAGGAATAACAAATGAATAGTATGAAAGGAATGCGTCATGCGAGTAATATCGCGTGGGTACTACAATGGATATTAAATATTGGCTTGATCTCACTCGCTGCCGTACTTGTATTCTTTTTAGCTAAAGAAACGGTGACAATGGCTTCATTAATGTTTGGTAGCTCAAAAGGGGCGACGGCCTATGAGTTGTTAGAAGGCATTGTCATTTATTTTTTATACTTTGAGTTTATTGCCTTGATAATAAAATATTTTATGTCGGGCTATCATTTCCCGTTAAGGTATTTTATCTATATTGGTATTACTGCGATTATTCGTTTAATTATCGTTGATCATAGTGACCCTATGACAACTTTGTTGCATGCAGGGGCGATTTTGGTACTAGTCGTTGCACTTTATATTGCAAATACTGAAAAATTAAAGCGTGAATAACATACATTAGTGTAATTTACTTGCATACAAAAAAAGTGTAATTATTATTCCTTTTTTTGTATGCGCAGACTCGAAGTCAAATACTTAAGTGATATACCCTGCATTTAAATCTATAAGTTAATAAAATTTAAGATATGTAATTTTTGGTAATTAAAATTAATATAAATAATTCTAATATTTTATTTTGTAACTGGTTTATCCTGTAAAAACTAATCACAAAAATATTTTACTTTTATATATAGGTTATTTACTGTTATAAAGTTTCTATTCTAATAACATAAGTAGCTTGTAAATATGACAACAAAAACACTTCCCAAGAAAAAAGGGTTCTTAAACCGTGTCGAGCGCATCGGTAATGTTATGCCTGATGTGACTATGCTGTTTGTGTACGCCCTGATTATATGTTGGTTTTTATCTTATCTGCTTTCTTTCGTAGATTTTAGTTATTACCATCCTATTTCAAAAGAAAAAATTGCTATAGTTAATATGTTTCAGTATGAGGAAATCATATTATTTATCACTGCGGCAGTTAAAAACTTCATTAATTTCCCTCCTCTTGGTATCACGATAGTGGCAACATTAGGTATTGGTATTGCTGAAAGCAGTGGTTTCATTAATACCGCATTGAAAAAAATGTTGTCGTTTATTTCACCAAGAATGTTAACGCCTACAGTGGTGTTTGTGGGGATTGTTTCTCATATTGCTTCAGATTCTGCCTATGTCATTTTAATGCCAGTTGCAGCAATGATGTTTTATGCGAGTGGTCGTCATCCATTAGCTGGGATTGCTGCTGCATTTGCAGGCTTAGCGGGGGGATTTACTGCAAGCTATACGCCATCAATTATTGACCCAATAATGCAAAGTTTTACGCAAGATGCTGCACAAATGCTAGCGCCGGGTTATAGCGTAAATGTTTTATGTAACTATTTCTTTAGTTTGGGTGGTACATTCGGGGTTATTTTTACCTGTTGGTTTATCACTGAGAAGATTGTTGAACCATGGCTAAATAAAAACTGCCCAATCAGTTCAAACGAAGTTGATACTGATTCTGAAAAAAATTTAGGTAAAATTACTGCTGCTGAGAATCGTGCTTTTCGTATTTCTGGTTTAGTACTAATTGCTTTAGGTATCGGATTATTTGCACTATTATGGCCAGAGAACTCTCCATTACGTGGGCCTGATGGTAGCTTAACTAGCCCTAAAGCACCTATCATGCAAATTGTTGTGCCTTTATTATTTATTTTCTTTGCTTTGCCAGGCATTGTTTATGGTTATATGACGAAATCTTTTACATCAACAAAAGATGTTGTCAAGGCAATGGAAAATATTACTAAGTCACTTATCCCATTTATTGTTTTTGCTTTTTTTGCTGCCCAATTTTTATATTCGTTCCAACATTCTAATTTAGGCACATTATTAGCGCTTTCAGGGGCAGAGTTATTACGTACACTTGATATGCCATCTGGAATGACCGTTTTTGGCGTTATTCTATTAACGGCTATCTTAAATATTATGATTACTTCTGCGACATCAAAATGGGCAATTATGGCGCCAGTATTAGTGCCTATGCTAATGGCAGTCGGAATTTCACCTGAATTAACACAAGCGGCATTTCGTGTCAGCGACTCTGCAATGAATGTGAGCACACCGATGTTTCCGTTTTATCCGTTAATCCTGATGTATTGCCAGAAATACTATAAAAATGCAGGAATAGGAACATTGTGCTCAATGATGATCCCATTCACCGTTGGGCTATTAATTATTTTAACTTCAACATTATATTTATTCTGGGCTTTTGATATCCCAATTGGTTTCGACAGTGGTTACACATGGCATCCTGCACCATAAGTAGGGCCAATACCCTACCTATTAAATAGGTAGGGTAAATATAGTTAATGCAAGGAATATAAAATGAACGAATTAGGTAAGCAATTAGAGCAGCGTTTTTACCGCTATCTCGCTATTGAAAGCCAAAGTGACGCAGCAAGCACGGTTGTTCCAAGCACAGAAGGGCAACGTGAGCTGGCAAAATTATTAGCGCAAGAGCTTGAAAGTTATGGTTTGAAAGATGTTTATATCGATGACCATGCCATCTTATATGCAATGCGCCCAGGCAATAAGCCTTCAGCGCCAAAAATAGGTTTTGTGACTCATTTAGATACTGTTGATGTTGGGTTATCTCCCATCGTTAAGCCTCAAACCTTAAGATATGAAGGCAAAGATTTATGTTTAAATGAAAAAGAAAATATTTGGTTTAAATCAGATGAGCACCCTGAAGCTGCACCTTATATCGGTGAAGAGATTATTTTTAGTGATGGAACTAGCGTACTTGGCGCAGATAATAAAGCCGCTGTAACGGTTGTCATGGAATTAATGAATAAGCTGCAATATGCCGATTTTGATTGTGGGGATATCTACGTTGCGTTTGTACCCGACGAAGAAATTGGCCTACGCGGTTCTAAAATTATGGATTTATCCCGTTTTAACGTTGATTTTGCTTATACCATTGACTGTTGTGCTCTTGGTGAGGTTGTGTACGAAACGTTTAATGCTGCTTCTATTGAAGTTTCAATTAAAGGTATTACCGCACATCCTATGTCAGCTAAGAATGTATTATTGAATCCTATTCGCGTAGCTCATGATTTTATTGGTTGCTTTGATCGTTTTGATACCCCAGAACATACAGAGCATCGCGAAGGCTACTTTTATGTGACAGATTTAATAGCAAATCCTGATAATGCTAAAATTAAAATGGCGATCCGTGATTTTGACCGTCATAGTTTTTCAGCTCGAAAACACTTTATAAAACAAGCGATTGAATTAATAAAAGCGCGTCATCCGCATGCAAAAATTGAGTGCAACATTGTAGATGTGTATAGCAATATTAGCGACTCATTAGGAGATGACCGTACAGCGATTGATTTAATTTTTGATGCATTGAAAATTCAAGAGGTTGAACCTAAGGTGATCCCAATGCGCGGTGGTACGGATGGCTCTGCTTTATCAGCAAGAGGTATCTTAACCCCAAATTATTTTACTGGTGCACTTAATTTCCACTCATGTTTTGAGTTTTTACCAATCAGCTCTTTTGAGAAAAGCTACTTAGTATCAGAAACCATTTGTCGTTTAGTTGGAAAAAAATAACATATCATTTTATTCTTAATATAAAGGCCACTCAATAAAGTGGCCTTTAATTATTAATACCCATAATTCATTCATGTAAATTATAATTTATTTATTTTTAATAAAACAAAAATAAATAAAAAAGTGTATATGACTTTTTTATTTATTCATTTATTATTTTTCACTATTAGGTTTAAAATCCAATAGGGGTATTAATTGATTAATATTATAATAATTGACGACAGTAATATTGTAATTCGTGGTTTTGAGGCTATTTTTTCACGTCAAATACGTTATAAAATTGTTGCTTCTTTTTCATCACTAGAACACGTGATTACATGGAATAGATGCCAAAAAGCAAATATGATTTTAATCAGTAGTGATAGTTTTCGTTATGACTCACTAAAAACAATCCAGACATTACGTCGAACTCAACCAGATGTTGGGATCATTATTTACAATGTAAGAAATAACCCTGCATTTTTTTTAAAAGCATTAGATATTGGCATTTTCGGTTTATTGAGTATCAATGTGACAGAAGAAGACATTATTGAAGCTATACAAATTGTAAGTGTTAAACGGAAAATTATATCGCCGGATATTGCCCAAGACCTTGCTCTACAGCGGTTAGTTTATAATAATCAACAAGATTTATATGATTTATTATCGGGGCGTGAGTTAGAAATCATGTTAATGATCACTCAGGGAATGCCTATAAAACGGGTAGCGGAGTCACTTTCCTTAAGCCCTAAAACAGTAAATACCTATCGATATCGAATGTTTAGTAAACTTAATATCTGTAGTGATGTAGAATTAACTCATATAGCTATCAGTTATGGTTTAATCACAGCAAAACAGGGTTTACTCGAGTGTCAGAACAGTTCGAACCGAAAGCTTTCTTAAAAACAGTTACTAATCAACCTGGTGTATACCGTATGTATGACGCTGGGGAAACGGTTATATATGTAGGAAAGGCAAAGGATCTTAAGAAACGCTTAGCAAGTTATTTTCGTGAAAATGTGGGTAGCCGCAAAACAGAGCAGTTGGTAAAGCAAATCGCCTCTATTGATGTGACGGTGACTCATACTGAAACAGAAGCGCTATTACTTGAGCACAACTATATTAAGTTGTACCAGCCACGTTATAACGTATTGTTACGTGACGATAAATCTTATCCTTACCTATTTTTAAGCAGTGAAACTCATCCTCGAATTTCGATGCACCGGGGGGCGAAACATGCCAAAGGCGAGTACTTCGGCCCTTTCCCGAGTTCTTATGCGGTAAGGGAAACATTAGCGTTAATGCAGAAGTTATTTCCGATACGTCAATGTGAAGATAGCATGTATCGAAATCGCTCAAGGCCTTGTTTACAATATCAAATTGGTCGTTGCTTAGGTCCCTGTGTTAAAGGGTTGGTTTCCGATGAAGACTATAATCAACAAGTGGAATATGTACGTTTATTTTTAACGGGTAAAGATAAACAAGTTTTGGCTGGTTTAGTTGACCGTATGGAAAAGGCAAGTTTAGCACTACGCTTTGAAGATGCAGCGCGTTTTAGAGATCAAATCCAAGCGGTAAGAGCTGTCACGGAAGAGCAATATGTATCTGGTGATAGCGATGACCTAGATGTTATTGGTGTTTCTTTTGAATCTGGTCTTGCTTGCGTGCATGTACTTTTTATTCGTCAAGGCAAAGTCCTTGGTAGTCGCAGTTATTTCCCTAAAATTCCAGCAGATACACAGCTTGAGGAAGTGGTTCAAACCTTCTTAGGTCAGTTTTATTTGCAAGGAAGTGAAAATAGAACTCTACCTGGCGAAATCTTATTAGATTTTGCATTAACAGAAAAAGAATTATTAGCTGAGTCTCTTTCTGAGATCGCGGGACGTAAAATTCATATTCAAAGTCAGCCACGTGGTGTGAGGGCTCGTTACTTAAAATTAGCGAGAACGAATGCATCAATTGCGCTTTCAACAAAATTAGCGCAACACTCGACGGTGCAACAACGTATGGAAGCACTAGCAAAAGTGGTTAATTTAGAAAACATTAATCGTATGGAGTGTTTTGATATTTCACATACGATGGGGGAGCAAACAGTCGCCTCTTGTGTTGTGTTTGATAAATCGGGCCCGGTGAAATCAGAGTATCGGCGCTATAATATTACAGGGATCACCCCTGGAGACGATTACGCGGCTATGCATCAAGTTTTAACACGGCGTTATGGTAAACACATTGATGAAAGCAAAGTTCCTGACATTATCTTTATTGATGGGGGTAAAGGCCAATTAGGGCAGGCAAGGGATGTGTTTAATTCACTAGAGGTTGATTGGGATAAAAAACACCCATTGCTGATTGGCGTTGCAAAGGGTAGCGACCGTAAAGCGGGGCTTGAAACCTTATTTTTAAAACCAGAAGGCGAAGGTTTTTCATTACCACCTGATTCTCCAGCTTTGCATGTAATCCAACACATCCGAGATGAATCACATAATCATGCGATTACGGGGCATCGACAACGACGAGCAAAAGTCAAAAGTACTAGTGCATTAGAGTCAATTGAGGGGGTTGGCCCGAAACGTCGGCAGATGTTGCTAAAATATATGGGCGGGTTACAACCTTTACGTAATGCAAGTATAGAAGAAATCGCAAAAGTGCCCTCGATCTCATACGCCCTTGCAGAAAAGATTTATAATGCATTGAAACAGTGAGTGTCTTAGGGCAACATATTCATAATATCCAACTTGGTCAAAAAGTTAGTGAGCGTGATGAAATTAAACATACCAACGTGGTTGACATTATTTCGCGTCATCCTAATACCGTTTTTTGTATTAGCCTTTTATCTCCCTGTTACTTGGGGGCCGTTTGCATGCGCGCTTATTTTTGTTATCGCAGCGGTAACTGATTGGTTTGATGGCTTTTTAGCAAGACTGTGGAAGCAGACTACAAAGTTTGGTGCTTTTTTAGATCCTGTTGCTGATAAAGTTATGGTTGCTACAGCGTTAGTGTTAGTCACTGAAAGTTACGATGTTTGGTATGTGACTTTGCCAGCAGCCACCATGATTGCACGTGAAATTATTATTTCTTCTTTACGTGAATGGATGGCAGAGATAGGAAAACGTAGTAGTGTGGCTGTTTCTTGGATTGGTAAATTTAAAACTACTGCTCAGATGATGTCACTGGTCGGTTTATTGTGGCGTCCAACGCCATTGATTGAAAACCTTTCAATCGCACTAATGTATGTTGCAGCTATCTTAACATTCTGGTCAATGTTCCAATATTTAAAGGCTGCATGGGGTGATTTGAGCGAAGCGTGATCGAAATGATTGAAAAAACAGCGAACGATCCAATTATTTCAATAATTGTATTGACTCGATAGGTGAAATCAGTAGAATGCAACGCATCGAACGGCAACATGGTTTACGAAAATAAATAAGTAAATCAGCCAGTTTGAAAAGCATAAGCTGAAAAGTGAAGCTTTACGCGGGAATAGCTCAGTTGGTAGAGCACGACCTTGCCAAGGTCGGGGTCGCGAGTTCGAGTCTCGTTTCCCGCTCCAAATTTCGAAAGAAATTCGGATAAGGCGCGTTAGCAAAGCGGTTATGCACCGGATTGCAAATCCGTGTAGCTCGGTTCGACTCCGGGACGCGCCTCCAAAATTTAGCCCAGGTGGTGAAATCGGTAGACACAAGGGATTTAAAATCCCTCGGCCTTTAGGCTGTGCGGGTTCAAGTCCCGCCCTGGGCACCATATTAAAGTAATTAAACGCTATTAAGTGTTTTATGTTAAGTTAGCTAATCACAATGTGTTTTATTAAATGCATGGGTTAGCCGGGTAGATTAATAATTTATCCAAGTTTTTGAGAAAGACAATTTAGCCCAGGTGGTGAAATCGGTAGACACAAGGGATTTAAAATCCCTCGGCCTTTAGGCTGTGCGGGTTCAAGTCCCGCCCTGGGCACCATCTCAATTTTAATCAGAAATGATTAAAATTAGCAATTAACCACCTTTAGGTGGTTTTTTTGTATCTAATTCCCTTCAAATATTTAGTATCTGCTGAACTGATGTCGTTTAATTAGGTGTATTTATTCTTTATATTCAATGTGTTTCTTTTGAAACAGCATAAGTATTTTTTATTGTGTCAACTAACGCGAAATTCGTGTAAAAAACCGTAAGTCAGACCGTTCTGTTAGTGTTTTGTGTCACTATTCTGATTCTTAAAGAGGATCAGGCTATGTCTAACATGAAAACTGAAGTTGTAGTTGTACGATTAACTAAACATGAGCGAGCGTTATTAGATACAGTAAAAACAAAACCGTTATTAGCAGATTGGTTGAAAGAAATTGCTATGGCAGAGGCTAAACAACAGGAGAACAAAGAAGAGTAAGGCAGCTTTAACGGTACAGAAATCAATCGAGTCATTTAATATGATGATAGAAAAGTTAATTTTTGATTAATTATTCATTTTTGATAGTATCAAATTAGATGACTTAATTGGAATTTGAGAAGTGATGATAAAAGGAATTTTGTTTACGTTAATACTCGTACTCGCTTCTGGCTGCACAACGAAAAAGCTAGATGCCCCTTATGGGTTTAAGTGGGGGCAAACCCCTGAAGATATAAAAAAATTACAGTTAAAAGGATTGCAATGTACTGAGTTTCAAGAAGGAGGTGCGTTATGTTCATCAGCAAACTCTCCTCAAATAGCAAATAAACTGTTTTTATTGATGTTTTCTCGGGAAAAAAATACTCTAATGCTCGTTTCCTCCCAAGGAAAAGATAGCCGTGACCAATCAGTCATTTTGGCTGAGTATGATGCGATTAACCAGAAAATGTTTGAAGTATATGGTTTGCCAAAGCAAACAATTGAACGCTATAAACGAAATGTTTATTTCTTAGATAAAATATCTGATGACGAAACAACACCATTTAAGCGGGTTTATGAGAAAGATGGCATGCAGATTATGGTCGGTATTGTTAGTAATGCCCATTTTCGCAAAATTCACAATAAAAAAGATATTGTTTACTCAGTGATGGTTATACATAATTTAATACCCCCTAAGCCGCAATAAGCGGCTAGCAAATTATTTAGTACAGGTTATGGTTGTTTATTGTTTCTCTTGGTAATGGTTTTAGGCATATTTTTTACCTCTGGATGAGTTCTTTAATATCTTGCAGTATTTCCCAAATGCGTCATAGGGTTGCTCTGGGAACATGATGATACGTTCCTTAATCTCAACAGCAGATATTTAAAAAATTATATTTCAATGTCTTATATTTGCTGGGGTGATGAGTGCTATAATGACAGTCGCCTTGGCGTCACAAAAATATATGGTCATTAACCTAGAGGAAAAGCAACTAACCTTGAGCGAGAGTTAGATTTATTACGCCGTGTTATTGAAACTCTCAATGATTTAAAATAGGTAATTAGTGGGAAAGTAACCAATAAACTGGTCTGTTCACCCTATTTATTTTCACTCTGTCTTAAGTAAATGGATAATATCAGGTATATTAGACCTTGATTGTTAGCTACCAAGAAAAAATTACTATGATTATCAAACCTAAAATTCGTGGTTTTATCTGCACTACAGCTCATCCAGCAGGCTGTGAAGCCAATGTTCGTGAGCAAATTGCCTACGTGAAATCACGTGGCGAGCTGAAAAATGGCCCTAAGAAAGTTTTAGTTATTGGTGCATCCACCGGTTACGGTCTGGCCTCTCGTATCAACGCCGCATTTGGCAGCGGAGCCGCTACCATTGGTGTATTTTTTGAAAAACCAGGCAGTGAAAGTAAAACTGGTTCTGCGGGCTGGTACAATTCCGCAGGTTTTGACAAAGCAGCGAAAGAAGAAGGCCTGTATGCAAAAAGCATTAATGGTGATGCTTTTTCTGATGAATGCCGTCAAACCGTTATTGATTTGATTAAACAAGACTTAGGCCAAATTGATTTAGTGGTTTATTCATTGGCATCACCAGTGCGTAAAATGCCTGAAACAGGTGAAATTGTACGTTCAGCCTTGAAACCTATTGGTGAACCGTACAAATCTGTTGCGCTGGATACCAACAAAGATGTGTTGATTGAAGCTGTTGTTGAACCCGCCAATGAACAGGAAATCGCAGATACAGTGAAAGTCATGGGTGGCCAAGACTGGGAACTGTGGATGAATGCGTTAGATGAAGCGGGTGTTTTAGCCGATAACGCACAATCTGTGGCTTATTCTTATATTGGTACGGATTTAACATGGCCAATTTATTGGCATGGTACATTAGGTAAAGCAAAAGAAGATTTGGACCGTGCGGCTCATGCAATCAATCAAAAATTGCAAGCCAAGGGTGGGGCAGCGTATGTTGCTGTATTAAAATCTGTTGTAACACAGGCCTCCTCTGCAATTCCTGTCATGCCGTTATATATCTCTATTGTCTTTAAGATTATGAAAGAAAAAGGGATCCATGAAGGCTGTATTGAACAAATTCAACGCTTATTTGCCACTAAGTTATTCAATGACGCAGTGCCAGAGACCGATGAAAAACATCGTCTACGTTTAGATGATTGGGAATTGCGTGATGACGTACAAAACACATGCCGTGAAATTTGGCAGCAGCTTAATGATAACAACATCAATGAATTAACGGATTACCAAGGCTATAAAGCTGAATTTCTCCGTCTGTTTGGCTTTGGCCTAAATGGTGTTGATTATGATGCTGATCTCAGCGGTGAAGTGAATTTTGAAGTGAAAGAGCTAATTTAGTTATATTCGTCTTCATTTTCAATTTATTAGAAACCCGCTACTTGCGGGTTTCTATTTTTAGCTATCTTTGTAAATCATACGCATCTGTTTTATCTTGTTAGTTGAATTATTGCAATACGGTAATTTCACCATCGCGGATAAGAGCTTTAGAAATAACCGTTCCATTTTCATCAAATTCGGTCACTATTCCAACGAGTTTTTCATTTTTAAATGTGCCCGTAATATTGGGTTTATTACTAGGTGTGTCGTGATAAATTATAAATGGCCCTGATAATTTACCTTGCAGTGTGTTGACTTCGATATCGTTACGGCCACTCTCATGGTAAGTGCGGACAGTTCCATGTACCTTGCAGTCTTTGAGTTCAATATGGGATTCAGGCTTGCCATTTTCATAGTAGGTTTTGATATATTTATCAAAACATCCTTTAGATACCCATGTTTTAAATTTTGGCTGACCATTATCGTACTCAACTTCAAATGCTCCTTCAGAAATACCTTTAGGTGCCTCTGTGGAAGGAAAGTCTATTCTTTTTAATTCACTTAAATCTCCAAATTTTGAATCTGAGTTTGAATTAGAATTTGGAGATCCTCCAAGTTGGCACCCAGAAACTAATAAAACTAAAGAAAATAATGCAACAGATTTAATTGGTTTTAGTTTGAACATGTAGCCTCTATTATTGCTGTGAAAAAATAATGGATTCAATTGCATATAAAACTATAGCCTTTTTATGACCACATAGGGTGAGAATTATCCTAAACCATTTATTTTTAATGAGTTCTGGATATTTTAAAAGGGGAACTCAGGTGAATAAAAATTGATGTTAGTCATCTTGATAATAAGGTAATTTAGTCAGTTAATGTGATTTATATAATCAGGGAGTCATAGATGTTAGTTGTTGAAATGTTGAGTACCGGGGATGAGGTTTTACACGGACAAATAATTGATACAAATGCCGCTTGGTTGGCAGACTGTTTTTTTCAACAAGGTCTTCCTTTGAGTAGCAGAACAACGGTTGGTGATAATTTAGATTGTTTAGTCGCTACTTTCCTTGAGCGTAGTTTATCTGCAGATATTCTCATTGTTAACGGCGGGCTTGGGCCAACAAGTGATGATTTAAGCGCCTTGGCGGCGGCTAAAGCTGCGGGAGTTCCATTAGTTGAACATTCTCAGTGGGTTGAAGTCATGGAGCGTTATTTTATTGCCAGAGGGCGGGTTATGCCTGAAACGAATCGTAAACAAGCACTACTCCCTGAAAATGCTGAATTAATTGATAACCCTGTAGGAACGGCTTGTGGCTTTTCTTTAGTCTTGAATGATTGTCTGATTTTTTTTACTCCTGGTGTTCCTTCTGAATTTAAGGTTATGGTGAATGAGCAAATTTTGCCAAGGTTACGAGCACATTTTACATTGCCAGAGCCACCAGTTTGTTTACGCCTAACCAGTTTTGGCCGTAGTGAAAGTAGTCTTGCGAAGCAATTTGATAGCTTACCTTTACCTGAAAACTGTGTTTTAGGCTATCGTTCTTCAATGCCTATTATTGAATTAAAGCTAACGGGACCTGCGTCACAAAAAGAATTGATGGAAAGAGATTGGCAATTAGTGAAGCAAGGAGTAGGGGACAACTTGATATTTGAAGGGACAGAAGGTTTAGCGCAAAAAATTGGCAAATCCCTAAGAGAAAGGAAATTACAAATAATAGTCAGTGAACAATTTAGCGCAGGGCTGTTAAGTTGGACATTAGATTCAGTGGGGATCGCTATTTCTTCCAGTCAAATTTTGCCATCTGACGTGGAACAAACATTGAAAATTTTAGCGCAAAGAGCTCAAAATATAGCAATTAATCATCCTCTATCTATTGGTTTAGTGGTTGGCGAATATAATGAGCAATATTTAAACGTTGCTCTATCAACACCAGATATGTGTTATGCGCAGAGAATTCATTATTTACCAAATAATCATTCACAGAAAGAAAAACAAGAAGTCAGTGTAATGTTAATATTAGATATGTTGTCTCGTTGGTTAAATGGTCGCGAGGTTATTGGCTACTATGAATGGTTAGTACAAACAGAAACACTTATTTTTGAGAGTTAGGTGGTTATGAAGTTAAAAGATTATAAGTATATTTCTGTTCCTGAAGAGAGGCCGTTTCAACCAGAATTTCAGTCAATAATAACAGAATCTATTTATTGGCTGAGTTGCATATTAAAAGACAAGCTCCATAGCATTTATGTGTATGGTAGTGTTGCAAAAGGCTGTGCGAAGCCACAGCAATCAGATTTGGATCTATGCATTGTATTATGTGGTGCCCTTACTCAATTAGAAACAACCAGATTGAATGAAATACAAGTTCAATTAACAGTTAATCACATTGAGGTCAGCAAAATTGATTTTGATATTGGTATTCTTACGGATGTGATGAGTGAGGCTAATCTATATAGTTGGGGATATTGGATTAAGCATCATTGCCGTTGCATTTATGGAGATGACTTAGCAACACATTTTAGCCAATTTGTTCCTTCGCGAGAAATAGCAGAAGCAGTTAATGGCGATTTTGTTAATGTATTGAATGGTTATATCGACCAAATTAATCATTGTCATGATGACTCTGAGCTAAAGTTATTATATCGGGCGGCATCGAGAAAGCTTATTCGTTCCACCAATATATTACGTTGGAAAAATGATAGTGACTGGCCAGAAACATTATTTGAATATATACAAAAATTCGTTCAATATTATCCAGAACGACAAAATGAAATAAATTATTTTTTACGTCAAAGTATAGAGCCTTTTGCTGATGAGGAATTTTTGAAATATTTAGCCCAGTTTATCAGCTGGTTGGATGTTGAACATTCTAATGTTGTTAATAAATGAGCCAATTATGGCTCATCTGGTTGTAGTGCATCAATGATATAATTAATACTTGAAACGCCACTCTTACAAGCTTTATTTTTTAAAACAGTTGGAGTTTTATCAATGGCCATTTTTACTGAAGATAATTGTTCGGTGTAGGTTTGTGCTCCAATAATCTCTGGATTATTATGTAAGTATTCAATAACTCCATCGACTTTTTGATAAAACTGGTCACACGAGTCGCCATCCGTTTCTAAGATTTTTAGTTCATTAAGAGAATTTGGAATAAGTTGTTTCGTATGCTGTTGTACTTGCTCGATATACTTTCCTGACTTTGCTTGCTCAACTATAGTCATCACCTGATTTTTCATATTTAAAAACGAGTAGATAACTGTAATTAAAGCGATAGCTAAAATTATATTGATACTAATACTGATCCAGAGTAAGTGTTTTTTCATTACATTCCTTGAGTGAAAAATAAATCTGCAATAGATAGATAGCTTAGTCGAGTGAATAATCCATGTATGTAAGATTAACACGAAAAAACAAGGTAACCCAATAATAGGCTACCTAGATTACTATAATTAATAGCGGCTATCGGACAGTCAAAACAGAAATTTTTGAATTTTGAATAACCATTGATGCTGTTGAACCTAAAAAGTATGTGGACATACCTGGGCGCCTTGACCCAATAACGATTAAATCAGCAGAAATTTCCTCTGCAACACGTAAGATTTCATCTCTTGGTGTCCCCATTAAAACTTGAGCACTGTATTTATCATTTGGAATATTAAATTCTTTAATTATTTCAGCGAGCTGCTTCGTGACGTTTTCTTGTTCACTATCCGCTTTTTCAGCAAAACCAAATCCCATTGTGGTATAGAAAGGAACAGTAGGAATAATTGCCAAAAAATGAATATGTGCTTTTTCATATTCAGCAAGGTATTGAATATGAGACATAACTAAATGTGCTAAGCTTTTTTCTGTTATATCAATAGGAACTAAAATTTTATTATACATGTTTTTCTCCAGCTTTTATTTATTGAGTTCATGTTGTAATCGGATCATTAGTTTATTAATAGTACGGCAGTTAAACCAGCACATGGCCGAGTTAATCAAAATAATGCTAATTTACGTATAATCATTACATTCTTCGGAATTTATGATAGCGGATCAACGATTCAAATACTTTGACGGCGGAATCAACTTAATCAACTTAATCAACTTAAAGTAGTATTTATGGGCTGTTTTTCATGCGCTTTGTGCTATACAAAACGTGAATGCTTTGAATCATCATCTTCCTGTTATATGATCTATACATGATTTGTATACACATCATATTGTTGAGGTTGCTTTGGGTATCGTAAAAATTTCAGATGAATTGCATGATTATCTGCGCCATGCGAGCCAGGTTATGTCCCGTTCGATTAATTCACAGGCAGAGTTTTGGATTAAAATTGGTATGCAAGCTGAACTAAACCCGAATAAGACATTTACTATGTTAGTCAATGAAATGTTAGAAAAAGAGTCAATTGAATTAAAAGGAAAAGTTCATGAATAATATTACAATTAAAACAGCAGAAGAAATTGAACTGATGCGTGAGTCTGGACGACTTTTGGCTAGCGTTTTTAAGATGTTGGATTCATTTATTGTACCGGGTATTTCCACAATGGAGATTAATGATAAAGTTGAAAGCTATATCGTTAATGAATTACAAGCAAGGCCTGCTAGTAAAGGGCAATATGGCTACCAATATGTTTTGAATACATCGTTGAATGAAGTCGTTTGTCATGGTGTTCCAAAAACAGATGAAATTTTAAAAGCAAAAGACATCATTAACGTTGATATTACGCTAGAGAAAAATGGCTTTATCGCTGATTCAAGTAAAATGTATGTAATGCCAGAAGCTTCACCACTAGCACGTAAATTAGTTAAAGATACTTATGCTGCTATGTGGGAAGGAATAAAACAAGTTAAACCGGGTGCGACATTGGGTGATATTGGTTCCGCTATTCAACATTATGCGGAATCTAAAGGTTACAGTGTCGTACGAGAATATTGTGGGCATGGTATTGGCCGTGAAATGCATGAAGATCCGCAAGTTCTTCATTACGGTGTACGAGGGAAAGGGGTTGAATTAAAAGAAGGAATGACATTTACGATAGAGCCAATGATTAACCAGGGTGGGATGAAAATTAAAACAAAGAAAGATGGTTGGACGGTCGTAACAAGAGATAAAAAATTATCTGCTCAATCTGAACATACGGTATTAGTCACTAAAGATGGGTATGAAGTTTTAACATTACGTGATGAAGAAAAATAGTGTTAAAAGTAGAATTTACAAGCTTGCTGCCATAAAGGTAGCAAGCTTTTTTTATACAAATTTTTACTATTGTCTCAGTGCTATTGCTATACGGTTAAAGGCACTCATTAAACCAATAGCGATAGTTAAATCAGAAATTTGTTCATCAGAAAAATGGTGTTTTAATTCATTAAAGAGAGCATCTGATGTACCACTGGTAGCTATATTAACGACAGCTTCGGTCCAAGCTAATGCAGCGCGCTCTAATGAATTAAAATGATGACTAACCTGCCAGCCAGCGAGTGTGTCTATTTTTTTGTTACTGACACCATTTGAACGTAATGAGCTTGCATGCATATCTAGGCAAAATGCACAGCCATTGATTTGTGAAACTCTTAAATAAACAAGCTCTATTAGTTCTTTACCTAACCCGCTTTTATCCAATGCATTTTTGCATTCAATAAGCCCTTTATACGCTTCAGGTGATAAATTGTTATAAGCTAATCTCAGTTCGCTCATGGGGGTTCCTTACATATTTTGTTGTCAGATGAAATGTAATGTTTGGTGCGGTTTGGTTGGAAGGTTGAGCTACTTTATTTTATAAAGAAATCAAGTTCAATAGCATTAAGTGGCATTTGTGGAAACCAATATTAGATTAGTACGACAAGAATCTATAAATTTTTGCTGAATATCGAGTGGAAGTTGGTTATCTGTAATAATATCTGTCAATTCGTCTATTTGAGCGACACGAAATAATGACCATTTACCGTATTTACTACTATCAGCAAGCATAACAGAGCGTGTAGCATTTGTTATTAGGTCACGTTTTAGACCTGCTTTTTCTTCTGTTGGTGTTGTAATTCCTTTTTCTAAACTCCAAGAGTTACAACTAATGAATGCGATATCAGGATAAATGCTACGTAATAAAACACGCCCATGCTCACCAATACAAGATTGGCTACTATCGTCAATTCTTCCACCAACAATTGTGACTTCAATTTGTTTGAATTCAGAAAGAAAAAGGGCAATATGGAGGTCAGAGGTGATAACACGCAGGGGCATATGAGTGAGCTCTCGCGCTAGCTCAAGCATGGTTGTTCCTGCATCAAGTAGAACCGTGCTACCTGGTTCAATTAAACGGGCTGCCGCTTTCGCAATAGCCCGTTTCTCTCTTAGATTACGCTGGTTTTTTTCGGACGTAGTGGGCTGAACAGGAATGAAACGGTTTAGGGTTACACCGCCATGCGTGCGAGAGATAACCCCAGTTTCATCAAGTTTAATGAGATCACGCCGGATAGTGGCCGCTGACACGGATAATGCTTGTACTAGTTCTTCAACAGTGACGAGGTTATGCTGTTTAAGATACTCAAGTATTAAATCTAATCTATCCATTGTGCTCATTAGTTATACTACATTCATCGCAAGTTTAAGTGAGATGGCCATACTTTCAGGATTTGCTTTACCCGTCCAAGCAATATCAAATGCGGTTCCGTGATCGGCTGAAGTGCGCAAGAACGGAAGGCCCGCAGTGATATTAACACCATCATAAAAACCTAATAATTTCAAAGGAATATGACCCTGGTCGTGATACATGGCAACAACCATATCATATTGCCCTTGATAGGCTTGTAAAAATACAGTATCTGGAGGACAAGGGCCATAAACATTAATACCTTCAGACCTTGCCTGTTCTATAGCTGGTTGTAAATATACGATTTCTTCATCACCAAATAAACCATTTTCCCCAGCATGAGGATTAACGCCTGCGATCGCAATACGTGGTTTTTCATAGCCAACGCGTTTTAAAAAGTCTGATGCGATACGAGACACGGTTATGATACGCTCGCTATTTAATGTATCTAAAAATTTACGCAATGCAATATGTGTTGTGACATGGATGACTTTTAATTTTTCGGTATAAAGCACCATGGCATAATCTTTGGTATTGGTTAGCTGGGCAAGTAGTTCAGTGTGACCTGGGTAGTTGTGCCCGGCAAGGTGCAATGCTTCTTTATTTAAAGGTGCAGTGGCAATCGCTTTCACTTCACCTGCGAGAGCTAGTTCAGTCGCACGTTTAATACAGCGAAATGCTAAGTCACCAGCTTGAGCTTGGACCTTCCCCGCAATAAGCGCGCTAGGGTCGGCTAGGGGTTCATCAATAATATTGATGGTATCCGCTGAAAATTGAGCTTCTTTGATATTTTGTATCACATTGATTTTTATCTGAGGAACTACCCCTGATTTAATTAATCGCTGCATTGTTGATGCACAACCGATAACAACGGCAGGGGCTCCTGCCAGTTCACCTTCTGCAAGGGATTTGACGATAATTTCTGGGCCAATACCTGCAGGATCTCCCATGGTAATAGCAACAACATTATTTTTCACAATAAATTTCCTCAATATATTTGATGGCTTCGCATAAAGTGGTTATTTGACCAAACCCTCCCGCTTTGGTGATCACGGGTAAGTCATCGATTTCACTGTCAATAAAAGTGCCACAAGGTATACATGGCAGTACTTCAGATTGAATTCGATAACCTTTTGCTCCCAAAGTATTGGCAACCGCAATCGCAATATCTCCACCTGTTAAAAAAAGTCCCCCGATGCTGGCAACAGACAGCGTATTTAAGGTCAGCAAACTAATAAAGTCGCTGATATTTTTCCCCAATTCATTACGTGTCATACCGTAGGTATTGCATAGGTCATCAATATGATGCCTATCTTGCACATCTCGGCTGGTTCGTATGATGGTGTGTTTTTGTTGGTTTAATGTTTGACTAATTTCTTTGATGAGCGCAGCCATGTAGTTATCTTGTGTAGTGGCTGCAAGTACTTGCGTGACATCAACATCAATGACACTGGCATCACAATGTGTTTGTGCATAGTTTACCTGTTCAATTGTTGCGCTGCTCATTGAGCCAGCGACAATAAATAATGGTAGCCCTTGCTTTTTATCCATGAAAATATTTTCAGGTAATGCATTTGCAAAGCCCGCAGCTCCAACGAGTAGGCAAGATTGATCTATTGAAAATACGGCTTCAGCAATTAGTGCTAAATCTTCATCATTTTCAGCGTCCGTGACGATGATACTGCCTTGCGTTGGCTCTTGTGCTTGTAACCATGTTGCGAATCGCCCTGAACGTATTTGGTCTAGATTCACTTCAATAACGGGCAGGGTAGTCTGCTGATGGAGAATAGTTTGGATACGTGATGAAACTATTGGTGTTTTAGGGTCAGAAGCAAATTCAGTTTCAATAAGTGCTTTTCCATGAACGAGACATTCACCATTTAACGTTACACGTCCTGCCGCAGGAATAGCTGCGGCAACAATAGCAAGTTTTAAGCCTGTTTCTGACATAATTGTCTCTATTTCTGCCCCGATATTACCGCGAAATGTTGAGTCAATTTTTTTATAAATGACAGGTTTATCCTTCTGAGATAAAAAAGGTTTCAGGCTATTTCGTAGGTTTTCTGAAGCAACTTGTGCATTTAATGCGCGACTTTCTGTATTAAGTACAACGACATCAGCAAACCAAGAATGTTTTTGTGTATTATCAAGAAGTATCTCTGTGCGCGCATGCTTTTTAGCAAATTGAACACCGGTATCATTTGCCCCTGTAAAGTCATCTGCAATAACTAATAGCTTCATAAATAACTCCTTACTCTTCAGTTTGTTGGGGTTGTCTTGCTTGTTGGCGTTTAGCAACCCAAGAGGTCAGGATAGGGGTTAGAATAGCGGTGGTGATCACGGATGCAGCAATCAAAGGAGCAGCAGAAAGCGCGATAGCCTCTAAGGATGGGTCGGCTTGTGCGATAGCGAGTGGTGTTGCTACAGCATTTCCTGCGGTACTTGAGGCAGCAGCGCCTGCGATACCTGAGCCTCCTACTAGACGGTCTGCTCGAATATTAAACCAGCCGCCAACAAACGTAGTCAGCACACCGAGCAAGATACCTGCGAGTCCACCTTGTAATAGCATTTCTAAGTTGATCCCTGCGCCTAGTGCAAAAGCGAAGAAAGGAATTAATATTGGCCCACCTTTTGTTAGAAAATCGCGCATATGTGGGTCTAGATTTCCTAAGATCATGCCAACAATTAACGGAACAAGAACTGCAACTAATGCCATTAAAGGGATATTTGCCATACCAGCTGCGCCTAGCGCAATCATGGTAAAGAAAGGCCCATCATTAAGAGATAAAATTGAGATAGCACCAACGTCTCGTTTATTACCAAACTCCCCAACTAAAGCGGCATATAAGCCACCATTTGAATTGCTCATTGCTGCAATAATTGCAACACCAGTTAAACCAAAAATCCCTTCCATTCCAAAGAGATAATCGACGCCTAGACCAAGAGCAATCGCAACGACTAGTTTTGTTAAGGTAATTGTACCTCCTTGTAATAAAGCTTGTGGCGCCGCTTTAAAACTAATTCCTGCACCCATACAAAGCAAGAATGCACCAATAAGAGCAGGGGCACCATTTTTAAACAGTGATGTTGTAAAGCCACCGATTTCGAGGGCTTGAGGAGCAAAGGTGTTGATTAGGGCACCGAGTACTAATGGCACAACCATCATGCCACCAGGTATACGTTCAATCGATTTTTTTATTTGCATGGTTTTCTCCGCCATGATTTATTTTAGTCATTATGATTATATTTAATCAATTAAAAACAACAGTGATCAAGATCGCAATAATTCCATTTACCATTAATTGAAATTATACTCTAACTTTCATCACTAACTTGGATTAAAATAATGATAATTTGGCTTTTTGATGGAGTGGATGTTATTTAAACTGATCGAGAGAGTGATTATAAATAATCATACCTGTGTTTTATGATTGAAAATAAGCACTAATAATTTAAAAGGATAAAACTAGGTTTATAACAAAATTATCTGTAATGGCTCAGCGATTCATTTTTACCAAAATAGAAACAGCAGATTTAGTGCTTTTAAATTTAGGATTATTAGACTTGTAGTTAGAAAATAAGTGGTGACAATAAGGCGCTTTATTATAATTATTAATTTGATAGGGATTAACTCATGCAATTTAAATCAATGATTAAATTGGTTGTCGGTGCTGCATTACTTCTAGTTATTGGTCTCGTAGGGATCAATTCATATACTATTGTACAAGATGGCTCGGTTAAGGTGGGGACATTTTTAGGAAAAGTCGACCCAGTTGCTTATGATGCAGGTTTACATTTTCCAATTAATCCGTTTACAACATTTGATACGTACTCAACAAAAGATATTCGAGTATCACTAAAAGAGCTAAGAGTACCTTCGCAAGATAAATTAAAATCTATTGTTGATATTACGGTAATGCTTCAGTTTGATGGTGCGAAAGCTCCTGTATTACGTATTAATGGTGGTACAGAAAGCGAAGCTTTAGATAAATATGTACGCCAAAAGCTGATCTCAACGATTTTAGAATTTGGTAAAGATGTTGCTAATGCACAAGATCTTTATACTGCAGATACACAAAGAAAATTACAAGAATCTATTCGTGATGCTATTCAAGGGTATGCTTCTCCTTATGGCTATACAATAAAAGAAATCATGATCCAAGATATTACTTTGCCTGAGGTTGTACAAGAGCAAGTGGTTAATACCAAAATGCGCCAAGAGCAAATCAACCAAGCAAAAGCAGAGGCAGAAAAAGAGCGTGAATTAGCTCAGAAAAAGGTTGTTATTGCTGAAGCGGAAAGAGAGTCTGCTGAACAACAAGCCATCGCCAGAGAACGTAACGCACAAGCAAGTTCATTTGCGATGCGCCAAGAAGCAGATGCAAAATTGTATGCTGCTCAGAAAGAAGCTGAAGCGAATGCGATATTGCAACGTACTATTACCCGTGAAATGATCAATTGGAAACAGTTAGAGATTGAGCAGATTAAAGCTCATAAATATAAAGGTGAGGTACCTAATATTGTTGTTGGTGCAGATTACGATGGTAAAATGATTATGGATATGCGTAATAGCCAGTAATATTAATTTAAAAGAATTACCACAGTTAAAACTCGTTCTATTAAGCTTGAGGTGACCACATAAGGTTATGCACTTTTAGTCAACGGGTTATAAGGCCTGATTTCGATATTGAACCGGAATCAGGCCATTCAATTTATGGAAGGGTACGCTCAATACTCTCTTTTTATTATGCTAAGTGATACAATATCTTTTTTAGAATATTCACTTAAATGCATAGGAATGTTAACAATACATACTTTTCTTGAGCTACTGAAAATAATTTTTACATGATTGACGCAAAATTTTCTGTTATTACCCTATATTTCTATAAATCAATCACAAGATGGTTTACCAGTACGATGATTTAGAGCTCCATTATCAATAAGGAATTTTTGCATTTCTGGAAGATTATTCTTACATGCATAAGTTAATGCACTTTGGTCATAAGAAAACATGGTTACATCATCAGTCGTTGTGCTCCGGTTAATATCTGCTCCTTGCGATAATAAATATTTAACCGTTTCCATTCTATTATTACTCGCGGCTATCATGACTAATGTCTCACCATCACTTTCAATTTGTTGATTATTCAAATCTACTTCATTTTTCATTAGATGATGGATTTTTTTTACAATATTGACATTATTACCAAGCACCGCTGATTTTAGTACGTTATATACGTCACCTGTATCGGTTGCCCAAAGATTAGCATTCTGCGAGATAAGATAATCAACCATAGCTTCATCGCCAATAAAGGCCGCCCATCCAAGAGCCGTTTGGTCTAAGCTACCAGTGTCTTTGGCTTCTATATCTTGCCCCTCAGTAACCATCTGTTTTACTTTATCTAAATCTCCCTGCTTTACGGCATCAAACCATTCGGCATTGGCGCCCTCGCTAGGACTTTCATAGAAGACTCTCCAAGGTAAGCGTTCTTTATTCGCTAGTTCGAGCATAGTAGTATAATCTGTTTTAAAATGCCTATATTTTAAAGGATTATTATTATTAATAACTTGGGCCTGAGATACAGCCCCAAAAGTAATTAATGAAAAGGCAAATATAACTTTTTTAATATGCATATTGAAACCTTATTAATATTTAGTTATGTATTAGTATTAAAAAATAAACGATACAAAGCAATACAAATCATACTCATTGTATTTTTATGTGGTTACTCTGATTTATTTGAATATATTAATTTTTATCTTTATCTCAAGGAACGATGACATAATCCGGAGCAGCGATAGCAAATAACTCATTTTTTTCTAACTCAGGTGGATATATCCACTTGGTATTAATTTCTTGCTTTATCTTTTTTCCTTCCTGTTTAATATGATGTATTTTCCTATGCCAACCTTCGGTATAAAGAGCACCCCAAGCCCCTAAATCAAGGCAAGTTACATATTTAAGTTGACTATAAGGGTGTAATGGAAGACCTAATAGCTCAGCTGCTGCATTATACCCTGCAACACGGCCTAAACTTAGAGCATGTTGGCAAGTCATTAAATTATGATTTCCTTGATTATCTGTGGGAGCTTTGACAGTATCTCCTGCGACGAAAACATTTGAGACAGCTTGTGCGTGTAAATAATTATCCGAGATAATCCTATTACTAGCGTCACGTTCACCGCGAATCTGTTCCGTTAGAGAACTTGCTTTTACTCCTGTCGCTAATACGACAGTATTTGATTCGATGTACTCACCGTTTGACAGAGTAACTCCATCATGGCTTAGTGCTTCGACTCGTAATCCCGCGCGCAATTCAACGCCGCATTCAGTTAGAGCTTGTTGAATTACAGGTGAAATTTCGGCTCCCATTCCTGCTCCCACAGTGGATTCTGAGTCAATTATAAATACTCGGCCCTCTGTTGTTTCACCAAGAATTGCTTTTAGTCGGGCTGGCATTTCAGCAGCACTTTCTAAGCCTGTTAATCCTCCACCGACGACAACAACGGTGCTTCTAGCTAAAGTTTCCGGTTTGTTCTTTAGTGCTTGTAAATGTGTTTCAAGACGATGTGCAGTTTCTAATGAATCAACATCAAAGCCATACCTATCAAATCCAGGAACGGGAGGTACATTTAATTGGCTACCAGTTGCCAGAATAAAGCGCTCATAGACTAACGTAGTTTGGTTGCCATTAGCTAAATTAACGGTTAATAACTTTGCATCTGTATCGATATTCTGGATTTCACCTGCAATATATTCAACACCGACGGCAGCTAGCTGCTTTGAAATATCAGGGGATATATTATCCAGCTTTGCTTCATATAAACGCGGCCGTATAGTGAGATTCGGTCTTGGTGAAATTAAAATAACTTTGATGCTATTTTCTTTATTTTCTTGTGAAATTACCCGCATTGCTGAAATAGCTGCCCAGAAGCCAGCAAAACCAGATCCTGCAATAACAATTTTAGCTGTCATTATTGAATTCCTTTGGAGTTTAACTTTAAATGCTCAGTTGCAAATTTTAAATAATAAAAAACCGCACCAGTGAAGATGTTATTAAAATTAGGTACAAACGATATAATTTATGGTTATCGGATTATATGTTATGTTTTACCACGACCTCCTTTGCTCGAACGCACTGTTCTAGCTTCAATTTTTTGATCCATCCATGAGTTTACATCTCTATAAAAACTATTAGGGGCGATTTGACATAGACGCTGCGCCACATCAGCGAGGGTTTGGTTAGCTAATACATCTCTCATGGCATTTTCGGCTTGAAGAATGACTTTATGTACGGAGCAGGTACCTGAAATGGCCCATTGTGGTAGACCATTTTCTTCGAAAACAGCACAGCGGCGTCGTATTTCCTGGCACTCGAAAAGCGGTTTATAACCTTCTATAGCATCAATTATAGATAGAAATGTGATTTTTTCAGGGGGTAATGCTAATCGATATCCACCTCTAATTCCCTCATTCGAACTCACGATCCCTGCTTTTTCTAACCGAGGTAAAACTTTTGCTAGAAAACTTGGAGAGATGCCTTGTAGCTCTGCAAGTTCTCTACTGCTAAGAGAGCGTTCGGGATTATCAACAAACCAAAGTAGACAATGGATACCATATTCAACACTGACAGTAATGTGTGCCATTTATTTAAATTTCCTAAGCATCTATTTATAAACAAGGACAATACAGGTCTCCGTTTTAATTGTCAATAAACTAAGATAAGTTTAGTCCGCGTTATGGGTGTAAACAGCCACAAGTTACAGATCTATGAAGCTGTAAGCGTTTTTATTTGTTCTACGAGCACTATTAGCGCGAAGTATTTTGTAAACTTATTGTCTAATATAACCATGAAAAATACCTTAAAAAGTCAGGTCTATTAATAGGATTAGTTATGATTGCAGTAAGCGCTTGTTTGTTAGGGTATTGTGTAAGGTATGATGGGAAGCATCAATTATATACTCCTTTGAAAAAACTCTATGAGGATGGTCTGGCCATCAGTATTTGTCCTGAAGTTTTTGGCGGGTTACCAACACCGAGAGCATCTGCAGAAATAATGGGGGGAAATGGTGATGATGTACTCGCTGGGCGAGCTAGTGTGGTCGGAAGCGATAATATCGATGTCACTCAAGAATTTATTCGTGGTGCGTATATTGCTTTAGAAAAAATTCAATTAATGAATGTGAGATTAGTTGTACTCAAAAGTAATAGCCCCTCGTGCGGTAGTCAGCATATCTATAATGGTCAGTTTGATGGCACTTTAAAAGTCGGTATGGGTGTCTGTGCTGCACTATTTAAACGGCACCATATTGATATATTGGATGAGAACTCACCTGATTTAATCATGAAAATTAGGGGTTATTTCGAAAAAATGTAATGAAAATATATTTTGATAATCAACTTAAGGTAAATATAGTGAGTGAATTCTGTATTAGGGGGGTTGTGCTTTATTGTTAGCTAATTGGATGTCGTATTATGATGCCTGATTGTTGTTATTATCTGAAATTTAGCAAAAAAATAGTACTGTCTAGATAATTGTATTGCAGTTGTGTTATATCATCAGGAAATAAATTTCATGAGTTTATACGATGTTTAATATTTCTGAGTTGATCAATGATTCTCCAATCGATTCCATTCTTTTATTTGTTATCACATTTATCTTGTTAGTTATTTCTGCCTACGTTGGTAAATATATTTTTAAGCGTAAATCAGCCCACGAAGAAGCGACGGATGATGAAGCTAAAATTATTTTAGGGGCGATTTTATCTTTATTGGGTTTATTGATAGGGTTTGTTTTATCAATTTCGATTAATGGCTATAACAACCGTCAGCAAACAGAAGAAAATGAAGCTATTGCTATTGGTACGGCATATCAGAGAGCACAGTTATTGAGCACTGATGATAGAGGAAAAGCCTCTCAGCTTATTCAACAATACTTGGAAGCTCGGATTGAGTTTTTTAAGTCAGGTATCAGTGACGAAAATAACCAATGGCGGATGACTTCTTTGGAAAAGCAGAGTCAATTATGGGAAATCGCGGTAAAAGAAGCAAGTCAAACACCAAACCCTATTGTGGCTTCTGTACTCAGTGCATTTAGCGACCTTTATCTTTCTCAACAAAAAACGATGGCAAGTTGGCGACACCAAATTCCAAATGCAACTTGGTTTTTACTGATCTTTTTTGCTATCTGTTCAAATATTCTTATTGGTTACAATATACGCGGGACAAAAGGGAAAAATTGGTTGATACTCATATTGCCGTCATTAACCACGTTGGCTCTATTTATGATTGCAGAAATTGATGTTCCTGGTGAAGGTATGATCCACGTAACACCTGATGATTTAATTTTATTACAGGAATTCTTATTTAGGGATGGTGCTTGGTTAGGAAAGTAGGGGCGTTGTAAAAAAACTCCCCACTAGCAAATTTGCCATGGGGAGTTCTGTTTTAGCGGACGATAATGCCTAATAAAATTCCGATTGCGCCAAAGTCAGCGTCACTGAATGTAGTATTAGCAATACCAATATCCCCAAGAACAGGTAATAGGAATACTGGTAGGAAGGTAATAAGCAGCCCTTGAGCAAATGCACCCAAGATAGCTCCACGACGACCGCCTGTTGCATTACCAAAAACACCGGCAGCAGCACCTACGAAGAAATGCGGTACAACGCCTGGAATAATAACCGTCATATTTAATGCATACAGAACGAACATTCCCAAAACACCGGCAGCGAAACTACTTAAAAATCCGACTAATACGGCGTTTGGTGCATATGGGAATACCACTGGGCAGTCTAAAGCAGGCTTCGCATTAGGGACTAATTTGTCTGAGATACCTTTAAACGCAGGGACGATTTCTGCAATAACCATACGTACACCTTGCAGAATAATGTATACGCCTGCAGCAAATGTAATGGATTGCATTAATGAGAACATGAACCAATTCTTACCACCACTGACTTCGCGAACGAAATCACCGCCTGCGAATAAGCATGTAATGATAAAAATAATGAACATGGTGAAAGAGATAGCGACAGGTGTATCTCTTAAAAATAGTAAGCTTTTCGGGACATTCATGTCTTCTGTTGAATGTTCTTTATTACCGAATTTGCTTCCAATGAACCCAGCTAGGACATAAGAAATCGTTGAAAAATGCCCAATCGCAACATCATCTGAGCCTGTCACTTTTTTCATGTAAGGGTGGGCAATTGCTGGGAAAAATACCATACAAAAGCCAACAATCAGTGAGCCAACAGAGACTAATAGAGTTCCTTCCATTCCAGCGGTAGCTAAGATAACTGCTATCATCATGGACATGAATAACGTATGGTGCCCAGTGAGGAATATAAATTTCCATGGTGTTAAGCGAGCAATCAAGATATTGATTAGCATCGCAAAGAACATAATCATTGCCATTTCACGACCGAAGCTTTTTTGTGCAATAGAAACAATAGCTTCGTTATTTGGTACCACACCATTAATACCAAAAGCATGTTGGAAAATAGCGGAAAAATCACCTAAAGAGCTGACAACTAAGCCAGCACCAGCGCCTAAGATCACAAAACCCATTATGGTTTTAATGGTGCCTTTAATGCATTCAGTGACGGGTTTTTTCTGCGCGATCAAACCAATAAGTGCGATTAGACCAACAAGAATGGCTGGTTCAGATAAAACATCCTGCATCAGAAAACGAAAAAATGACATAGTGCCTCCGCTTACATCGCGCCGAGTTTTTGTAAAGCAATGGTGAGACGTTCTTTCATTGCAACTTTATCAATCATATTTTCGAGAGCAACGATTTCGCCACCAACTTGTTGAGCGACTAATTGTTCAGCAATATCGCTTGTACCAACAAAGATATCACTCACAGTGCCTTTTGCTGAGCCTAGATCAACATGGTCAACATCTGCATTAACTTGCAAATCTTTTAAGATATTTTTGATGCTCATTTCCATCATCAAACTAGTACCTAAACCATTTCCACAAACAACAGTAATTTTCATAATGTTTACCTTAATATTTAGCTTATTCGTATTTAGCGATGATTTTTAGAATGTCATCTACGTTTTCTGATTGCATGATGTTATCTACATCGTCTTGATTATCAAATAGTTCTGCGAGTTTCGCGATAGCACCAATATGGCTATTGCTATCAGTGGCTGCTAGTACAATTAATAATTTGATTGGGTCATTGCCATCGGAGCCAAATTCAACACCTTGTTTGATAACGGTTAACCCAAGAGATAATTGGTTTACTCCGTCTTCTGGACGTGCATGCGGCATGGCAATACCTGGGCCTAATACATAGTAAGGGCCGATTTTTTCGTGTGATTGAATTATTGCATCAATATATCTTGGCTCGATGAACTTATTATTAATTAATGGATTACAGGCGATTTTTATCGCTTCTTGCCAATTATTGGCACTGTCGACGACTTGAATGACGTTAGGGGTCAGTAATGTCGTTAGCATCGGGTTGCTCCTGGTAGAGTGAAATTATTATCTTTGTAATGGTTGAATGAATAGTAGTGTTCTATGGTAGCGCTATCTAGTTGAATCTTTCATTTTCGTGATAGCGCTATCATTTTAAAAAAATATAGCGAGCAAATATGAAATGAACACACTTCTCAGCTGATTAACAAATTCAACCTGTGGTAAGTTAACTAGGACTGGTGATATTGACTGTTTCTTTAGATTTAATAGAACCATATTGGCTATTTTTAGCGCATTTAATCTAGAACATGAGAAAAAGCAAAAAACATGCTTGATTCGAATGAAAATTGACCATCAAAGATCAATAACCTTAGGGTTAATAATCAGTTTAGGCTAAGTAAAAGTATTACATGCAAAAAATACGAAAAAGAAAAAATACAGGGCGAGTCACGTTGCAGGACGTCGCAAAATTCGCAGGCGTTGGGTCCATGACGGTATCTAGGGCTTTGCGTACACCCGAATTAGTGTCTGATAAGTTACGTGAAAAAATTAATGCTGCTGTTGAAGAACTTGGTTATATACCTAATTCCGCAGCAGGTATTTTAGCGTCAGGCCAAAGCCGTACCGTTGCTGTTTTAATTCCGTCTTTGCGTGATAATGCCAGTTCAGTTTTTCTGCAATCTTTACAAGAAGCACTGAACAAAAATAGTTATCAAGTTGTTATTGGTAGCCATGATTACCAGCAAAAAAAAGAGTCTGAGGTTTTATCGACATTATTGCAGAGTAACCCCGCAGCTTTGATTGTTTTTGGGGCGATAAACTCAGAAAGCGTTTCGAATTATTTGAAGAATTTAGATATCCCTGTAGTCAGTGTTGCGGGGGAATCTAATCATCCAGTCACGTTGAACATAAAAAGTAACGTTGGAGATGCGGTTAATTTTTTAACCAACTATATGTTACAAAAAGGGTATAAGAAGATAGGTTATATTGGTGCTCAAATGGACAGTAAAATGCAAAGTCAGCAATTAAGTGGCTGGAACCGAGCGATGCTGGCGTATAACCAAAGTGCAGATCAAAGTATTACAACTCCGTATGTCGCAACGATGGATTTTGGTCGTCAGGCAATTAGTGAGATGTTGACCCGCCAACCTGAGCTTGAAGCTGTGATTTGCAGTCATGAAATGATTGCACTTGGTGTCATTTTTGAGTGCCAAAGACGTTTAATTCAGATACCAAAAATGTTAGCAATTGCTTGTGTTGAAGGTACTTCAAATTGTGATCATATCCATCCGTCACTGACATCTGTGCGAATTGATTACAGTAAAATGGCACGAGAAACAGCGAAAAGGCTACAAAAATGGCTTGCAGATGTCGATTGTGACTTTGTTGAACGTAAAGAAGGGGTTGTTTTCCCATATAAATTTGAAGCAAGACAAAGTGCGTGAAATATAATTTATCGTATGTTGATCACGTTTTCTTGAATTTCTTGCTTATCCTTAAGTGAATAGGAGTGCGATAGCTCTCTATTTTGACGGTCAAAAAGATGTTTTTTTTTCTCTCGAAATAAGATTGTAGACTGGGTCACTATATCTTTTTTATTCTCTGTTAATGTATGAAAACTGTAAGTTAACGGGGGTTAGCTCCGCGAGAATTTTATTAAATACTTGCACTATTCTGTTGTATTAGTCATTAACAGGGGAAAACAATGAAATTACTAAAAACAGTTATTTCCACCACAATTCTAGTTTCTTGTGGTGCGATGGCAACAATGTCGGGTTCCGAAATTCTGAAAGTACAGGATGGAGGAACTCCGAATAAAGTTTACACTTCGAACAAGCCGACCATTAAAGTCGCAACGTATAACATTGGTAAAAATGAGTTGTCACTAGATGTCAGTAATCTTGATGAGCTAAATAAGGCGATTGCGAAAATAGATGCTGATGTGATTGTTTTAACTGAAATTGATAATAAAACCGCTCGTAGTAAAAAAGTTCACCAGCTAGAAGAAATAGCTAAAGCCAATAAGATGGATTTTGCTTTTGGTAAGGCATTAGATTTTGATGGTGGAGAGTACGGTGTAGGAATTTTATCAAAATATAAAATTGATAAATCTAAAGTAATTAATTTACCTTCTGGTGATGCAGAACAACGGGTTGTATTAATATCTCAAATATCAAAGCCAGGTTTTGATGCACCAATTATTGTGATGGGAACACATCTGGATTGGCAGAAAGATCCAACCATTCGCATTGGGCAAGTGCGCCATATTTTAGATGCGAGTATTGGGGATACAGATACGGGGTTTGATAATATTGCGGCCTCAATAAAAATATTAGCGGGAGATTTCAATTCAACAGCTAATGAACAGCCTATCCAAGAAATTCGTTATATGTGGAACCCAGTTGAGTTAAAAGGTATTGATTATCGTAGTTGGCCAGCGGTAAACCCAGCCATAGACATCGACCATATTTTTACATTTAAAGGCCAAGTTTGGGATGTGAAAAAAATGGAAATTCCAACGGATAGTAAAGAGTTTCAATGGTCAAGTGTTAGCGACCACCTACCTATAATTGCTGAATTAGAGCTACAAGAGCAATAAACACTTACAGAGAAATTTTCGATAAAAGGCCTCATTTGGTTTGTAGGCCTTTCCAACTGTAATGCTAAGTTAATTGCCTAGTATTTTTTTCCTTTCAATATAGCGTTTTTCAGCTATTTCTAAATAATACTCAACTGTTGAGTATATCTGCTGCCGCTGTTCTGCTAATTGTTGTGATGCATCTAATATTGCGCTCGTCTGCTGTTTAAATACAGTAAGAAAATTTTGAATGCTGTCGAAGTGACCTACGACGTTAGCATAGTAAAACTGGTATACATAAGATTCCTGAGAGTGGCTTAGATCTACGTTATTTCTGATGTTATTAGTTGCAAGTAATAGTAATTGAGTATTTGTCATGGTTAACCCTTTTTCTTTGGAAAGCAATGCTACATGAGATAAAAAAAATATTTTGTCAAATTTAGCCGGATAATTTTATGTATTGGTTAAATGCATCAATTATCCTAGGAATATTCTGTAATTTTGATCGGTCAGATATATCAAAAATTGTGTAAAAGAAGAGATATAGAGGCATTCAATGGTAAATTACAATATGCATATAGTTAAATATTCTTATGTTTCTTAAGGTGGGTTGATGGTTTTAACTATTTCTTATCATATGGTTAACGTCGTTTTAATCAATTTATTTGTTATTTTTGTCTTGTTAATTAATTAGTTAGATTGCATTGCATTTTAGCGGGTACTATAAAATTGCTAATTTAGCCTGAAATAAAGATACTCGTTAACGATATGCTAAAAATTAAGCTAAGAGATGATGCAAATTAATATGTTATTTCGTAGTGAATTGAATTTTAGGTATTTTTTGTTTTTATAATATCTAAATAAGCTAGATAAATTTTAATTGAAAATAACGGATGTATTATTAATTAATTCTAGTTTACGCTTATATTGAGTGAAAATACTCATTAAGTGGGTTAATTAACATTTAGACATGGCTATTATTGAATTGAATTGTTTTATTACATATTCTTGTTTATTTTTGTTAAGTTATGATAAACAGTTAAGGCTTATTATTGTTTCTGTTTTTGGGTAATTGAAACTATTTTAGTTAAAAAAATACAAATTGAAACAGTTAATGTTTCGAGTACTATTTATATTCTTAGTTTAATACTGGTATACTTACTCATTAGATGTGTAAAATAAAGTATAAATACGAATAGCCCATATCAATCTAATTGTACTTATTCGCTTTGTTGGTAGCAGTTATCTGGGGTAATAATTAGAAAAACAAGTTATCTAATAAGATATTCTTATATAGATAAGGTTGGTTGTTATTAAAATAATTATTATTTATTTACAATTGGCTGAAGATAACTGCTTAAGTATATTTTGGGGCGAAATTATTAGGTCATTTTGGTCAATTGGCTTGTTATTGAATAAATGAGAGCTTAGTAATATGAATATCATAAAGTTGCTCACAATTTTATTGTTAACTGGGGGCTCTTTTATCTTAGGTGTGACATTGAACTATACCCCTACACCTGATCTTGTGAAAATGGCTAAGAGTAGCGTTGAAGACTATTTATCTTATCCAGAATCTGCTTCATTTAAAAATGTGAAATATAATTTTATTCGCCAAACTGCGGATAAAGGGGATTTAGGTTATGTATGTGGCGAAGTGTTTCGAGTTAAGAATGCAAGGCTAGAAGGCTATAAAAAATTCATTGTGAAAGCTTACAGTGATAAACAAGGGAAGGTCTCCTTGTCTATTCCAATGGTCGAGGGAGATTACGATTTGGTACCAAAGGAAATGGTCGATTCGTTATGGACAAGATATTGCTTCTAAAAGTGAGCTATAGAGCAGGTTTTTCTATTAAATTAAGCTCGATAAGCAAAACGAATTCTATTAAAGAAAGCCGGTTTACGGCTTTCTTTAGTCCAAATATTACTTGAGTGTCATATCAACGTGATTAACCTTTTAATTCTCTAGCACATTGTTGCAAATGCAAGAAAGAGGCGAATCTTGTATCATGGCGGTTTTTATATGCTTCATTGGTTTGGTAGGTTAAGTCGATAGCACTAAATTGGTCCATAGCTTGCGAGACATCTTCACAGACTTTCCCTGCAACGGCACCAAGGATAGCAGAACCTAGCAATACTGGTTCACTGGCTTGTGTTGAAATCACAGGAACGCCACAAGCATCAGCAAGTAGCTGGCGGATCAACGGGTGCTGTCCTGCACCGCCACTAACAACAATATTTTCAATAGCAGCACCAGATTTTGCTTGTGCTTCAATGATTTGTCGTAATCCATAGCCAATTCCACACAGACCAGCAACATAGAAAGAAAGTAAATTTTCCATGCTGTTATCCATGGTTAATCCAGCAATGACAGCTCTGGCATGAGGGTCAGCAAAAGGTGCTCGATTCCCTAAAAATTCAGGAACCACATGTATTTTTTCAGCTAGTTCAACAGACTGTGATGGTGACGATGATTTTTCTAATACTAAATCCGCTAACATCACAGGCAAGGGTTTACCTTGCTCTTTTGCCGTAAGTTTTGCTTGTACTGAAGCGGGATGTAAGGAAAGTAACTGGTCAATTGCAGCACCAGCCGCACTTTGGCCTCCTTCATTTAGCCACATGCCCGGTACCATTGCACTGAAATACGGACCCCATACACCCGGTATAAATACGGGTTCTTTAGTCGTTGTCATCGTGCATGAAGATGTGCCAAATACGTATGCCATATTAGCGGTTGCATCACCATTTACGCCAACGGTACCAATACCGCCTGCATGAGCATCTATCATGCCTGCAGCGACAGGTGTCCCTGCTAGTAATCCCATTTGTTGGGCTGCGGTTTCCGTTAAGCCTTCACCACAAGGCGTTCCTGGTTCTACAATAAGCTGACCAATACGTGCGAAGTTTTCATCGGCAAGTTCAGATAGACCAATCTGTTGAAAGTAGCCTGCATCCCAACGTTTTTCATGGGCAAGATATGTCCACTTACAGGTAACTGTGCAAGTTGAGCGAGCTAAGGAGTTAGTTGATTTCCAAGTTAAAAAATCGGCTAAATCAAAAAATTGCCATGCGTTATCATAGGATTGACGTAAATTTTCTTTTAGCCATAAAATCTTAGGCGTTTCCATTTCGGGCGAAATCTTACCGCCAACATAGTTTAGAACAGGGTGCTTTAATTGATTAATGCGCTCAGCTTGTTCTGTTGCACGGTGATCCATCCAAACAATAATATTGCGCTCAGGGTCATTCGATGGGCTAACCGTAATAGGATGTTTATCTGAACCAATGACAACCAGTGAGCAGGTTGCATCAAAGCCAATACCTGCAACTTGTTGTGGTTTTACTGTTGATGATGCTATCGCTTGCTTGACACAATAACAAACCGCTTCCCAAATTTCGTTACTTGATTGCTCAGCGAAATTGGCGTTATCACGGAAGAGCGTAATATCGCGTTTGGCAGATGCTAACATATTGCCGGACATATCAAAGACCCCGGCGCGTGCACTGCCTGTGCCAACATCGATACCAATAACGACTTTATCGTTATCTTTTAATCGTGCATGTGAATTATTCATTTTCCCTCCAAGGTGCTAACTGCAATGAATTGCGAGGTGACAAGTTAGAGATCAACACTGTTTGGCACAATAACAAGGTCACGAATAGTGACATTGCGTGGGCGAGTTAGCATAAATAATACGGCTTCAGCGACTTCAATCGGTTGCATTAAGCTACCATTTGCCAGAGCTTCTTCCATTTTTTCTTTCGGCCAATCATCGAGTAAGGCTGTCACTACAGGGCCAGGTAATACCGCACCAACACGGACACCATGTTCAGAAACTTGGCGGCGAGTTGAATGGACGAAGGCTTGGACAGCAAATTTTGATGCAGTGTAAATCGGCTCCCAGATTACTGGAACCACACCTGCAATTGAGCTGGTGAATAATACATCACCTGATTTTTGGGCAATAAAATGAGGTAGCACTGCGCGAACACAACGGAAGGCCGCATTAATGTTTAAGTTTAAAACTTTATCCCATACATCTGGGTCACCCTCAGCAACAGGGCCGCCAATATAAGCACCGGCATTAGCATGGAAAATATCTAAGCCGCCTGCTTTTTGTAAGATGGCATCTAACATTCCATCAACTTGTTCTGGCTTCATTAAATCGACTACTAATGGAATCGCATTTTCACCTAGTTCCTCAACAAGTTGGTTTAATCGCTCTTCAGCACGGTCAATTAGAACGACTTTTGCACCCGCCTTGATCAGTGTACGCGCGCATTCAAGCCCGATACCTGAGGCAGCTCCGGTAATTGCTGCGACTTTGTTCTCAATAGAAATAGCCATAATTTACTCCAATCGGATATTTTAGCGAAATGTAAGAATGAAAAGCGTCTGAAATTAATGGAATAGCAATGAGTCACAACGATGGATAGGTGGCTACATGCGATGGATTGATAGTATTTATTTTGCAGTTTATCAACTCATACATCATCAATTCCAATTTTGCTCAATCGATGTAGCAGTATTGCGACTTTTCGACTTTGGTGTCAAGCTAGTAAAAAATGGAGATAAGAATCTGTGACAAAGATCAGACAAAATAAGAAAACAACGATCTATGACCTTGCCGAATTAGCCGGGGTTTCAGCGAGTGCAGTGAGTGCAATACTCAACGGTAATTGGCAAAAAAGGCGAATTAGCGCACAACTTGCGGAAAAAGTGATCCGCATCGCCGAAGAACAAAGTTATGCAGTTAACAAGCAAGCCAGCTTATTGCGCAGTAATAAATCCAAAATAATTGGTATGTTGGTTCCGAAGTATGACAACCGCTATTTTGGCTCGATTGTCGAGCATTTTGAAGAAATGGCGCGTGAAAGGGGGCTGTTTCCTATTATTACTTGTACGCGGCGTGACCCAAAGTTAGAAATAGAAGCTGCACGCGCAATGATTTCTTATCAGGTTGATTGGTTGATTTCAACAGGGGCAACGAACCCAGATAAAATTACTGAAATTTGCCAAGCTTCGGGGGTTTCGACCTTAAATTTAGACTTACCGGGCTCGTTGGCGCCTTCGGTTATTTCAAATAACTATCTTGGCGCAAAAAATTTAACCCAACGTATTTTAAGCAAAAATAAGTCTCAAACATCAATAAATGAAGCCTTAATTTTTATTGGTGGTCGTGAACATGACCACAATACACGTGAACGTATTCGTGGGTTTATTGATGCGCATAATGAAAAAGGTATCACGGTTCCACAAGAAAATATTTTGGCTTGTGGTTATGCCCCCGAAAAAGCTGAAAAAGCACTCTCACAGTTTTTTGAACAGAATAATGATGATCCACAGAAAATAGTGAAATGCGGTTTGTTTATTAATTCAACTATTTCATTAGAAGGGGTTATTGATTGGTTAGGTAAAAAGGGCTATATCGGTTCACAGCAACCCCACTTAGGCTGTTTTGACTGGGATCCTTTTGTTGCTCTTTTAGGTAATGACATCGAAATGGTCAAACAGGATGTGCCAACGATGTTAAATCATATTTTTAAGTTGATAGATAATGAAAATAGCAAAGCACAATTAATTGAAGTGTTACCTGTGGGGGTGGTTAAAGAGTGATATTAAGAAAGTGCCGCTTATCGTTGGTGACCAATAAGCGGCGGAAGGTCATTATTTATTCAGTGTTGTAACCAATAATTGGTGGCGTTGGTTATAGAATTTTGTATAAGTCATATATCCAGCCAGTATGGTTGAAAGGCTTGCTGTACCTAACAACATAAAAGTCACCATAATCTGGTACTTAACAGCTTGTAATGGGTCAACTCCAGCGAAAATCAACCCAGACATCATGCCCGGTAAGCTGACAATTCCCACTGTTTTGGCAGAATCTACCGTTGGGATCAATGATGCTCGGATACTGTCACGAATAATAGCAGCGGAAGCAACTTTGGGCGTTGCCCCTAAACTAAGCATTTCTTGAATTTGTTGTTGCTGGCTTGAAAACCGTTGACCAAGGTTATTAAAGCATAACCCTACCGCAATCATGGCGTTACCCGCAATCATTCCAGTAATAGGAATTACCTGCATAGGCGTAAATGCGATGGCATTGGTTAATATCAGAATTAACAATGTAAGAAATGTGCCAGAGGTAATGGCAATTAATGCAGTAACATAAATTTTATCAATATATTTGCTTCTTTTCTTAGCGTTCCACGCAGCATTGACACAAATAAACATCACCAATGCAATCGTGAGCAATTCGTGATCAACATTAAAAATATATTTTAGAATGTAGCCAGCGATCAATAGTTGAATAATCGCTCGGCAAGTACTCCAGATAATATCTTTTTCAAGGGATAGTTTTTCTTTATGGCTAATAAAAATAGCCACTAAGACTAACAGGATTGAAAAGGTTAAGGATTCATTGGAAATAGTTGGTTGATGCACAGTGATATCCTATTATTCGTTGTGATGAACAGGAAGGGTGATAACTTCATTAGTATGAGCGATTTCATCTTGGTCATGAGTTACCCATAGCACGCCTATTTTTTTGTCACTCGTTAAATGATGGATAAATTCATTCACTATAATTTTGTTTTCTTCATCAAGGGCACTGGTGATTTCATCTAATAGCAAGACTTGCGGAAGAAATTGTAAGTTTCTAATAAGAGAAATACGCTGTTTTTCTCCTCCAGAGAGTTCATTGATCCCTTTATCCAAAATAGATTCATGTAGAGAAAATTGGTGCAAATCACTGATGACTTTGTCTTTATTAAATGGCAACTTTCGAATTTGATAGGGAAAAACGAGGTTGTCATACACAGCTTGCCCAAATAAAGTGGGCGTTTGAGTACAGTAAGAAACCTGCTGACGATAAGTTTCTGGGAGGATGGTATTGATATCTTTCCCTTGAAACTTAATCGTTCCTTGAGTGGGTGAAATTAACGAGGCCACTATTTTTAATAAGGTACTTTTACCGCAGCCGGAAGGACCCGTAATCAGTTTAAAGTCGCCTGCCTGTAAGTTAATCTGCACATTATCAAGAATTGTTTTTTGCTCAATGCTATAGCCAATGTTACTAAGTTGTAATAGCAAGTTGCTTTGTTCCATATTATCAATGACCTATAAATTAAGTGCGCAGCATTTAGTGTAAATGATATTCATTCAATATCTTACTCAATAATACAGCGCTGATATTGTTCAATATCAATTTAGATATAACTAATATTATGCGCCAATTAATTGAAAAATTATAGGGGAAGAAAAAATACACTTCTAATGAAGTAGGACAACGTAGATGAGTTCTAGGAAAGATTTGTACAGTTGAAAATAAAGCACAAATATTCATTCAAATTATTATTTTGAACATATGTGCATTCAGAATTTAGGATGGTATTTAATTTGAGAGATATCTCTTTTTTTTACATAAATAATATAGAGTTTAACTAGTGATAATATTATATTAATAATACCAAGTAATCTAATCTGCACTTAATATTTTGTTGTCTCTCTAAGGCAACACTATATTTATTTCATCTATATATTAAATATCACATCATGACATTAAGGAATTAAAATGAAAAAATTTAGTGGCTATAACACCAACTTTTCACTTGATGGCAAGGTCGCTTTAATTACAGGGGGAGCTGCAGGCATTGGGTTGGCGATTGCTCAACTGTTTGTTGAAAAAGGGGCTAAAATTGCCTTAATTGATAAGTCAGATAAAGTAGTGAAAATTGCGGAGAAATTAAAAAATTCAATTGGTATTCAATGTGATATAACAAATTCTGAGGCGGTTTCTCAGATGGTAAAACAGGTTGTTGAGCATTATGGTACATTAGATATTGTCGTCAATAGTGCTGGAATTGTAGCGCTTGCTCCCGCTGAAAATTTAAGTGAGTCAGACTGGGATTTAACCATGAACGTGAATTTAAAAGGGACTTTTTTGGTTTGCCAATCTGCAGGTAATGTCATGATTAATAATGGAAAAGGGAAAATTATTAATATGGCGTCACAAGCAGGCGTGATTGCCTTAGACCAACATGCCGCCTATTGTGCGAGTAAAGCAGCGATTATTGGTTTAACCCAAGTATTAGCACTTGAATGGAGCCCTAAAGGGATACAAACCAACGCCATTTCACCAACTATTGTGATGACAGAACTGGGCAAAAAAGCGTGGGAAGGTGAAAAAGGTGATGAAATGAAAGAAAAAATTCCTGCAAGGCGTTTTGCGGAACCGTCTGAAATTGCCGCATGTGCATTATTTTTGGCCAGTGATGCATCCGATATGATCACCGGACATAATTTGGTTATTGATGGTGGCTACAGTATCCAATAGTGATATTTAATAATGAATAAAGTGAGTATTAGTAGCGACTCGCTTTATTTATTATTGATGATTTTATTTAAATAAAAAATAAGCCAAATAATATAGGTATTATTTGGCTTGTAATAGAAAATTACAAAGTAGGATAACAGATATTAATTATTGCTATATCAATTAATCATTAGGTTTTAATAATGAAAGCGACATAGTAATAAGCTTTTCTACGGTGAAACCAAAATATTCAAATAATTGGTTTTCAGGAGCTGACTCCCCAAAGCTATTCATTCCCATGACCAATCCATCAATTCCTACATATTTACGCCAGTAATCACTGATACTGGCTTCGATAGCAATACGGTGCCGAACGTGATTGGGTAAAACGCGCTGTTGGTACTCTAAGGGTTGTTGGTCAAAGGTATCTGTTGAAGGCATCGAAATAACATTCACATTAAACCCTTGTTCAGTCAGTTGTTTCCAAGCTTCAACCGCTAATGTGACTTCAGAGCCTGTGGCAATTAATAGTAATTCAGGGTTTTCACTATTACTGCGCAAAATATATCCACCATATGCAATATTGGCGAGTTGTTCAGTTGTTCGCGAATATTGTATTAGGTTTTGCCGCGATAATATCAAGGCGGTTGGCGTATGTTTCGCTAAGATAGCTTGTTGCCAAGCCACCGCTGTTTCTACTTGGCAACAAGGGCGCCAGACTGACAAATTAGGTGTTGCACGTAGTGAAACAAGTTGCTCAACAGGTTGGTGCGTTGGGCCATCTTCACCTAATCCAATGGAATCGTGAGTATAAATGAGTATTTGGGGCAATTTCATTAATGCGGCCATTCTCACGGCATTTTGCGCATATTCAGAGAACATCAAAAAAGTTGCTGTGTAAGGGCGAAAACCGCCGTGTAATGCAATTCCATTAGCAATGGCGGTCATACCAAACTCTCTGACGCCATAGTGAATATAGTTGCCAGAAGGCTGTTCATTAATTGGCAGTGACCCAGACCAATAGGTGAGGTTGCTTGGGGCTAAGTCTGCGGAACCACCGATTAATTCAGATAAAACAGGGCCAATAATATTGAGTGTATTTTGTGACGCTTTACGTGTAGCTATCGTTGCAGGGTTTTCATTTAATTGTTGAATGAAGTTATCAATGATATCTGTAAATTTTTCAGGAAGTTGATTGGATAATCGCTGCGTTAGCTGCTCGGCAAGTTCTGGGTATTGTTTGGCATATTCTCGTAATGCTTGCTCCCAACGTAATTGCTGTTCAGCACCATGTTCTAGGGCATTCCAAGGCTGGTATATTTCATCAGGAATAACAAAAGGAGGGTATTCCCAGCCGAGTTGTTGACGAGTCAGCGCTATTTCGTCTTGCCCTAATGGAGCACCATGAGAATCGGCTGTCCCGGCTTTATTGGGAGACCCATAACCAATAGTGGTTCTGCAAATAATGAGGGTTGGTTTCGAGGTTTGTTGGCGAGCTTGTTCAATGGCCGCTTTGATTGCAGGCCGAGAATGTCCATCGACTTGGCGAATAACATGCCAGCCATAAGCTTCAAAACGCTTTGCGGTATTATCAGTAAACCAACCTTGAGTATTACCATCAATAGAAATACGGTTATCATCATAAAAGGCAATGAGTTTATTGAGTTTTAGCGTTCCTGCTAATGAACACACCTCATGGGAGATCCCCTCCATTAAGCAGCCATCACCTAAAAATGTGTAGGTATAGTGGTCGACAACGGGGAAACCAGAGCGATTAAACGTAGCAGCCAACGTTTTTTCTGCTATTGCCATACCAACCGCGTTGGCAATGCCTTGTCCCAGCGGGCCTGTCGTGGTTTCAACACCGGGGGTATAGCCTAATTCAGGATGACCCGGTGTTTTGGAATGGAGCTGACGGAACTGTTTTAAATCGTCGATAGATAAATCATAGCCCGTTAAATGAAGTAAGCTATAGAGCAGCATTGATGCATGGCCGTTTGACAAGACGAAACGGTCACGATTAGGCCAATTCGGGTCAGCAGGGTTGTGCTGTAAGTAATCTCGCCATAGGACTTCGGCAATATCAGCCATTCCCATTGGTGCGCCGGGGTGGCCTGAGTTGGCTTGTTGTACGGCATCTATTGAAAGAAATCGAATGGCATTGGCTAATTTATTTTGTGGTTGAGTGGACATTACAAAGCTCCCAAAGTAAAAGCGCCTAAAGTAAAACTAACGTTCCCCATTTTCATACTCACTGATTCGAGCCACTTTCGGCGCTGACCGTCCCCCTTCATAATGGGAAGCCAGCCATGTGTCGACAATGGTTTTAGCCAGTTCAGGGCCAATCACACGGGCACCAAAGGTAATAATTTGTGCATCATTACTTTTTTGTGCTCGTTCAGCGGAGTATGTGTCATGGCACAGTGCTGCTCGAATGCCTGTGACTTTATTGGCAACAATGGACATACCAATTCCGGTACCACAAATTAAAATACCGCGCTGGTGTTTACCTTGTACGATTGCAGTTGCAACAGCGTGGGCAACATCAGGATACATTTCATCTGCAACCCCAGTATTTAAGCAGTAATCAGTCACTTCAATGTTTAATTCTGCTAAGTGAGCCTTAATCAAATCTTTCATTTCAAATGCAGCGTCATCTGCACCAATAGCAATAGATAGCATGATAGAGATCCTTATTGTTGAACAAAAGTTCATTAATCAATCAAATGTACTATTTAGAAAATAGGATCTTATGAACAAATAATCAATAGGTGAACATATGTTTTTATTTTTGTGATGATGAATTCTGTGATCTACAGCTTCAAATTTAATTTTTTTTGCCAAAAATGTAAAAAATAGGCGTTTCAAGGCGATTTTATAAGAATTTTTGCACTGAATCACACTTTGACAATCTGACTATGGGCAAGGATGAAGAAAAGAAGGTATGGTTAATTTGTATCTTCATTGAACTTATGTTCATTTTACAAACCGCCGAGGATAGAACTATGTGTGAACACTGTGATTCAAAAGCAACGATGAGCGAAAGCATTCCAGAAAAAATGAAAGCCGTGGTTGCTTATGCACCAAAAGACTACCGTTTAGAAACTGTCGATGTCCCTAAAATTAGTGAAGAAGAAATTTTGGTTCGCGTAGAAGCTTGTGGTATCTGCGCGGGAGATGTGAAGGCTTTTGAAGGTGCGCCAAGCTTTTGGGGGGATGCAGAGCAGCCCGCTTATATCAAGGCACCGATGATCCCAGGGCATGAATTTATTGGCCATGTCGTAGGCTTTGGTTCAAAAGTTGAAGGTTTTGCATTAGGTGACCGTGTTATTTCTGAGCAAATCGTACCTTGCTGGGAATGCCGTTTCTGTAAACGCGGTGAATACTGGATGTGTGAGAAGCATGACTTGTATGGTTTCCAAAACAACGTGAACGGCGGTATGGCGCAATATATGAAGTTCACCAAAGAGGCCATTAACTACCATGTACCTGTTGAGATGCCAATTGAAGACGCTATTTTAATTGAACCTTACGCCTGTTCTTTACATGCGGTGCAGCGTGCCAATGTCAAATTGGGTGATGTTGTCGTGCTTTCGGGGGCGGGAACATTAGGCCTAGGCATGATTGGAGCAATTAAAAAATCCGGAGCAGGTAAGTTAGTCGTTCTAGATTTATTTGATAAACGTCTTGAATTAGCAAAAGAATTTGGTGCTGATATCGTATTAAACCCTAAACGTGATGATGTAGACAAAATTGTCAAAGAGATGACTGAAGGTTATGGCTGTGACATTTACATTGAAGCGACTGGGGCCCCTAAATCGGTAGAGCAAGGCCTTAAGATGATCCGTAAATTAGGTACCTTTGTTGAGTTTTCTGTATTTAAAGACCCTGTGACCGTCGATTGGAGCATTATCAGTGACCGCAAAGAACTGGATTTATTAGGTTCTCACCTTGGCCCATATTGCTACCCGTTAGTGATTGAAGGCATTGGTAATGGTGATTTCCCAACTAAAGGGGTGGTGACGGATATCTTACCTTTAGATAAATTTGCGGAAGGTTTTTCGATGATGGCGAAAGGTGACCCGCACATTAAAGTGGTTCTCGACCCAAACCTGTAGTGCTGTAGTGGGTTGAAAAAAATACGAAATTAAAAATATAACGATAAAAATTGGACCTGAATAAATGTCACCCTACCAAGGCTTGTTATTCAGGTCCTAACCCAGCGAACAAGCACTGAGGTCAACAATATGATAATCAATAAACTGTCTAAAGTAACGGGGTTTTCACCAAAGTTACTACTTGGCTATTTTGGCGTCCTGATCTTTATGATGGGGGAAGGGCTTGAACAAGGCTGGTTGTCGCCTTTTATTATTAGCCGTGGAATGAGTATTGAAGAGTCTTCATTACTGTTTAGTGTGTATGGTTTTTTTGCTGCTGTCGCCGCGTGGTTATCCGGTGTGTTGGCTGAAATTTATACTGCTCGTCGTGTGATGATTTTTGGTTTTGTGATGTTTGTGATTGGCTCGGTTATTTTCTTATCTGTTGGTTTACCGAGTAACAGCCTGTCTATCATGATCCCAACCTATGCGTTGCGTGGTTTTGGTTATCCAATGTTTGCCTACGGCTTCTTAGTTTGGGTGGCCTATGAGGCGCCAATTAAAAAATTGGGCTCTGCTGTCGGGATCTTCTGGTTTGTTTATAGTGGCGGACTCGGTGTTTTAGGGGTGATGTATTCGAGTTATGCGCTGCCAATTTTAGGTGAAATGGCAACGTTATGGAGTGGACTAATTTTTGTCACTATCGGGGCATTTATTGCTATCGCGCTTAACCGCAACAAAGCGGGAGATACACCGGACTCACCGAAAGAAAAAGTTTCACTTAGCTATGTGTTTAAAGGGATCACGATTGCGTTTGAAAACCCAAAAATTGGTTTAGGTGGCATTGTTCGTACTATTAATACCTCTGCAGCGTATGGTTTTGTGATCTTCATGCCAATGTTTCTTGCCGACTTTGGTTTTTCCCGCACAGAATGGTTACATATCTACGCAGCACTTTGGACAGTAAACATCGCTTTTAACCTGATCTTTGGCGTTGTCAGTGACCGTATCGGTTGGCGCAATATTGTGATTTGGTTTGGTTGTGTCGGCTGTATGGTTTGTACCTTAATGTTTTATTACGTGCCTTATTATTTTGGGCACAATTATACCCTGATGATGATAGCTGCTGGCTTATTTGGTGCATGCCTCGCTGGATACGTACCACTTTCAGCCATCATGCCGAGTTTAGCGCCTGAAAATAAAGGTGCAGCAATGTCAGTCCTTAATTTAGGGGCAGGGTTAAGCACTTTTGTCGGTCCTGCATTAGTTGGGCTCTTTATTAGTAGTGTAGGTGCTTTTGGCGTGATTTGGATTTTCTCGGGGCTCTATTTATTTAGTGCGATATTGATGAAATTTATTACTGTGCCGGCGGAATTACTTGAAAAGTCGGCAGAGATGCAGCTAACACCAGAAAATAAGTAAATGAGGGAATTATGAACAGAATCATTAATGAACCTGATCTTGTTGTTGAAGATGCCATTCAAGGCTATTTGAAAGCGCACCCTGAATATTTTGCGCAGACTGATAATGCGCGCGTATTAAAATACCCAAAAGCACCAATACAAGGGAAAGTGGGCATTGTTACTGGTGGTGGCTCCGGCCATGAACCTGCATTTTTAGGCTATGTGGGCGAAAACATGTTAGATGCGGTGGCAATTGGTGAAATTTTCTCCTCGCCAACCGCTGGGGCATTTTTAGATGCGTTCAAAGCCGCAGACAGTGGGGCGGGCGTTGCTTGTTTATATGGTAATTATGCAGGCGATAACATGAACGTCAAAATGGCGATGAAAAAAGCTGAAAAAGCGGGTATGAAAGTTAAAACCGTGGTTGCTACCGATGACGTCGCTTCAGCCCCTGCGAGCGAGAAAGAAAAGCGCCGTGGTGTCGCGGGTGAAATACTCATGTGGAAAGTGGGTTCTGCCGCAGCAAGTAAAGGCTATGATTTAGACGGCGTGATTAATGCGGCACAAAAAGCGATTAATAACTGCCATTCTATTGGTGTTGGGCTAACGTCTTGTACCATTCCAGCGGTGGGTCATCCAAATTTTCATATTGAAGATGGGATGATGGAGCTCGGTATTGGCCACCATGGTGAGCCAGGCATTGAAATCATGCCAATCCAGTCTGCAGCGCAAATGGCACAAACTATGTTAACGCCAATCTTAGATGATATGCAGGCAAAACAAGATGATGAAGTCGTCGTATTGGTTTCAGGATTAGGTGCCACACCCGTAATGGAATTGTATATCTATTATGCAGAGGTTGAAAAACAACTCAGCGAAAAAGGCGTGCGTATTGTTCGTAACTATGTTGGTAACTATTTTACGTCATTAGAAATGATGGGGGTAACGCTGACATTAATGAAAGTGGATGATGAATTGAAAGCATTGATGGATGTCCCTGCATATTCATTGGGTCTAACACAGGTCAAATAAGGAGACAACTATGCAAGTTATTTCAACGGGCAACGGCAAGGAAATTACCCTTGATTTAGTGAACATTATTGTTTCTAACCGTGAATACCTCAGCGAAATTGATGGAGCAATAGGGGATGGAGACCATGGCATCAATATGGCAAAAGGTTTTAATCTATGCGCTAAAGCAATCGCAGACCGTGAATTATCACTCAGTGAAGGCTTTGAAGAGATTTCTGATGCCTTGATGGAAGGTATTGGCGGTTCAATGGGGCCACTTTATGGCAGTTTCTTTATGGGAATGTCAGACAGCATTTCAGGGAAAAATGAGTTATCGCAACAAGATTTTCTTGCTATGTTGAAAAATGGGCTATCCGAACTGCAAGACATCAGTAGTGCAACAGTGGGTGACAAGTGCCTAATGGATACATTGATCCCTGCGGTTAATGCCTTTGAAGAGGCAACAAAAGCAGGAAAAAACTTTAAACAAGCGCTTGATGTGATGCAGGCCGCTGCAGTTGCAGGTCGTGATTCCACGGTAGATTTAGTGGCTAAAATTGGCCGTGCAAGCCGCCTTGGTGAGCGTTCAAGAGGCGTGTTAGATGCAGGCGCGACTTCTTGTTGTTTATTATTATGCCAATTAGCGCAAAGTGTTGAAAAACAGAGCGCATTAACCAATGCATAATTGTTTTATATAACTCTTTTCGTGGATATATAGCCAAAACCATTGCTATATATCCACTCTCTTTTATAACTCACTTATTAATTGCCACTAGAAACGCTATACTAAAACCTTATCATCCTTGTTGCGATTAACACCAATAAAGAGGAAACCACTATCTTATGGATAGATCACAAACATCTTCCGAAATCGAGCTACTGACTGAAATTGCGATAGCTTATTATCGCGATGAAATTACTCAGGAAGAGATCGCCAATAAGTTTGGTATATCGCGAATTAAGGTGGGGCGCTTACTTAAGCGAGCAAAAGAAGAAGGTATTGTTGAGATCAATGTTCGCTATCATCCTATTTTTAGCACTCAGCTAGAGCAACAGCTACTTTCTCGTTTTCCGATTTCCCGTGCGTTGATTGCCCTCGATCATCCCGATGAAGAAGAACAACGCTATCAAGTTGGCACACTTGTCGCTAATTATTTATCGACAACATTACGTGACAATATGATAGTCACCGTCGGTCAGGGGCGAAATGTCGCGGTGGTAGCCGATAGCGGCGGGGCCGTTCCTGAAAAAGATTGCCGTTTTATTTGCGGAATCGGCGGAACACACCGGCCTGGCGACTCTATCAATGCGGACCATATCAGCCGTCGCTTAGCGAAGAAATTTGGCGGAACCAGTGAAACCCTATACGCCCCTGCTTATGTTGAAAATAACGAATTAAAGCAATCTTTTATGAAAAATGGGACCATTAAGGAAACCTTAGATCGCGCCCGTAAAGCGGATATTGCCTTAATTGGTATTGGCGATATGAATGAAGATAGCTATATGGTCAAACTAGGCTGGTTTACACCGCGTGAAATTGTTGATGCGAGTTTGAATCAAGGGGTGATTGGCGATATCGCGGGTTATGATTTTTTTAATGCGCAAGGGCAACATGTTGATACGGTGATGAATGACCGAGTAATTGGCCTAAGCATAGAAGAACTCAAGAAAATTCCTTGCGTAATAGCGATTGCTTCCGAATCCTCCAAGGCCATGGCTATCATGGGGGCGCTGCGTACGGGGGCGATTGATATTATTGCAACGAGTGCGAGTAATGTGCGGACGATTTTGAAGATGTCCCAATAGCTCGTCATACTCCAAGCTGTAGCGTTGTTGACTACGTTCATTCGCATTAGTCACATACTTGTGTATGCTCCTAATGACTCATTCACTTGTCGCCTAGCTACAACTTGAATTATTTAGAGCTATTATTTGTCATACTCCAAGCAGTAGCGTTGTTGACGACACTCACTTATTCGTTTTCTGCTTAGTTATGACCCCTAACTATTTAGGGTATCTATTATAAAATAGGTTTGCATCACCTAATTAGTTGCCTTATTATTTTTATGTAAACCTTTGGGAGATGGCATTCCTCCTTATATAAAACCGCCCGTAGAGGGCTGATGATGCCTACGTTAACCTTTTCATTTGATGGGGTACGTAGGTATTATGTGCCCTAATTTAGGGCATAAATGATCTATACTCGTCATACTTCAAGTTACATGGGTGTTGACTGCATTGCGCTAGCCGAATTACATACTTGTGTATGCTCATCGGACTATCTTCGTTTGTCGCCTTCATGTAACTCGAATTATTTAGAGTATAACTGGGAGACTTTCCTTTCATTTATCCCGCCAGACATTAAAGGAAGTTTCTATGTATGCCTCATTATTTGCAATTGCGATGGGTTCAGTGCTTGGCGGATGGCTAAGATGGTTTGTTAGCCTAAGACTCAATCACCTTTACCCAAATATTCCTCTAGGTACCGTTGCGGTCAATTTGGTTGGCGGCTTTGTCATTGGTTTTGCCATTTCGTACTTTGCCAATGCAAATATTAGCCCTGCCTATAAATTATTCATTGTGACTGGCTTCTGCGGCGCATTTACCACCTTTTCGACCTTTTCACTCGAAGTGTTGGTGCTAATCCAAGAAGGTAAATTGGGTTTCGCTATTAGCACCATTGCTATCCACGTAATTGGTGCCTTAATATTTACCTTGCTTGGAATGTTGTGCCATCACTGGCTAACACAGGGATAATTTATTTATTAGCTAATAAATGATGTGCAGTAGCTTCATCGGTCACTAAACCTGTTACCCAACCGCCATTCATAACGGCTTGAATGGCTTTTGTTTTGTGCACACCACCCGCAAATGCGATCACAGGCTTATTTGGGGAAGGGAACAGTGGGACACTGGTGTGTGTGTCATCCAAAGCCGTAGAAAGTCGTTCACCGTTAGCTTGAATAAAATGCCCCAATAGTTCTGCGGCGACACCTTTTTCTAACAACATTTCCAATTGTTCATCCGTGACGAAACCTTCAGAATTGAGCGGGCATCCTTTACCGACTTCGCCAATACCAATAAAGGTAATATCTGCATTCAGGGCTTTTTCCGTGACTTCCTTATACACGCGATGTTGGCACCACATTGCTTTATCTTCTGGGCTATCAGCATAAAGAGGTGCAGGTAGAATATAGTGTCGGCATTGTAATTTTTCTGCAAAGCGTAATGGAATATCATAGCGTGTTGCTGAGCTATCACGGGCAATAGCGCCTATTAATGAAACACATTGGTGCTGAGAGGTTTCTAGGTAAGGAAGAGCGTCAATAATACTGCGTAATGTTCTGCCTGAACCGATACCAATAACTTGAGGTTTATCGGGTTCGATTAATTGCTCCATGAGCTCAGCACCTGCCACTGAAATCATGTCGAGTGTCGCTTCTGTATCTAGTTGCCCTGACGGGACGACAAAGCAATGTGTTAGGTGATACTTTTGCTGGATTTCATTAGCGAGTCTTAAACACTCCGTAATCGGGTGCGTGATTTGCACCTGAACCATACCTTGTTCTTTTGCTAATGAAATAAGGCGTTGGGCGACTTGTCTTGATAGCCCAAGTTCATGCGCAATTTCCTGTTGTGTTTTGCCTGCCACAAAATATAGCCATGCCGCACGTGCAGCTTGTTCCATTTTTTTTAATTCTTTCTGCATGAACATTCTCCTGCTGGTTTCGCTTATTGTAATTCTGGGCAATTGTTTATTAAAAGGGCAAAAGTCAATACTGTGAGCATTATCGCAGTAATTGTGATCAGATTGAAACTAAAATATAACAAACGGGCATATGCCCAAAAAAATAGCAATTATTTAATTTTAGGGTAAGGAGTCACAATGCTAAAGCAGAAATCAGTGTGGATGCACATCGGTGCTGGGTCATTTCATCGTGCTCACCAAGCGTGGTATTTGCACCGCTTGTGTCAACAAGGGGATGATAGTTGGTCAATTGCCTTAGGGAATATTCGCAATGATGCGAATGCATTGCTTGATAACTTAACCAAGCAAAATGGGGAATATACCCTTGAAACAGTTTCACCTGAAGGTGAGCGTCATTATGAAAAAATTACTTCAGTGCGCAAAGTATTGCATTGGGATGAGAATTTAAGCCAGTTAGTGGAACAAGGTTGTGATAAAGCAACACGTGTTATTGCTTTTACAGTCACAGAAGCGGGCTATTATTTAACCCCACAGCATGAGTTAGATGCAGAACAGCCAGACATTAAAGCGGATTTAACGGGCAAAATGAGCACGATATATGGTGCATTAACACAAATTTTACGTGCACGTTTAGCGGCTCATGGTGAACCTGTGACCTTGTTAAATTGTGATAATTTGCGCCACAATGGCGAACGCTTTAGACACGGCTTTTTATCGTTTTTACAATTAAAAGGTGAAACTGAGCTGTACCAATGGGTGAAAGAAAATACGCGTTCGCCGAATACCATGGTTGATAGGATCACGCCTCGCCCAACCCCAGATGTGGCTGAACGTGTAAAACAGCATACTGGTTGGGATGATAAAGCACCTGTTATGGGAGAGGCATTCATTCAGTGGGTGATTGAAGATGACTTTATTAATGGACGTCCTGCATTAGAAAATGTCGATGTAGAAATGGTTGAGTCCGTTTTACCTTGGGAAGAAGCGAAGATTCGTATTCTGAATGCAAGCCACAGTTGCATTGCTTGGGCAGGCACCTTAATCGGTTTGAGCTTTATTGATGAAAGCACCCGCCAATCTGCTATCAAACAAATGGCATGGAATTATGTGACACAAGATGTGATCCCGTCATTATCGCCGAGTCCTCTCGATTTAGAACAATACCGTGATGTGGTACTCGCACGCTTTAGTAATCCTTATATTCAGGATACTAACCAACGTGTAGCCGCAGATGGCTTATCAAAAATACCTGGTTTTATTACGCCAACACTCCAAGAATGCTATCAGCGTCAGCAGATTCCGGCTGCGACGGCTGTGCTGCCCGCTTTATTTTTCGTATTTTTACAGCGCTGGGCTCGTGGTGAATTACCTTATGAATATCAGGATGGTGTGTTGGATGTGGCACTATATCAAAAAATGATGAATAGCAGTGACGCATTGTCGCAATTTGTCTCAAGTGAAATGTTGTTCGGCTCACTCGCTCATTCTACTGAATTCCACGAATTGATGAGCAACACGGTTGAAAAAGTTGAAAATTGGCTCAAGTCACCTCAACAACCTCTGTAAGGAGAAAGGCGATGTACCTCGGAATTGACCTAGGCACTTCAGAACTTAAGGCCGTATTAATTAATGCTCAGGGCGAAATTGTTGCCTCAAGTCACATGGCATTAACAGTACAAAGGCCACATTCTCAGTGGGCAGAACAATCACCAGATAGTTGGTGGGAAGCCACTAACGCGGTTGCGGCTACCTTGCGCCAAAAAGCCCCAGAAGCATGGGCAGCGGTGAAAGCGATTGGTTTATCGGGCCAAATGCACGGCGCAGTATTATTAAACAGCGAACACCAAGTACTTCGTGACTGTATCTTATGGAATGACACCCGCAGTGCGAAGGAATGTGAATGGTTAATGGCAAATCACCCTGAGTTTCTAACGATTGGTGCTAATTTAGTGATGCCAGGTTTCACGGCGCCCAAGTTATTGTGGGTCGCACGCCATGAACCAGAAATATTCAAACAAGTTGCTAAGGTATTGCTTCCTAAAGATTATTTACGTTGGAAAATGACTGGTCAATTTACCAGTGATATGTCTGATGCGTCGGGCACATTATGGCTAGATGTGGCTAAGCGTGATTGGTCTGATGAACTATTGGCTGCAACTAATCTAACTCGTGAACAAATGCCTTCTTTAGTTGAAGGCGCTGAAAAAAGCGGTGTGTTACGGGCGGATTTAGCTTCCCAATGGGGGCTTAGCGCCGATGTAATTATCGCTGGTGGAGGCGGTGATAATGCGGCTTCTGCTGTTGGTGTTGGTGCGGTTAATGACGGTGATGCTCTAATTTCTTTGGGCACCTCTGGCGTCATTTTTGTGGTTAATAATCAGCTACAAGCAGCACCACACCAAGGCGTCCATGCATTTGCTCATGCATTGCCAAATCGTTGGCACCAAATGAGTGTGATGTTAAGTGCTGCCAACTGTTTGCGTTGGCTTTGCCAGCTTCTTTCCACAACGGAAAACCAGCTAATGGATGAAGTGGGGCTATTGACCGATGACGAGAAGAAGCAAGCGCCAGTATTTTTGCCTTACCTATCAGGGGAAAGAACACCCCATAATGACCCTTACGCAATGGGCTCATTCTTTGCGTTAAAAAATGAAACAACGCGTGCTCAGCTTGGTTATGCGGTGATTGAAGGCGTGACCTTCGCTCTGGCGGATGGCATGCAGGTTTTAACGCAAACGGGAACGCAAATTAGCCGGTGTAGCTTAACAGGGGGAGGAGCACGTAGTCCTGTTTGGGCGCAGCTTATTGCTGATGTTATCGATATACCGATTGTGACTCACCCGGCGAGTTCGTCGGGGGCTTTAGGTGCGGCTCGTTTGGCATGGCTGGCGGACGGCGGTAATACAGAAACCGTGTGCCAAAAACCAGAAGTGCTGAGTACCTATTTACCACAAAAACAGTGCCAAACTTGGTTAAATCAACGGCTTGATGTTTTCCGTTTATTATACCAACAGCAAAAACAAGCAAGGGAATTATTGCCGCAGTAGGCGAGTGTGGCGGTGTTTCCCTACATATCACCGCCACGGTTATCTCTTCGCGATTGATTAAAATAACAAAATTAAAATGAGGAAACTGCAATGGAACAGAAGCAGTATTGGCTTGGTCTACCTAAGCATTTGTTCTGGGGTTTTATTGCCATCGCTATCTTTATGAGTGGTGATGGCTTTGAAATGGCTTTTTTATCAAAACATATTACTGATTTAGGGTTTACACCGGCGCAATCCGCGATGGTATTTACTGTCTATGGTTTAATGGCAGCCGTTGCGGCGTGGGCATCTGGTGTTGTGGCTGAAATTATCACCCCCCTAAAAGCCATGATGATCGGGTTTATTCTCTGGATTGTCATGCATGCCTTATTTATGGCATTTGGTCTCGGTATGAAAAGCTATACCTTGATGCTGTTATTCTATGGTATTCGTGGGCTGGCTTATCCATTGTTTATTTATTCATTTATGATGATGCTGGTGCAAGTCATCCCTCGAGCGCATCTTGCTGCGGCTACGGGTTGGTTCTGGGCGATGTACTCGGTAGGCATTGGTGTTATCGGCAGTTATCTGCCTAGTTTTTCAATCCCAATGATGGGTGAAACAGGAACATTATGGATGGCCATCGGTTGGGTCGCTATTGGTGGCGCAATTGCTTATTTTAGCCTACGTAACATTCCAGTTGATCGCTCCAAAGTTAATTTACCCATGAAAGATAAAATGGCTGAATTGTCGCGGGCTGCCACCATTTTATTTACCAACAAAGACATCTTTATGGCAAGTTTAATCCGCATTATCAACACTATTTCGTTGTTTGGTTTTGCAATCATCATGCCATTACTCTTTGTTGACCGCTTAGGGTTCACCATCTCTGAATGGTTACAGATTTGGGCGGTTTTCTTCTTTGTCACTATTTTTACGAATATTTTTTGGGGAATTGTTGGTGAACATATTGGTTGGATCCGCCAAGTTAGGTGGTTTGGGTGCCTAGGTATGGCAATATCCAGCTTAATGTTTTATTACTTACCGGTTTATTTTGGTCATAATTTTGTCATCGCATTAATACCCGCCATTTTATTAGGTATTTTTGTGGCTGCATTTGTTCCAATGACGGCGGTATTCCCAAGTATTGAGCCACACCATAAAGGTGCTGCGGTCTCAATTTATAACCTTTCAGCGGGGCTGAGTAATTTTGCTGCACCGGCAATAGCTAGTTTAGTATTGCCTTTCTTTGATATTGTGGGTGTTGTTTGGGCATATACAGGTTTGTATATCTTTGCAGGAATACTGACATTCTTTATTAAAGTTCCACAACCCGGCTTTGAAAATAATCGCAAAATAAAACCAGCTAAGGTAGCGGCTGAACAACAAACTAGTCATTAAATTACTTTATCTATTACTCATTAAACCCTGTAGGTAGTGAATTATCTATGGGGTTTTTCTTTGTTTAAATAAACTTTATTGCCAAAACAAACTAAATTGGAGATGAAGGGATATCATCCTTTTCAACAGCAATATAAAGAGAAACGGTTTAAAAATAAAATAAAGTAGAATATTTCCTATAAATAGAAATATTGGTCATATTTATAAGGTGATTTTTCATCTTATTACGATATTTATTGAAAATACAGCCATGGACAATAGAATATAATTTCATAGATTAAAAAATAAACTATAGTTGATTTGTTTATAAATAATAACTTAAATGACATAAAATATTGGCTTATAAACCTGCATTTAGAGAATGTTAATGTGCTTTCCCCCTTTCAATGTTATATCTGACTATTTAGTTCACTGCATACCTTTATTCCAAGCTGTTTAAATCCTGTTTGACTCTCTATACATCTGAATTTTCGGTGTTATGATGAATTTTGTTGCAATTTCGTGTATTTGTAGCGAAATACTCTCTATATTGGTGTTTTGTTGCACCAAATAAAATTTATAATCTAATCTTAATTGAAATTAATAGTTTTCAATACCAAAAAATAATCTAATAAAAAAAGATAAGTGCGGGGAAAAAGTTATGTCACAGATGTTAGCTCTGTTTCTGATAGTGGGGATATTATATATTGGGGATGCTATAGCCGTTAGAACTAAGGCTTGGATCCCCTCCGTATTTGTATGCGCAGTGCTCTTTCTTTTAGGTTATTGGACTATTTTCCCGAAAGATATTGTGAGTATTGCCGGTATTCCTCAAGTCGTTGCGGTTACCTTGATGTATTTGTTAATTACAAATATGGGAACCTTATTATCGTTAAAAGAATTGTTGCGCCAATGGAAAACTATTCTTATCTCCTTAGCTGGGATTTTAGGCATTATTTTCTTGACCTTTATTGTCGGTATTGCCTTATTTGATTTAAATACTGTATTAGTTGCAGTTCCTCCGTTAGTTGGTGGAATCGTTTCTTCGCTAATTATGTCAAAAGGTGCTGCTGAGGCAGGTTTAGTTGACCTTTCGGTTTTCGCTATTTTAATTTACGTTATGCAGGGGTTTGCAGGTTATCCACTCACTGCCGTGATGTTAAAAAAAGAAGGGCGTCGAGTTCTAGAAAAATATCGCAATGGCCAATGGCAAGAAACATTATCTGTTGATGGCGCAAAAGATGTTGAAGTTAAAGCAGTGGTATCTGAAGATGAAATGCCACGTATGTTCAAGAAAATCCCTAACCACTATAACACCAGCTATTTTAAATTCTTACGCTTAGCTGCGGTAGGGTATTTGGCTTATTTAGCCTCATCTTTTGCAGCCCCTTATGTGAGTATTAGCCCATTTGTGTTGTGTTTATTATTTGGTGTTATTGCCTCTTCGTTAGGTTTCTTAGAAAGACAACCATTACAAAAAGCCAATGGTTTTGGGTTCGCCATTATGGCCTTAATGTTATTTATCTTCGATACATTAAACCATGCGACTCCTGATATGTTATTGCGTCTAGTTTATCCGATGGTGGTGTTAATTAGTGCAGCGGTTATTGGAATGTACCTTGCATCATGGGTGGTTGGTAAAATATTAGGCGTTACCAAAGAAATGGCATTTGCTGTTGCTCTAACGGCTTTATATGGTTTCCCTGCTGACTACATCATTACTAACGAAGCGATCAACGCATTAACGAAAGATGAAAAAGAACGCCAAGTATTAACTAGCCATATGTTAGGGCCGATGCTAGTTGGTGGCTTTATTTCTGTGACCATGGTTTCTGTTGTATTAGCAGGTATTATGGTGGCTTATATTGTTCCAATTGCAGGGTAAAAAATAATGGAAACAAGTACTTCAAGAATTCAGCGTCATTTAGAACAGTTAGCAGAATACACTGCAACACCGGGGCAGGGCACTACTCGGATGAGCTATAGCGAACAAGATAAACAAGCGCGTGATTACCTAAAACAAGAAATGCGCGCTTTAGGATTACAAGTTCGAGAAGATGCTATTGGTAATATTTATGGGCGCTTAGAAGGCCAGCAACCTGATTTGCCTGTGGTGATTGTGGGTTCTCATTTTGACTCTGTTCCTCATGGCGGGGCATTTGATGGCCCGGCAGGGATTGTTACAGGTTTGGATGTCGTAGCGCGCATTCGCGAACAAAACTTAACTCCGAAATATCCCTTAGAAGTCATTGCCTTGGTTGAAGAGGAAGGGACCAGTTTTGGCCGGGGCTTGATGGCTTCAAGTGTGATAACGGGTTTGATTGGTACAAAAGAATTATACCAACTCAAAGATAGGCAGGGTGTAAGTGCGGCGCAGCGTATGGCAGAGGCAGGGTTCAATGCTGATCATGCATCACAAGCTGTGCTCGACCCTAAAAAGGTCAAAGCATTTTTAGAATTACACATCGAACAAGGCCCGGTGTTAGAACAGGCAAATGAAGATATAGGGATCGTAGAAACTATCGTAGGTATCAGTCAGTTAGAGATTAAACTGACAGGTAAAGCAGGCCATGCAGGTACTACGCCGATGAATATGCGAGCCGATGCATTAGTGTGTGCAAGCCAAATTATTAGTCATATTCCTGAACTAGCAAAGGCGGCAGGGGATAATACGGTTGCGACCGTAGGCCGATTATCAGTATTACCTAATGGGGCGAATGTCATCCCAAGCGAAGTCACTTTTAGCGTCGATATTCGCTCTAAAAATGACGTTGCGTTACGTAAAGTGATTGAACAAATAATCGAATTAACAGAACAGGTTAGCAATTCGTTAGCGATTTCAAGCGATATTGTTCAGCCGTTATATGTTCAGCCAACGGAGCTCAATAGTGATATTTATCAACTAATGCAACAACATGCCAGCGACCAAAACTTACGTTTTCGTTCAATGGTCAGTGGCGCGGGGCATGACTCTATGATTTTTGCAGGTATGACTCAAACGGGACTGATATTTGTGCCAAGTCGTAATGGGTTAAGCCATCACCCAGATGAATGGACGGATTATGCACAAATCGCGCGAGGAGCAGATGTGATGTTTGCTACCGTTAAGTCATTAATAGAATGTTAATTAATAAGTGAGCCAGATTCAGTATCTGGTTGAGCAATAGGGTAAAAGGTAGAAAAATGATTAATAAAACAATTACAGCCGCAATCAAAAAATATACACCTGAAATGATTGCTTTTCGTCGTGATCTACACGCTCACCCTGAACTACCGTTTGAAGAAGTACGCACCACGCAACGTATTGCTGAAGAATTAGACAAAATCGGAATCGAGTATCGGCTAACCGAGCCTACCGGTGTTATTGCGGAAATTAACGGCGGTAAGCCAGGTAAAACAGTTGCTCTGCGTGCAGATATAGACGCATTACCCGTTTTGGAATTGAATGATTCATTAGAATATAAATCGACCATTGAAGGTAAAATGCACGCTTGTGGTCATGATGCGCATACGGCAATGCTATTAACGGCAGCCAAAGCATTGTATGAGGTGCGAGAAGAATTAGCCGGCAATGTGCGTTTAATTTTCCAACCTGCAGAAGAGATTGCTCAAGGCGCATTAGCCATGATCAAACAAGGCGCAATCGAAAATGTGGATAACGTTTTTGGTATGCATATTTGGACAACCACACCATCAGGAAAAGTATCTTGTAATGTGGGTGGGTCTTTTGCTTCTGCTGATTTACTGAAAGTCACTTTTAAAGGCCGTGGTGGTCATGGTTCTATGCCAGAAGCAACTATTGATGCAGCAGTTGTTGCTTCAGCATTTGTCATGAATTTACAAGCGATTGTGTCCCGAGAAACCTCATCTTTAGACTCAGCCGTGGTCACGATAGGTAAAATGGATGTCGGGACACGCTTCAATGTTATTGCAGAAAATGCAGTATTGGATGGTACGGTACGTTGTTTTGATATCGAAACTCGTAACCGCATCGAAGCTGCGATCCGCCGTTATGCCGAGCACACTGCGGCTATTTATGGGGCGACTGCACAGGTTGATTATATCTATGGGACATTACCGGTTATCAATGAGGAGCGCAGTGCGCTACTGGCTCAATCAGTCATTTCACAAGCTTTTGGTGAGCAAGCTCTGATTAACGAAAGACCAACACCGGGTGGTGAAGATTTCAGCTTCTACATTGAAAACATCCCGGGGTGCTTTGCTCTGTTAGGCACAGGAAATGCCGAAAAGGACACTCAATGGGCACATCATCATGGTTGTTTTAATATTGATGAAGACACGATGGCGACAGGTGCTGAACTTCATGCCCAGTATGCGTGGAGTTATTTACAGCAACAGGAGTTTTAATTGAGTATGTTAATGCTATTAGGGCTAGTTATTTTACCAATACCGGGGTTACCACTAACCCTACTGCCTATTTATTTTGGTTATTAAGATAAGTTAAGAGTGCGAGTAGCGGCCACATATTTGGCTGCTATTCGTTGTGATGAATAAAAATAGCTTCTCTTAAGCGCTGTTGTTGTTCAAAACGTTGTTCTTGGTTGATTTGTGGGTCATGGGATAGCTGCATCAGCATTTCATTCATCTTATGAACTGAATTTTCATCAATCAATTGGTTTACTTTTTCAACAATTTCATCATAGTAGGGCATAATACAGGCTCCAATTAATATTCATTAAAACTATAATAACGCAAAATCTATTGGGCTAGATAGGTGATTAATTTTGTTTATCGATCACCATAACTGCCATTGTATTCGGTTCTAAGGCTCGCATTATATGTGGCTCATCTCCGGGGTAGTGAATATAGTCCCCAACTTGTAGCTCAACAGGGTTATCCAATGGGCCGACTAACGCTCTGCCAGACATAATAATGATGTGCTCGCTGACGCCATGCATATGAGGTTCTGAAATACGATCACGACCGGGCTGGGCAACCACAGTATAAATATCACGTCGCGAATCTGCGGGGGCTGATGAGAGTAAAAAGGCCAAATAATTCGCGTGTTCGGCACTGACCGGTATCGCCTCTCCATGACGGATCACAGTGACAGCTTCTTGCTTTTCTTCAATTAATCGTGCGAAAGGAATATCTAACGCTACACAAAGTGCCCATAAGGTTTCAATACTTGGGTTACCACTACCCGATTCCAATAGAGAAAGTGTAGATTTAGCGATACCCGCTTTTCGAGATAACTCTGATAGGGATAGCCCGCTTTTTTGTCTTTCACGAAAAAGGGCTTTTGAAATCAACTCAATGGGAGGTGAAGGTAGATTCAATTTTAATTTTCCTATTTAGATTGCACTTTATACTATCTATCGACATAATGAACAAACGTATTATATATCGAACGGTCTAGGGATGCTAACTTCAATAAGCTCAAAGCTAAATCATAGCACAGTGAAAAATATAGCTCTTGTCTGTTTTGCTGACTTAATTGTTGGCATTTCTTATGGTGCATTGGCGCTTTCACAGGGATTTGACTGGTGGATACCAGTGACTTTATCTATTTTAGTGATCGCAGGGGCGTCCGAGTTTTTGTTTATCGGCGTGATTTTTGCTGGTGGAAGTCCGCTTTCTGCTGCACTCGCGGGGCTATTAGTCAATTCACGACATATCCCCTTTAGTTTTGCAACGAGTGATTTAACGGGGAAGGGAGCAAAGTCGCTATTGGGCTATCATATTATGAATGATGAGAGTGTTGTATTTGGCTTAGCTCAAGAAACTGAATCAGAAAAACGTGCGGCTTTTTGGTTGTGTGGGATAGGTATTCTATTGTGTTGGCCAATTGGTGTTGTGATAGGTGAGGTATTGGGCAGCTTTATTAATGATACTCATATATATGGCATGGATGCGATGTTTCCTGCGATTATTTTAGCGCTTTCATTGCCCGCGTTATCGGATAAACGCCTGCGGTTAACCGCCGTTATCGGTGCAGTTATCGCTGTTGCAACGACACCGATACTACCAGCGGGGATCCCTGTATTACTGGCATTATTGAGCTTGGTTGTTTATATAAGGAAATAATAGTGACAAATAACCCGTGGTTAATTATTAGCGGAATACTGTTGTTGGCGGTTGGTACTTATTTAATGCGAGCATCAGGGGCTTTGCTACGCGGTCGAGTAGTCCTTTCGGAGAATAGCAAAGTATTATTTTCAGCAGCAGCCATTGTTATTTTATTTTCAGTTGCGGCAACGTCTACGTTATTTTCAGGTGATGAAGTTTCGGATTGGCCTAAAATTGTAGGGGTATTAGTGGCAGGTGTACTGACTTGGTTTAAAAAACCATTTATTATCATTGTGTTGTCAGCAGCGGTTGTTACTGCGTTACTTAGGTTCATTTGATTAGTGGCTAATTTACTTAGTGCTTAAATTGAATAGCAATTAATTTAAATTGTGTTACTTGCAATAGCGTGTATTTATGTAAGTTATATAAGCCAACAGATAAAAAAGTGGCCCCGATTCGCAGAAGGCTGGGGCCACAGAAACTTACTCAGTTAGATCTTTTATTGTTTCAGAAGAGCCATTTTTTTGGACAGAGGCAATCCCTTTAAGCGCAGATTGCTTAGATGCATACATTTCACTTTTTGCAATCACTTCGTGATTTGCTGCTTTTAAAACGAAATAGTAAGGCTGAGCAACGTCTTTAGTGGATTTTTTTAATTCAAAATACCCCATGATAAGCTCCTGATTTTCTATTTAAGGGATGTCAAACAAAGTGTTAATAAATTACAGTTATTAACAATCTGCTTGAATTAAGAGTAGTCGCTATTAGGTATTATTACTAGAGAGGAAGGTCCAATTCAGAGAAACTTTTTTAAAAAAAAGCCTCTGGTATACAGAGGCAATCGTAGGATATATATACTCGTCATACTTCAAGTTACAGCGTTGTTGACTGAATTCATTCGTCGCCTAACTGCACCATGAATTATTTAGAGTGTAGAACTCTTTATTGTCTGGATAAGATATCGGCTTTTATTGATAGGTGCTATCTGGTTGTACTTATCAATATAAAAGGTTTTGCCGATAACTTAATTAATTTTCATTGATACCAATTATTACTGTGTAGCTGGGACACGAATTGGCTCTGGTGTTGGCATAGCATTCATTGGTTTATATTCAGGGACTTCCATCACTGTAACTTTGACTACATAGCGTTTGCCATCTTCAATTTTGGGCGCATTATTGGCCAGCTTTTTTGCAGTTTCATTTGGTGTCATCGTTTGTTCCGCAACGCTATATACCATATTGTGATGATTACCCATGTGCTGACGAGGCATTTTGTGGTTAACGCCATTTGCTGCTGCGGTAAAGCCGACGGTTAATAATGCTAAAGCTAATAAACCGGTATTTAATTTTTTCATTTCAGTATCCTCTGTATTGGTGATGGGTAAATCATTCATCAATTCATATTGTCTCGCAATCGCTTTTACCTCCCCTGACGGAAGCTCCATAATTACTGCACTTTTTATTCAAGCTTGAACCATAATTTATATAAAACAGTGGCTTATTAGACGGTAATTTACATTTTTAGACTACTTGTGCTAATACAAATTTCAGTGCTGGAGACATCAGAGGGGATAGTCTAGGATGGTAAGTTAGGTTCAACAAAATTCTAACAAAGTGAGTGTGTATGTCAGATAAAAAAATTCCCCTTTCTTTACTCGACCTTGCGCCAATCATTCAGGGTTCGACGGCGAAAGAGGCCTTTGCTCATTCCCTTGATATTGCTCAATTAGCAGAAAAACTCGGTTACCACCGCTATTGGCTTGCGGAACACCATAATATGACTGGGATTGCTAGCGCGGCGACTTCGGTGTTAATAGGCTATCTTGCCGCAAATACTCACAATTTACGTTTAGGTTCTGGTGGCGTCATGTTGCCGAATCATTCCCCTTTGGTGATAGCAGAGCAATTTGGCACACTAAACACACTTTACCCTGAACGCATTGATTTAGGCATAGGGCGTGCTCCTGGAAGTGATCAGCGAACGATGCAAGCTTTACGCCGCCATATGAATACGGATATCGATAATTTCCCGCAAGATGTTGCGCAAATCATTAATTGGTTTGATGCTATAAACCCAGATCCAGCAGTGCGTCCAGTGCCAGGCTTTGGTGAAAAAATTCCGGTTTGGTTGTTAGGATCGAGTTTATACAGTGCAAGGTTAGCCGCGCAAATGGGGCTTCCTTTTGCTTTTGCTTCTCATTTTGCCCCTGATTTATTATTACAGGCATTGGAAGTTTATCGTGCTAATTTCCAGCCATCTCAGAGACTCTCTAAGCCGTATGCGATGGTTTGTATCAATATCATTGCCGCGGATACTCAACGTGAAGCAGAGTTTTTATTTACGTCGATGCAGCAAGCCTTTGTTATGTTACGTCGTGGTCAACCTTCTCAATTGCCTGCACCTGTTGAGAGTATGGAAAGTATTTGGTCACCCGCTGAAAAATTTGGTGTTCAACAAGCATTAGGCATGTCATTGGTAGGGGATAAAACCAAGGTACGTCATGGGTTGGATACGATATTACGGCAAACTCAAGCGGATGAAATTATGGTAAATGGCCAAATTTTTGATCATCAAGCTCGTTTATACTCTTTTGAGTTGGCGATGCAGGTAATGAACGAAATTATGTAATTTAAATAGCTGGATGATTAACACGTGTGCAAGGACGCATTTTTCAGATTTGGCTCAAAAAAGAGATAACCCAGAAAAATCTGGGTCATTGACGGCTAGCACGCTATTTGTGGCTGATGAGGCTCTAAAGGGGGTAAACCATGAGCAGCACGTGCTCTATCGCACGCCTCATTATAAATACCATCTTGCCAAGATTGTTCAAACTCGCGGCAAGGTGTTGGCCTTTGTGTGTATATCGAACAAGACACACACTCTCCAATGGTGCCCTCTAAAGCGCTACAACGCGTATTATGTTTTTGGTTTGTTCCCTGCATACAACTCATAAATGGGGTTATTTGCTCAGTTAAATGTTGTGGTACAACACCACCCCCACTTTCAGCCTCAGCCCAATAAAAAGAGACACGAAAATAGGCACAACATGCACCGCAGCTTACACAAGGGTTATCTGAAGGATCAGTTTTTAGGATATGGACATTATTAGTCATATTAAAAAACCATAAATGATGTTGATAAAATACCCATAGAAAATGGATTGACGCAACACAAGCAGGAAGCTCAAGAAAACGTTGCTCAGGCTTTATTATCTTACGTTATTCCAGTTTATTGCAATATTATTCAGCACAAAAAACTGATTTTTTTGATATTCTCCAAGGTAAATAAATTTCACATACTTATCATAATCATAAAAAAACCTGCCAGAAGGCAGGTTTCGTTTGAATCATAATGATAAGTTAAACGTGTTTTAAATCTGCGTCATCATTTTGATTGAATATCGCTTTATCTGTTTCACCCATCAACTGGCTAGTCACTGTGCCTGCTGTCATTGAACCACTGACATTCAATGCAGTACGACCCATATCAATTAATGGCTCAACTGAAATTAACAGAGCAACTAATGTAACTGGTAAGCCCATCGCTGGTAGTACAATTAATGCGGCGAAAGTTGCACCGCCACCAACACCCGCGACACCTGCGGAACTGATAGTCACGATACCGACTAATGTCGCAATCCACAGCGGGTCGAATGGATTAATACCCATTGTCGGTGCGACCATCACGGCTAACATTGCAGGGTAAATACCCGCACAACCATTTTGCCCAATTGTTGCTCCGAACGATGCAGAGAAGCTAGCAATCGATTCAGGAATACCGAAACGACGTGTTTGTGTTTCAATATTTAGTGGAATACTTGCAGCACTTGAACGGCTAGTGAATGCAAATGTCAGAACCGGGCCCGCTTTCTTAAAGAATTTAATAGGGTTTAAGCCAGTCGTCGCCACTAAAATACCATGTACAACAAACATAATGCCTAACGCAACATAGGACGCAATAACAAAAGTGCCTAGGTTGATGATGTCATGCAAGTTTGAACTTGCTACGACTTTAATCATCAGCGCCATCACACCATATGGCGTTAAACGCATGACCAAGCGAACTAATTTCATTGCCCAAGCTTGCATAACATCAATCGCTGCTAAGGCTTTTTCACCACGCTCTTTATCATCTTTAAACAGTTGCAGTGCGGCAACACCTAAGAAAGCAGCAAAAATAACGACACTAATAATTGACGTTGGGTTTGCACCAGTTAAATCTGCAAATGGATTTTTTGGAATAAACGATAAGATTAGCTGAGGCACGGTTAAGTCAGAAACTTTCCCAATATAGTTGCTTTCTATTGCTGATAAACGTGCTGTTTCGGATTGACCTTGAACTAAACCTTCGGCAGTCAGGCCGAATAAATTGGCAATTAAAATACCCACTAACGCCGCAATAGCTGTGGTAAATAACAAAGTGCCAATTGTTAAAAAGCTAATTTTACCTAGCGAAGAAGCTTTATGTAGCCTTGCCACTGCACTTAGTATTGAAGCAAATACTAATGGCATAATCACCATTTGTAATAGCTGCACATAACCATTTCCGACAATATTAAACCACAGAATGGAGTCTTTTACCGTTTGGTGGCCACTACCATACACGAGGTGCAGTATTACCCCGTAGGCAACACCGAAAACCAGACCGACTAACACTTTTTTAGATAGGCTCCAGCCTTTAGCCCCTAGTTTTGCCAACAGTATTAGTAGTGCTACAAAGCCGAGCACATTAATAATTAGAGGAATATTCATTCCGAACTCCAAATCATATTTTTATAAGGTATGTTACTTGCCCTTTAGTCCTTATTGGTTATAAGGATTTAGTTGCTTCAAACAACTGGTTATATGTTATCAGTTGATAAAACACATTTCTTATATCAAAAAGTAATAATATAGTATTATTCATACTTACATTATATTACAAAACTATAATTTATGTGGGAATGTGTGTATCTATTTGATTATGAATATATTTTATAATCATATCAATGTGGTTATAAAAATCGAATTGGTAATCTGCAGGTAAAAAACAGGCACAAACAGTCAAAATAATGGCAATAAAGCGTTCCCCTCGTTGGCTATTTTTACCGCGGATCATGGGAAAACAAAAGCGTTGAGGGAGTGGCCATAGGAATGGTACTCCTGAAGGGGTGAGCATGTCTGCGACTAGATGACTGATATAACCTAATAAAAAAGCTTGGATAATATCATTTGGAATTGCCCATTCGGTTGGTATCCATTGATAACAAGAAATCATCAAAAGTAACCATGCAACTAAGCTATGAGTAAACCCCCGGTGCCCACACAATTTGGAAATGGGTAATGAAAAAATCCGTAGTAGTCGACCAGGAATTGAAGAGGGGTGGTCAATATCGGGCAATAATGCGCCTAATAAGGCCCCTGGAACCATGTGCAGCCAATCACCATGAGCAATCTCTGGGGTGATTTGAAGTTTATGAGCCATTATTAAAGAGGCGACGGAAAAAAGCAGATGCCCTTCAGCTGTCATGGTGGATAAAATACCATCTGTTTATCTATACAGTTGATTGGCAGTATAAAGTGTTTGAAAAGAATATGATAGTGGTAGAAAGATAAAAAAACTCTTATTTATTAGCAAATAAGGGAAGTATTTTATAATTTAACACAATACCCCTACCTAAATTAGATAGGGGAGAACACTTATTAGATACTCAAGGTATTCTTAACGTAAATGTTCAGCCTTTAAGTCATTCAGTGAGGCTAATTTGATATCCGCCAAACCAAAGCGCGGGTCATTAAAATGCTTGCTATCAGGTACCACAATTGAACGCATTCTGGCGGCTTTTGCAGAAATCATACCGTTAAATGAATCTTCTAATGAAACGCAATTGACGGGTTTAGTCGATAACTCAGCTGCTGCTTTAAGATAAACTTCAGGATGAGGTTTACTCAAAGGTAAATCAGATGCGGAAATAACCGCGGAGAAATAATCACGAATATCCAGAAGGTTTAATACTTTTTCTAACATGTACAAAGGAGAGGCGGAAGCCAGCGCAATTTTTAAATCCATTGAACGGCAAAGTTCCATAGCATGTTGCACACCCGGTAGAATAGGGCGAGTTTCTTCAACTAAGCCAACAACACGGTCAATGATGCGTTGTGTGGCTTCTTCTTGGCTGCATCCTTGCCAAGGGGAAGCGTGGTACCAAAGCTCCACCACATGGTCAATACGTAAACCTAAGGTATCAGGCAGGGTATCCGCAATTGAAACGTCAACACCCAATTGTGAAAAAATCTCAAGTTCAGCCTGTGCCCAAAAAGGTTCCGAGTCGATCAGTAAACCATCCATATCAAAAATGACCGATTGGATGGGAAGATTATGGTACATGTCAAAACTCCATTCATGTCGTATTTATTAACGAAGAAGTCATGATATCAGTAAACTGACTTTAAGCGTATTACTTGAAATCAGTATTAGTCTAATATTGAGGAATATTCGGACAGTATGAAGTAAAAGTATAATGGTAATGAATAGCCTCACTATTTTGATTAGTCTGAAAGTCTATATATTATTATTAATCGTGAATTGAAATTTGGAGGCAATGAATATTTTCAGCTATGATTAGCGTTGAATAATCATTGTAAAAATTTATCAAAAATCATAACGCTGAGGAAAAGCAGTAATGAATTACCATAATGCCAATTATGTCGCAATCGGCAAACGTATTCTGGGTTGGGTTGTTTTTCTGTTAGCATTAATTTCGACATTGGCGTCTTTAATTAAACTGGCAGGCATGAAGGGGCTCGCAGGAGAAGGGATTAATGCAGTCGCTAATGATTTTATTAAATTAATGGCGGAAATGACCCGTCAAAGTACACCATTCCTAAATTTCTTTTGGAATAACTCACCAGTACCTCAAGTCGCTAATGGGTTTTCCGGCAGTAATATCAGCTTTATCATCATCTTTATTTTTATTTTTGTTGGGCTCGCGTTAAGTGCATCAGGTTTGCGCATGTACCGGCAAATTAAGTTTATTCGTGAAAGTCTAGAAGATCACGTAATCATAGAAAAAGCAAAAGGGATAGACATCTCAAAAGAAGAGCTTGAAGCTAAGGTGACTATTCCACGTCATACGATATTCACTCAATTTTTTCTTCTTTATTTTTGGCCAATTGTATTGGGGCTAGCGTTGTATTTTCTTCTATGTTTCCTTAATTGGTAATTTTCGAATTTTCGTCATACTTCGCGTTATGAGGGTGTTGGCTGCGTTTAGCTACTCGGGTCACATACTTGTGTATGCTCCCCGAGATATCTGCACTTGCCGCCTACTCATAATGCGAATTATATAGAAAATTAATTATTCGTCGTACTCCATGCTATGAGAGTGTTGGCTTCTTTCGGCTATTTGGGTCACATACTTGTGTATTCTCCCCAAACTATCCTCAATTGCCGCCTTGCTACAGCTCGAATTATTTAGAAAATTAATTATTCGTCGTACTCCATACTATGAGGGTGTTGGCTGCGTTTAGCTACTCGGGTCACATACTTGTGTATGCTCCCCAAACTATCCTCAATCGCCGCCTTGCCACAGTTCGAATTATTTAGAAAATTAATTATTTGTCGTGCTAAATGCTAAAAAACAGGAGCTTATTTTTCGTTGAGTAGATTATCAATAATCGTGCGTGCTTGCTGGTAGCTTTGTTCGTTACCAAAGATATGGGCTTGATTAAGTAAATAGTAAAGTTGGTATATTGGTTGTCTATCTAAAAAGCCATTGGGGAGCGGCCAAACACTTTGGTAGCCATCAATAATTTGGATCGGAAGATCTTGATATAATGGCAACATTGCTATATCACACTCCCTATCTCCCCAATAACATGCGGGGTCATATAATACACCTTCAAGATTTTGAGTGATAGCACAGTTAGCTGGCCATAAGTCACCATGTAATAAAGAGGGTTGTGGCTGATGCCCAGCAAGTTTCTCCTTAACAATATCGACAATTTGCTGAATATCAGCAAATACCATTCCTTTTTCGGAAGCGAGTTGTAATTGCAAGCCAATACGCTTTTCTGCAAAAAATGAATTCCAACGCTTTTCCCAGCCATTAGGTTGCACAATTGTGCTTAGCATAGTATCAAAATCAAACCCGTAGCTAGGCTGCTCTTCCCATTGATGTAAACGCGCTAATTGTTGGCCAAAATGCCATGCATTGGTGTTGTCGAAAGGCTTAAGAGGGAAGTATTCGAGCAGAAGGAAACTGTGGTGCTTATTACTACCAACACCGTAAACCTTAGGAACGGTTATCGTTTGGCTTTTAGCGAGCATTTCAAGTTGCTCAGCCTCCTGTTTAAATAAAGGCAAAAACTCACGCCGATTTTGTTTAATGAACACGGTGTGTTCGCCATAGTCAATTCTTAACGTATGGTGAATATCACCACCAGACAGAATGACTTTGTTACGTAGCTCCGCCTCACCTAAGTGTTCACTTAATAAACGACACATTGCTTGCCACATGACTCACCTCGCTCTGCTTTGGTCTTCATTAATACAATACTATAGCGACAGTTTAGGAATTAACAGTGATAATTGTTTAAAAAGAAGAAGCTATCACGAAATTATTGAACAATTATCAGGCAATAAACACAAACCTGTTCTGCTTTAAATTTAGCCTATTTCTATCTAAATGAGAATGTTCAGATAATACGGTATGAGTTCAAGATCTTGACGCCATTTGCTAGTGATTTCAGGTAAACTGCAAAGAATACTTTCATACTCAAGGGGTGCTATGAACATGGATTTTCAAAAACCGCGCTGGTTAAGAGACTTACTGCGATTTATTCCACTGAAAAGTCAGTTTGTTCTATTTGGCAATGTTCGAGACCTACAAGCCAGCGAAATTGCGCCTAGGGTAGTGACACCACTGCCGTTTAACCAAGCACTCTTTAATAACTTGTTTCAGGCAGGGTATGCCTATGTTATTACCTATACACCACTGATTGGTTTTCAATGCGTGGCGAGCCCCACAGAAAACTCGCAAGCGAGTGCCACATTGATGCAAAACTTAGGTTTGCATATGGCTGATGATAAAGCCGCTGGTGGTATTGATATGTTGAATCATTTGCTGGAAAAATTTATTAACTATAAGCAGCAGCCAATTGCATTATGTATTGATTTCGCCTCTTGCTTGATTTCCCATCGCGATAACCTGACTCCCGCTGAGCACAGCTTATTTACTCGGGCTCTGGTGGTTTCTCACCAAGCAAAAACGCGACCAGCAGGGGAAAATAACCAGCCGTTCTACAATTCTATTTTTTGGATTGTGGAGAAAGAAACCGATTTACCTGATTGGTTTTTAGTTAATAACCCACGAGTGAGAGCCATTCCTGTTGCGAAGCCTGACAGCCAAGTTCGTCGGGTTCTTACGCCAATGTTGTTAGCTTCATTATCTGATGTTAATAGCATAGAACAAGCGGATAAAGACAGCTTATTTAATGACTTTATTGATGAAACAGAAGGACTCTTGTTACTGGACTTAACGGCGATAGTGCAGCTCGCACGGATTGAAAATGTCCCTGTGACACGTATTAGTGATGCGGTACGACGTTATAAAGTAGGCATAACGGAAGACCCTTGGAAAAAAATTGATAAGCAGAAAATACATAACGCCCCAGAGATTATTTCTCGCCGAGTTAAAGGACAACAACATGCCGTCACTCATTTATTGGACATTATTAAACGTGCAATGACCGGAGTGGGGGGGCATAAAGGTGGGCGACCTCGAGGCGTTTTGTTTCTAGCGGGGCCAACGGGTGTCGGGAAAACGGAACTGGCGAAAACGGTCACTCAATTGCTATTTGGTGATGAAAGTGCGTATATCCGCTTTGATATGTCTGAATTTAGTGCAGAACATGCAGACCAACGTTTAATTGGCGCTCCTCCTGGCTATGTCGGTTATGATTCTGGTGGTGAATTGACGAATGCCATTCGTGAAAAGCCGTTTAGTGTGGTGTTGTTTGATGAGATAGAAAAAGCACACCCTCATTTAATGGATAAATTTCTACAAATTATTGATGATGGTGTATTGACCTCAGGACGTGGTGATCGCGTTTATTTTTCAGAGTCGTTGATTATTTTTACGTCAAATCTTGGCATTTATCGTTTGGATGCAAATGGTGAGCGGGTAGCGAATGTCCAGCCGAGTGAGCCTTTCGAAACGGTGACGCGTAATGTGAAAAGTGAAATCGAACGTCACTTTAAATTAGTGTTAAATAGACCAGAGCTGCTCAACCGAATTGGGGAAAACATTATTGTTTTTGATTTTATTCGCCCTGATGTGGCACAACAAATATTCGAACAAATGGTGGGAAATATTCTTTCTGGTTTGGAAAAGCAATCACTGACTATTTCAATTTCACCACAAGCCAAAGAAACGTTAAAACAACATTGCTTAGCTGATTTATCTAATGGCGGTCGAGGTATACGTAACCAATTAGAAAGCTATTTAATTAACCCATTATCTCGCGCTGTTTTCGACCAAGATTTACAGCCTAATTCGGCTTATCAAATTGTCGAAATTGCCACAGGTGAAACAACGCAAATCACGTTAGCAGCGATGAGTAATTGACGTGGTGAATATTAATATTTCACGAATTCATTTTCCAATTACGGCTCTAGGCCCTGGAAAACGTATTGGTATCTGGTTTCAGGGATGCTCATTACGTTGTAAAGGCTGTCTTTCTCCTGATACATGGCAAGTGAAAGACAATAGCATCACGGTGAAACAATTACTGGACCAGATAACGGAGTGGTTACCATTCGCAGATGGCATCACGATTTCAGGGGGAGAACCGTTTGAACAGCCTGAAGCCTTATCCGAATTAGTGAAAGGGATTAAACAGCTAACCGATGCGGATATTTTGGTCTATAGCGGTTATCAATGGGAACACATTGAAGAGCGTGTTTTACAAATGGCTCCCAATATTGATGCCTTAATTAGTGAGCCATTTATTGTGGATCTTCCGCAAACCCAGATGCTCAAAGGCAGTGATAATCAGCAATTGCATATGTTAACGCCATTAGGAGAAGTGCGATTTATGGCATATCAGCGCTCGATAACACCAGAAGATAAAGTACTGGATTTAGCGTTTGATGAAACAGGGCGGCTATTTTTGGCGGGGGTTCCTGAACGTAACGATATGTTGCGTTTGCGGACCTTGATTGAACAGCAAGATCAATCCTTGCGACAACTAAAAAAATAATTAATTGGATGAATGGATGACCATGATACGTTTTTGCCCACATTGCCAAACAGAGCGGCCGTTAACTGAAATTTTTTGTGCTGGGCAAATTAAAACACCACAAGGAGATAATCAGTTTTGTGGTTGGGATTTAACCCTTGAAGCTATTCATGAAACGGGTTGGCGCCCCATTGATGAGCACAATACCTCGATTGAGAGCCCAAAACTCAGTATTGATGAGAATAATCAAAATAACCAAATTATTGAACAAAGAGTTTGTGTGAATGGGCATTCCATGGATGAGGGGGATTTTATCTGCCTTGAGTGTGGGGCGGATGCAGCTCTTGAAACAAGCAATATTGAGGAGCAATCTCAACGACTGATTGGCAATTGGCGGCTTGAACGACGTATTAACCAAAACGATAGCCCACGTGAACGTTACTTAGTCACACATATTGAAAACGACAAAAATGGTGTGCTTACCTTATATCAAAAAGGTGAAGAACCTGACCCTACGATTTATCAAGTACTTCAATTGATCCCAACAGACCATGTGCCTGAGTTTTATGAAACGGGACGCTGGGAAAACCGTGCTTGGCATGTGACTGAATTACTAGAAGGTGGCTCACTGAGCCAATTTATTCAGCAAGGGGAATTTTGGCAGTTACATGAAATTCCCAAATTGGTTGAAGAAATGGGGCAAGCGATAGCGGCATTTACTGAGCATGGCTTACGTCATCGTAATCTATGTCCCGCTAATTTATTGATCCGCAGCCGTGAGCCTTTAGATATTGTGGTAATTGAATATGGCTCTGCGAGTTTGTCTGAATTTGACCTTGATATTGTAACACCCTTAGATATTTCCCGTTATAGCGCACCAGAAACCTTAGCAGGCGGTGTGAGCGCCGCATCAGACTGGTGGAGTCTTGGGGTTATTTTATTAGAACAACTGACCCAAGGGCAGTGTTTTGCTCAAGTTCATGATAATGCGTTCTTAATCCAAGTCATGACTAATGGTGTTGATTTTCCTGATGATTTAGACCCCAACTTACAACTATTATTGCGCGGGTTATTGTGCCGGGATCGTTTTTTACGTTGGCAATGGCCGCAGGTGTCAGCATGGCTAGAGGGGAAAGCGGTCCAAGCACCGAAAAGTGCGATAGCAGGCTCGCCAACTCAATACCATCAAGTCCAGTTTGCCGGTCAGCAATTTTCTCAGCCTGATACTTTTGCCATGGTTGCTGGTGAACAAGCTCATTGGGATGGTGCAGTCCAATTTTTGCTACGCGGGGAATTAACGTCGTGGTTAGCAAAGCTTGATAATAGTCAGGAACAACTCAAACAACTTCAGGCTTTTTTAGATAGCCCAAAAACGCTAGATGGAGCCTTACAAAGTGAAATTAATCAAGATATTAAACTCACTTTAGCTTTAAAAATCCTAAACCCGAATATGCCATTTATTTACCGTGGTGAAATCATCACACCAGCTTGGTTATTAGAACAGCCTATTCTTGCTTACGCACTAATTAGTGCGCCATTAACTCAACATATTCAGAATATCGACCCACAACATTGGTTAGTGCAGCTCTACCACCGCCAATGTTTAGTACGCCAACGCGCTGAACAGTTGAATATATTACTCAATGAAGAAAGCTTGAAACTGTATTTGTTAATCACGTCAATAAGCCAGCTCGCTGCGCGTTGGGAATTACTGCATAGCCAATTTCCTGACTCACATAATGAAAGCCTACAAGCCTTATTAGATAGACAAAATCTGCAAGAAATTGATTATATTTTATTGCTAAGTGCCGATATTGGGCAATTTGTTTCACTGACTGCATTAGTCGAGCAATCTTTTGAATTAGCAAAACACAATGATATCCACAATTTTGATAGCGAAATAGCCAAAAACCAACTTTTGTTACCAAGAGGGGAACTATACCAGCTCATTAACCACCGAGTCAGTGATTTCAAACGTATAGGGATCCCTGAATTAGATGGTTGGGTTGATGACTTTTTATTAATGCGTCGCTTGCCGTTAGTCAAAATTCTCGTATTGCTGGCTATTCCATTCGAACACTGGCAAGTACCCGAATCACAAAAATATGTTCTTGAAGTTCTAAGGTTTTTTACACAAAAGCTCACGTCAGTAACACAGCGTGGAAACTTAGTGCGTATGCGTTTAACGCAAAATACTGGGCGAGTCGATTTAATGGAATGCGATAGCCCCGTTCGCCCTGCAAGTGCATTACTTGAACATTTATTGAACCGCAAAAAAAGCACGGTTACCATTGATAGTGATTTGCTATTACAGCATAAAGGCGTCAATGGCCGATTACGGATCCTACAATCAGATACGCAGTTATATCAACGGGATACAGGTATTGATGGCATGTACCTTGGTTTCCCATTCTTATTATTGCACACACAGCCGAATCAAATTAAACCGCGAATAGCACCTTTATTTTTATGGCCCGTTTCATTACGGACTTCTTTAGCTCAAAACAGCCCTATACAGCTTAGTTTTGATCATGAGAGGGCGGCAATACGCTTAAATCCAGCACTGGCAAGCTTTGCGGGTATACCTCCGGTGAGTGAGTGGCAAACAATATTAGATAATTTATTATCTAAAGCAGGTTTAACCATTGAAGATATGATGGAGACACTTACGTCTTTATTACCGATACAAGGTACAGAACTCGCGCCACTTCCGTCGATCACTACTCCAATTGCAGAGAATAGTGCACAAATCTGTTGTTCAGCGGTACTCTTCCATACCTCGTTTATTGGACAGGCGATGAGTAGCGATTTACAGCAAATTGCTGGGCTACCTATTTCCCAAACAGCCTTAGCGACAATGCTAAAAGTCTCACCGCTCAATAGCACGAGTGAAACACAGCCAGATAATTTACTTAATCAGTACGCATTGTCATTGGCAGACCCATCACAAGAACAAGTTGTTCAAGCTGCACAAGCTAACACGGGGCTGCTGATTGAGGGGCCGCCAGGGACAGGGAAAAGCCAAACCATCGTGAGTTTGATTGCAGATGCGATAGGGCGTCAGCAAACCGTTTTAGTGGTGTGTCAAAAACCTGCTGCACTAGAAGTAGTCTATAAGCGTTTGATTGCTAATGGATTAGGGGATAGAGCACTATATATCAGCCAAAGCCAAAAAGGCCGTGAGATTATTTTGGCGGTGAGAGAACAAATTGAGCAACTTTGGGGACAAGAAAAAAGCCAGCCCGTTGAGCTTGATTGGCAGGGAGAGAGAATTCATCTTGTAAATCGCGTTCAGCTATTTGAACAAAAAATAGATAGGTATTTTCACTCACTCAATAATATCGACGAAAAGTTTCAAGTTTCTTATAAACAAGTATTAAGCCAATTGATTGAACTTGAAAAGCTTCCTCATTTTGATATTGATGAACAGCACATTAAGCCTTTATTAGCGCAATTTGATAGCCATACGATTGAGCAACTAACGGATGATTTGAAGTCACATGCGTATACTTGGTGGCAATTGGATTATGAAAATAATGCACTAAAAGCCTTATCGCAGTTTACGGTGAATGACCCTCAATATTTATTGTTTAATCAATCTATTATGGGATTGATCGATACTGAAAAGCAACGTGATGAAGCTTATAAAACGCCATATCAGCAAATTACGTTGACTCAATTATCGACTCATGAGCAATGGTTATCACAGCATGAAGCACAATTTAGCCAATTAACGGCTGAACAATGGCAGGATTTCTCCCGTTGGTTAACGCTATTTAGCAGTGAAACGGGAAATTTAGTTATTAACCAACTTGAGCTGTTGTATCAGCGTTTATTATCGATTAATGAAGAAAATATCGACCCGTTATTATTCCCTGTGTTTAGGGGGATTGATAATGACCATCTTTCCCAATTATCGCGAGCATTGATGGAAACAATGCAAGGGTCATGGTTACGTTTCTTGAACCCGTATTACTACCGTCGGCAAAACCAATTGCAGTCATTTATGGCGGCTAGTGGCTTAGCGCCTACGACTGAAAAACAGACGTCAGTGCTTAATACCATCGCCGTTGAACAACAATGGCGTTTACTTGAAAGGGAATTACAACCATTATATCAACAGCTTGGTCTTGAGCTTCAGCCAAACCACCTGTGGCGTAGCACATTGCAACCGTTGGTCATGCAATTAAAACGAGTGGCAGATATGGCTGAGCTTCTCGCTCAGTACCCTGAACCTTTGCATTTTATAGACGCGATTACTCAGCAACAAAAAGCCGGGTTTATCCATCAATGTCATGAAGTCAGGGCGGCAATAGCTAAGTTACGTGCAAAAACGGAAAGCTTAAACCAATTAAGTCGGCTAGATAGCGTATTTTCATCAGAAACCGTTGAACGGTTTAAGATGGCCATCGTAAACGGTGAGTCAAATACGACTGAACTGGTGCTGATAGCGCAACAGAAAGAAAATTTACAGCGTTACCAATCGTTTCGGGAAGAAACACAACATTTTACCGAGCAGCATTGGGGGATCTTAACGCTATTAAAACCGGCTATTGGACAACTTATCGCAACTGAAGGGGGCACAACGCAATGGAGAGATCAATTAATTCAAACAATTAACTATTATTTCTGTCTGTTTACTAAAGCTCAATTGCTGGCAACATTGCCTGCATTAAGTACTAATCACGGCCAGCTGATGTCAGGCCTAGCTGAACTAGAAAATGCTCAAAAACAATTACAACAATTCAATAAATTGGCATTGACGGCCAATATAGATATCAAAACGTTAGGGAACCGCCGAGAATGGGAAGAAATTACTCGTTTAGCAGGGCCAAGAGCGCGACGTTTAAGGGAATTTATACAAGAAGGTCGAGATATTGGGTTAATGCAACTACGGCCGGTTTGGTTGATGACACCCGATGTAGCGAGCCAGGTGCTCCCTCTTGAAGGTGCCATGTTTGACAGTGTGATTTATGATGAAGCTTCACAGATGCCGATTGAATTTGCCTTATCGACTTTATTTAGAGCCAAACAGGCCATTGTTAGTGGCGATGAAAAGCAAATGCCACCTTCAAAATTTTTCACAGGCAAGCAAATTGAAGACGATATTGATGAAGAAGACGATGACCAACAAGAATTGGCAGGAGAGCAATGGGATTACCGGCAAATTAGTGATTGCCCTGATTTATTACATTTAGCACGTACAGTATTGCCTATTCATACATTGGATATTCATTACCGTTCTGCTTATCGAGAGCTGATTAATTTCTCCAATTTTGCTTTCTATGAAAATAGGCTTAATATTCCAGCGCAGTTTTCTTCTAAAATGGTCAGTAAAATTAAGCCATTACAGCTTATTCAAGTTAATGGCATGTATGTTAACCAAAGCAATGAAGCTGAAGCAGTCGCTATCGTGGATCATTTAGCTTCAATGTGGCAACGGCCTTTCGAACAACGACCCTCTGTGGGGGTAGTCACGTTTAACCAAAAACAAGCAACATTAATTAATCAAATAATTCAATTACGTGCAGCACAGGATGAAGATTTTCTTCAGGCGTATACGCAGGAAAACCAACGCACTCACGATGACGAAGATATGTCATTTTTTGTGAAAAATGTGGAAAATGTGCAAGGCGATGAACGCGATGTGATTTTATTTTCTACCACATTTGGTCGCAATGCGCAGGGGACATTCAGGCGTAACTTCGGGGTATTAGGGCAAACTGGTGGTGAACGGCGTTTAAATGTCGCCATCACTCGTGCTCGTCAGCAAGTCGTAATAATGTCATCAATGCCAATAGATGAAATTTCTGATTTACTAGCCACTTACCGCAAACCGGAAATTCCAAGAGATTATTTACAAGGTTATCTGGCTTATGCGTTAAATGCGTGTAACCCATTAATGCAAAAAGAAAATAAAAAATTACTTAGTCGCATGTGTCATACACAGTCAGCGGTTGATAACGAAACGCTCCCGCAAAATGCGTTTGTCGATTCGGTAATGAGTTTTATTCGACAAAGTGGCTGGCAGGTGACCACCGCAAGCCAAAATGGGGTATTCCATTTTGATGGCATTGTTGAGGACCGAACCAGTGGCCGTTTGCTCATCGGTATTGAATGCGACATACCATCACACCCACTATTAAAAACAGCGCGTTCTAGGGAGCTATGGCGCAGTGCTGTTCTGGCACGAGTGATACCAGCGCGTTACCGGGTTTCTATTATCGAATGGTATCAAAATCGCGATTTGGCACAGCAACAACTACATGATGCCATTTCTCAGGCTTTATTAACCTCATCCCTCTCTCAAATAGAGAGTCAAAATCCGCAAGAAGGTGCGTTATGAGTTCATCGGTTCATCGTATAACTGTTAGGGAAATGAATGAAATTCAGTGTCGGCGTCAGCTTGCGGTAGTTAAACGTCGATTTAAACAGTGGAATGCATTGGCAAACCGCAGCCAATATCATCAGCCGCGTATTGCACAAATCAAACAAGCATACCAGCAGTTAATGGAAAATGAGGCACAGGTTGCCACATTGTCAGCACGCAATTTAAGTTTATTAAATAACCAATTGGTTGAGTTTACTGGGACACTGAATAACGAAGTACAGGAAGTTCGTGAGCAACAACTTGAAAAACAAGCGTTATTAGCCCGAACAAAAAAGTACAGAGAACATAATTTGGCTGAATTAATCGCACTGGTACATGAAAAACTGCCAAATGAGACCGAACTTCTTACGCAATTAATTTCGGCTAGTGAACTGGATGAAAACCAATCTAATAAATTAATTTTTAAAGTATTAGCTTTATTGAGTTCACAATCAACTTCACTAACACCATCGGCAGCGGCATTATTGAGCCAGCTAAAAGCACAATCTGAAGGCGTGAAGCAATTTTGGCAATCAGGCTTACCTCAAACGCCGTTTGCCAAGCAATGTGAGCAGATTCTATTGATGATTGAAAAGCTAAAACTGATGACTTCGCTTGATGAAGCTCAGCGTGCGGAACAACAACTGCTTGAGCTTGAAGAGTTTAAAGAAGGCACACAGCGCCATTTACGTGCCGATTCATTGATCATGACATTGGCAGAACAATTGAAGTTAAGTCAGCAACGAATTGAACTTATCGATAAAATTGAACAACTTTGTGATGAATTGGCTATTTTTGCGAGTAATGAAAATGAAGCCATGATTTCGAATGCGCTAGCGAGTATACAATCAAACTCGATAGAAGTGTTAACTGCATGGATAGATAAGCTGAATAATGCCGTAAGTACTGCAGAACAACAGGTTGTTGCCACTGCACAAAGGAAAACGGTATTAGAAGGGTTAGGAAAACTCGGTTATCAAGTTCAAGATACTGATGTTAAAGCATGGCTGGATGATGGCAAAGTAGTCGTCACACACCCTGCAACGCCGGGGTATGGACTAGAATTAGGTGGAAAACAAGCTCGTTTTCAAGCGCGTACAGTGGCTTTTTCTGCAAGGCGGGATAATTCACGAGACCAGGATGTTGATGCAATTTGGTGTAATCAACATCAACAATTACAAGATATTATTGCTCAGACAGATGCGGAGCTTGTTGTTGAGCAGGCGTTACCAGCGGGAAGAGGGGAAATGAAGGTGTATGAAACTCAATCTGAAGAGCAACGTCGTAATATTGCGGTGAACCAGTTAAAAACACGCAGCAGATAGCTAATTAATGCAGATGCTTAAGTTACTAAAAAAGATCTTGTTGCATAGCTAGGGTGTTATTGAAAATAAAAAAGCTGAATTCGTTATGCGTGAATTCAGCTTTTTTGTTATATCTGCCATTTATTATGCGGTATGCATACTTTGTGGGTTAGTCTGATTTCTTTTACGTGCCAGTACTAGCTTGCTATAGAGCAGGGCTATTACAAAGTAAACCGCTTGCGTAACAACAATGGTTGGCCCAGTCGTCGCATTAATGTGAAAACTCAAGATGGTTCCAATAACACTTGATGTTACAGAAGCGATGATAGCGACGACGAGCATTTTGCCGAAGCTCCGGCATAGGACAAATGCAATAATTCCCGGGGAGATCAGCATGGCAATAACTAAAATGATCCCAACCGCTTGCAGTGAAGCGACAATGGTTAATGCAAGTAAAGACAGTAAACCATAATGTATCAGCTTGACGGGGAGGCCAATCACACGGGCTTGGTTTGGGTCAAAACAATAGAGCATAAAATCTTTACGTTTCAGTAAAATAATTGCGATAGTGATGCCAGCAAACAGTAAAATCTGTTTAAATTCGCTATCGGTTATCCCTAATATATCACCGAAAAGAATATGTGTTAGGTGTTGCTCTGTATCGATTTTAGCGAACATCACTAAACCGATAGCAAACATCCCAGAAAATACAATTCCCATGACGGTATCTTCTTTTATCCGACTATTTTCTTTTAAATACCCTGTTGCGACAGCGCAGAATAAGCCAGATGCGAAAGCCCCTATCGCTAATGGGATACCGAGTAAAGAAGCAATAATGATCCCCGGCAGAACGGCATGGGAAATTGCATCACCCATCAATGACCAACCTTTCAATACTAAAAAGCAAGAAAGGATAGCGCATACGGTCCCACTAACAATGGCGGTAATCAATGCTTTTTGCATAAAAGGAAAAGCAAACGGAGCCATCAGTAAGTCAATGAAATCACTCATGAGATGCTCCTTGTCGGTGTGACTGATGCAGCCGAGCTACTTCCTTTTTTGCATTACGTTTTGAGGCAAAAATACCGTGCTTAGGTGCAAAGAAAAATGCCAACAGGAAAATAATAGTTTGTAGTGTAACAATTAACCCACCTGTAGCACCGTTGAGGAAATAACTGATATAAGCACCAACAGCACTGGTTACGGTACCAATTGTGACTGAAATAATGAGTAAACGTTTAAACTGGTCTGTCAATAAATAGGCGGTTGCCCCCGGAGTGACGACCATTGCGATAACAAGGATTGCACCAACTGTTTGTAGGGCTGCAACAGTACAAGCACTTAATAATGTAAAGAAAATAATTTTTAGGCGTAATGGGTTCAAGCCAATTGAACGAGCGTGGCTTTCATCGAAAAAAACGGCTAATAAATCTTTCCATAAGCACAGCAGTACAATGAATGAAATGCCAATAATAATTTCTACTTGTAATACGTCAGAATCCGCAATACCTAAAATATTACCAAAAATAATACTTTGTACATTCACAGATGTTGGGTTCAATGAAACAATCAACAAACCTGCTGCGAAAAAAGTAGAGAAAATAAAGCCAATGACAGCATCTTCACGTAAACGAGTTAGATGCTTTATTAATGTCATGGCCAGTGCCGCGAGGATCCCAGTAAAAAAGGCTCCAGCCGCATAGGGCAAACCTAAAGCATAAGCACCAGCCACCCCAGGAACAACAGAGTGGGAGAGCGCATCTCCCATTAATGACCAGCCTTTCAACATCAAATACGCCGATAAAAACGCACAGACAGCACCAACAATGGCGCTGACCCAAATAGCTTTTATCATAAAATCATATTCAAAGGGCTGTAATAACATCTCAATCATTCGGAACCCTTAGCTTGGTTTTTTCGAACGGGCGCATCATGGTCATGACCATAGAATACAGCCGCTCTTTCATCATCGGTAATGACGGTGACAGAGCGAGGGTCATCATCGTCATGAAGCTCTTGACCTGACAGGTTAATATGACGCAATACGCCGCCGAAAGCTTGCTGCAGGTTTCGTTGCGTAAATGTTGTTTCTGTAGGTCCACTCGCTAAAACAGTGCGATTGATTAAGATAACGTGGTCGCAAAACTCAGGCACACTACCCAAGTTATGAGTTGAAACGAGGATTAGATGGCCTTCGTCACGCAAACTACGCAGCAGGTCAATAATGGCATTTTCAGTTTTAACATCAACCCCAGTAAAGGGTTCATCAAGGAGTAAAACTTTACCTTCTTGTGCGAGCGCTCGCGCTAAAAAAACCCGTTTTTTCTGACCACCTGAAAGCTCGCCTATTTGGCGATGTTCAAGCCCTGCAAGGTCAACCCGTTCTAATGCCATTTTGACCGCATCTTTATCGGCTTGTTTAGGGATGCGGAAAAAACCCATTTTGCCGTAACGGCCCATCATCACGACATCAGAAACGAGAACGGGGAAATTCCAGTCAACTTCTTCTGTTTGTGGGACGTATGCAATCACATTTTCTTTAAGCGCGGTTTTTATCGGCTGATCATTTAATGTCACACTGCCAGAAGATGGGGTGACAAGCCCCATAATGGTTTTAAATAACGTTGACTTGCCACTACCATTTACGCCAACTAAGGCACAAATAGAGCCACCTGAGATAGTAAAGCTTGCGTCATAGATAGCGGTGTGACCGTTATTATATGTCACAGTCGCATCATCGACGATAAGATTCGGGTGTTCGAATTGACTTGAGTGATTCATATTACTGTGAAAATCCTTTCGCTATCGTGTCTACAGTCGTATTTAAAAGGTCTATATATGTTGGTACTGGGCCATCGGCAGTTGATAATGAGTCAACATATAACACGCCACCGTATTTTGCCCCGGTTTCTTTACTGACTTGGCGAGCAGGTTTATCAGAAATGGTACTTTCACTGAATACCACAGGGATGTTGTATTTACGGACAGTATCAATCACTTTTTTCACTTGCTGAGGAGAGCCTTGCTCTTCTGCATTGATTGGCCACAAATACACCTCTTTAAAGCCGTAATCTTTCGTTAAATAGCTAAATGCGCCTTCACTTGAGACTAACCAACGTTCATTTTCTGGAATGCGATTTAAACGTTCACGTAAAGGGGCATCAAGTTCAGCAATTTGTTGCGCATATTTTTTAGCATTGGCATTATATGTTTCTGCATTTTCAGGATCATATTTGACCAGAGCTTGACGAATATTTTCAATATAAATTTTAGCATTGGCAGGAGACATCCATGCATGTGGATTTGGGTTATCTTTATATTCACCTTCACGGATTGGCATTGGCTCAATGCCCTCAGTGACTACGACAGCAGGAACATTTTTAAAATTTTCAAAGAAACGTTGGAACCAAACTTCCAAATTCATCCCATTCCATAAGATTAAATCTGCATCATAGGCTTTCATAATATCTTTAGGAGTCGGTTGATAACCGTGAATTTCCGCACCAGGCTTCGTTATAGACTCGACAATTGCTGCATCTCCAGCTACATTTTGAGCGATATCTTGAATAATGGTAAAAGTGGTTACGACTTTAAACTTTTTAGCAAAAGCAGGTTGGCTAAAAAAGATGACTGCTACCAAAGCAAACATACTGGTTAGTAAAGGTGCAGATAATCGAGATACGTTCTTCTTCATAAAAGTTGACCCTGACATTATTGGTTTAGCGTTTTTTAACATACAGTTGTTAAGGTTTATAACAATTATATTTTATATCCTAATTGATAATGATTATCAATATCAATTGTGAAAAATAAATACAAAAAGTGTGGAATAGCATTATTCGTCATTATAGGCTTCTAAGTCCCATGGCTATTTGTATGACTAAAACACGTCCTGAAGTAAAAGTTAAGTAAAAATTATTTTATTTTTCTTAGGATTAGTTATTCTGCCATCGGCTTCCATCGTAGAGGATTCGACAGTGAGAAAAATAATTGGCGGTACTTTTATGCTACTGCTACTAGCAGGTTGTTCAAGCGAGCCAGATAGGCCTGTAACAAAACAGCGAATGTTAGAGCCTACAGGGCCAATAGCCACACAAAATACGACATTTCCAAGAACGCCTTTTGATGAATTTATTCGTGATTCTGCGGTTCGTTATAGTGTTGATGAAGCTTTAATTAGGGCTATTATTGAGGTCGAATCCAATTTTAGGCCTGAAGTTGTCAGTAAATCCAACGCAATAGGTTTGATGCAGATTAAAGCTTCGACAGCGGGGCGTGACGCATACCGTTACCAAGGGAAGCCAGGGGAGCCGAGTACTCGTGACCTAAAAGATCCACAAAAAAATATTGATATTGGCACAGCCTATATTCGTATTTTAAGGGAACAGCACCTTGCTGGAATAAGCCACCCTCAGACGTTATATTATGCAACTGTTGTTGCTTATGTGAACGGGGCTGGAGCGTTATTAAGAACATTTGATAATGATAAGGGTAGGGCGATTGCAATGATTAACCGCTTATCGCCGGAAGAATTTTATCAACATGTACAAACAAAACATCCTGCACCGCAAGCCCCACGCTATTTGTGGAAAGTTAAAAATGCTTACAATGCATTAGCTATGTCTTATTGATATTCACGCATTAAGTGTGGGAGTTGCGCGACAATTTCAACAATTCCGTTGATTACAAATTGCACTCCCATACAGATTAATAAAAATCCCATCACTCGTGCGATTGCATCAATACCGCTATTTCCTAGCCACCTCATAATAGAAGTTGCGCCTCTTAAACCAATCCAAACGATGAGACTTGCAATAAAAAAGGTAATTACGGGGGCGACTTTTAAAACCCATGGGGCAAAACTAACATTACCTTGTAATGATGCAGTGGAGCTGATGATCATAGCAATAGTACCAGGGCCTGCGGTACTTGGCATAGCAAGAGGAACAAAGGCAATGCTAGGTGATTCTTGGCGTTTTTTAGGGACATTTGGATCATCAAGGGCATTGGCGGTTGGGTCTTCCCCAACATCACTGCTAGGAAACAGCATGCCAAATCCAATAAATGCCACAATTAGCCCGCCTGCAATTCGCAGTCCTGGTATTGATATTCCAAATGTGTTCATGACTAATTGGCCTGCATAAAAAGCGATTGTCATGATTGCGAATACATAAATAGAGGCCAATAACGATTGATGGTCACGCTGCTCTTTTGTCATATTAGCAGAGATGCTTAACATGACTGCAATTGCAGTTAAAGGGTTGGCGAGAGGAAGTAACAGTACCAGACCAATACCAACGGCTTGAAATAGCTCAAGAAAATTTGTCATGGAAGTTAGATTCAAGCTCCTGATTAATGTGAATAAAACACCTTATCTCAAATGATAGCAAAATTTCTTATAGATCTGTAGGTTAGCATTTATATCTAGTGAGATATTTTATGGTAGGAGGTGGTTAGCATACTGATGAGTAAGAGTTAATATTAACTATCATTTATTAGTTTGTAGATAATAAGAGTTGTTCACATTAATTGTGGATAACAATGGCTTTCATCTGTGAATAACTTATTTTATTTGTTAAATAACAGCAAGATGAGTGATTGTGGTAAAAGTATTCAATTTTTAAAGGCAAAAAAAAACCTTTTTATGGGGGATAAAAAGGTTAAGGGCATTTCGTAACAGGTTGTCTTTAAGTTGATATGGGATACAGTATATCTGCTGCAATGTTATTTACTGATAATTTATGTAAATTCATTAAAAGAATTCACTGTGACAGACAAGTAAAGGGTAAAAAAATATGTTAAACGGAATCAACCATTTAACTTTAGCTGTAACTGATTTAGAAAAAAGTATTGGTTTTTATCAATCACTACTTGGTATGAAGTTACATGCGAGTTGGAAAAAGGGCGCCTATATTTCCTGTGGCGATTTATGGTTATGTTTATCATTAGATATAACTCGCCAATTTTCGTCCCCAGAAAAAACGGATTACACACACTATGCCTTTAACGTTGATGCGAAAGACTTTCTTATCGTTGTTGATAGGCTAATGCAAGCAAATGTCATTGTCTGGAAAGAAAATAAAAGTGAAGGAGATTCTTTTTACTTTCTTGATCCAGATGGCCACAAATTAGAATTACATGTAGGCGGCTTATTACAGCGCTTAAAGAGCTGCCAAGAAAAACCGTATGAAGAAATGAAATTTTATTAAAAAGAGTTATGGATTTCTTTACAAAGGATTTTTAGTTTTAAAAATAGCTTTACGCAGAGTTGGTTATCCTATTTTCAGTTAATTTTGAGTAATAGGAAAAAGAATGAAAAAACTTATAGCGACATTAGCCGGGACGTCGATGCTATTAGTTTTGGCTGCCGCCATGTTACTAATCGTTTTTCCTCAGCAGTGGAAGCAAAGCATTTATCCGAATATATCCCAAGTCTTACCAACATCGCTCAGTGCTATTTTACCGCAGAGTTTAGCCAGTAATGATATTTGTAATAGTCTAGAGGATAACCTGCAAAGTTTTACTGATTATCTTAAAGTGAATCAGGACATTGTTGATGTAAAGGGAATGAATAGTTTAGATGAACAACTTGCCAATATTCAAACCAGAATTGATTCTATGCCCAGTGATGTACGAAATTTAGTTTGCCAGCAAGAGTATAGTAAATTAGAAGGTTTAAAGAGTGTGTTTTCCTTAACTCCCAATAACTAATTATTTTTGTAGTTAATATCACTCCTCTATATGTTCTTCCACTCAAATTTATATATTCATTTATGGTATGCTAATAGCATCATTTTGGCTTACAGGTAACGCAATGAATATATTTAAATTGCCATTATTGAATTGGTTAGTCGCTAATGGGGTCGCTGTATATTTTCTTTCCAAGCAAGGTCTTTTAGACTGGACGTTTTCTGGTTGGATGGGAATTTTAGGTATATTAATTGCACTGGAGAGTGTGAGTTGGATCGCGACAAGCCTTTACTACTTTTATAAACATAAAACATCACCAAATCCTACGGTTAAGGCAACGCATTTAGTGACTAACGGGCCTTACCGATTTTCACGTAATCCAATGTATTTAGCTTTTACATCAATGAGCTTGGCTTTAGCTTTCTTTTCACATTCTCCTTATTTTTTGGTCGCAGGGTTAGTATTTTGGCTGATTACTGATTTATATACGATCCCACAGGAAGAACGTTTTTTATCTGCATCATTTAAGAATGAGTGGGAAAAATATAGCAAGCAAACGAGACGTTGGTTATAGATTTATGGAAATGAGACGCTTTATCATTTAATCTGTTTTGTACACTTCAAATTTAGAATTTACGCAAAACATATTAAGGATAATCATGAACTATCAGGTGGCGCCATTTTGGATATACTCCAGTAAACTCACATGTTTTATAATGTTCAGCGTATTTTTTGCTTTTTTTTCGGTAAGTGGTTTTATACTTTATTTATTTACCATCGGGGTTGTTTGGGCTGTCGTAGTCTCATTTAAAATTCATGGAATGAAGGAAAAAGGAATAGTCTTAAAAAATAGCGATACATCTGATTGGATGGTATATGTGAATGGTATTCCAGTCCAAGAAAGAAGACAAACTCTCTCCAATCCCTGTTTTGCAACGATACAGCATGCGAAGTCATTCTTTAGTATTGCCTTTATTATTCGGGCGTTAATTCAAATTATCTTTTGTATTTATTTATTTTGGCAAATAGAGAAATTAGATAATATTTATGTACTATTACTCTCGTTAATAGCCACTTTCTACATCATTTACTCTTTATGGAAATCAATTCAATCGGTTATTACTCTTCAACAAAATAAGATAATCAGCGAAGAGATAATTGCACCTAGTGGATCCCATTGGTATCGCGTGTTTTTTGAGCAAAAAGAGAAACTATTTCCTGCATTAGATAACTTATTTGCCATTTAATCGGGAAGGTATTGATTTTTCATATGAAGAAGAACAATTAGCGGCATTACGCTATCACCATAAAATAGGTCTGTGTTATCATTAGTAGTTGAGTTACTCACGATGTAACGAAATAGGGTACTTAAATTGCCCATATTTGTGTACATGTCTTGCATTGTGAAGTGAGAAATCGTTAGTAACGTATTGATTTATAACTTTGGAATAATCAAGCAAGTGATCTTTCGTGTGGGTCACCACTGCTGATAAGGATTTTTTAATGCCTGTTATTACTCTTCCTGATGGAAGTCAGCGTCAGTTTGACCACCCCGTTTCTGTGATGGATGTTGCTCGTGACATCGGAGCAGGTTTAGCTAAAGCCTGTATTGCAGGACGAATTAATGGCGAACGTGTCGATGCATGTGAAATAATTGAACATGATGCAAATGTATCCATTATTACGAGTAAAGATGAAGACGGACTCGAAATTATTCGTCACTCTTGTGCTCACCTGTTAGGTCATGCAATTAAACAACTATGGCCAAACACGAAAATGGCGATTGGCCCTACTATCGATAATGGTTTTTACTATGATGTCGATTTAGACCATATGCTGACGCAGGAAGACTTGGAAAAGCTTGAAAAGCGTATGCTTGAGCTTGCCAAAACAGATTATGATGTGGTGAAAAAACGCGTTTCTTGGAGCGAAGCTCGTGAAACTTTCGTTGCCCGTGGCGAAGACTATAAAGTTGAAATTTTAGATCAAAATATTAGCCAAGATGACCGCCCTGGTTTATATCATCACGAAGAATATGTTGATATGTGTCGTGGTCCACACGTACCGAATATGCGTTTTTGCCACCATTTTAAATTACAGAAAGTGGCTGGCGCATACTGGCGTGGTAACAGCGATAACAAAATGCTGCAACGTATTTACGGCACCGCATGGGCCGATAAAAAACAATTAGCGGCCTATTTATTACGTTTAGAAGAAGCAGCTAAGCGTGACCACCGTAAAATTGGTAAACAATTAGATTTATACCATATGCAAGAAGAAGCGCCGGGTATGGCATTCTGGCATAATGACGGTTGGACAATTTTCCGTGAGCTGGAAACTTTTGTACGCACTAAACTGAAAGCTTATAACTATCAAGAAGTTAAAGGCCCGTTCATGATGGATCGCGTGCTGTGGGAAAAAACAGGTCACTGGGATAACTATAAAGACGCGATGTTTACGACTTCTTCTGAAAACCGTGAATATTGTGTGAAACCAATGAACTGCCCAGGTCACGTACAGATTTTCAACCAAGGTTTGAAATCATACCGTGACTTACCATTGCGTATGGCAGAGTTTGGTAGCTGTCACCGTAATGAGCCGTCAGGTGCACTGCACGGCTTAATGCGTGTGCGTGGCTTTACTCAAGATGATGCACATATCTTCTGTACTGAAGAGCAAATCTTAAGCGAAGTAACTAGCTGTATTGAAATGATTTATGATGTTTACGCAACTTTCGGTTTCGAAAAGATTGTCGTAAAACTATCAACCCGTCCTGAAAAACGTATCGGTACTGACGAGATGTGGGATAGGGCGGAAGAAGACTTAGCGAATGCACTGAAATCAAAAGGTATTGAGTTTGAATACCAACCAGGTGAAGGCGCATTTTATGGTCCGAAAATCGAGTTTACACTGTACGACTGCCTTGACCGTGCATGGCAATGTGGTACTGTCCAGTTAGACTTCTTCTTACCGGGCCGTTTAACAGCTTCCTATGTAGGTGAAAATAACGAACGTATCGTTCCTGTTATGATCCACCGTGCAGTGTTAGGTTCACTAGAACGCTTCATTGGTATCTTAACAGAAGAGTATGCAGGCTTTTTCCCAACATGGTTAGCACCACAGCAAGTGGTTGTAATGAACATTACTGATAGCCAAGCAGATTATGTTCAAGAATTAGTAAGCAAGCTGCAAAGTGTTGGCATTCGTGCGAAAGCGGACTTACGTAACGAGAAAATCGGCTTTAAGATCCGTGAACACACGCTGCGTCGCGTCCCTTACATGTTAGTATGTGGTGATAAAGAAGTTGAATCAGGTAAAGTTGCTGTACGTACCCGTCGTGGTAAAGATTTAGGCAGCCTTGATGTCAACGAATTCATGACAAAACTGCTTGAAGAGATCCGCAGTCGTCAACTCAATCAGATGGAGGAATAAGGTATTAAAGGCGGAAAAAAACTCCCAACGGCGCGCCCAAATCGTATTAACGATGAAATTCGCGCAACAGAAATCCGTGTCACTGGTCTAGACGGTGAGCAACTTGGTGTAATGAGTGTGCGTGAAGCCCTCTTTAAAGCAGAAGAAGCAGGTGTCGACTTAGTCGAAATCAGCCCAAATGCTGAGCCACCAGTTTGTCGTATCATGGACTACGGTAAATATCTTTATGAGAAAAGCAAATCTCAAAAAGAACAAAAGAAAAAACAAAAAGTTGTTCAAGTGAAGGAAATTAAATTCCGCCCGGGAACAGACGAAGGCGACTACCAAGTTAAGCTACGTAGTTTAATTCGCTTTTTGGAAGATGGTGACAAAGCTAAAGTGACACTGCGTTTTCGTGGTCGCGAAATGGCTCACCAACAGATTGGCTTAGAAGTGCTTAACCGCATCAAAACCGATCTGGATGAACTGGCATCAGTAGAATCATTCCCATCAAGGATTGAAGGACGCCAGATGATCATGGTATTGGCACCAAAGAAAAAATAATTAAGCCAGTATGGTTATAGCGAAGTAATTGCTAGAGTCTAGCAGCGCTCATTTGGGCGCTGCTTCTCTATTTTGTTTGTCTTATCTAATGAATAAAAATAATTGCTTCAATGCTACAAATTTCCCTCAAAATCCAAGTTTTCAAACAGTTCAGTGTGATTTATTGCAAGATTTACTTGAGTAATCCGGCAAGAAGCATTAAAATCCGCGGTCGAATCACTTTGTCAGCGCATAGCGCATAAAGACAAACAAAGAATATCGTACACGCGTCAAGTAGTAACTATTGAGTGACGAGTGTATTTGCTTGAGAGAAGCAAATCTCTTTATCCAATTGGAGGAATGAAGTATTAAAGGCGGAAAAAGAATCCCAACAACACGTCCAAATCGTATCAATGATGAAATTCGTGTTCCAGAGGTCCGTTTAACGGGTTTAGACGGTGAACAGTTAGGCATCATGAGCGCACGCGAAGCGCTTGAAAAAGCTGAAGAAGCAGGTGTAGACCTAGTAGAAATCAGCCCAAATGCTGAACCGCCAGTTTGTCGTATCATGGATTACGGCAAATTCCTTTATGAGAAGAGCAAATCTCAAAAAGAGCAAAAAAAGAAACAAAAAGTTGTTCAGGTGAAGGAAATTAAATTCCGCCCTGGTACAGATGAAGGTGATTATCAGGTCAAACTACGCAACCTGACTCGCTTTCTGGAAGATGGTGATAAAGCTAAAGTTACACTGCGTTTTCGCGGTCGTGAAATGGCTCACCAGCAGATCGGTCTGGAAATGCTTAACCGCATCAAAGCTGATCTGGAAGAACTGGCATCCGTGGAGTCTTTCCCTTCAAGAATTGAAGGACGTCAGATGATCATGGTGCTGGCACCGAAGAAGAAATAATTAGGCCTGCAAGTAATACTCGTTTATAGCAATATAGATGTTATTCGCCTAATTAATTCGTAGTTAATCACAATGCGAAGTTGGAAATAAAAGAAATGCCAAAGATTAAAACTGTACGTGGCGCAGCAAAGCGCTTTAAAAAAACTGCAGGCGGTGGCTTTAAGCGTAAGCATGCAAACCTTCGTCACATCCTGACTAAAAAGTCAACTAAGCGTAAACGCCATTTACGTCCGAAAGGAATGGTATCTAAGGGCGATCTGGGTCTGGTAGTTGCTTGCCTGCCTTACGCATAAGTAAACAATTTAGTTAATATAAGATAAAGACGATAGGAGATAGCTTATGGCTCGCGCAAAACGTGGTGTAATCGCCCGTGCACGTCACAAAAAAATTCTGAAGCAAGCGAAAGGTTACTATGGTGCACGTTCACGTGTTTACCGCGTAGCATTTCAAGCGGTAATCAAAGCTGGTCAATACGCTTACCGTGACCGCCGTCAACGTAAACGTCAGTTCCGTCAACTGTGGATCGCACGTATCAACGCTGCGGCTCGTCAGAACGGTCTGTCTTACAGCCGCTTCATCAATGGCTTGAAAAAAGCTTCAATTGAAATCGACCGTAAGATCTTAGCAGACATCGCAGTTTTCGATAAAGCAGCATTCACTGCTTTAGTTGAAAAAGCGAAAGGCGCTTTAGCTTAATTGTTTGCTTGGAAAGAGGAGGGAAACTTCCTCTTTTCATTTATAGCTATTTGTGTTAATACTTAAGATACAGTTAGTTATTGAGAGTTTACTACATGCATTCTGTGATTTTTCGTTTCTTTTTTTACTTTAGCACCTGAATTTCGGGGGCTTTTTCGCGTAAATAGAAAAAAGAAATGAAAAGTTACGCTAAAGCCTCCTTAGGGAGGCTTTTTCATTTCTAGTTTTAGATTAAGTACAGTAAAATCAGTTAAGTATTCATTCATTACCAAATAGAATGTGAAGCTTAATATATATAGTGAATAACTAGCAAAAAGACCAAGTGGTCATAAAGGGGAAACAATGCCACATCTCGCTGAGTTGGTTGCACAGGCAAAAGCAGCCATTGAACAGGCCCAAGATGTTGCTACGTTGGAATCAGTGCGTGTTGAATATTTAGGCAAGAGCGGCCATTTCACACTACAGATGAAAACGTTGCGTGATCTGCCTGCTGAGGAACGTCCAGCAGCAGGGGCTGTGATAAATGAAGCTAAAGTACAGGTTCAAGATGCACTGAACGCCCGTAAGGACGCAATGCAAGCTGAAATTCTTAATGCACGTCTAGTATCAGAAAAAATTGATGTGTCATTACCTGGGCGTCGTATGGAAAATGGTGGGTTACACCCAGTGACCCGTACAATTCAGCGAATTGAAGAGTTTTTTGGCGAATTAGGTTTCTCTGTTGAAACTGGTCCAGAAATCGAAGATGACTATCATAACTTTGATGCGTTAAATATACCTGCTCACCATCCCGCGCGTGCTGACCATGATACTTTTTGGTTTGATGCAAAACGCTTACTGCGTACGCAAACATCGGGTGTACAAATCCGTACAATGAATGGCCAACAACCACCGATTCGTATCATTGCTCCTGGTCGTGTATATCGTAATGATTACGACCAAACGCATACACCAATGTTCCATCAAACAGAAGGCCTGATTGTTGATAAAGATATCAGCTTTACCAATCTAAAAGGCACATTGCATGATTTCTTGAATAACTTCTTTGAAGAGGAAGTTCAAGTACGTTTCAGACCATCATATTTCCCATTCACCGAACCTTCAGCGGAAGTTGATGTTATGGGTAAAAATGGTAAATGGTTAGAAGTATTAGGCTGCGGAATGGTGCATCCAAATGTATTGCGCAATGTAGGTATTGACCCTGAAGTCTACTCTGGATTTGCCTTTGGTATGGGGATGGAGCGCTTAACAATGCTACGCTACGGTGTTTCTGACCTACGTGCATTCTTCGAAAATGATCTTCGTTTCCTCAAACAGTTTAAATAAGGCGGGGTTATCTCATGAAATTCAGTGAACTATGGTTACGCGAATGGGTAAACCCGGCGATCAGTAGTGAAGCATTATCTGACCAAATCACGATGGCGGGTTTGGAAGTTGATGGTGTAGATGCAGTTGCTGGCCAATTTCACGGCGTTGTTGTTGGTGAAGTGGTTGAGTGTGGTCAACACCCAAATGCAGACAAACTGCGCGTTACAAAAGTTAACGTAGGCGGTGAGCGTTTATTAGATATCGTCTGTGGTGCACCAAACTGCCGTCAAGGCCTAAAAGTTGCTGTTGCAACGGTTGGCGCGGTATTACCGGGTGATTTTAAAATTAAAGCGGCAAAACTGCGTGGCGAGCCTTCTGAAGGTATGCTGTGTTCTTATTCTGAACTGGGTATTTCTGATGACCACAGTGGCATTATTGAATTGCCACTAGATGCCACTATCGGTACCGATATTCGTGAATATCTAAAACTTGATGATAATGCGATTGAAATCAGCATTACACCTAACCGTGCAGATTGCTTAAGTATTCTTGGGGTTGCACGTGATGTCGCTGTTATTAATAAATTAGCGCTAAATGAGCCTGCTATTAATACAGTATCTGTGACCACAAAAGATACTTTCCCAATTCGAGTAGAAGCACCTAATGCCTGCCCACGTTTCTTAGGTCGTGTGATCAAAAATATTGATGTGTCAGCGCCAACGCCAATGTGGATGAAAGAAAAGTTGCGTCGTGGTGGCGTCCGTTCTATTGACGCGGTTGTGGATATTACCAACTACGTCTTATTAGAATTGGGTCAGCCTCAACACGCTTATGATCTAGACCGTTTAGATGGGGCTATTGTTGCTCGTATGGCAAAAGAAGGGGAGAAACTAGTTCTCCTTGATGGCAGTGAAGCAACGTTAAAATCAGACACATTAGTGATTGCTGATGAATCAAGAGCACTGGGGATTGCAGGTATTTTTGGCGGTGAATACTCAGGTGTTAATACGGAAACCAAAAATATTTTATTAGAGTGTGCATTCTTCGACCCATTATCGATCACAGGTCGTGCACGTAATTACGGTTTGCACACTGATGCATCTCACCGTTTTGAGCGTGGTGTTGACCCTCAATTACAGTTTAAAGCGATTGAACGTGCTACTACGCTAATTGTTGAGATTTGTGGTGGTGAAGTCGGTGAAATTATTGATGTAACCAGTGAACAGCATTTACCAAAAGCCGCAAATATTAAACTGACACGCAATAAATTAGACCGTTTGATTGGTCACTTTATTGAAGATGAGTTAGTTACTGATATTTTGACGCGTTTAGGGTGCAAAGTCACGGTTTCTGCTAATACATGGGATGTTGTCGCCCCAAGTTGGCGCTTCGATATGCAAATCGAAGAAGACTTAGTGGAAGAAGTTGCTCGTGTATATGGATATAACAGCATCCCTGATGTGCCATTACGTGCTGATTTGACCATGACTAACCACAAAGAAGCTAACTTACCTTTAAAACGTATTAAAGCAATGTTAGTTGACCGTGGTTACCAAGAAGCAATCACTTATAGTTTTGTTGACCCTAAAGTTCAAGCTTTACTGCATCCACAACAAGACGCGTTGCTTTTACCTAACCCTATTTCTGTTGATATGTCAGCGATGCGTTTATCGTTACTGACTGGTTTATTAGGAACGGTTGTCTATAATCAAAATCGTCAACAAAATAGAATTCGTTTATTTGAGACAGGTCTGCGCTTTATTCCTGATAATCAAGCAGAATATGGAATTCGCCAAGAACCTATGTTGGCAGGGGTCATTACAGGTAACAGATTTGAAGAACATTGGTCATTAGATAAACAAGTTGTTGACTTCTTTGACTTAAAAGGTGATCTTGAAGCTGTTTTTGAATTGACTGGGAAACTAAATCAAATTACATTTAAATCTGAGGCACATCCTGCATTGCATCCAGGTCAAAGTGCTGGGATTTATCTGGAAAATGAACACATTGGCTTTATTGGTGTAGTTCACCCAGAATTAGAACGCAAACTCGATTTAAATGGTCGTACGGTGGTGTTTGAGGTTCGTAGTGATGCGATAGCACAACGTGTCATCCCTGAAGCTAAGGCGATTTCGCGCTATCCATCGAACCGCCGTGACATCGCTGTTGTCGTGCCAGAAGATGTGGCTGCTGCTGAAGTTTTAGCAGAGTGTAAAAAAGTTGGCATAAATCATATAGTTGGCATAAACTTATTTGATGTGTACTGTGGTGAAGGAATAGCGGATGGCTATAAGAGCCTTGCTATCAGTCTTGTCTTCCAAGATACCCAGCGTACTATGGAAGAAGAAGAGATCACTGCTACCGTTGATCTGTGTATTGCTGCGTTAAAACAGCGATTCCAAGCCTCCTTGAGGGACTAAACCTATGGCGCTTACTAAAGCTGAAATGTCAGAAAATTTGTTTGAAAAACTGGGTGTTAGCAAACGTGATGCTAAAGACCTTGTCGAAACTTTCTTTGAAGAGGTTCGCCTTTCCTTAGAAAATGGTGAGCAAGTAAAATTATCTGGATTCGGTAACTTTGATTTACGTGATAAAAATCAACGTCCCGGACGTAACCCAAAAACTGGGGAAGATATTCCAATTACTGCTCGCCGTGTTGTTACCTTCCGCCCAGGCCAAAAATTAAAAAGCCGTGTAGAAAAAGCAACTCCGAAAGAGTAATTATATCGTTTGATATGAAAAAAGACCGCCTAGGCGGTCTTTTGTTTTTTTGTCACATAAATTGTTTGAGCTCTCTATCTATTAACGTCATAAGAAGTTCATTCGCGGAATTCTTAAAAGCGGTTTCTTTCATCATAACTTTATGTTTTTTCTTTTTACTTAACTTATTGAAATTATTATATTCGTCAGTTGTTATTTTGGTTGATGACAACCCTCCACCAACAGCTATGGCAATATTCTTTGGTTCCATTTTGTTTTCTTTTGAATGTATCGCGATTTTAACAAACAGCGGCATACAAATTTGTAAATGCAATGGTAGTTTTTGCAGCTCAGGCAATCTTTCATCCGCGTTGTTTTTGGCTATCTGTAAAGTTTTATCTCTCTTGTTTGGAGCCATATTTTTAACATTTTTTTTTGTTTTATTTTCTTTATCTCTCTTGTTTGGAGCCATATTTTTAACATTTTTTTTTGTTTTATTTTCTTTATTGATTGATTTTTCATATTTATTTATTAATTTTTTGAGTTTGTCTTCTTCATTTGAATGCTCGGTTATTATTTTGTTTCGTAACTCTTTAATGGCGCCGGTAAGTTCATTTTGTGTAAAACTATTATCTTCTCTTATTTTTTGACTAAAGCTTGCATTATCAGTTAGTTTTACTAAGAGGTCAGAAATTTTAGAGTTAACACCGCTTATCCTTAAGATACCTTCTTGTTTAATAAATGTTGGGTTACTCAGCAAAGCTAAAATAATCGTATTCATGGAATGAAGCTCTGCTTTTTCACCCTCAGATATATCAGGATACTGGTTGATTAATTCAATATTTTTTAAGTAGATCTTGTTGGCTGCACTTGCCCATTCTTCAGTTGGGCACTGAGCTGACAAATCACTCGCTTCAAGTTCATATTGTTTCTGAAGCTGCTTCGCATGAATTGGTTCAATAGGTTGATTTACAAAGTTGTTAGTAGGTTGGTTATTGGCAGATGGAGGTAAGACAGTTGTACTTTTAATATATGCGGGGTTATCTATAATCTTAATATTGTCAAACTTATATTTTACCATAAATTTGAGTTCATGATACAGAGAATCAAGGGACTGCATTACTGTATTTTTAATGGCTTTTAGTGAATGAATAAAAGACGTGTTTTGTCTTTCATCAGATGATTTCGCTTTATTATCGTGTATCTGATTTGTAGACGAATATGTTTTAAAATAGCTCATATGTATTACTCCAAAGTAAAAAAAACTAAAGAAGTTTAGATTCATTCGTATACTATCTCTTACATAAAAAGCTATAATTCATTAACTTAATGAAAAAACATTTATTATCATGATAGCTAACCAACTTGAGCATTTGAAAAATAAACAAAAGGCAACGGACTTACGTTTGATTGTTATATTGGTTATCAGTCTGTGTATCGTGTCCGTTTTTTACCTTTGTGTTGGGGAAATATGGTATTGGCCGAATCAATGGGTCGGAGAAAGTGCCAAGCTTTTTGTTTGGCAAATTCGTTTTCCACGCCTATTAGCCGTGATAGTTATTGGTGCAGCGTTAGCTGTTACTGGGGCCCTTATGCAAGCTTTATTTGAAAACCCACTAGCTGAGCCTGGGTTATTAGGGGTAAGCAATGGAGCGGGTGTTGCTGTGGTGCTGGCTGTATTATTGTCTTCAGGCGTGACGCACTATTGGCTATTAAGTATTAGCGCAATTATGGGAGCACTATTGTTTACCTCCATATTGCTCTATTTTGCTCGCCGTAAAAACTTGAATAACTCTAGCTTATTGCTTGTTGGTGTTGCTCTGGGCGTGATTAGTGGTGCCTGTATGACATGGATGGTGTACATGAGCAGCAACCTTGATTTGCGACAGTTACTCTATTGGATGATGGGGAGTTTTAGTGGGGTTGATTGGCGACAATTTGGTCTTGTTATTGGTTGCTTGCCATTTTTAATTTGGGTGCTTTTCCAAGGAAATATACTGAATTACCTTTCATTAGGAACGGTACAAGCCTATCAATTAGGTATCTCAATTCATAAATGGCGTTTTATATTGATTATTATTAGCGGTGTATTAATTGGTCTCAGCGTTGCTATTGCGGGGGCGATTAGCTTTATTGGCTTAGTTATTCCTCATATATTGAGATTAAGTGGTTTAACAGATAACCGCGTATTATTGGTTGGTTCTGCAGTGGCAGGGGCATTAGGGTTATTAACAGCAGATATTCTGTCTCGGTTATTAATCGCCAATGCGGAAGTTCCCATTGGTGTTATTACGGCAACCTTAGGGGCCCCGGTATTTATTTTCTTGTTAATCCGTCACCAACAATGGCGGTAAAAATGATGGAAAATAAATTAATTATTGATATTAAAAATATTACCATCGATACACGCTTGGTCAATGTTTCAGCTCAAGTGCTAGCTGGTGAACAAATTCATATATTGGGTGCCAATGGGGCCGGGAAAAGTACATTATTAGCTGCGATAAGCGGTTATTTGCCTGTAGGTGGCGATATTTTAATTGGTGGGCGAAGTATACGGCAATATCATATTGCTCAATTGAGCCAACAACGTGCTTATCTTTCACAATTAGTTAGTTACATTCCAATACTCAAAGTTTTTCAATATGTTGGCCTGTTTTCACCTAACACAGTGTTTTCTGCTGGTGTTTTTGAGCGTTTATGTAGCGATTTTCAACTAACATCATTATTAAGTAAACCTATTAACCAACTCTCGGGTGGTGAATGGCAAAGAGTCCGAATTGTAGCAGCATTTTTGCAGGTCTGGGATAAACAGCAATGCGAGGGGAAATTTATATTATTGGATGAGCCGACCAATAATTTAGATATTATTCAGCAAGCAATGCTTGATAAATGGATTAAATATTTTTGTGATTGCTTAGGAACCGTTATAATGAGTGGTCATGATCTTAGCCATTCGTATAAAAATGCATCTTGTATTTGGATGATAAAACAAGGACAGTTAGTCGCAGTAGGGAAACCAGAATGTATAATGACAGAAAAAAATTTATCTGACATATTTATGTCTGAAATTAAGTTAAGCCACAGTGCATCTCACCGGGTGTGGCAGGTTATAAATTTAACGGATAAGCAATAAGGTGTTTTTATCACTTATTTTTGCATGATAACCCCGCAATGTTTGCAGGTGTTGAGGTTCGGTTAAAGTATAATTAACTAGAATATTCTATTCACAATGAAAACTAGGCTATAAACAATATGAGCAATTTCTTACCATTTTCAAAACCGGCAATCGGTTATGAAGAGGTCAAGGCAGTTGAAAAAGTTCTGCGTTCAGGCTGGATAACTACAGGCCCACAGAATCATCAATTAGAAGAAGATTTTTGTAAGCGTTATGGCTGTAAGCATGCGATTGCACTTTCTTCTGCAACAGCGGGGATGCATGTTGTCTTAATGGCATTAGGTATTGGCCCTGGTGATGAAATTATTACACCATCACAAACATGGGTTTCTACGATTAACATGATTGAATTGCTTGGTGCAACCCCTGTGATGATTGATGTTGATCGTGACACATTAATGATCCAACCTGATGCCGTAGAAAAAGCGTTAACAGAAAAAACAAAGGCCATTATCCCAGTTCATTATGCGGGGGCTCCTTGTGATCTTAACGCATTGCGTTTGATTGCTCAAAAAGCCGGTGTAGCTTTAATCGAAGATGCAGCACATGCCGTGGGTACTCGTTATAAAGATGAGTGGATTGGCGAAAAGGGAACGTCTATTTTCTCTTTTCATGCCATCAAAAATGTCACCTGTGCGGAAGGGGGATTAGTCGCAACAGATGATGACAAGCTCGCTCAGCGTGTACGCACGCTTAAGTTTCACGGTCTAGGCGTTGATGCGTTTGATAGACAAATGCAAGGCCGTAAGCCGCAAGCAGAGGTTGTTGAACCTGGTTTTAAATATAATTTGTCTGATATCCATGCTGCAATAGCGGTTGTGCAATTATCTCGTGTCGAGCAGTTAAACCAGCGTCGTGCTGAACTGACGGCGCGTTATCGTGAATTGCTAAAAAAATCCCCATTACAGATGCTTACCGTACCTGATTACCCACATTTACATGCTAATCATTTATTCATGGTGCGTGTTGATAAAAAACAATGCGGTATTGACCGTGATACTTTCATGGAAAAATTGAAAGAGCATGATATTGGAACAGGGCTGCACTTTCGCGCTGCACATACTCAAAAATATTATCGCGAAAAATACCCTGAATTAGTTTTACCTGAATCAACCTGGAATAGCGCCACATTGTGTTCATTACCTTTATTTCCCGATATGACGGATGCAGATGTTGAACGGGTTGTCAAAGCTGTAGAAGCAGTTCTTTTGGAGTCAAAATAGTGTCACACGCAGATGAATTTGATGAGATAAAAAAAGTCTCAGTGGTAATCCCTGTCTATAATGAAGAGCAGAGCTTACCGCAATTACTAGAACGTACTATCAAATCATGTAAACAATTAACTCAATCTTATGAATTAATTTTAGTTGATGATGGTAGTAGCGATCGTTCAGCGCAAATGCTTACAGAAGCAGCGGAAAATCCAGAAAACCACGTTATTGCAATTATTTTAAACCGTAATTATGGGCAGCATTCTGCTATTATGGCCGGTTTTAACCAAGCGGATGGCGATTTAGTAATTACCTTGGATGCGGATTTGCAAAATCCGCCAGAGGAAATCCCTCGTTTAGTGCAAACAGCGATGCAAGGTTATGATGTAGTTGGTACACGCCGTGCGAATCGCCAAGATTCTTGGTTTCGCAAAACAGCGTCTAAAATGATTAATGCGATGATCACCAAAGCAACAGGCCGCTCTATGGGTGACTATGGCTGTATGTTACGTGCGTATCGCCGTCATATTATTCAAGCTATGTTGCAATGTCATGAAAGAAGTACATTTATTCCTATTTTAGCAAATACATTTGCACGTAGAACCATTGAAATTGATGTAGCGCATGCAGAACGCGAGTTTGGTGATTCTAAATACAGCTTTATGAAGCTGATTAATTTAATGTATGACTTATTAACATGCTTGACTACGGCACCACTGCGTTTATTGAGTGTTGTCGGTAGTATTATCGCCGCTGGCGGTTTTTTATTAGCGGTATTGTTAATTGCATTGCGTTTAATTTTTGGCGCAGAGTGGGCCGCAGATGGCGTATTCACGCTGTTTGCAGTACTCTTTATGTTTATTGGTGCACAGTTTGTTGCCATGGGTTTATTGGGCGAATACATTGGTAGGATCTACAATGATGTGCGCGCGAGACCCCGTTATTTTATTCAAAAAGTCGTTGGAGCAGATGCGAAATCCGACAAAAATCAGGAAGAAGACTAATGAAAGCTATTGTTTTTGCCTATCATGATATTGGCTGCGTAGGGCTAAAAGCGCTTGAAAAAGCAGGTTTTGATATCCAAGCAGTGTTTACCCACACTGATGACCCAAATGAAAACCACTTTTACTCCTCTGTTGCGCGTTTAAGTGCTGACATGGAGCTTCCTGTTTTTGCGCCTGAAAACGTTAATCACCCATTGTGGATTGAACGTATTCGCGAAATGAAACCTGATGTGATTTTCTCCTTCTACTATCGTGATATGTTGAGTGAAGAGCTGTTAGCTATCGCGCCTAAAGGTGCGTTTAATCTACATGGTTCATTACTCCCTAAATATCGCGGTCGTGCGCCTATCAATTGGGCATTATTAAAAGGCGAAAGCGAAACAGGTGTAACCTTACATAAAATGGTAGCTAAAGCCGACGCTGGCGATATCATTGCTCAAGAAAAAGTGGTTATTACCGATACAGACACTAGCCTAACTTTACATGCAAAAGTCCGTGAAGCGGCGGAAGTTTTGCTGGATAAAACACTGCCATTAATCGAAACTGGTAGCTACAAAGCCGTTGCACAAGACGAAAGTCAAGCAACGTACTTTGGTCGTCGTACCGCTGAAGATGGTTTGATTAATTGGAACGACAGTGCAAAAGACGTTAATTGCTTGATTCGTGCAGTGACTGAACCTTACCCAGGTGCGTTTACCTATTTAGGTGCGCGCAAAATGGTTATTTGGCGCGCACGCGTTTTAGATGATAACCAAGGTAAACCAGCAGGTACGGTACTTTCGAGTGACCCACTGCGTATCGCTTGTGGTCAAGGTGCTATCGAAGTGATTAGCGGCCAAAGTGAGACGGGTTTATATATGCAAGGTAGCCGCCTTGCTAATGAAATGGGTATCGTGACAGATGTTCGTGTTGGTGCAAAACCAACGGCACAAGTAAAACGTCGTACACGTGTTCTGATCCTTGGTGTTAACGGCTTTATCGGTAACCACTTGACTGAGCGCCTGTTAAAAGACGGTAATTACGATATTTATGGTATGGATATCGGTTCTTCCGCAATTGAACGTTTTATTGGTAACCCTCGTTTCCACTTTATCGAAGGTGATGTGAGCATCCATACAGAATGGATTGAATATCACATCAAAAAATGTGACGTTATTCTGCCTTTGGTTGCGATCGCGACGCCAATCGAATATACCCGTAACCCACTGCGTGTTTTCGAGTTAGACTTCGAAGAAAACTTAAAAGTTGTACGTTACTGTGTGAAATACAACAAACGCATCATTTTCCCATCAACTTCTGAAGTTTATGGCATGTGTGATGATAAAGAGTTTGATGAAGATGAATCACGCCTGATCGTAGGTCCAATCAATAAACAACGTTGGATTTACTCAGTATCTAAACAATTACTTGACCGAGTGATTTGGGCATACGGTGCAAAAGAAGGTCTGAAGTTCACCTTATTCCGTCCATTTAACTGGATGGGACCACGTTTAGATAGCTTGAACTCTGCGCGTATTGGTAGTTCTCGTGCAATTACACAGTTGATCTTGAACTTGGTTGAAGGTTCTCCGATTAAACTGGTTGATGGTGGTGCACAAAAACGCTGTTTTACAGATATTAAAGACGGTATTGAAGCACTGTTCCGTATTATCGAAAATAAAGATGGTAAGTGTGACGGCCAAATCATCAATATCGGTAACCCAACGAATGAAGCCAGTATTCGTGAATTAGCGGAAATGTTGCTGGAAAGCTTCGAAAAACACCCACAACGTGGAAAATTCCCTCCATTTGCAGGTTTCCGTGAAATCGAAAGCAGCAGCTATTATGGCCAAGGGTATCAAGACGTTGAACACCGTAAACCAAGTGTTGAAAACGCACGTCGTTTACTGGACTGGGTTCCAACTATCGATATGAAAGATACCATTGAAGAAACATTAGATTTCTTCTTACAAGGTGCTGTTGAAGAGTTAGGTAATAAAGACTAATGAAAAAAGTTGGCTTGAGAATTGATGTGGATACCTACCAAGGTACATTAAAAGGGGTTCCACAATTACTCAAAGTGCTCAAAGAGCATAATATTCAGGCCAGCTTTTTCTTCAGCGTAGGACCCGATAACATGGGGCGCCATTTATGGCGCCTTTTGCGTCCTAAATTTCTGTGGAAAATGCTTAGGTCTAATGCAGCATCCCTTTATGGGTTAGATATCTTATTAGCGGGCACAGCATGGCCGGGTAAAAAAATTGCTAAGGATTTAGGTTACTTGATGAAACAAACCTTGGATGCTGGTCATGAAGTTGGCTTACATGCATGGGATCATCAAGGCTGGCAGGCTAAGGTTGCGAAATGGAGCAAACCGCAACTGACAGAGCAGGTTAAGCTAGGTGTTGATGCATTGGAGCAAGCTATTGGGCATCGTGTGACTTGTTCAGCCGTCGCTGGTTGGCGAGGCGATGAGCGCGTATTGGAAGTTAAACAAACGTTTAACTTTGACTACAACAGTGATTGCCGTGGTAAATATCCATTTAGGCCAATTTTAGCGGATGGCTCATTAGGGACAGTTCAAATTCCTGTAACACTGCCGACTTACGATGAAGTTGTGGGAACAGTCGTGAGTGATGAGGCATTTAATGATTTTATTCTTCAAGCAATTAAAGAAGATCAAGGCATTCCAGTTTATACTATTCACACTGAAGTGGAAGGGATGTCTAAATCGGAACAATTTTCACAATTATTGGAACGAATTACACAAGAAGATATCCAATTCTGTACATTGAGTGAATTACTGCCAGACGATTTGAATTCATTGCCAAAAGGGCGTGTGGTGAGGGCACCATTCCCTGGGCGTGAAGGCTGGCTAGGCTGCCAAGAAGAGGAATAAGCAACCTATGTTGAATAACCGAGCGAGCAAAGTAGGAGCCTCTCTGCTGGCTCTTTTTTTTATCTTAACCTATTTATTGCCGTTGGATAGCCGTTTACTTTGGCAACCAGATGAAACACGATATGCGGAAATTAGCCGTGAAATGTTACAGCGTGGGGATTGGATTGTTCCTTACATGCTGGATGTACGTTATTTCGAAAAACCAGTAGCAGGTTACTGGATAAACAATATTAGCCAGATGATTTTTGGTGAAACTAATTTTGCTGTTCGCTTTGGTTCGGTTTTTTGTATTTTCCTCAGTGCATTACTTGTCTACCGTATGGCAAAAATGATGTGGCGTAATAACCACGTTGCTTATGTTGCTAGCCTCATTTATATCTCAATGTTCTTGGTGTTCTCCATTGGAACTTACAGTGTGCTCGACCCAATGTTGTCTTTATGGATAGCGGCAAGCATGTTCTGTTGTTTATGGGCAATGAAATCGAGAGACGTAAAATCCAAACTAGCGGCATGGCTTTGTCTTGGGCTGGCTTGTGGCATGGCATTTATGACTAAAGGCTTTTTAGCCCTTGCGATCCCCGTGATAGTCATGCTTCCTGTCACAATCTATCAAAAGCGGTTCCTTGAGTTACTAAAGTACGGGCCGCTTGCAATAATTTCGGCGGTTATTATCAGTTTGCCATGGGCTTTGGCGGTTGCAAAACAAGAACCAGACTATTGGCACTATTTCTTTTGGATTGAGCACATTAAGCGTTTCACAGCAGATGATGCGCAGCATATTGCACCGTTTTGGTATTATATTCCAATTATCATTCTTGGCGCTATTCCATGGGCAGGGCTGTTGCCAGGTGCGATAATGAAAGGCTGGAAAGAACGTAAATCTAGCCCCGATATGTTTTTCTTACTGTGCTGGTTTGTTGTTCCTGTTATCTTTTTCAGTATTTCCCGCGGTAAGTTACCAACGTATATGTTACCGTTTATGGCGCCATTGGCATTGCTTATGGCGAAGTATGGGGTTGATTGCGTTCGTAATGGTAAAATGAAAGCATTGAAAGCCAATGGGATCATTAATGTTGTATTAGGGATCACTGCGGTTATAGCGGTAATTGTCGTGAGCACGGTGATCAAAAAACCGTTATACGAACCTGATGAATGGTCAAAAATGGTGTTAGGTGTCGTTGCATTTTCTATTTGGGCGATTATCGGTTACCTATGTACGGTATTAAATGCTAAATATTGGTTATGGGCAGCCTCGTGCTCTTTGGCCGTGAGTTTGTGTATTGGTAGTGCTCTGCCGAACAACACCATCGATTCTAAATTACCTCAAAACTTTATTCATCAAAATCATGATTTACTGATGAATAGCAAATATTTGATGGCCAGTAATGTTGGGGTCGCAGCAGGCCTTGCGTGGGAAACACAAAATTCCAATATCTATTTATACAATAGTAGTGGAGAGCTAAGTTACGGTTTGGAATACCCAGATAGCCAACATCGCTTAGTTAAACCGGATCAATTTGCACAGTGGCTAGAAAAAGCACGCAAAGAAGGGCAGGTAACTGTTGTCTTTTTATTAGGCCGTAAAGAAGGGTTACCGGATATTCCTAAGCCAGATGAAGTCATTAAAAATTCACGTATGGCGATTGTGGTTTACCATCAACAATGATTGCACAACTACTGCTGTTATTGCTGGTTAGCGTTTTGACCTGCGTTGGGCAAGTGGCTCAAAAGCAAGCCGTCGTCAATTGGCAGAGTAATAAAACCAATAAAACAGCATCAGCCTTTCGGTGGCTGGTGCTGGCGGTTTTTATGCTAGGCCTTGGCATGTTGTTTTGGTTGAAATTATTGGAAACCATGCCGCTGAGTATCGCTTATCCAATGTTAAGTATTAATTTTGTATTAATTACTTTAATTGGCCAGTTTGTTTATAAAGAGCAAACTGGGCTTAACCACTGGTTAGGGGTTGCTGCCATTATGTTTGGTATTTTGCTAATGAGTATCGGCGTATGAACAAGGGTTATTTGTGGGTGATTAGCAGTGCTTTATTAGTCACAGTCGCTCAACTGAGCTTAAAAGCCGGGGTAGTTGAACTACCCTCATTCACACTTGGCTGGCATTGGCTACAATTAGAGTGGTTACTCGCAAATATTACTAGCTTAGGAATTATTTTTTTAGGGTTAGTTTGTTATGCGTTATCGATGTTATGTTGGCTATTAGCTTTAAAACACATAGCATTGAATAAAGCTTATCCGCTTATTAGCTTAAGCTATGTTTTCGTTTATTTATTAGCGGTTTTCTTGCCTTGGTTTAATGAACCTGCGACAGGGCTAAAGGCTATTGGAATTGGCTTTATTTTATTAGGGGTATGGCTAATTAGCCGGCCCAATAAATCACCAAGTGATAGAACGGAATAATTTCTTAGTTGCTTATATTATAGTCTTCACGCACTATAATATAGGCAAGTTATCGCAATAAGATAGATAAATAAGGTGCTTTATGGTTATCAAAATACAACACCTACCACTATTATTGTGTTTAGTTTTAATTGGTTGTTCATCGACATCTGTTAAAAGAACGCCGCCGCCGCCATTAAAAACACAACTATCAGACCCAATCATGACGATAGCGCAATTAAAAGATCAGCTAGAGCAGTGGTATGGTACGCCTTATCATTATGGTGGAATGAATCAGAATGGTGTGGATTGTTCCGGTTTTGTCTATCGCACATTTAACGACCGTTTTGCCATTCAGTTACCTCGAACAACAGTAGATCAAACTCAATTAGGCACACGGATTGATAAATCTGATTTGATGCCGGGGGATTTGGTGTTCTTTAAAACAGGTTCAGGGGAGAATGGGTTACATGTGGGGATTTACGATACCGATAATACATTCATTCACGCATCAACGAGTAAAGGGGTAATTCGTTCATCAATGGATAATGTTTATTGGCGAAAAGTGTTTTGGCAAGCAAGACGTATCTAAATTCACTATTTTATTCAGTGATTATGCTATCTTAAGGGCAAGTTTTGTTTTAAGGATAGCTCAATGTCAACAGTACGTTTACTCATCTCAGAATCCTACGACCCTTGGTTTAACCTTGCGGTTGAAGAAACTATTTTCCGACAAATGCCAACCGACCAACGTGTTATGTTTCTTTGGAGAAATGCGGATACCGTGGTTATAGGGCGTGCTCAAAATCCGTGGAAAGAATGTAATACACGGCGGATGGAAGAAGATAATGTTCGTTTAGCTCGGCGCAGTAGTGGTGGTGGTGCTGTCTTTCATGATCTAGGTAACACTTGTTTCACATTTATGGCGGGAAAGCCAGAATATGATAAAACAGTTTCTACACAAATCATTGTTGATGGATTAGCACAGGTCGGTATCAACGCACAAATTTCAGGTCGCAATGATTTGGTTTTAGATACAGAAAGTGGTCCGCGAAAAATATCCGGTTCTGCATACCGAGAAACGAAAGATAGAGGTTTTCACCATGGAACCTTGCTGATTAATGCAGATTTAAGTCGTTTAGCTAATTACCTGAACCCAGATCCTAAAAAATTACAGGCAAAAGGGATCACGTCAGTGCGTTCTCGTGTAGCTAATTTATCTGAACTTGTTCCTAATATTTCTCATGAAATTGTTTGTGAGGGAATAATTAAAAGCTTTTTTAATTACTTCGGTGAAACGGTCGAAGCAGAGTATATTTCCCCTGAAAGATTACCTGATTTGCCAAATTTTCCAGAAACCTTTGCTAAGCAAAGTAGTTGGGAATGGAATTTTGGGCAAGCACCAGCGTTCACTCACTATTCAGATACACGTTTTTCTTGGGGAGGAATCGAGTTTCATTTTGATATCGAAAAAGGCGTGATAAATCGCTGTCAGTTTTTTACAGATAGCTTAGACCCATCCCCTTTGGAGTGGTTAAGTGAGCAATTGACGGGTAAAACATATCAGACAGAAACAATACGCTCCTTAGGTAAACAAATGGCCGTAAAATGGCCTCAATTGCAGGAACAGTTAGCTGATTTGGAAAACTGGCTAGTCCATGAATTAAGTTAAAAAAAGAGCCGACATAGTCGGCTCAGACATAGACTTCAAAATTGCAAATAACTAATAGGAAGGGATGTTCTAAAATAATCAGTTATGACAGCTACAAGTCATAAAGTTTTTGCATTCAGGTAATTCACCTGATTGGCGAAATTTTGCAGGCGTTGTATCAAAGTGCTTTTTAAAGATGCGGGTAAATGTCGCCTGTGAACTAAAGCCATATTGCAATGCGATATCAAGAATAGGTAAGTTGCCTTCACGTAATGATTTAGCTGCTTCTAATAAACGACGTTTACGGACGTATTCACCAAGCGTGCAGCCTTTCATTTCTTTGAAAACACGCTGTAAATGCCATTTTGAATAGCCGCTTTTATCGGCAATTGTGTCGATTTTGATGCCTTCATTGCGCTGCAACTGACTTTCAAGCCATTTAACAATATCGTTGACTACACTTTCTGACATATTTACCTCCTACTCAAGTAGGCTATTGTTCATTAATAACTAATAATAACTCACGAAATTAGGGTCTATTCTTCCTGTTTTTCCGATATATCGATAGGCTAAACGTGCGGTTTATTAATGAGAATAACTATCAGTACAATAGATGTTGAAAAAAATAACATTTTAAACATTCAATATTGTATGTTTAAAATTCTTTTAATTCAAGTAACTATGTTTTTATGTCATTTTTATAGATGAGAAAAAGAGAAAGTTTTCATCATGTTCAAAAAAATTGTTCAAGCTATTCGAAATTATTAACCAAGTAAATAATTGAAATATTATTGCTTCATTTATAATCGTATTTCTATAACAATAAACAGGAAATTCCGAGGTAATTGTTATGATTGAAAGTGCTTGTAACTACAGTTTTCGTAGTATGAATAACTAATATATGCGGTAAGTTAAATACTTTATGCGAGAGATGGATGATTATTCTATTTCTATATCAAAAAGTGGCGTGAATTAATGAGGTAAAGGGTCTATGGCAATTTTCATGTCTAATTCAAACCACAATTTCTGATTGAAAAGTATTTAGAAAATTACCATGACAGATTATCTACTTTCTTATTATTCTTTTATTATATGCGAGATATCGAAAGAATTTGCTTGCTCCATTCTATTTGTTCAGGAGTGCCTTCAATACGCTGGCCATACATTTGAATAATTTGGTTACCTTGGGTATCAAAGACCTCAAGACTTGTCACAAATCCATCTTTAGTTGGCTTACGTGTGACCCAGCACTCAGAAATGCCATTTTCAATGATATGAAGTTTAAAGTTTGTACTTGAAACATTTAACCAATCAGTTTGAGAACTTTCAACAGAGAGTGATGATAGTTCATTTATTTTTCCTGTAAATATTTGCACACACCCACGGTTTCCTACAAAGAGCATAACTTCATTTTTTGCATGGTATGCAAGAGAGAGTAATTCAGATAAAGCCGTAGTAGGGACTTGCCATGCTAATTCTTGGCTAACGACACGAAAAACTTGCTGACGACTTAAATTGTGTTTCTTTAATATACCAAAGAACTGATGAACATTGGTCATCTCACGCCATTGTTGCTCTAATTGAGAGGCGAGTTCTTCGCTAATTTTCTGTTCTGAAAATGGCGAAATTGTTTTAGGTTCGATAGGCGGATTCTCTGATGTGCTGTAGCGCTCTATCATGGCTTGCCAAGCAGCTATATCAGAGTTGTCGGTGGAAAAGACCTTGTGTAACGAATCACCATATTTATCGAAAAATTGAATACTGTGGCGAGTTCCCTCTGGCATTTTTTCAGTGAGTGCAAAAACTGAGCTCCACTGCGCAAAGAACATGCGTAAGTCTAATGCTTTAGGGTTTAGAAATAGCCCACCGTGGTTACTAAATTTTGGGTTATTGTATGCACCCGTTTGAATACTAACAGCGTACTGATTACGAGTGATCCCTATAGCTTTGCCTATTGTGGTTAAATCTTGCAAGATATCAATAGGTTTACTGACCAATCGTTGAACATTATCTTTACCGACACGACAATGAATTAGTTGGGCCTCCGATACGCCAAGTAAGGCCGCTATTTCTTGGGAGTGCTTATCAGAGTGCGTTTTCTTAGCTTGCAGGTAATCATTATAGAGGTTTGAATTCACAAATTTTTCCTTAATAAAATTAAAAGACATAGTGAAAAGTTATCAACTGATTTATTTTTTATACTGCTGATAAATTCAATAAAATCAGTTGATAACATGGTTTTTTACTACTTAACTACCAGTTGTAATTCATGTTGAGATAAAAGTTCCGACCTTCTTGGGGTACACCAGTGGAAGATAGATATGGCTTATCAAATGCATTTTTCATTGTGAGAGTCGAACTTAACCCTTTTATGAATTGATCTGCTTGGTAATTCACATAGAAATCATGAATGCTATAGCCCGCATATTGAATGACTTCTTTATGATAGCGGTCTAATCCTTTATCAGACCTGTGATGCCACTTTTTATATTTATCGTTACCTTGAAGTTGCGTTCTTGCAGAGAATTCCCCTATCCAACCTAGAGTAAAGCCAGTACTAGCAACCGGTACATTGAATCGAGCCGTTAGTGTTTCAGGGCGTATAGATGAAAGAGAATAATGTGAGCCGTCTTCTCTACCTGTGGTTTTATTGTGATTGATATTTAACTCAAACCACCGTGTTCTGTAGCTTATAAAGCTATCGATGCCATAAATGGATGCGCTGGGGATATTGATATAATAAAGTTCATCTGGGAACCATTGGCCATACCTTGGCGTATAAAGACCTTCAAGGGCAATATGGTTTTTAGCTTTGGTCTTAAAGTAGGTTGAACCGAATTGAAGGTCGCTATTATCAATAAATACCCCATCAAAACTGATTTTTATACCTGTTTCGAGGGTTCTATTCGTTTCTGGACGTAAATCAGGCGATGGACGAAAGTTCGAGGGAGTGCCAAAAAAGGGTATAGTGAAATGGTTTGAATTGTTATAAAGCTCGGACATACGTGGAGTACGGTATGCTTCAGCGTATGATGAGTAAAGATTGAGCCAATGGGTTGGAGTAATACTAACAGCCATACGGGATGACAAGTTGATATGTTTATTTTCAGGGAAATTATTCCTCGATGCACGGTATTGTGTAAAGCGCGTTCCAATTGATAAAGTTAACGGTAATTGATGCAATGTCATGTCATTGACTAACCAGCCAGACAGGTTATCAAGTTCTGCTGGTGGATAACTTATTGCATACTGATTTGACGTTTGCTTTTGCTGATAATATTCGAAACCACTTTGAATATGATGATTTACCCAGTTATACATAGGTAAAGTGAAGCTATTAGTAAATTTAGTCCCATAGGTATATTGATTTCGCGTTTCAGAGCCATACTCTTTTGGTTTGCTCTTGACCTTAACTGTATCAGTTTGATCTAAATATAAATCTGTATAATAAATATCCCACTGGGCTTGCCAATTTACCTCATTTTTGGGTGTAAAAAATTGGCTAATGGCAACATCTCGCTGATGGCTTTGTCTTTCATGCGGTGTATTTGGATATCTATTTTTTTCTGAAGGTTTAGCGGGTTGTTTTACCCCTAAACTGTTGTTGCGGTATTCTTTTAATTGTAACGTCAAGTTATATGAAGGGTGGGCAAGCCAGCTGCTTTTGAGCATCCAGTTGCTTAGCTGTTCAGTATTATCAACCTCTTCAAACTCGGGTGAGCCGAGTAGGTGCTTTTTACGTTGACTATAGGTAAACAGAGTATCTGTTGATTCAGTTCTGCCTAATAGCGTTGCACCTGCATAGTAACCGTGATCATTACGGTTAATACCGCTAAAGACCTGACCACCGATTTTTTGCCCTGGTTTTAATATGTCAGCTGCATTTATTGTTTTGAATGATACGACTCCGGCTAACGCGCCGCCGCCATGATGTACAGATGATGCGCCTTTATGGACGTAGACTTTTTTTACTAAGGTGGGGTCAATAAATGTAGCTTCATATAAGCCGGAATAAAAGTCTTGGGTGATATTATCAACGGTGACTTTAACACCTCGTGAATCATAACCCCGCATTTGAATGCCCTGGCCATAAGTGCTATTAGAACCAGAAACAAATACTCCAGCTTGGCCTTTTAGTAAATCTAAGGCGGATGTCGCAGATTGATATTCAGGCGCTTTTGCATCAATTACATCGACTTGTTCTGCTACAGCGATATTTTCTAAACTAAGAGGTGAGGTAGAAACGTGAATAATGTCGCGGGTATCCGCTTTGGGAGTCGATAAATTTTCAGCCAAGACGGTGTTGCTAAACCCGGTCATTACAACGGTGGCAGCAATAGCTGAGAGTGATATTTTATGATCTTGATGGATTGATGCAGGCATCGATTTAAACAGCATAGGAAATCCTTTCCTTTGGTTTCAGAATTTGCTGGCTGCCTGGATAAATAATCTGGGTGGCATGCAATAAATATTTATGTAACTCATTTATTTATTAGAACTATTTAGCCCTGCAATGTCGTAGCGAATAATGGGCTAGGCTACAGAAGTTCTAACGGATAAATTAGTTTGTAGTGAGAATTATTATCGTTGGTGCGAGGTGGGTCAAGGATTTTTTGGATTAAAATTCTGTTTTTATTTTATTAATTGGATTATTATATTATTTAATTATGCATTAAATGATAATTATTTTTTTTGTAAATATAAAAGCCCTTTAGTTTCTATGTTCACTAAAGGGCTCATAATAAAAAAATTGGAATGATTTGGCTTATTTAAAGCGTGACTCAACAGCTTGAGCAAGAATTTCAATAAGTTGTTCGGTATCTTCCCAGCCAAGACATGGGTCGGTAATAGATTGGCCATAAACTAACGGTTGGTCAGAAACCACTTTTTGTGTGCCTTCAACTAAGAAGCTTTCTGCCATCACTCCACTGATAGCGGTCGAGCCATCTTTTATTTGCTCCGCAATATCTCGTGCAACTTCGAGTTGGCGACGATGAATTTTTTGGCAATTACCATGGCTGAAATCGACCACTAAATGCTCTGGTAATTCGAATTTACGCAGTTTGTCACAGGCTGCTGCTAAGTCACCAGCCGTGTAATTAGGCTGTTTACCGCCACGCATAATGATATGGCCATGCGGGTTACCACTGGTTTGGTAAATGGTCATTTGGCCGTTCTTATCCGGCGATAAAAACATATGCTGCGCCTTTGCAGCTCTTATCGCATCAATAGCAATATTAATATTGCCGTCGGTGCCATTTTTGAAACCTACCGGACAGGACAATGCGGATGCCATTTCACGGTGAATTTGGCTTTCTGTTGTGCGAGCGCCAATTGCTCCCCAACTAATAAGATCGGCAATATATTGGCCCGTGACCATATCAAGGAATTCGGTTGCCGTGGCTAACCCTAATTGGTTAACTTCAATCAATAATTTACGAGCTAACCGGATACCAGTGTTGACTTGGCAAGAATTATCGAGGTTAGGGTCAGAAATTAACCCTTTCCAACCAACGACAGTACGTGGTTTTTCAAAGTAAGTCCGCATGACGATTTCTAAACGGTCTTGATGAAGCTCTCTTAACACATTTAGTTTTTTAGCGTATTCAATAGCGGCATCAATGTCATGAATGGAACAAGGGCCGACAATGACCAGTAAACGTGGGTCTTGGCCGGATAATATTTGTTCTATGCGTTTTCGTGACGCTGTCACGTTTTCAGCGACTTTTTGGGAAATAGGAAACTCATCAGCAAGAGTTTGTGGGGTAATTAAACTGTCCACTCTCGCAGTACGTAATTCATCAGTTTTGTGCATTTTCTTTCTCAAAGAACTTTAATAGGCATATGCCCTATAAGTGATTAAGATCACAATAAACGAATATGGCTTAATTTCAACCTCCAACTTAGCAGGAATGAATATTTTTTTTATTTGTATTCATTAAAAGATTCGTCTTTGTAAGCCCATGGTATCAATCACTTTTGCTGAAATTTCTTCAACAGAATAGTTAGTTGTATTTAAGTAGTTGATTTTATTTTGTCTAAATAAAGCTTCCACTTCAGCTATCTCAATACGGCATTGCCTTATGGATGCATAACGGCTATTTTCACGGCGCTCTTCGCGGATAGCTGCTAGCCGTTCAGGGCTAATAGTTAAACCAAACAATTTATGTGTATATGGGCGTAATGCTGCAGGTAATTGTAAATTATCCATATCATCAGCCGTAAATGGGTAATTTGCCGCTTGGATACCAAATTGCATCGCTAAGTAGAGGCTTGTTGGCGTTTTGCCACAACGTGAAACACCAATTAGTATCACTTGAGCTTGGTCTAAATTTCGTAAAGAAATCCCATCGTCGTGAGCCAGTGTGTATTCAATAGCAGCTATACGTGCATCATATTGATTCATATTTTGCATGGATAGGCCATGGGTTCGGTTGAGTTTTGGCTCAGGTTCTAGGCCGACTTCCTTCTGAATTGGGGCGACTAGACTTTGGACGATATCTTGGCAAAAACCTGCACTCTGGGTAATGATTTGCTTAACTTCAGGGGAGATAATCGAATAGAACACTAAAGGACGCAACTGGGTTTCTTCGAAGATAATATCTATTTTTTGCTTAATTTCATGTGCACGAGCTTCGCTTGTTACAAACGGCAGAGTATAAGAAATAAATGACAGAGGAAATTGAGAAAGTACGGCGTGCCCCAAAGTTTCAGCGGTTATCGCTGTTCCATCAGAAATAAAAAAAACAGTACGTTGAACTTGGCTTACCATATTATTCATTGCTCCTAATTCGCTCATCATTATTCGTCTCTATTGTATTTATCACTGGATATTGGGAAATATTATCTTTGTTTAAAGTTTAAAAATTAGTTTATAGGGAAAACTATAGCCATTTTTTGAACGATTTTTAGAACAAAAAAGTTTTCTTCAGTGATGGAACGATTCACCAGTCCATCTTCTCTTAGCGTCTGTGCTAGTCTATTTCACGAGGCGAAATTTCGCCAACGAGATTTTTTACGATTTGTACTCTGTCACTAAATTGCTATAAAAGGATCGCTTTCAATGTCCACAAATGGCCTCACTCCGTGTAATGTACTTTGGTATAACCAATTAGGGATGAATGATGTTGACCGTGTCGGGGGCAAAAATGCTTCTCTCGGTGAAATGATCACTAACTTATCTGATCTGGGAGTATCCGTACCTAACGGTTTCGCGACAACCGCACAGGCGTTTAATGATTTTCTGGAGCAGAGCGGTGTAAATCAACGCATTTATAACCTGCTAGATGAAACGGATATTGATGATGTGAACCAACTGGCTGTAGCAGGTGCTCAGATCCGTCAATGGGTGATTGATACACCATTGACGAAGGAGTTGGAACAAGATATTCGTGATGCTTTCGCACAACTGTCAGAAGGTGAAGCGGAAGCTTCATTTGCTGTCCGCTCATCGGCAACTGCTGAGGACATGCCTGACGCTTCGTTTGCAGGGCAACAGGAAACATTCCTTAACGTTCAAGGAATTGACGCTGTATTAGTTGCGATTAAACACGTTTTTGCTTCATTGTTTAATGACCGTGCGATTTCATATCGTGTTCACCAAGGTTATGATCACCGCGGTGTAGCACTGTCCGCGGGCGTTCAACGCATGGTACGTTCAGATTTAGCCTCATCGGGTGTTATGTTTACGATTGATACTGAATCGGGCTTCGACCAAGTCGTATTTATTACCTCTGCGTATGGTTTAGGTGAGATGGTGGTGCAAGGCGCCGTGAATCCAGACGAGTTTTATGTCCATAAACCAACGTTAGCCAATAACCGTCCTGCAATTGTGCGCCGTACCCTGGGCTCTAAAAAATTACAAATGGTGTACGCCAACAGTAAAGAGCACGGTAAACAAGTACAAATTGAAGATGTGCCAGAAGCACTACGCAATCGTTTCTCTTTAACTGATCTCGAAGTGGAAGAGCTTGCACGCCAAGCTATACAGATTGAAAAGCACTACGGTCGCCCAATGGATATTGAGTGGGCAAAAGATGGTCATAATGGGCGTTTGTATATTGTCCAAGCAAGGCCAGAAACCGTTCGCTCTAATCAACAAGTGATGGAGCGTTATCAATTAAAACAACAAGGACAAGTTTTAGTTGAAGGACGTGCAATCGGTCATCGTATTGGCTCTGGGGCTGTTAAAGTCATACATAACTTGAGTGAAATGGATAGAATTCAGGTGGGTGATGTACTTGTTACCGATATGACAGACCCTGATTGGGAGCCTATCATGAAAAAAGCCGCTGCGATTGTTACGAATCGTGGTGGACGTACATGCCATGCTGCGATTATCGCGCGTGAATTAGGCATTCCTGCGGTTGTGGGTTGTGGTGATGCGACTGACCGTTTGCAAGAAGGCCAAGAAGTGACAGTTTCTTGTTCAGAAGGTGATACGGGCTTTGTGTACGAAGGTAAACTGGCGTTTGAAATTCACAGTTCTGAAGTGAGTGATATGCCAAATCTAGATGTCAAAATCATGATGAATGTCGGTAACCCTGACCGTGCATTTGATTTTGCTTGCTTACCTAATGAAGGTGTGGGTCTAGCTAGACTTGAGTTTATCATCAATCGTATGATTGGTGTTCACCCAAGGGCATTACTGGAATTTGATCAGCAATCTCCTGAGTTACAAGCAGAAATTCGCCAAATGATGGCGGGTTATGATGACCCGATTGAATTTTATGTCGGTAAATTAACCGAAGGGATTTCTACTCTAGCCGCTGCTTTCTGGCCAAAACGCGTTATTGTCCGTTTATCTGACTTCAAGTCTAATGAATATGCCAACTTAGTCGGTGGGGATATTTATGAACCTGAAGAAGAAAATCCAATGTTAGGTTTCCGTGGTGCAGGGCGCTATGTATCTGACAGCTTCCGTGCCTGTTTTGCATTGGAATGCGAAGCGGTTAAACGTGTTCGCAACACTATGGGGTTAACGAATGTTGAAGTTATGATCCCATTTGTGCGGACAGTTGCACAAGCTGAGTCTGTAGTTGCTGAGCTGGCTAAACATGATTTGAAACGTGGTGAAAACGGTCTAAAAGTCATTATGATGTGCGAAATTCCATCAAATGCTTTACTGGCAGATCAATTCCTCGAACATTTCGACGGTTTCTCTATCGGTTCGAATGATATGACTCAGTTAACATTAGGTCTTGATAGGGATTCTGGTGTTGTTTCTGAGTTATTTGATGAACGAAACGATGCGGTAAAAGCCATGTTATCTATGGCTATACAGGCTGCAAAACGACAAAACAAATATGTAGGTATTTGTGGTCAAGGGCCATCCGACCATCAAGATTTTGCTCAATGGCTGGTAGATGAAGGTATTGATAGTTTATCTTTGAATCCAGATACCGTGGTACAAACATGGCTGACGATAGCTGAGAATCAATAGTTATCTCGTTTTTTAATTATCAAGGCTGAATGTGAATAACATTCAGCCTTCGCATTTATTTGATTAAAATTACCTATTACAGAAATTGATTAATACTATTATTAATAGGTTGATAGCAAACAGTTCTAAATAAATATTCATATAATACTTTTTAGGTATAAATAAAAAAAGAATATAATTACTCTTATTTTGTGTATTTAGTTTGGGCAGAAAATATACCTTAAATAGAAATAACAAAATTTATTTAATTATATAACGCTAAAGGAGTATGAAAACTGCTAGTTATGTCAAAAATTGATATTAATCAATAATTATAAAGTGATGTTCTGATTACGATATGAATAATATTCATATTAAATGAAGATAAAAAAAAAGCCTATCATGGGCTGACAGGCAAAGACTACACACAGCAATTCAGTTAAATAAAGCGACGCCTAAAAAGGGAGGGGCATAGCTTTTTATATCCATATGATTCAATAATAGAATATTAAACTATTCATATTATACAATCATTAAGAACACTCTCAATATTAATATTACTCATTGTTACTTAAAGAGAATTAATTCAATAGATTTATGTTAACATAAATTAGACTAAATACTAACGTTAGAATGTTAAATATTGTTTCTAAATATTAATGGAGCAATACTTATTAAGTTAGCAGGCATGTCTTGCTTGAACATGCCTGCTACTAATCAACTACGTACTACTTTTTAATCGAAAACTCTTCTTCTAGAAATTTTTCAGTTTCTGTTAAGTCTTCACTTGGAACTGCAACCTCATTCATCCAAGCTTTTAATAAGCTATATGAAACGGCTAATACAACAGGGCCAATAAACAAACCAATCATGCCAAATGATAAAATTCCACCAATAACACCAACAAGGATCAGAACCATTGGTAAGTCAGCCCCCATTTTAATGAGCCATGGGCGAAGAACGCCATCCATAGTGGCAACAACGGCGGCCCATATAGCAAGGATAATTCCCCATGTCGTATCACCTGTCCAAAATAGCCAAATGACGGATGGCACCATAATGAGTAGAGGCCCCAATTGCGCCACACAGCATATAAACAACAAGACAGTTAAGATGGCCGCATAACCAATACCCGACAAGGCAAGTCCAATTCCTCCGACGATGGCTTGAATTAGCGCGGTGACGACGACACCAAGGGCAACAGCTCGAATAGATTGTGCCGCTAACACGACGGCAGCATCCCCACGGATCCCTGCGAGACGGACCGCAAAGTGACGGATGCCAACCATGACAGATTCGCCTTTAAGGTAGAGCAATCCACTAAATAGCAGCATTAGCATCAAGTGAAAAACAAATCTTCCTGCGCTAATAGCCTGCGTGGCAAACCAGCCAGCAGCTTGGCCAAAATAGGGTTGAATTTTAGCAAGTAAAGCATTCCCCCCACTGGCGACTAAGCTATGCCATGCATAGTAAATTTTCTCACCCACCATTGGAATGGTATTGAGCCATTCTAAATCAGGCAATGTTAAGCTTGACGGCGATTTCGCTAAATCAATAAGTGGTGTGCTATTTTCAATGATACTGCCAATTAGAATACCCAATGGAATAACGAACAGCAGTAATATAAGAAGAACCATCACCAATGTAGCTAACCAGCGCTTATGCCATAAGCGAGCTTCCAGTCTTAATAATAGTGGCCAAGTAGCAATTACCATCATTCCAGCCCATACAAAGCCAAGAATAAATGGATTAAGTACCCAAAAGCAGGCTGCTATCATTAAAACGATGGATAATAGGCCGAAAATAAGTTTGGGAAGATCCAAGCGTTTTTGCGATTTTTCCATTAATGACTGGTCCTTTACAAATGAAAATTCTGTGTCTGTGGCAAATTTTTAGGTGAAAATAACGTAATTTTTTTTCACGGTTAAAAAAAACAATATTGTGATATGGTTCATAATGACAATGTCATCAGCGGCTGTGCTGTCTTTACAGGCTGTGAAGGTAACCCATCATAGACCTAAGACACTATTGTGCAACTTAAAATAAAGATAGTACATAACGAGTAATGCGAACACTAAACAACAAGAGTCATCGTTAATAATGATCCCGCGTATATCAGAAGCTCCTCATCTTAGTCATCTAGTTATTGAGTTCTTGCATGAGCTACAAGAACAGGGTTTTACTGGAGATAACGGCACCAGCTATGCTGAGCGTTTATCCATGGCAACAGATAATAGTATTTACCAACTATTACCCCAAGCGGTTGTATTTCCGCGTTCGAGTGCAGATGTACAAATTATCACTCGGCTTGCGGGGCAAGCGAAATTTCGTGAGCTTAGCTTTACACCTCGGGGTGGTGGGACGGGAACTAATGGGCAATCCTTAACTGAAGGGATTGTTGTGGATATGTCCCGTTATATGAATAGGATTTTAGAAATAAATCCAGAGCAAGGTTGGGTTAAAGTTGAGGCTGGGGTCATCAAAGACCAATTAAATCAATACCTCAAACCTTACGGTTATTTCTTTTCGCCGGAGCTATCTACCAGCAACCGAGCAACATTAGGTGGAATGATCAACACTGACGCATCAGGTCAAGGCTCATTAGTATATGGTAAAACCTCTGATCACGTGTTAGGCGTTAAAGCCATGGTGTTAGGTGGAGAATGCCTAGATACACGTGCTATGCCTATCGAACTCGCCCAAACGATTGCGTCAGAAGATTCAACAGTGGGGCGTATATATAAAACAGTATTAGAACGCTGTTTAGAGCAACGTCCATTAATTGAAGAAAAATTTCCCAAGTTAAATCGTTTCCTGACAGGGTATGATTTACGTCATGTATTTAATGATGAACTAACAGAATTTGACCTTACCCGTATCTTGACTGGGTCTGAAGGGTCTTTAGCCTTTATTACCGAGGCGACGCTTGATATCACACCTTTGCCAAAAGTACGCCGCTTAGTAAACGTCAAATATGACTCTTTTGAGTCCGCATTACGTAATGCACCTTTTATGGTTGATGCAAAAGCCTTGTCTGTTGAAACAGTTGACTCGAAAGTATTGAATTTAGCGCGTGAAGATATTGTTTGGCACTCAGTTAAAGCATTGATTACTGACATTCCAAATAAGGAAATGTTGGGGCTGAATATTGTTGAGTTTAGTGGTGATGATGAAGCGGAAATTAACCAATTAACTGAAAGCCTTTGTCAGCGGCTTGATGAGTTAATGGCGAATAACCAAGCCGGCGTGATTGGTTATCAAACCTGTCATGACCTTGAAGATATTACGCGCATTTATAACATGCGTAAAAAAGCAGTTGGGCTGTTAGGGAACAGCAAGGGGGCTGCAAAGCCAATTCCGTTTGTTGAGGATACTTGTGTTCCTCCTGAGCATCTTGCTGATTATATAGTGGAATTCCGTGCATTATTAGATAGTCACAACTTGAATTATGGCATGTTTGGTCACGTGGACGCAGGGGTATTACATGTCCGTCCTGCGCTTGATATGTGTGATCCGCAGCAAGAAGTATTGATGAAACAAATTTCTGATGAAATTGTGGCATTAACCGCTAAATATGGTGGGCTTTTGTGGGGGGAACATGGGAAAGGTTTCCGTGCGCAATATAGTCCTGAATTTTTTGGCGATGTATTATACGGTGAGCTTCGGAATATTAAAGCGGCATTTGACCCCGATAACCGTTTGAACCCAGGTAAAATTTGCCCACCTGCGGGGTTGGATGCACCGATGAAGCAGGTTGATGACATCAAGCGAGGAACGTATGACCGGCAAATTCCAGTCCAAATGCGCCAAGAGTTCCGTGGTGCTATGGAGTGTAATGGCAATGGGCTGTGTTTTAATTTTGATGTGAAAAGCCCGATGTGCCCGTCGATGAAGGTGAGTGGTCAACGAGTCCATTCCCCGAAAGGCCGCGCGACACTTGTTCGTGAATGGTTAAGGTTACTAGCGGAACAAGGCGTTACACCAGAACACCTTGAAAAAGGTATAACACAAAGCCAACCATCATTGCGTGGTCTTATAGAGAAAACACGTAATACTTGGCGTGCGAAGCAAGGTGATTATGACTTCTCTCATGAAGTGAAAGCATCAATGGCAGGGTGCCTCGCCTGTAAAGCCTGCTCAACACAATGCCCGATTAAAATTGATGTGCCATCATTTAGAGCTAAATTTTTAGCATTGTATCATGGGCGTTATTTGCGACCTATTCGGGACCATATTGTTGCAAACGTCGAAGCGAGTGCACCAATACTTTCCAAGGTACCTAGCGTATTTAATTTCTTTTTACGTCAACCGGTGGTGCAAAAACTGAGCCAACACACCATTGGTATGGTGGATTTACCGTTATTTTCTCAACCCACATTAAAACAAGAACTTTCAGGCCATGCCGCGGTTTCTGTTACGCTTGAACAACTTGAAAGTATGGCGGATTCACAGCGTGAAAAATATGTGCTGGTGGTTCAAGACCCTTTCACTAGCTATTACGATGCCAAAGTGGTGGCAGATTTTGTCCGCTTAATTGAAAAGTTAGGCCTTAAACCTGTATTGTTACCGTTTTCACCGAATGGAAAAGCGCAACACATCAAAGGCTTTTTAGCGAAATTTGCTAAAACAGCTCGCAAGACAGCGGACTTTTTAAATCGAGTGGCAAAATTACAGTTGCCAATGGTCGGTGTTGACCCTGCACTGGTACTTTGTTATCGCGATGAATACCATGAAATTTTAGGTAAAGAACAGTGCCAATTTACGGTGATGTTGGCGCATGAGTGGTTAATGACATTGCCTGAACCACACAATGTGCAAGTGGCTTCGACACAACCATGGTATTTTTTCGGTCATTGTACGGAATCAACGGCTTTACCTAATAGTGCGAATCAATGGGCAGCGTTATTTGCTCGCTTTGGGCAAACATTAAATAATGTTAGTGTTGGCTGTTGTGGCATGGCAGGGACTTATGGGCACGAAGTGGCCAATCTTCAAAATTCAAAAGGAATTTATGATTTATCGTGGAAAGGCGCGATGTCTTCTTTGCCAAAAGATCGCTGTTTAAGTTCAGGTTATTCTTGCCGTAGCCAAGTTAAGCGAATGGAAAATGTATCGATAAAACATCCGATTCAAGCACTGTTGGAGATAGTTTAATGATTTGGAAACGTCAATTTAATTTGCAACAACTCGCTGAAATGTCAAAAACCTGCATGTTAGGGCATCTTGGCATTGAAATCACGGCAATTGGAGATGATTATTTAGAGGGAATAATGCCTGTCGATCATCGTACCAAACAGCCTTTTGGGTTATTGCATGGCGGTGCTTCTGTTGTGTTAGCCGAATCCTTGGGTTCAATTGCGGGTTATATGTGCTCGGAAGGGGAACAAAAGGTGGTCGGGTTGGAAATCAATGCAAATCATGTTCGTGCTGCTCGCTCAGGAGTTGTAAAAGGTATTTGTAAGCCTATTCATTTAGGACGTCGCCAGCAAGTGTGGAATATTGAAATTTTCAATGAACAAGGCAAATTGTGTTGTACTTCTCGCCTGACAACTGCGGTATTATTTGAATAATAACCATTCTATATATAGGGTTTTTTTGGCTAATTAAATGCCAGAACACCCTATAAAACCCTTATTATTGTATGGTTATATGGCCATTCTTTCTATAAATTCATTTTTTATCAAGTTAATTAAGTTGTATAATAAATGCATCTTTATTAATTTGTGTCATTTAAGTGTATTATTTAGTACAAATTTAAATAAAAAACACAACTCTACTTATTCATTATTTATCAATGGGTTGATCTTATTTTGCTAGGTGCTTGTTTGTTTTTTAACCTGATAATGAGCAAGAAAAGAGCTAAAATAGCTATAACCTCTTAAAACAAATGGTTGAAGTCAATTAGCTAATCATTACCATAGGGTAGGCAGAGTTAATCTCCTGATAACAGGCTGAAAAGCCATAAGAAATGTGGGGTCAATATGACTGACGGTGTAGAGACATTTTCATTTGATGAAAACAATTGGCAGGGAGTTAGCCTGACACAAAGCGCTGCAAAACAAATCAAAAAATTGATGGTGCAAAACCCAAACACTAAAGGGCTTTCACTTGGCGTAAAACAGTCCGGCTGCGCGGGTTTTGGTTATGTATTTGAAATGATCGAAAACCCAACAGAGCAACACCTGTTATTTGAACTCGATGGCGCACATCTTTATGTGCCAAAAGAAGCAATGCCATTTATTGATGGCACAGTCGTTGATTTTGTCCAAGAAGGGCTGAATCAAATTTTCAAATTCAATAACCCGAAAGCCCAACATGCCTGTGGGTGTGGTGAAAGCTTCGGCGTTTAACATGTGAAGTCAGATTATGTCACAGAGCAATGTAGAAGTTGGCGATGATGTTCAAAGCTGGCTTGATGACCAGCGTTATAAAGAAGGCTTCTTTACCGAAGTCGCGACTGATGAAATGGCGAAAGGCATCAACGAAGATGTGATCCGCGCAATTTCAGCAAAACGTAATGAGCCTGAGTGGATGCTCCAATTCCGTCTTGATGCCTTTAATCACTGGAAAGGCATGGAAGAGCCTCATTGGCTTAAAGCGAATTACCCAAATCTCGATTATCAAGACTATAGCTATTATTCTGCGCCATCTTGTGGCTCATGTGATGATACCTGTGGTTCGCAATCTGGTGCAACCCAAGGCACAGGTGTAGCGGAAGCCAATAATTATTTAACGGCTGAAGTTGAAGAAGCTTTTAACCAATTGGGTGTTCCTGTACGTGAAGGGAAGGCTGTTGCGGTTGACGCCATTTTTGACTCGGTCTCGGTATCTACAACTTACCGTGATGACTTAGCCAAACATGGGGTTATTTTTTGTTCGTTCAGTGAGGCTATTCAAGAGTACCCTGAACTGGTGCAGAAATATCTCGGGTCAGTCGTTTCGAGCCATGATAACTTTTTTGCGGCATTAAATGCGGCGGTAGCTTCAGATGGTACGTTTGTGTATGTACCAAAAGGCGTACATTGCCCAATGGAGCTATCAACTTATTTTAGGATCAACGCAGCCAAAACAGGCCAGTTTGAGCGTACGATTTTAATTGCCGATGAAGGTAGCTATGTCAGTTATATCGAAGGGTGTTCTGCGCCTGTTCGTGATAGCTATCAGCTCCATGCGGCGGTTGTTGAAGTGATTATTCATAAAGATGCCGAAGTTAAATATTCGACTGTCCAAAACTGGTTCTCCGGTGGAGATAGCGAAGCCGGTGGGATCCTGAACTTTGTGACTAAGCGTGCATTGTGTGAAGGTGAAAATTCAAAAATGTCATGGACGCAGTCAGAAACTGGCTCTGCCATCACATGGAAATACCCAAGCGTTATCCTTAAGGGGGATAACTCTGTCGGTGAGTTTTTCTCTGTTGCATTAACAAATGGTAATCAGCAAGCAGATACCGGAACGAAAATGATCCATATCGGGAAAAACACCCGTTCAACGATTATTTCTAAGGGTATTTCAGCAGGTAAGAGCCAAAACAGTTATCGCGGTTTAGTGAAAATTTTACCAAGTGCACATAATGCTCGTAACTTTACCCAATGTGACTCTATGTTAATTGGTACACAGTGCGGTGCACATACTTTCCCGTATGTGGAAGTTAAAAATAATACGGCACAGCTCGAACATGAAGCGACAACCTCACGTATTGGAGAAGACCAGTTATTTTACTGTTTACAACGTGGTATCAGCGAAGACGATGCGATATCAATGATTGTAAATGGTTTCTGTAAAGATGTGTTCTCGGAGCTTCCATTAGAATTTGCCGTAGAAGCACAAAAATTACTGGCAATCAGCTTAGAGCACAGTGTTGGTTGATCCTAATCGAGTTTATTTGCGCTAAGGCGCTAAAGGCATGTAAATATGTTAAGTGTTAAAGATTTACACGTGAGTGTAGAAGGTAATGAGATTTTAAAAGGGTTATCTCTGGAAGTAAAACCAGGGGAAGTTCACGCCATCATGGGCCCAAATGGCTCTGGTAAAAGTACATTATCAGCCACACTTGCTGGCCGCGAAGAGTATGAAATTGATAGCGGTGAAGTGACGTTTAAAGGTAAAGACCTGTTTGAGTTAGATCCAGAAGAGCGTGCAGGGGAAGGCGTTTTCCTCGCATTCCAATACCCTGTTGAAATTCCAGGGGTCAGTAACCAATTTTTCTTACAAACCGCCGTTAATGCGGTCAGAGAATATCGCCAGCAAGAAGCATTAGATCGTTTTGATTTCCAAGATTTTATTGAAGATAAAATCAAATTATTAGAAATGCCAGAAGATTTACTTGCTCGTTCTGTTAACGTGGGTTTTTCCGGCGGTGAGAAAAAACGTAACGATATCCTGCAGATGGCAGCTCTAGAGCCTCAATTGTGTATTCTTGATGAAACTGACTCCGGTTTAGATATTGATGCGCTGAAAATTGTGGCTAACGGTGTGAATTCATTACGTTCGCCTGAACGTTCATTTATTATCGTAACCCACTATCAACGTATTTTGGATTATGTAAAGCCTGACTTTGTCCACGTGTTATATCAAGGGAAAATCATCAAATCAGGTGATTTCAGTTTAGCGAAAAAACTGGAGGAGCAGGGTTATGGCTGGCTTATTGACCAACAGTGAAAGAGCACAAAAACGTGCTGAAGTTGCAAAGCTCAATGAGCAAGCAATGTCACGTTTTTCTGAATTGTTTGAGCAACGACACGGTGTTAATTCTCAACATGCTAAAACGCATTGGGAAATGGCAAAACAAGTTGGCTTACCTGCGTTTCGCCATGAAGATTGGCACTATACACCACTAAATACGGTACTTGAGGCTCAGTATCGTTTTAGTGATAGCGATGTTGAAGCAAAAGACTGTGAAGCATTGGCTCTGCCGATTGACGCCTATCGCCTTGTTTTAATTGATGGGCGCTATAGTTCAGCACTAAGCTCCATTGATATGGGGCCATTCCAAGTGTCTTTGCTTGATAACCAAGACTTGCTTCCTTCGCCTGTAAATAGCGAGATTTTCTTGCATTTAACAGAAAGCTTGGCGGTACAACCGTTAGTTGTTCATCTTGCTGCAAATAAAATAGCAGAGAAACCATTGTATCTGCTGAATATTTCAACGGGTAGCAGCGATAAACAGGCTACGAATATTAGCCAGTATCGCTACCATTTAACGTTAGATGCGAACAGCAAAGCTCAAGTGATTGAGCATTATGTCAGTTTGAATGACCAAATGCACATGACGGGCAGCCGTTTAACGGTTGAAGTCGGTGATAATGCAGATTTTAGTCACTTTAAGTTAAATATTGAAAATGGTCAGGCTCAGCATTTTGCTCACAATGATATTGTTATTGGGCGTGATAGTCGGGTGAAAAGTACGAGCTTTTTACTTGGCGCATTATTAACGCGAAACCATACCAGTGCTCGCCTTGATGGTGAAAATACAGAATTTGAACTTAACAGTTTATTGCTGCCTAAAGGCAATGAAATTGCAGATACTCGTACGTATTTGGAGCACAATAAGGGTTACTGTAATAGCCGCCAACTACATAAAGTCATTGCGATGGATAGCAGTAAAGCTGTCTTTAATGGCATGATTAAAGTAGCGCCGAATGCATTAAAAACAGATGGTCAGATGACTAACAATACGTTGTTGTTAGGTGAAAAAGCTGAAATTGATACTAAACCTCAGCTTGAGATTTATGCGGACGACGTAAAGTGTGGTCACGGTGCAACGGTCGGTCGTATTGATGACGAACAACTGTTTTATCTGCGTTCAAGAGGCATTGAGGGTAAAGCAGCAAAACATATGATTATCATCGCATTTGCTGCAGAACTTACAGAATCTATTGAATCGGAAGAGTTAAAACACGCTGTGATGGCAAACATCCGCCAGCGCTTAGCGGAGGTTTAATCCCCATGCTATTCAATGTCGCTTCAGTCAGGCAGGATTTCCCTGCCTTATCTCAGTCTGTCAATAATCATCCGTTAGTCTATTTGGATAGTGCAGCAAGTGCACAAAAGCCTTTACAAGTCATTGAAAAAGAAAGTGAATTTACGTTGAATCAATATGCCGCGGTTCATCGCGGTATACATACTCTCAGTGCAAATGCTACGACAATGATGGAAGAGGTTCGTCAAAAAGCGGCCGCTTTCATTCACGCAGCTTCAAATGAAGAAATTGTGTTTGTTAAAGGCACAACGGAAGGTATTAACCTAGTAGCAAATAGTTTTGGTCGAAAGTATTTCCATGAAGGGGACAATATTGTCATCACTGAAATGGAACATCATGCGAATATTGTACCTTGGTATATGTTAGCTGAAGAAATTGGTTTTGAAATCCGAGTTATCCCAATTTCTGATGATGGTAGGCTACAGTTAGAGGTATTAAATGATGTCATTGATTCACGTACGCGATTATTGAGCTTTACACATATCTCTAATGTATTGGGAACAGTTAATCCCGTACAGGAGATAATCAAGCAAGCACGAGCAATTGCTGCCTCAAAAGGCGGTGAAATCACGGTATTGGTTGATGGTGCGCAAGGTGCAATGCATCAGCAGGTTGATGTACAAGCCTTAGACTGTGATTTCTATGTGTTTTCAGGTCACAAGCTATATGGCCCGACGGGTATTGGTATCCTTTATGGTAAAAAAGCTATTTTGGATATGATGCCACCATGGGAAGGTGGTGGGGCGATGATCCGCCAAGTCAGCCTGACCAAAGGGATCACTTTTGCTGACGCACCTTGGCGCTTTGAAGCGGGAACACCGAATGTAAGCGCAATTATTGGTTTAGGGGCGGCATTTGATTATTTAAATGCACTAAATTTATCTGATGTATTTGCTCATGAAGCTGAAGTGATGGCTTATGCTTCTAAGAAATTGCAAGAAATACCTTCAGTTATATTATATGGCAATGACCAACGGGAAGGTGTTCTGGCTTTCAATTTAGGCAAGCACCATGCTTATGATGTTGGGTCTTTCCTTGACAGGTATGGCATTGCAATCCGTACTGGGCATCATTGTGCTTTACCATTAATGGAACATTACCAAGTTCCCGCTATGTGCCGCGCTTCTGTAGGGATATACACCACTAAAGAAGAAATCGATTCTTTATGCAATGCGTTACAGCGCATCAAAAAATTGTTAGGCTAAGCACATAAGAAACAGATGGTAAAGGAACTGAGCATGCCCGCATTACCCGATGAAAGTAAGTTATTACGTAATTTCTCTCGCTGTCAGGACTGGGAGGAGCGTTACCTCTATATGATAGAGCTAGGGGGGCGTTTACCTGAACTCTCTGAGGTACAAAGAAGCGATAATAATTTAATCGCTGGATGCCAAAGCCAAGTGTGGATTGATATGCAAAAACAAGCGGACGGTACAATTACGTTTGCAGGTGATAGCGATGCAGCCATCGTTAAAGGGCTAGTTGCAATTGTTATTATTCTTTTTCAAGGTAAAACAGCGCAACAAATATTAGCACTCGATGTGAAGTCATTTTTTGAACAATTAGCATTAGAGCAGCATTTAACACCTTCACGTACTCAAGGTTTGAATGCGATGATCCGCACAATTTTATCGCGAGCGGCACAATTAGTATAATCTTACCGAGGGAGCGTTATGCTCCCTCTCTTATATTTTACTTCTTGGGTATTATTCTTTATCCGAGCAATTCATTAAAGTCATCGTATTTAGTTATCATAAAAAGACTACTTCCATATTAATACTTAATAAAAATATTTATTTAGTATTAAAGATATGAGAGATAGTTGCTATTATGAACAATAATCATTGAATTATTGTAAGAACATTATTTTCCTTGGAGTAGGTATGAAAAGAGTTTTGACGGTGGCAAGTTTGTTTGTCATGAGCGCCTTATTGGCTCCAGCTCAAGCAAAAGAATATCCATTACCTGACAGTAACACTCGACTTATCGGGGAAAATTACACGTATATCGTACCCAATGACGGGCGTCCACTGGAAGCCATTGCCAGTGAGCACCAAATTGGGCTACTAGGCATGCTTGAAGCAAACCCTGGAACGGACCCGTATCTTCCTGAAGCTGGAAAAGAGCTTATCATTCCAGCACAAATGTTGTTACCGTCAACGCCAAGAACCGGAATTGTGATTAACTTAGCAGAGCTGCGTTTATATTATTATCCGGCGAACAGCGAAGAAGTGATTGTTTACCCTATAGGTATTGGCCAATTAGGTCGTGATACACCTGAAATGGTAACTTCAGTAAGCCAATCAATTAAAGACCCAACATGGACGCCAACGGCGAACATCCGTAAAAATTATGCTAAAGAAGGTATAACGCTTCCTGCTGTTGTTCCAGCAGGTCCTGAAAACCCAATGGGCTTGTATGCATTACGACTAGCATATGGGCGTGGTGAATATCTGATCCACGGTACTAATGCAGATTTTGGTATTGGTATGCGGGTGAGCTCCGGTTGTATTCGTTTACGTCCTGATGATATTGAAGCGTTATTCAAGACAGTACCAAAAGGAACTCGTGTCCAAGTTATTGATCAGCCTGTAAAATACTCCAAAGAAACTGATGGCAGTTATTACATTGAGGTGCATCAGCCATTATCTCGGACAAATAATGATGACCCACAAACAATGCCAATCAAACTGACTGACGATTTCAAGCGTTTTCTGGAAAATGAAGGGGTTGATAAGGCTTTAGTAGAAAAAGAGCTAGCAAGACGTTCTGGGATGCCTGTGCGTGTGAATAATGATCAGGGTAATAGTTCTTCAGACTCTGAAACGCAGCACGAAGGGTTAGTGCCTATTGAACCTTTTACTATTTCACAGCCACAGCCTATCTATGACCATAAAGTCAGCGCAGTGCTACCCACTAAATATCGCTCTTCCTCTGTAGTTGAATAACTACTCCAAAATAATAAGGGCCTATTTTCATAGGCCCTCATAAATACTATTAGCTTCAAAGAAGCGCTGTTTCAACTAGACAACGACCAAATCTAACTTATTTTTTGTAAGTACGAACTTGGTTGTCTAAACGTTGGTTAGCACGTGCTGCTTCTTCTTGAGCTGTCTGTACGTCAGAACGCAGAGACTGAACGTCGTTGCTCAGTTGATCAACTTTACCATTCAGAGTTTGTACGTCTGAAGAGAGTTTTTGCACTTCAGTGCTGTTAGAACAACCCGCTAGTAATGCTGAAGCTAATACGATAGAGCCCAGTACAATTTTAGTACGAATCATTATTTTACCCTCTAGATTGATTTATCTTGAAAATATAAAAAGCAAGTCACCAAACAATAGAGCTAAGACTGTTATTTACAGCTTGCTATATCCCTTTAAAACAACCTAATGAAAATTAGGGTATGGCACTTACTATGTCTTATGCTAGTACTAAATATAAAGTTTTGCTAGAAATACTTTATATTTAGTACTAGGAAAAAGAAGAAAAATTTAAATTAAGATCAATGAAGGTTGTTATTTGACCAATTTGAGTGCGTTTTATGATATTACGCTTAAATAGCAATAAGATATTTACTAGAGAAAATGAAATAAATGAATAGTTACATCAGGGCAGCACTATATGTTAAATTCAAATTAAAAGGCCTGACTCCGATTGAATATCGAAATCAGGCCTTACAAGCCGCTTAACTAAAAGTGTCCAACTTTATGGGTTCACTTCAAGTGATCTCTATCGGCCTTTTAAAAGACAAATAAAATTTAATTACAGCACGTGAACTGAAGAGGTATTGGTTGTACCGCTTTGTACTAACGCACCGGAAACCATCACAACAGCATCACCAGGAGCCGCTAATCCACTTTCTAGAGCTGCGCGTTTACCTTCACGATAAAAGTCATCTGTAGATGTAAATCCGCCAACTATCATTGGGATCACACCTTTTACTAACAATAACTGACGTGCAGTTTCTTCATTAGTCGTTAACGCGAGGATTGGTGCAGTAGGGAAATATTTACGAACAGACTTAGCAGACTTACCGCCGTAGGTTGCTACAACGATTAGTGGAACATCTAATTTTTCAGACATTTCCACTGCACCACGACATACAGCCTCAGTGACACGTAGGCGTTGGCTTGGTTTTTGATTATCGATACGAGTTTGCATGATGCGGTCAGTACGCTCACAGATAGTCGCCATAATAGTTACGGCTTCTACAGGGTATTTACCTTTCGCACTTTCACCTGAAAGCATAACTGCATCAGTACCATCCAAAATAGCATTGGCTACGTCACCCGCTTCTGCACGAGTAGGGCGTGGGTTTTTGATCATTGAATCTAACATTTGTGTAGCAGTAATCACGACTTTACGTGCAGCAACACATTTTTCAATCATCATTTTTTGGGCGAAAATAACTTCTTCAACCGGGATTTCGACCCCTAAGTCACCGCGAGCAACCATGATGCCGTCAGAGGCTTCTAAAATCTCATCAAAATTATTCAAACCTTCTTGGTTTTCAATTTTAGAAATGATTTGGATGTTCTCACCACCATGTTTTTTCAGGTGAGCTCGAATTTCTTCGACATCTGAGCGTTTACGAATAAATGAAGCAGCAACAAAATCAACACCTTGTTGGCAACCAAAAACTAAATCTTCTTTATCTTTCTCTGCTAATGCCGGTAAGCCAATAGAAACGCCTGGCAGGTTAACCCCTTTTTTCTCTCCGAGGTCACCGTTATTTAAAACTTCACAAACGACTTCAGTTGCAGTGACATTAGTCACTTTCATGCCAATTAAGCCATCATCAACTAATACGGTATTGCCAACTTTTAAATCTGAAGTTAAGCCTGCGTAGGTCACGGCAACTTTATCTTTATTGCCTACAACAGAGGTATCGGTAGTAAATGTAAAAGTTTGACCCGCAACGAGTGAAACATCGTTACCACCTTCCAATTTCATGGTGCGAATTTCAGGGCCTTTGGTATCTAACAGAATAGCTGCTTGTTTGCCGGTTTTGGCACAAACAGAACGAAGGTTTTTGATTCGTTGACCATGTTCTTCATAGTCACCGTGAGAAAAGTTGAGGCGCATGACATTCATGCCAGCATCAAGAAGTTGAGTCAGTTTTTCTTCTGATTCGGTTTTTGGACCGATAGTACAAACAATTTTGGTTTTTTTCATGGCAGTCTATCTAATGTTATAAAGGAAATCGGTATTGTCGCCGATGCTTAGTCATTTTATAAATCGTACGCATGGTAAATTTTGTTGCGCAACTCATTTATAAGAATAGGCGACAGTCTGGTGTTTAATGCATTATTACACTTAAATTTGTCACATTTTGTTTCTTATTATAGTGTAGATGACAAATTCAATTAAAGCTAACGTATTGATTTACTACTGGTGAAACCTTTCAGCCAGCGTGAGTATTATAGACAACAAAAAACTGTGAGACAAATCAAATTTTACTAAATTGAGAGAAGAGACCATTCAGATCAAAAATTCATTTAAAATTAAGGAAGTTAATTTGTTGCGCAACAAATTAAGGGAATAATAATAGACAATCAAGAGAAATTTTAGGTAGCAGGGAGATAAATAAAATGGTGCGTCCGAGTAGACTCGAACTACCGACCCCCACCATGTCAAGGTGGTGCTCTAACCAACTGAGCTACGGACGCACTGGAAAATTTGATTGTGTTAATTTGAAATGGTGCGTCCGAGTAGACTCGAACTACCGACCCCCACCATGTCAAGGTGGTGCTCTAACCAACTGAGCTACGGACGCGCTGAAAATTAACATTGTGTTCACTAGAAATGGTGCGTCCGAGTAGACTCGAACTACCGACCCCCACCATGTCAAGGTGGTGCTCTAACAAACTGAGCTACGGACGCATCTAAAAGATATCTAGGTGACAACGGGGATGAATATTAACGTTATGAAGTTCATCTGGCAAGGGGAAAATGTATTTTCGCGATAGTTTGTTCGTATTTAAAACTATCTGGTGCGAAATACATCTTCTCCCATAATAAAAAGCTTAAAAAACCGTCAATTAGCGAGCTGAGCGAAGTAAGACAACATCCTCTGTTTGCTTATGGATCCATATAATTCGTGTTGCCATTCCTATTGCAGCGGCACTTAAACCAATAATAAAGCCAATCCAGAAGCCTTTAGGCCCCATAGCTGGTACGATAAAATCAGTTAACGCTAAAATATAACCAGAAGGCAAGCCAAGTAACCAATATGCAGTGAAGGTAATAAAGAAAATGGAACGCGTATCTTTATAACCACGTAAAATTCCGGCACCAATAACTTGCACAGAATCTGACAGCTGATAAATAGCGGCGTATAACATTAAGCTGCTTGCTAAAACAACGACCTCTGGGTTTTTGTTATACATCATTGCAATCGGCTCACGGAAAACGGCGGTGAGAACTGCAGTAAAACAAGCGACCATTAAGCCAACAGTAATACCAGTATAAGATGAAACTTTAGCAGCTTCAGTCGATTTCTGCCCTAAGTTATAACCTACGCGAATGGTTGCTGCTATTCCTAATGATAATGGGAACATAAACATCACAGAACTGAAATTCAACGCAACTTGGTGACCAGCTACTGCAACAACCCCTAATGGGGCGACTAGCAGTGCAACGACAGCAAATAAAGTGACTTCAAAGAAAAGTGCCAGACCAATAGGCGTACCTAACACGATAATTCGCTTTAAGATTAATGGATTTGGCGATGTGAAAGAGAGTGTAGGGCGAATATCACGCTGCGCAGTAGCACGTTTCACATACCATCTCATCATCAGACACATAGCCCAATACACTGATGCAGTGGCGACACCACAACCCACACCACCTAAAGCAGGTGCACCAAAGTGACCATAAATAAAGATATAGTTAATAGGAATATTAATCATTAGGCCAAGAAAACCAATCACCATCCCCGGCTTGGTTTTTGAAAGCCCTTCACATTGGCTACGATATACTTGGTAAAATAAGTAGCCTGGAGCTCCCCACATAATGGCATGTAAAAAACGGACAGATTTATCTGCCAATTCTTTATCAATATGGGGCATATTGCTAATAATAAGCTGACTGTTATAAAGAAGGCACATAATGCCTAAGGCTAAAAGTAGCGCTAACCATAGACCTTGTTGAATTTGGTCGCCTATTAGGTTGCGACGGCCTGACCCATTCATTTGTGCAACGATTGGGGTTAATGCCATCAAAATTCCTTGGCCAAAAAGAATAGCTGGCAGCCAGATGGAAAACCCAACTGCAACTGCGGACATCTCAATTTCACTAACACTTCCAGCCATAACCGTATCCACAAACCCCATTGCAGTTTGTGAAAATTGAGCTAAAACGATAGGAATACCAAGTGCCAACAAGCTACGCGCTTCTGTAAAATATTTCTGCACGCATACACCTTTGTAATAAAAGCAAGTAAGAGAAAAAAACTAGAAAAATAAATGAGTTACTAAAAACACATCGATTGCTAAAAACCGCTTATTCTATCCCGTTTCTAAATGGATTCCAATAATGATATGGTAACAAACTATGAAAGAGCATTTTAGAACCTAATATATTGTTACATACTAGGTTTATTATCGTTTTGTTTATCACTCAAATAGGATAGATCTCTAACAATTCTGATGTAAACTGAGCCTATTAATCCACTACACTGAGAATCATTATGTTTACAGGCATTGTTCAAGCGACTGCTCCTATTGTTGAAATTACAGAAAGGGCCAACTTTCGAACTCATGTAATGAAATTTACCCCAGAATTACTTATAGGTTTAGAAACAGGGGCTTCCGTTGCACATAATGGTTGTTGTTTGACGGTAACAAAGATTGATGGTGAAAGAGTTAGTTTTGATCTAATTAAAGAAACCCTGAGATTAACTAACTTGGGGGAATTACAAGAAGGTGATGTTGTTAATATCGAACGGGCTGCAAAATATGGTGACGAAATCGGTGGCCATGTTGTTTCAGGTCATATTATGACAACAGCTGAAATTAGTAAGATCTTCACATCTGAAGATAACCACCAGATTTGGTTATCAATTCGTGATAAATCTTTGATGAAATATATTTTGCATAAAGGCTTTGTCGCGATTGACGGTATCAGTTTAACGGTCGGAGATGTAATCAACAATCGGTTCTGCGTACATCTCATCCCTGAAACATTAGAGAGAACAACATTAGGTAAAAAACGGTTGGGTGATAAAATAAATATTGAGATAGACCCTCAAACTCAGGCTATTGTTGATACCGTTGAGCGTGTTTTAAATCAAAAAGAACAAGAAAAATTACTACAGCAAGCAGAAGAGATGGCGGACATAGCGAAAACAGAGTAAACAGACGTAAAAGGTGATAACCGCGTTATTTACTTTAAAGAAAAATAGCAGAAGAAACAGCCAAGTAGGCTATAGCTATAATGATTTATGCTATAGCCTAAATAAAATATGGTTAGTCTTTGTTTATTGAATGTCTGTCATGAAGTTCTATTAAATAATGAAAATTAACATTATCAAAAAATATGACTAGTTCCGGTTTTCAATATTAATAGATCATTTTTCACTGAAGTTGACAGAGAAGCTGGCGTTATCACGTTCAATTGCTTCAACTAATCGCCTGAAATGCGGACTATTTTTATGCATTTCTAATGCTTGAGTGTCTTCCCATTCCTCAAAAACAATATAACCATTTTCTTTAGCCATAAGATCATATTGAATGCATCCTTTCTCTCGGCGGCTCAGTTTTGCTAAGTCGCGAACGATTTCTTTCGTTAAATACCCATCTGTCCTTTCTGTTGTAATTTGGGCATACACAACAATACTCATTCCGTTCTCCTTATGTATTAAGAACTATCTTAATGGGTACTTAGTTTTTGTATTGTAAAAAAGCGAATAACTCGATTTTAAAAATGCCGACGGCGTCATAGTAAAGTATCTTTTAAAATCACGGTAAAAGTGGGATTGATCATAATACCCTGTTTCAAACCAACGGTAGGTGTCTTGTTCTACTACCATACTTTTTAAAACATGTTCTAAGCGGCAATTGATCTGGTACCTTTTTGGTGTAATGCCGTATTCTTTCAAAAACTCTTTTTGAATGACTCGGACGTGTAATCCTGTCTCTTCAGCAATTTCTGTGATTTTTTTTGTTGGATTTCGATACAGTAATTCTAAAACTTCATCAATGAAGTGAGGCTTTTTCTTAGCTTTAGTCCTATTAAAGCAATCTAACAACTCTTTAAATGAAGAATTAGCTAAAGCTTCAAACCAGCGGTCTTTCCATATCTCATTTAGTGCGATTGGGGTGTCAGTATAGTTTAATGTTTTTTGAGGCAGTAGAAAACGTAAGGCATCATGACGAATACGTAATACCATTACTTTTGAATGATTAGGGCTAGCAGTAAATGTATTAACCCTAGGAATAATCAGCTGGTAAGGGTCTGTTATTGAATCGTTATCAGTTGTCATGCGAAATGCATCTGATGAAACCCAGATTTCAGCACCTGTTCCAGGGAAAATTTTAATTGCTTCTGTAAACTCTTTGATTATCAAAATAGAACTAACAAAGGATTTTAATTCATCTGGTGGATAGTACTGTTTTAACATCATTCTTGAGCACTCATTATTTAATGTCGCAATGATAACGTTTTTTAACAAGAAAATTAACCATGAAATATCTATATCTTAGTAGATGACAAAATTAAAACTTTAATTTTTAGTGAAATCCGCTTTGAATTAAGAAAATTGATGAGAAAGGTAAGGTTTTACCAGCCAAGAATAATCGGCTATTGGTTATATAGCAAAATACTGAACATATATTACCGTATGGTCACTAGTGCTATACACTGAAGGAAATTTTTATGAATTTGCTAAAATAAAAATCATGCCGATAAGATTCGGCATGATTGAGTCGGTAAGCTATACTTTATGAATTCGTTTGGCAATCAACCTGCTTAATAGTTTGGTTATTTTTGCTTGCACAGCGTTGCATAAAATAGCCAATGGCCATTGGAATGATCGTTACTACCATCACCCCAGTTGTTGCTAACAATGGGTCGAAAGTAAGAGCAGAAACAAGTAGACTGGCTAAAAAACATAAACCTAGTTGTAAGGCATTTTGTAATGCGGCAGCTTTACCACTGGCGCTAGGAAATGCATTTAGTGCTTTGGATACTGCAATTGGGTAAGAGGCTCCGTTCATAGCTGCCATAAAGCAGAATGGGATCAAGATCATAGTTAATGATGGTGTGGTATAAATAGCCATGATGAATAAAATAGACATGCTTACCGCATAACCAACAAGTAACAATGGAAATATTGTTTCTGCTCGGACTTTTGCTAATAAAATACGGCAGCCATACCCACCAACAATAAAGGCTAAAGTTTGTGGAATATAACTCAAACCGATATCCGCAGGGTTGAAACCCATATTACGTAAGATAAAAGGCGAGCCAGTTAGCCAAGCGAAAAAACCCGCACTGCATGAAGCGTAAACGAGCACATTACCGCTGAAAACTGGCGAACTGAGTAAGTTTGAGAAAGAAATCTTAGCTTGTGGTTGGCTGTCATCAATTATTGTTTTAACTGAAACATTTTTCAAAAAGAGTGTTGGCAATAAAAGTAATATACCCACAGCCATTAGGATCAGGAAAATTGCTTCCCATGTTTGGTGTTCTAGTACCCATGCTCCTAATAATGGTGCTAAAGCAGGGGATAGCGCAACTAACGGCATAATAGAAGCAAAAACTTTTTGGGTATTTGCTTCATCATAGCGGTCGATAACAAGAGCTTGCCATAAAACTGCAGCGGAGCAGACACCAACAGCCTGTAAAAATCGTAGTGTTAATAACTGTGTTGCGGTTTCCACCCAATAAATAGCTAAGCTACTGATAATGAAAATAGTTAAGCCCACAATGAGCACAGGCTTACGGCCAAGTTTGTCTGACAATGGCCCCCATAACAATTGAGCGAAGGCAAAACCGGCTAAAAATATACTGAGAGAAGCACTGATAGCGCCTTCTGATGTATGCAGGGTGTCTTGCATAGCACCGAATGCAGGTAAATACATATCAATAGCTAAAAACCCCAGCATGCTAAGTCCTGCAAGGTAAACCATAAATCCAGGGGAATTTTTTTTCACAGTATTCGACATAATTATTACTTATCTGATATTTAAAAAAAATGTTAATGATGATGCCATTGTATAGGCTATTTTTTTAGGTTGTGAAACGGTAATATTTGGATCTTGCTATCAAAATTTTTGAAAGGAGAGGTTATGTGGTCTGCGCATGCACTAGAAGTGATTGATGCTGTTGCCCGAACTGGGAGCTTTAGTGGTGCTGCTGAAGAGTTACACCGTGTACCTTCTGCAATCAGTTATACCGTCAAGCAAGTTGAAGAATGGCTTGCGGTTCCGCTATTTGAGCGTCGACATCGCGATGTTGTTCTAACAGAAGCTGGAACGATATTTATTAAGGAAAGTCGTTCTGTTATCAAAAAAATGACAGATACAAGGCATCAATGCCAGCAGGTTGCTAATGGTTGGCGGGGGCAATTTAGTATTGCTGTTGATTGCATTGTAAAACCACAGAGAGCAGAGCAATTGATACTGGATTTCTATCGTCACTTTCCAGATATTGAACTTTTCATTCATCCTGAGGTATTTAATGGTGTTTGGGATGCACTTGCTGATGGGCGTGTAGATGTTGCTATTGGAGCTACTCGAGCCTCACCGATTGGTGAAAGATATAGTTTCCGTGATATGGGTTTTATGTCATGGATGTGTGTGGCGAGCCCTAAACACCCATTAGCGAATATAAGCGGCAAGCTAACAGACGACCAAATGCGCGAGTTTCCAAGTTTATGTCTCGAAGACACTTCTCGTAATCTACCAAAACGTGATACATGGGCTCTTGATAATCAACGTCGTCTTGTCGTACCTTCTTGGGAAAATGGTCTAGCTTGTTTGGTTAACGGGTTGTGTGTCGGAATGGTGCCAGAGCATCGTGCGGCTTCGTTTTGCGAAAAAGGCTTATTAGTTGAACTAGCATTAGCACAGCCATTTCCACCCAGTCCTTGTTGTCTAACTTGGGTGGAAAATAATACATCACCAGCGTTGAATTGGTTATTGGATTACCTTGGCGATAACGAAACGCTCAATGCCGAGTGGCTTTCAAACTAATTATGCGTATTATCGACGATAATCGATAAATGGGCCGTCAGCAACGGAACGGCGTTCTACAAGGCGAGGGTGGACTTCAATTGTTTGAGCATCTTCGCGCTTATTTACAATACGATCGAGCAGCATTGTGAAAGCCATTTGGCCTAAACGCTCTTTTGGTTGGTGAATTGTGGTCAATGCCGGGGTAAAATAGCGCGCATTTCGCACGTTATCATAGCCAATGATTGAAATGTCTTGTGGGACACGCAATCCCATCTCATCAGCGGCGCAAATTGCCCCCATTGCCATAATATCACCGCCACAGAAAACGGCAGTAGGGCGTTGCTTATGGCTTAAAATTTGCATCATTGCCTTATAGCCAGATTCTGGCTCGAAGTCCCCTTGAACAATCCATTCATCTTTTATGGTGATTTTGGCCTCTTCCATCGCCTTTTTAAAGCCAGTTAATCGACCAATACCCGTATTTCTTTCAAGAGAGCCAGGGATGGCTCCGATGTCACGATGTCCTCTATCAATCAAATAACGTCCTGCAAGATAGCCACCGTGGAATGAGTTATCAATAATACTATCGGTAAAATCGCCACGGGAAGTTCCCCAGTCCATCACTACCATTGGGATATTGCGGTAATCTTCCAGCATACTGATTAAGGGGGCAGGATATTCGGAGCACATTACAAGTAAACCATCAACACGCTTTTGTGCCAGCATCTGCAAATACGCTTTTTGTTTTCCCAAATTATTATGAGAATTACAAAGGATTAGCGTGTAACCTTTTTCATAACAGCTATTTTCAACTGATTCAATTACCTCTGCGAAGTAAGGAGCTTCACATGAGGTTGCCAACAACCCAATCGACTTTGTGTTGTTAACTTTTAGACTACGGGCAACCGCACTTGGCGAATAATTGAGCTCTTTAATTGCAGCCCAAACCGCAGCTTTAGTGTCATCAGCTACAAAGCGCGTTTTATTAATAACATGGGATACGGTTGTGGTAGATACGCCAGCGCGTTTCGCCACATCTTTAATCGTTGCCATGGGGGAAAAAAACTCCTGACCAATAACCGGTCTCTATAAGAATTCTTGTTAAAAAATTACCTGCATATTGATGCATTGATCCTTTGCTGGCAATAATTTAGCGATTTGTTGTCGATTTTGTCTGATCTAGCGCAAAAACGAAAGAAATAATTGATGTTATAACATGTGATATAGACACTAGTTTTACTTTTTTAGATATGTATACTGAATAACATTGGTTTTTGTATGGTTATTTGGTTGTTTAACTACGTTTGGATGAGAGGAACTCATGGATACAGATGTTAAATATGGTTTGCTTGCTGCGTTGGGCTCATTAGCATTGATTATATTTCTTGCTGCACATATTTTCTGATTTTATTTCAGCCTCGAATAGGGTGAATTTAATAAGGGCGAGAATATCTCGCCCTTATTGTATCTATACCTAGCAATAAGCAGAAATTGTTATGCTAAATTTTCTTCCACAAATTTCCAGTTAACTAGCGCCCAGAAATTTTCTAAATATTTAGGGCGAGCGTTACGGTAATCGATATAATAAGCATGTTCCCATATATCGACAGTTAACACAGGCTTATCATCACCAGAAATAGGTGTTGCAGCATTGGATGTATTTACGATAGCAAGGTTACCATCTGCTTTTTTCACTAACCAAGTCCAGCCCGCACCGAAGTTTTTGGTTGCTGCATCAGTAAATTGAGCTTTAAATTCAGCAAAAGAACCGAATGCCTTGTTGATAGCTTCAGCGACTTTACCTGTTGGCTCGCCACCAGCGTTTGGTGCTAAGCAATTCCAATAGAAAGTGTGATTCCAAACTTGTGCCGCGTTGTTAAAAACGCCTGCTTCAGAAGTTTTAATGATTTCTTCTAAAGATTTTCCTTCAAAGTTAGTGCCTTTGATGAGGTTGTTCAAGTTAACAACGTAAGTGTTGTGGTGCTTACCATAGTGATATTCTAAGGTTTCAGCAGAGATATAAGGTTCTAAAGCATCTTTTGCATACGGTAAAGCGGGTAGTTCAAATGACATTGCGTACTCCTTGATTGCTTTTATATCAATATACTTAGGGTGTTTGCTCTTAAAATGAGCGAAATAATATGTGACAGCTTATCATTACAGTTTCGCCTATTGGCGATATGATACTTAATACATTAATGATAACACGATAAACCATACAAAGATAAAGGTAATGGCGTTACTAAGATGTTAACAAATAAATAGAGATATTACACATAAAAATCATATAGATATTGTAATCGAAAAATCTAAGATATTAAGTTTCGGTTTTTATCTAGAAATAGCTACTTGTTTGACTTAAGTAGAGAGAAGATAGAAAAGGTGCCTTTTTGTTTTTTGGAATGCTATAGTAATGCCCCTATAAAACTGGCATATTGTATGAAACAATTCAGTTTCCTATTATATCAGTCAATGTATTCTGTTAAGTTGCGGTAGACTCTCAGTTACCGGCTGACTGCAAAACCTGCATCTTTGTTTTAAGGAAGTTAAAAATGACAACTATTGAAAGAATTGAGCGCCAAATTAAAGAAAACCCAATTTTATTATATATGAAAGGCTCTCCTAAACTTCCGAGCTGTGGTTTTTCTGCTCAAGCAGTACAAGCTCTGTCTTCTTGTGGTGAGCGTTTTGCATATGTCGATATCTTACAAAACCCAGATATCCGTGCTGAATTGCCAAAATACGCAAATTGGCCAACGTTTCCTCAACTATGGGTTGACGGTGAGCTGGTCGGTGGCTGTGATATCATCATGGAAATGTTCCAGCGTGGTGAGCTCCAATCTCTAATTAAAGAAACTGCTGATAAGTATCGTCCAGCAGATGAAGCTAGCACAGACTAAATTAAGCCATAAATAAATAAAAACGTAAAAACCGTATTTGATGAAAGCACTTATTACTTTTTATCAAACACGGTTTTTTTATGTAATAGCGATTAATTAAAAAATTATTGGGGTTCTTCAATAATTGGCCAACCACCCAGCTTTTTCCATTTATTAACGATCTCACAAAATAGCAGAGCCGTTCGATTGGTGTCATACAGTGCGCCATGAGCTTGTTTACCATCAAATGGAATACCTGCGGAAACACAAGCTTTTGCTAGAATTGTTTGACCGAATACTAAGCCGCTCAGTGCCGCAGTATCGAAGGTTGCAAATGGATGGAAAGGATTACGTTTTAAACCTGCTCGTTCGGCTGCATTCATCACAAAACTGTGATCAAAATTTGCATTATGAGCGACAATAATTGCACGATTGCAATCTGTATTTTTCATTCCTTTGCGAATGACTTTGAATATCGCATGAAGAGCCTCATATTCACTAACAGCACCGCGTAGAGGGTTTGTTGGATCAATCCCTGTGAAGGCAAGAGCAGATGGCTCAAGATTAGCACCTTCAAAAGGTTCTACATGAAAATGTAATGTTTCATCCATGGAGAGCCAGCCGTCTTTATCCATTTTTAAGGTGATGGCAGCAATCTCTAACAGGCCGTCAGTTTTAGCATTGAACCCGCCTGTTTCAACATCAATAACGACAGGATAGTATCCCCTGAAACGGTTCACTAGGGTATTTGGATTGTTTTTTTCAGACATTAGGACTTTCAATTTTAGTTTTCTGGTTAGGTAACATTATGCCAAAACCAGTAAAAATTTGCAGGTAAACAGTGATAAAAGTTTAGGCGCTAGATTTGGCACCTAAACTTTAAACTATATAGTACTTTTAAATTATATAGTTAATTAATGGCCTAACCCTTTACTTGCGCTTTTGTTTTCGATCAACTCAATCTTATAGCCATCAGGGTCTTCAACAAAAGCAATCACTGTTGTTCCACCTTTAACAGGGCCGGCTTCACGTGTTACGTTACCTCCTGCACTACGTATATCATCGCATGTTTTTGCAACATCATCGACGCCCAAGGCGATATGACCATATGCGTTACCCATATCGTATTGGTCAACCCCCCAGTTATAGGTCAACTCGATTACAGCGCCTTCACTTTCATCGCTGTAGCCAACAAATGCGAGAGAATATTTATACTCTGTATTTTCACTAGTTCTTAATAAACGCATGCCTAACACTTTCGTGTAAAAATCAATAGAACGCTGCATATCAGTAACACGTAACATAGTATGGAGTAAGCGCATTTTTAAACCTCTTAGAATCAGCCTGAATCGATTTACTTATTAATATAACGTGCTTAAATTAATAAATACAATGATTACAGTTTGTTTTTTGAACAAATAATGGTAATACTCATTTTCAGGAGTATATCATATATTTATCAGTGATTTTTTCTTTTGAAGGGGAAACTTATGGCGGAACAACTTGAATTTTTTGAGATCCCCAGCCCTTGCCGTGGTATTTGCCAAAGTAATGAACAAGGCTATTGTCGAGGTTGCTATCGCACTCGTGATGAGCGTTTTAATTGGCTAAAATTCTCTGATACTGAAAAACGAAATGTACTTCGTTTATGTCGCCAACGTTATTTAAGAATATTAAATAAAAAAACAGAACAAGAAAAAATCATAGATACACAACAACAACTCTTTTAGTTCACAGTTTTTAATATAATCATAAAAATAAATCAAATGTTTTATTTCTAATGTAAACTAATTCAGGTTGAATTATTAGCAAAATATTTATTTCTTGGTTTATATTTCAATAAAATTTTATTTATTCAAAATAGGTATAGGTTGAATCAAAATGACTGTAATTAACATGATTTTAAGATTAACTATATTTATTTGTTTTTTAAAGAATTATTTGGCATTACTTTTTTTATTGTTATTCATGGCTACTATAAGAGCTAAAATAGATAGATCAAAAAGGAGAGTGCGGCTATTCTTATTAATAAGATAATTGATAGGTTATCTGATTAATCCTAGATTGAGATAATGGATGAATCAGTGATGTATTAATTAGAGATATATCGCATAATAAAACAGCTACTATAACTAGGAATAGGTATTTAATAGCTAATGTATAAATAAAAAGCTGTAAATATAAAAGGAAATTAATATATAATTCAAAAAATAATATGAGGACGGTATATTTTTTAGACATTATAATTATATAAAGGAGGGTAAATTGGAATCACAAATTGGGACAGAGTTATCACGTGTTGTTCGCATGTGGAGAGCATTAATCGACTATCGTTTGAAGCCTCTTAAGCTTACACAGACACATTGGGTTACATTGCATAATATAAGTCAACTACCACCTGAGCAATCTCAAATACAGTTAGCGAAAGCGATTGGTATTGAACAGCCTTCATTAGTAAGGACTCTAGATCAATTAGAGGAAAAAAAATTGATTTCTAGACATACTTGTACAAATGATAGGAGAGCTAAAAGAATAAAATTAACGGAAGAGTCTGAACCCTTTATTAAAACGGTAGACCAAGTTATAAATAATACGCGTATAGAAATACTGAACAACATTAGTAAAGATGAGCTTTACCAACTATCACAGTTACTTATGAAACTTGAAAAAAATATCTTGAGGCTACAAAATGACTCTTGATGTAAAAAATATGCCTAGCTAATGAATGACATATTAATTATTAAATTTGTGTTTAAAATAATTTAGTATATGATTTTTTAATGAAATAGTAATTACACTTGGTTATAATTTTCATTAAATCATTATTATTATGAAATATAGTTAAGGCTATTAATTATTTTTTCGCTGTGATACCTTCATTTTTAATTGTTAGCTAGCTAATTTATCGGTAGATACTAATAAATACTTTATTAAAGGAGATAGGCTAAAATAAATTTATTGATTTGAATGCAAGGCATTTATATGTAAACAAGAAATTGTGTCATTCAAAAGCCATGCACAATAAATAAAAAATACGATTATCTACCATAAAGCAACGATATCATTCAGCAATACTATTTGTAAGTAATGCTCACCGGCCATGGCCGGTGAGCATGCCTAATTTAGTACTGTATGATTACCGAGGAGACACAGTAACAGTATTTCCGCTATTCGCAATCATAACACGTTGGCCATTACGGAAGGTGCTTGGGTCTTGTTTTTGAACAACAACAATGTTTTTACCGCTATCGAGGCGGATTTCTAATTGAACACCTTGGCTTCTATTTAATGCGCCTTGAGCTTCCTGACCAGCTAAACCACCTGCAATAGCACCTGCGGCAGTTGCTAATGTGTTACCTGTACCACCACCGATGGTGTTACCTAATAACCCACCAAGAACAGCACCACCAATTGCACCAATCACGTTACCGTCTTCACCAGCTTGAATAGTCACAGGGCGAGCATTCAGAACAGTACCATAAGTCACAGTCTGTACCTGTTTCGCATCCTTGGCTGAAATAGTATCACCAGAAAGCGTACTGGTATTGACACAGCCTGATAAAGCTGCAACTGCTACAACACCTACAAAAACTTTCTTAAGCATAAGAACTCCTATGAGATTTGCTGTCTGTGGCACTAACATAGCATCGTATATTTGTTTTCACCATAAACACAACAAGTATCAAAATAATGATATTAAAAAGCGATGGTTAGATTACCGATTTTGATTTAAATAGAGTGTAAACACTAGGTAAAATATCTCAAATTCGAGATGATTTCATTCAATAAGGCACTCTTTGTTAAATATTCATATAGGGTAGTCAGCTTATGAGCATCATTTCGCACCAGTTGCTAAAAGAATAGTCGTTAAAACTTTAGCTGAAATACTAAACAGTAATGCTGAGCTGATAAATGTATTATGTATCATTATATTGAAAATGAAAGTTTTAGATATTACAAAACGTCTTTTTTAGTTAGGTTGTCTAGCAATTTTTAGTTTTAGTGCATTTATTTATTATTCCTGCGAAGCGCTCCGAGAAATTGCATCGAATTGTTGACAAAATTTATCATCAAAGCACAATCTTTTGTAGCTGAGCGTTGTAAAGTTAATGTGCACTCTAAAGGAACAAGAATAATGATGAAATCAGGTCGTTACATAGGGGTTATGTCAGGAACTAGCCTAGATGGTGTTGATGTCGTTCTTGCCGCAATTAGTGACAAATTTGTCGCAGAGCAATCCAGTTTGAGTGTTGCATTTCCCATTGAATTAAAAAAAAGAATTTTAGATATATGCCAAGGGCAAACAACAACGCTATCAGAGGTTGGTAAAATTGATCGAGAGTTAGGCTCTTTATATGCAGATGCGGTAAACCAACTTCTTATTCAAACTGGTTTAACATCTGAAGATATCATTGCTATCGGTTGCCATGGGCAAACTGTTTGGCATGAGCCCGATGGCGAACAGCCTTTTACTATGCAGTTAGGCGACAACAACCGTATTGCCGCTTTAACAGGGATCACGACGGTAGGTGATTTTCGCCGAAGAGATATGGCTTATGGGGGACAGGGAGCACCTTTAGTTCCTGCATTTCACTTAGCTGTTTTAGGGCACCCTACAGAAAAACGAATTGTACTAAATATTGGTGGAATAGCTAATGTCACAGCTTTATTACCTGGTGCCTATGTTAAGGGTTATGACACAGGGCCGGGAAATATGTTAATGGATACGTGGAGCTGGCGTATAAAGCAACAGGCATATGATAAAGATGGTGAATGGGCAAGTCGAGGTCAAGTTGATCATGCATTACTAAAAGCGATGCTAAGTGACCCATACTTTAGACGTTCATCACCGAAAAGTACGGGGCGTGAGTATTTCAACACACAATGGTTAGAGCAGCATTTAGTTCATTTTCCATCAATTTCAGCTGACGATGTTCAAGCCACTCTGTGCGAATTAACCGCAGCTTCTATCGCAGAACAAGTATTACTGTGTGGCGGTTGTGAGCGCTTAATAGTATGTGGTGGAGGGGCAAAGAATACTTTTCTAATGCAACGGATGGCAGCCTTGCTTCCGGGAATTGAAGTGGCACCAAGTGATAAATTTGGTTTAAGTGGTGATGACATGGAAGCCTTGGCTTTTGCATGGCTAGCTGCTAGAACGGTATCTGGTCTTCCTGGAAATTTAGCCTCTGTTACTGGGGCAAGTAAAGAGACTGTGCTTGGGGCAATATACCCTAAAAATACCGATAAAAAATAACTGTGGTAAAGGACATAAAAATGAACGAGCTAGGTGAAATAGATCTTGCATCGGTACGTCGTGAATACACAAAAGGTGGGTTAAGACGTAATGACTTAACGCCAAACCCACTGACGCTTTTCGAACTCTGGATGAAGCAGGCGTGTGAAGCTCGCTTGAGTGACCCAACAGCAATGTGTGTTGCTACTGTGGATGAAACCGGGCAACCCTACCAGCGTATTGTACTTTTAAAACATTTTGATGATAAAGGCCTTGTATTTTATACCAATTTAGGTAGCCGAAAAGCACAGCATTTAGAAAAAAATAATAAAATTAGTCTACATTTCCCATGGTACCCATTAGAGCGCCAAGTCAATTTCACTGGGGTTGCTGAGCGTTTGAACCCTATTGAAGTTGTAAAATATTTTCATAGTAGGCCGAAAGATAGCCAAATTGCAGCATGGGCATCAGCACAGTCTTCTAAAATTTCAGCGCGTGGTATTTTAGAAGGGAAATTTTTAGAACTAAAACAAAAATTTAAGAACGGTGACGTCCCATTGCCTAGTTTTTGGGGGGGATATCGAGTGGTATTTAATAGTGTTGAATTTTGGCAAGGCGGTGCACACCGTTTGCACGACCGTTTTTTATACCAGCGAGAAGGTGATGGCTGGAAAATTGATAGATTAGCCCCTTAGGATCATGTTTTTTAGCTGGCACTTAATTGATATGCGCTTTATGCTATAGCCTCATTTAAGTAAATTGACAAATTACACTGGTGAGTTTTTGATAAGCCTCTCAAACTTACTGGTCATTCAAACCAAAATAGATAGACAAAATACAACTGATGGAGTCATTGATGTCTAGCAATAACCTGATTAAACAATTGCAAGAGCGGGGCCTCGTTGCCCAGGTAACGGATGAGGATGCGTTAGCAGAGAGACTGGCGCAGGGCCCTATCTCTCTCTATTGTGGCTTCGATCCTACCGCTGATAGCTTGCATTTGGGACATCTGGTTCCTTTGCTGTGTTTAAAACGATTCCAACTAGCCGGGCACAAGCCTGTGGCGTTGGTCGGTGGTGCAACGGGCCTTATTGGCGACCCGAGCTTTAAAGCTACTGAGCGTAAATTAAACACCACAGAAACCGTTCAAGAGTGGGTAGAAAAAATCCGTAACCAAGTTTCACCGTTTTTAAGCTTTGATTGTGGTGATAACAGTGCACGCCTTGCTAATAACTATGATTGGTTTGGCAAAATGGATGTGCTGACTTTCTTGCGCGATATTGGTAAACATTTTTCGGTTAACCAAATGATTAACCGTGAGTCTGTTAAGCAACGTTTAAATCGTGATGACGTTGGTATCTCTTTTACTGAGTTTGCTTATAACCTTTTACAAGGTTATGACTTCGCAAATATGAACAAAGAGATGGGTGTAGAGCTGCAAATTGGTGGCTCTGACCAATGGGGTAACATTACTTCCGGTATCGATTTAACACGTCGCTTACACCAAAACCAAGTATTTGGTATGACGGTTCCTCTGATTACTAAAGCAGATGGCACTAAATTCGGTAAAACTGAAGGTGGTGCAGTTTGGTTAGATTCCAAGAAAACCAGCCAGTATAAATTCTATCAGTTCTGGATCAACACTGCAGATGCGGATGTTTATCGCTTCTTAAAATTCTTCACATTCATGGAACTAGATGAAATCAATGCGCTAGAAGAAGAAGATAAAAACAGTGGAAAGGCACCTCGAGCTCAATATGTATTAGCGGAATTAGTCACTAAACTGGTACATGGCGAAGAAGGGTTAGCAGCAGCGAAACGTATTACAGAAAGCTTATTCTCTGGTGCAGTATCTGATTTAACTGAAGCTGATTTTGAACAATTGGCTCAAGATGGCATGCCTTGTATTACATTGGAAGCAGGTGCGGATTTACAGCAAGCTTTAGTTGATTCAGAGTTAGTGCCTTCTCGTGGGCAAGCAAGAACGGCAATTAGTTCTAACGCGGTATCAATTAATGGCCAAAAACAGACAGAGCCAATGTATGTGTTCTCTGACGCAGATCGCCTGTTTGGTCGTTATACCTTGATCCGTCGTGGTAAGAAAAACGACTGTTTAATTAATTGGAAATAGCTCTGACTAACCTTTGTAATATCAGCCCGGAATTTTCCGGGCTATACTCGTCATACTTCAAGTTGCATGGGTGTTGATTGTGCTATGCTCTTCGAATTATATATCGATGTATATAATTCGAACTATTTTCTCAAGCCGCTTACATGTAATTAGAATTATTTGGAGTATATCCATATTAGCAACGGATAATCACTGATTTCTCTTCATTCGACATAACAATTCTTTGGGTTTTCAATGAAAAGCGTATTATCAATTCAATCCCATGTTGTTTTCGGCCATGCAGGAAACAGTGCTGCCGCATTTCCTATGTGCCGAATGGGCGTAGGTGTGTGGCCACTCAATACCGTACAGTTTTCGAATCATACACAGTATTCACAATGGACCGGAAGTGTTTTTCCCGCACAACACTTAACCGACATCGTCGATGGTTTAGCTAAAATTCATAAATTAGAAATTTGTGATGCTGTATTAAGCGGTTATATCGGTTCAGCTGAGCAAGGAAATGATATTCTTGATATCGTGGAAAGGGTCAAAGTAGCTAATCCGCAAGCCCTCTATTTTTGTGATCCAGTAATGGGGCATCCGGAGAAAGGCTGTATTGTTGCTCCGGGAGTTGCTGAATTCCTTTGTGAGCGTGCATTGGCCGCGAGTGATGTTATCGCACCAAATTTATTAGAATTAGAAACATTAACGGGTAGAACAATTAAAAATGTTGAAGAAGCTACCCAAGCTGCACGTGAATTGTGTCACAAAGGCCCTAAAATCGTTCTTGTTAAACATTTAAGCCGAGCAGGGTATCGCGCAGATCGTTTTGAAATGATCCTTGTAACAGCAGAGCACAGTTGGCATGTTAGCCGTCCTCTTGTTGACTTTGGTGAAAAACAACCTGTAGGTGTCGGTGACTTGACCAGCGGTTTAATGTTGGTTAATTTATTGAAAGGTGAGCGCTTAGATAAGGGATTAGAGCACGTTGCCGCTGCAGTATATGAAGTGATGATAAAAACCAAAGAGATGGGGGAGTACGAATTACAACTCGTCGCTGCTCAAGACAAAATGGTTAACCCAGAACATAACTTCTGTGCAACACAATTAGATTAAACTGCTTTTCAGCTGATAAAATCTTAGTTGATAACATAAAGCGGGAAAACTATGTTTTTTCCCGCTTTATCAACAACCTTACAGCGCACTACTGAAAGCGTGCTATTTTACAGATTAGATTAGTCCTTCCGCTTTTAATGCATCTTGAACATTAGGGCGTTTAGCTATTTTAGCACTGTAATCTTGCAGGTGGGTCAGGCTAGTCAAATCGAGCCCAACGTGTTTTGCCCAATTACTCACAGTGAATAAATAGGCATCTGCGACACTAAAAGTATCTCCAGCAAAGAAAGCCTGTTTAGCGAGCACGTTATCAACATACGCAAACTTATTAAACAATACATTACGGACAGTATCTTTATACTCTTCTGGTGTTCCTGGAGTGAATAAAGGTGAGAAATTTTTATGTAGTTCTGTCGAAATAAAGTTTAAAGCTTCTAATTGGTGATAACGTTTCATAGAACCAGGAAGTGAGATTAGGTTACGATCCGGTTTTTGGTCCGCAATATATTGGACAATTACAGCACCTTCTGTGAGTTGTTCGCCATTATCTAACACTAAAGTGGGTACTTGTCCTTTTGGGTTTATTGCTAAAAAGTCTTCACCTTTCTCGGTTTTTTTCTCTTTTATATTTACTCGTTCAATACTGAAATCTAAACCTGTTTCACGCAGAATGATGTGAGGAGAAAGTGAGCAAGCACCGGGAGCGTAATATAATTTCATCATAAAACTCCTAAATTGTTGAGTTGGCATTCATATAGCAAATAAACACATATTGCTTAAGTATATCATTACTTTCTATTAACGAATTGCCATCAGGTGCGAGTTAAACAATAAAACCCATAATTGGATGGAAAGTGTCGTCAATATTAATAGGTAGTGTAAATCTAGTGATTGAAGCTATAAATAATAAAAATGCATAAATTTAAGATAGTTACCTTATGTAGAGTAATTCGATTTTGCTAAACTCCTCGCCTAATCTTCGGAAAGAAAACAAACCGAATAATAAAAGAATAGGTGAGTGAATAGATGACCAGTTTGTGTCAGAAATTGAATTTTTTAGGAAAGTTAGACCAAATTTTAATGGCTCACCAGCCGAATAATAGCCATGGAATTAAACGCTTTCTATTAGAGTTTTGGTTTTTCGGTTTAATTAATGCTCGTTCTTGTTTATTCGCTGGTTTTTTCTTTTTGGCACTATTCTTAGTCCCAGCTAAAGGATTAATAGGTATCCCTCGCTATGACCTGTTACTAATTTTTGCCGTTGCTTTTCAAGCTTTGTTAGTGTGGTCAAAGTTAGAAACTTGGGATGAATTAAAGGCTATTTGTGTTTTCCATTTAGTCGGTTTTATGATGGAGCTATTTAAAACTTCAGCAACGATAGGTTCTTGGCAATATCCCGATGAGGCCTATACGAAGCTTTGGGGAGTTCCTCTATTTACTGGTTTTATGTATGCCGCCGTAGGGAGCTATATCATTCAATCTTGGCGATTTTTTAAAGTAAGAATTGAACACTATCCACCTTATTGGATGGCGACACTAGTCGCACTGGCTATTTATATTAATTTTTTTAGCCACCATTATATTGATGATTATCGTTGGTATTTAGCGGCGTTTATTATGGGGTTGTATGCGCGCAGTATGGTTTTTTACACTCCGCTAGATAAAGAGCGAAAAATGCCATTATTACTTGCATTTATGCTAATTGGTTTTTTTATTTGGCTAGCTGAGAATTTTGGGACATTTTTTGGTGTTTGGCAGTATCCAAACCAAATTGGTGCTTGGTCAATGGTACATGCAGGTAAGTGGGGAGCATGGTCACTGTTGGTGATTGTCACATTTACGATAGTCGTTCACCTTAAACATATTAAAGCCAATGTGACGATAGCACGTTAAATAAGATGTTTAATTTGTTGCCTGTGAAGGTGTTTACCCACAGACAACTGAATAACAGTTACAAGTCTTGTCGCCAAGCATCAATCGACAGGGGTTCACCAAAGTGACTTTCAATTAACCGGCGAGTAACGTCGTGAAGAGGGGCAGCTAAAACTTCTGCGGTATTACCACGCTCAACAACTTCGCCTTTATCCATGACAAGCATTTTATCGCTGACGTGTTTCATCATCCCCAAGTGCTGGGTAACATAGATAAATGCAATATCTTGTTTTGCTTGTAAATCTAACATTAAGTTGATGATTTGCGAGCGCATGGACATGTCTAACGAAGCTAACGCTTCATCAGCAATAATAATTTCGGGTTGTAGAATAAGTGCTCTTGCCAATGCAATACGTTGTTTTTGCCCAGATGCTAACATGTGTGGATAATATTCAGCGTGGTCGGCGAGTAACCCGACTTGGCGAAGCGTTTGAATAATACGCCTTTCACGTTCTATTCCAGTTAAGTCAGTGTTTAATTTTAAAGGGAGCTCAAGGGTTTGACCAATACGCTGCCTTGGGTTTAGGGATGTACTTGGATCTTGGAAAATCATGCGAATACGCTGGCAACGGTAGCTATAATCGCCAAAATTCAGGCGTTGTCCACGAATGAAAATATCGCCGCTGGTGGGTTCTACAACGCCTGATAACATTCGCGCAAGGGTTGATTTTCCTGAGCCATTGGCGCCAATGATAGCTAATGTCTGGCCTGCCTGTAAGTTAAAGCTAACGGGTTTGACGGCTTGTAATTCGTGTCGATGAAATAACCCTTCACGAAAACGGAAAGTTTTTGTGAGATTACGGACTTCAAGTAAGGTTTCCATTTAGGGTTGTTCCTCGGTGTTTAGCGGGTAATGGCAAGCAACGAGATGGCCTTTAATATTGCGTAATTGTGGCGCGTTGATGCAAGTTCGTTGTGCATAGGGGCAACGAGGTCCAAGGCGACAACCAATGGGCAAATGTTCAAGTGAAGGAATTGCACCAGGTAACGTATTTAACCGCCCTTTATGGGGAAGAGGGCTTTCAAAATCAGGGATTGAGCGGATTAGTGCTTGAGTATAAGGGTGGCGTGGCCGTTGTAGAATATCTTCAGGAGTTGCGCTTTCCACTGTTTGCCCGCAATAGAGTACATTGATGCGATCAACAAGTTTCGACATCATTTCCATATCATGACTAATGAGTAAAATTCCCATATTATTGTTTTGGTTTAATTTATCCAATAAACGGAAAATTTGAGCCTGAGTAGTTGACTCCATCGCATTGGTGGGTTCATCAGCGATTAATAACCGGGGTTGGTTAGCGATGGCAATCGCTATCATGACTTTTTGACATTCACCATCGGTTAATTCATAAGGATAACTGCGCATGATATCTTTATGATCTTTTATCCCCACACGGTGCAATAGCTCTATCGCACGACGTTTACGCCAATTAAAACGTTGCCACCAGCGGCCTTTATAAGTCCACCCTGGGATAGCTTGGATAAGCTGTTTACCAATATCAGCAGCTGGGTCGAGACAAGATTGTGGCTCTTGAAATATCATCGAGATATTATGGCCAATTAGTTTGCGGCGTTTACGTGGGCTGAGTTTTAGTAAGTCAATGTCTTGAAAGCGAAAACGGTCAGCTTTTACTCGAATATTATCTTTAGTCACGCCACAGATAGCTTTTGCAATAAGGCTTTTTCCGGAACCTGATTCGCCAACTAAACCTCTTATTTCCCCCTCAGATAGCGTCATTGAAACGCGGTCAACCGCTTTGACGGGGCCATTTGCAGTCATAAATTCGATAGTTAAATTGCGGATGTCTAGAAGTGGCATTATTCAACCCCCGCGTTGATGGCACGATGTAGCCCGTCACCTAAAAGGTTAACAAAAAGCACACTTATCATGATGGCAGCACCTGGCAAGATAACCGTCCAAGGAGCAACATAGATAAGCTCTAAAGTATCACCTAGCATAGCACCCCATTCAGAAGAGGGAAGTTGTGCACCTAAATCAAGAAAACCTAAAGCAGCAATATCTAAAATAGCGATAGAAAGTGCTCGAGTCAGTTCAGTGACGAGAATAGGGGTAATGTTAGGAAGTACGGTATACCATAAAATAAAAATGTTTGAAGCGCCATCAAGGCGTGCGGCAACGATGTATTCTTTATCTAACTCATCATGTACAGCGACATAGATAGTTCTTACCATTCGTGGAATTAATGCAAGGCAAATAGCTAGCATTGCATTTTGTAGGCTAGCGCCCATAAAGGCGACAACAATAATTGCCAGTAATAAGGAAGGAATTGACAGTAACGTATCGAGTATATGGTTAAAAATTGCAGATTTTAACCCGCGAGTCATCCCAGCTAAGCAGCCGAGAACTAATCCAATAAGTGTCGCAATCAGTGTGACTAAAATAGCGGCACCAAATGTCGATTTAGTACCAATCAATAGCCGACTTAGAATATCACGGCCCAGATCGTCTGTACCAAAGAAGAATGCCACTTCGCCATAATGAGACCAAGACGGCGGCGTTAATTGGTAACCTAGAAACTGTTGATCTAGTGCATAAGGTGCTAGATAAGAGCCAACAAAACATAAAATTAATAAAACCAACACACCAACAAACCCCACCATAGAGGTTACATCTGATGAGAAGATATTCCATACCACTCGAGTTGGGGATGGCATTTTTTGTTCACGATAAAAATTATCTGAGGACATACCAATCCTTATGTTTTAATGGGTCCATCATGGCACCTAAAATATCAGACAGCACATTTACAGTAATCACGAGCGCACCAATTAGCATCACCCCAGCAGAAATCGCAGAGTAGTCTTCTTGGCGGATTGCTGTAACCAACCAACGACCAAGCCCCGGCCAGTTAAAAACGAGTTCAGTGACCATGGTCAGTGTTAACATCGTAGAAAACTGTAAGCCAAGCTTAGGAATAATCGGTGGAATAGCATTATGAAAAATATGGCGGCGAATGATTTTAATCCGTGAAAGCCCTCGAATAGCGGCTGCTTTGATATAATTTTCACTGGCGATTTCTTCGGTGCTATTACGTACTAACCGAATAACCTCGGTTGTTGGTGCGAGTGCTAAAGTGAGGACAGGTAATACCATGTGCTCAAGTACATTGATAATCATATCTTTACGATAGGGGGAGTCAGAAAGCCATGCATCAACCAAGGCAAAGCCAGTCACCGTTTTTAAATTATATAATAGGTCAATTCGGCCAGATACAGGAAGCCATCCTAGATGTAATGAGAAAAAGAGAGTTAAAACCAGTGCAAGTACAAATACAGGGACAGAAAATCCTAATAAAGCAAAGACACTGATAGCAATATCTGCAGGCTTGTTACGCCAAAATGCAGCAATGATGCCGAGTGGTATACCTGTCGTTAAAGCAAAAATAAACGCTAAAATGCATAACTCCATGGTTGCAGGGAATGTGTCCCTTAATTGTTCTGTTATGGGTTCCCCGTTGATACTTGAAACACCAAAATCAAAATGGAGTAAGCCTTCAAAATAAAAAATATAGGCATCGATAAGTGATGCGCCGCTCAGAGGTGCATTAGGCGTAAAATAGCTTAAACTAAAGCTGACTAGCGATAAGAAGAACACCGTGACTAATAAAAGTAAAAAACGACGCAGTGAATAAATAATCATGGTTTCTGCCTCTGTTTTTTCGGAGAAACTTTTTCAGGCTGCTCCATTTCACGATACACGCCAGCAAATGAGGTATTACCAAACGCACTGATCATTAGGCCTTTTATATCATAGCGGTAGGCCTGTAAACGTAAAGAATAGGCGAGGGGTAAGACGGGTAAATCTTCCCCTAAAATTTGCTGTGCTTGGTGGTAATAATCTATACGTGCGGCTAATTGCTGTGTCAATAGTGCCTTATGTAAGATTTCATCGAAGGCAGGGTTACACCAATGGCTTAAATTGGTTTGGGAACCAATTGCTGCACAACTCAGTAGCGGACGGAAAAAACTGTCTGGGTCATTACTGTCAGTTGTCCAACCCGCTAATGTCATATCATGGCTTCTATCCATTAATTGGTTTTCTTGGAAACGGCCTTCGACAGAACGGATATTCATCACAATACCGACCTGCGCTAAATCAGCTTGGATAAGCTCTGCCATCTTAAGTGGGCTTGGGTTATATGATTGGGAGGCGATTGGTACCCATAAATCTAGTTTTAGATTTTCTAATCCCATCTCTTTGAGCATTTGCTTAGAAAGTTCGGGATTATAATCGGTGATCTTTGCTTGATTGTCATAAGCCCATGATGCTCTTGGTAAAATAGATGCGGCTGTTTCTGCCGTGCCGTAATAAATTGATTGCATTAGACGTTCATTATTAATTGCATACGCAATTGCTTGGCGTACTTTTAGCTTATCTAATGGTGGCTTGCTGGTGTTAAATGCGAGGTAGGCAATATTCATCCCAGAACGCATAGAAATTCGTAAACGCGGGTCATCGCGTAATACCTTTAACTGGCTTGCGGCAGGGTAAGCTAAAACGTCACATTCCCCAGTGAGTAATTTTGAAATACGGCCAGTTCCACCTGCTCCCATGTCAACAACCACTTCTTCCATACGAGGCAAGCCCTTCCAATAATTGTCATTTCTAAGAAGTCTAACGAATTGCCCTGCTTGGTAGTCATCTAAATGAAATGGCCCCGTACCAATTGGTCGCCAATCGATCAGCTCTTGGCGATTTATGCTTGAAAGGAAATCGGCATATTCGGATGAAAGAATAGGAGCATAATGTGTCGCCAAATGCCATAAAAAAGACGCATCAGGAGAGTTCAAACGAAACTCCACTGTATGGTTATTAATTTTACGTATGCTTTGCACGCTGTTGGCGAACTGTAAGCTATCAAAATAAGGGTAATGCCCCCCATTGATGTAGTGATAGGGGTGATTCACCTCAAACATGCGGGAAAAGCTGAACACAACATCATCAGCATTCATATTGCGTGTAGGTGTAAACCAAGTTGTATTTTGGAATTTTACATCTTTACGCAAGTATAAACGGTAAGTTGCACCGTTATCTAAAACTTCCCATCTAGCAGCCAGTTCAGGAACCAAGCGATAAGTGAACGGATCAACATCTAATAGCCGATCATAAATTTGAGCACCGAGAGGGTCGACAATTAGCCCACTACTAACTAATTGTGGGTTAAACGTGGTAACGACCCCATTTACACAGTAAATAAAGCCTTTTTGGCGTATATCTGCAGGGACCTCGTTAGCCACAATATCGGTAAAGCGCTCTTGGTTATTAAGCGCTTGTGCAGACACAGAAATGATAAATAAAAACCAAACAGTTAATAGGCGCATACCACTGACATCGTTAACGAGAATTGACCTATTGTAGCGTAAAAATGGGGATACAGGGTATAAGCAAAATTTAGCCTTATAAAGTATGAAAATTAAGCTAAAAGGGATGATGTTAATATAATAATTAACTTAAATTATTATATTAATCATTGAAGTATGTCTTAATGAGAAAAAATCTCATTAAAAAGCTTTACAAATGACACTGATAACGATTATCATTCGTTTTGTCACTTAAGCCGAGTGCTTATGTAGACAAGGCATGACATTGCTCACATTGCTTCCAGTGTTTTATTTGATAGCCAGCTTGGGTGCTGGCTTTTTTTTATGGAGAAATAGATGAGCTTGTTTAGCTTAATTTCTAGCTATTATTTTAAACCCACATAGTGTAAGTCTTCATCGGTTACGTTGCCTTGAAGGGTACATAAGAAACGAACAACACCTCTTTGCTCATCTTTTTCAATAATCAGCATTTTTTCAGCAGCATTTGGTTCCAAGTTGTAATCTTGCGTTGCGTGTTCGTTAAATACCCATTTACTTTGCAAATTATGGCGGATCATCGGTGAGTAGATATAAGTATTTCCTACCTTTATAATCGCAATTCTTGATGACGTATAGCGGACAACCTCTTCAAGGCTTTGTGTTGTTTCAAATCCCCAAAAATAGTATTGGCCACGCAAGCCTAAATAGGCGAAGCCATCATATTTATCAAAATTACTATGACTAACAAAAAAACGGTTAAAAGTCACAATACCGGTTGGTGAAAAATTGAGATTAACAGAAACGTGTTCATTGGTGCCTAATTGGTTATGTTTCAATGCATTAGAAATATCGTTTAAAACAGGGTCATCTTTTATTTTCTTGAAGAAAGCGGCATCACAGTAAGAAAATGTTTTCATCAATGATTGCGCATTAACCGTAGGAGATAACCCTAGAAGAAAAAAGGTGATCGCTAGTACATTTATATTTTTCATAATAGGCTCCTCATATAATAAGAATTATATTAATAGAGATATCATATAAATATATTTCGCACAGTAGTTAAATATGACAAGGTGTAAATACAAATAATAAAACAGCATTAATCATATTAAAATAGAATTATCTATCTATATATAATTAACCAAACGTGCTAAAGAAAATTATATTTTTTATATAATAGCTAGTGGAAATTACTAATTATCACTTTTTTTGGGGGGGCAAAATGGTTTTTAGTGTAATTTGGCTTAATTTTTTATGATGAAGTTATCTTTTAACTAATTGTTATTTATTGTTTTTATTTTATTTGGTTTTTTACTGATGCTGTTAGTAATTAAGTGATAAGTAATATTTAAAAGTGCAATGTGAAATTGGAAACATTTAGTAATAATAAAGCCCACGATTTTCAAATTTAAACTTTTTATCTCTAAGTATATTGCATTAGTTCAAACAATAAATTTGGATTGTTTGAACTAATGACTATTAAATTTCAATATTTATTTGATGTTTTTTAATTAAACCACGCAGTTGGTCATAACTTAGAGATAACCGTTGTGCTGCTTTACGCTGATTAAAATGACAATCTGCTAGCGCTTGTTCTAATAGTGCTTTTTCAGATTGCTGCTGCCACTGACGTAAGTCACAAGGTAGTGAAGGTAAAATGGTATTTGCTTGTTGGGAAGGCTGTATGGGTTGGGGGCTTGGTGATTCATGCAGCTCAGCAAGTTTTTCACCAAATGGATTGAAAATAATATTATCAACGGGTTCAGCATGATTTCCATGGCGGTATATTGAACGCTCAATGACATTTTTTAATTCGCGTACATTACCTGGCCATGGGTAGTTTTGCAGGGCTTGTTGGGCATGTCGTGTAAAACCTGTAAAGTGCGAACGTTTTAATTCACCACACATTAAAATAGCAAAATGCTCTGCTAATAATAATATATCAGGTTGCCGTTCACGTAATGGGGGAAGGCGAATGACATCAAAAGCCAGTCTATCTAAGAGGTCGGCTCGAAAACGACCTTGTTTGGCGAGTTCGGGTAAATTGGCATTTGTGGCACAGATTAAACGCACATCTACGTGTAAAGCTTGGCTTCCACCGACACGTTCAAGCTCGCCATATTCAATGACACGCAGGAGTTTCTCTTGAACTGACATAGGTGCAGTCGCGAGTTCGTCAAGAAAAAGAGAACCTTTGTCAGCTCGTTCAAAGCGCCCTTGATGGCGTTTTTGGGCTCCCGTAAAAGACCCCGCTTCATGTCCAAATAATTCAGAATCCAGCAAATTCTCATTGAGTCCGCTGCAATTGAGAGAGATAAAAGCTTCTTGCCAGCGAGGGGAAAGGTAATGGAGTCTATCTGCGATAAGCTCTTTACCCGTGCCGCGTTCACCGATAACTAAAACAGGTTTATTGAGTTGTGCGAGTTCAGAGGCTTGTTCGAGTACATCGAGAAAATTACTTGAAACGCCAAGAATAGGTTCATTGGTTTCTTTCATGGTTTTTTTCGCCAATAGTTGGTTTAAAATGCCTGTATTTGAACTATAGACTAAAATGATTTACAGGGGAAGCTTATAATTATTCTCTTTAAAATCATATCAATATGAATTAATTTAAAAGTTGGCACGCCAATTGCTATTTAAAATATGTAACAGCAGTAGCTAAATACAGCAACATGCGAATTGTTGTTAGACTTACGGAGCGTCAGGTATGGGTTGGAAGCCAAATCAGGTCGAGGCGCTACAGAATGATTAAATCCATCAAGGGGATATAAACAATGGGTATTTTTTCACGTTTTGCCGATATCATTAATGCAAACATCGCTTCTTTGTTAGACAAAGCAGAAGATCCGCAAAAAATGATCCGTCTGATGATTCAAGAAATGGAAGATATGTTAGTTGAAATCCGGTCAACATCAGCACGTACTTTAGCAGAAAAGAAAGGTTTAGAACGTCGCATTGAGATGGGCGAAAAACAAGTTGCTGATTGGCAAGAAAAAGCAGAATTAGCGCTGGTGAAAGATAAAGAAGATTTAGCGCGTGCGGCACTGATTGAAAAGCAAAAAGTGAGTGCAATGGTCGATACCTTAAAACACGAGCTGATTATTGTTGATGAAACCTTGACTCGCTTGAAAGGTGAAATCACTGAATTAGAAAACAAACTGCAAGAAACTCGTGCGAAACAGCAATCAATGGTTGTTCGTATGGAAGCCGCACAATCTAGTCGTAATGTACGTCGTCAGCTGGATAGCGGCAAACTGGATGAAGCAATGGCGCGTTTTGAACAGTTTGAGCGCCGTATAGACCATATGGAAGGTGAAGCCCAAAGTTATGGTATTGGGAAACAAAAATCACTGGATCAACAGTTTGCAGAGTTAAAAGCAGACGACGAAATAAGTGCGCAATTAGCGGCACTTAAAGCTAAAATCAATAAAGATCAGTAACAGTTATTTTGATGCACTGGTACGTTAGTAATATCGTATCAGTGCCATAGATAGGTTAACCATATGTATAAGGATATGTGATGGGCTACGTTTTTCTGTCTCTCGTATTAATCATTTTTCTCATTTTTATTCTGCCTATTTGGCTGTGGCTACATTACAGCAAAAAAAACAGTGGGCAGGGGAGTCAGCTAACTGAAAATGAAGTACAACGTTTGATGCAATTAGCAGAACAAGCATCACAGATGCAGCAACGCATTAAAACGCTTGAAGATATTTTGGATGCAGAACACCCAAATTGGAGGCAAAAATAATGACTCAATTTCGCAACCGCAAACTTTACCGTTTAACGGATAGACGTGTGTTCGGTGGTGTGTGTTCGGGTATTGCTGAGTATTTAGAACTTCCAGTTGCTTTGGTTAGAGCATTAGCCGTATTGGCTCTATTTGTCAGTTTTGGTATTACTTTGATTTTGTATATCGTGATGTGCTTTGTCGTAGAAACGGCACCAAGTGGCTACCGTTCACAGCAAGATATTGGCCCAGAAGTCAGTAGTCTTATTAACCAAATCGATACACAATTAAAATCAGGTGAAATGAAGCTACGCCAGATTGAAAGATACGTTACGTCAGATACTTATACAGTGAACAGTAAATTTCGAAATCTATAATAAATCGTATCGCCATCACATGATAAGGGATTAGGTTTCAAAACCAAATCCCTTTTGTTTTTGATAAAAAAGTGAGTGAAATATGGCAAACAACGTTCGTTATCGAATTAAAAAATTTGCAAAGAAACTTTTGCTACGAAAAGGTATTCGATTAGCCGCAGTGTTGCTCATGACGTATGGCCCAGCAGGGTTCATAGGTAAACTTATTAAGTTATTGACAAGTAAATGGTTGCTTAATGTACTAATTAAACGGTTAACCTAATACAATTTGTTTTATGCTAAATTATAGAACGCAATATGACGTAAAATGAGTTTAAATTGAAAGGATAAGTCTTGGGAGGAGCATGAAACGACTGCACAGTGAATTAACTGATTTGATGAATAGAAGTGTTGATCGTCATGTTAGGCTCGCAGTAACAGGGCTTAGCCGTAGTGGAAAAACCGCATTTATTACTTCACTGGTGAACCAATTATTGAATGTGAATGCGGGCGCACGGCTCCCTTTATTTTCTGCCGCGCGTGATAAGCGGTTGTTAGGGGTGAAACGGATACCTCACCGTGATTTGTCAGTACCACGCTTTGCGTATGATGAAGGTATTGCATCCCTTTATGGGGAACCACCGCAATGGCCAACACCAACACGGGGGGTCAGTGAAATACGCCTTAAATTGCATTACCGTTCAGAAGACTCTTTTTTGCGCCATTTTGTCGATAACTCATCATTATATTTAGAGATTGTGGATTATCCCGGCGAATGGTTGTTGGATTTACCCATGCTAGATTTAAATTATCTAGCATGGTCTGAACAAATGAACACCTTAATAAAGGGAGAGCGTGCACATTTAGCCCAACCATGGCTGACATTGTGTGAAAAATGTGACCCTTTAGCGCCTGTTGACGAAAATTTGCTGGCTGAAATTGCTGCTGCCTACACCCAGTATTTAGTTGAATGCAAGGCCCAAGGGCAACATTTTATTCAACCAGGTCGTTTCGTTTTACCGGCTGAATTAGCAGGAGCACCCGCACTCCAATTTTTCCCATGGCCGAATGTAGCCAAATATGGTGATAAAAAGCTCGCACAGGCAGGAAAAAACACCAATATTGGCGCATTACAGCAACGCTATCAATATTATTGTGAGCATGTTGTAAAGGGTTTTTATCGTGATTATTTCCAACGTTTTGACCGACAAATTGTTTTAGTTGATTGTTTGCAACCGTTAAATAGTGGTGTTGATGCATTTAATGATATGAGAATGGCGTTAACTCAATTAATGCGTAGTTTTCATTATGGTAAACGCACATTATTGAGGCGTTTATTTTCACCTTGTATTGATAAATTACTCTTTGCGGCGAGCAAGTCAGACCATGTAACACCAGACCAGCATGCAAATTTAGTGGCTTTATTGCAACAATTAGTGCAAGAGGCATGGCAGCATGCTGCATTTGAAGGGATCAGCATGGATTGTGTTGGTTTAGCATCAATACAAGCAACCGAAAGTGGCCTTGTGGATTATAAAGGTGAAAAATTACCTGCGTTAAAAGGGAATCGGTTAAGTGATGGACAACCGCTAATGTTTTATCCTGGTGAAGTCCCAAAACGGTTGCCAAATGAGCAATTCTGGCAAACTCAAGGTTTTCAATTTGAAGATTTCAGACCAAGGCCAACGCCAATGGATCAACCATTGCCACATATTCGTATGGACAGTGCGCTTGAATTTTTGTTGGGAGATAAACTGAAATGAATGAACCTTTAAAACAGCGTTTAGATTTCGCTGAAAGTAGTGAAAATGATACGAAAGAATCGCTGAAAAAAGCCCAAGTTTTTGATGAACGAGAACTCGAAAAATTCACTCCAGTTTCTTTGGAAGCAGAACAAGATAGCCAAGAGGGTGAGGTTGAAAGCCTGATTAACGAAGCGTTAAAACCAAAACGGAGTTTTTGGAGAAAATTAGTTGGCACGGCTGCGGGAATTTTTGGGATCAGTGTCGTTGCTCAACTGGGCGTTTGGATCCACCAATCATGGGTAACACAAGATTGGACTGCGTTAGGTGTTGCTGCTGCGGGTGGTTTAATTGTTGTGGCGGGTGTAGGGTCAGTCGTTGGTGAATGGCGGCGGTTGTATCGCTTAAGAGAACGAGCAGAGGAACGAGACTTTGCTCGCGAATTATTGCACAGTCATGGAATGGGGCAAGGAAAGGTTTTTTGTGAAAAATTGGCAAAACAATCTGCGTTATCAATGCAACATCCTGCGATTGTTAATTGGCAAGCCACTCTCCATGATTCTCATAATGATAGAGAAGTTGTTGAATTATATAGTCGAATGGTTCAGCCCATTCTTGATGAACAAGCTCGTAAAGAAATTAGTCGTTGTTCCGCTGAATCGGCCATTATGATTGCAGTGAGCCCGTTAGCACTGGTGGATATGGCATTTATTGCTTGGCGAAATATTCGTCTAATTAATCGGATCGCGGCAATCTATGGTATTGAACTCGGTTATTACAGCCGAATTCGGCTATTTCGTATGGTGCTCATTAATATTGCCTTTGCAGGTGCATCTGAATTAATTCGTGAAGTGGGGATGGATTGGTTATCTCAAGACATTACCGCACGGTTATCAACACGTGCAGCACAAGGTATTGGTGCGGGTTTGTTAACTGCACGTTTAGGTATTAAGGCGATGGAATTATGCCGACCACTGCCTTGGATTGAAAACAAGCCTCGTTTAGCCGATTTTCGTCATCAGCTAATTGGCCAATTAAAGAATGTTATTCCCAGTAAAAAAGATAAAGCGTAAAGAAATATCGCTGGCAGGGTGAGTTGACAGTTTTCACTCACTCAGCAGCATCATTTGTTGATTAATATGCTTATTGTTATTTCAAGCCTTAAAAAATTAAGGAAAGCAGTGATTTTATTTGTTGATACCTATGAAGCTTACAAACTGTCAACAATTTGTGACACAAACACTGTATTCCCTTAATGTTTAAGGCTAAAATACCTTTATTCTCTCGGCTTTTTTGATGAAGGTTCCTATCCATGCGCCTCGAAGTGACCTGCCAAGACCGTATCGGTTTAACGCGTGAATTACTTGATCTTTTGGTCCTACAAAATATTGATTTAAAAGGTATTGAAATATCTCCTCAACGCAGGATTTACCTAAATTTTACACCTGTGGATTTTCAGGTGTTCAGCACATTGATGGCAGAAATACGGCGTATCAATGGTGTTATTGATGTTCGCCGAATTTATTTTATGCCTTCAGAAAGAGAGCATAAAGCTGTTTGGGCGCTATTAAACTCATTTCCAGAACCTGTTTTGTCCATTGATAATAAGCTAAATATTGAGTTGGTTAACCCAATGACATTGCAATTATTTGGTTATGATGAGGCAAAAATTCGAAAAAAAACCTTTTCTCAGTTAGTCGGTAGCCAAGGGCTGGTACGTTGGTTTGAACGAGAGTCACCAGAAGCTTATACAGAGAAAGTCGTCATTAAAGGCCAAGACTATTTGATGCAAGTGACTCCTATTATTTTGGCAGATGAAAATGGTAAACTCCATTGTACAGGAGCTGTGTTGCTGTTGAAATCGGCTGAAATTTTAGATAAGCAACGTAAACAAGTTATTGAGGTAGATGGCAGTGGTTTTGAACAAATTATTGCTGTTAGCCCTGTCATGGCAAATGTGGTTGAACGGGCTAAACGTGTTGCGATGCTGGATGAGCCATTATTACTCGTTGGTGAAACAGGGACTGGGAAGGATATCTTAGCGAAAGCTTGTCATTTGCATAGTGCGCGAGGAAAAGAACCGTTTTTAGGTTTAAATTGTGCTTCGATGCCGGATGATGTCGTAGAAAGTGAATTATTTGGTTATGCAGCAGGGGCGTATCCAAATGCAGTTGAAGGTAAAAAAGGTTTTTTTGAACAAGCAAATGGCGGAACAGTATTGCTTGATGAAATTGCTGAAATGTCACCTCAAATGCAAATTAAGTTATTACGTTTTTTAAATGATGGAACATTTAGGCGTGTTGGCGAGGAACGAGAAGTTAAGGTTAATGTCCGTGTAATTTGTGCAACACAGAAAAATCTACCTGAATTGGTGGCAGAAAAAAAATTCAGAGAGGACCTTTATTATCGTTTAAATGTACTCACATTAACCATCCCTCCATTACGTGAACGTAAAGAAGATATTCTACCGCTAACCAAGACATTTGTAGCCAGTTTTTCCAAAGAGCTTCATATTGCAGAGCCTAAATTGGCGCCTTCGCTAATCGAATTTTTAAGCAGTTATTATTGGCCGGGTAATGTAAGGCAACTGAGAAATGCCCTTTATCAAGGGTTAACTCAACTTAATGACAATATATTGGAAGCAGAGAATATCCAATTACCTGATGTAGTAAATCCTCCCGCACTGGCTTTAGATTCGCTCAATGGTTCGCTAGATGAAATTACTAAACGCTATGAAGCGTCAGTATTAGCGCGCTTGTATCGTGATTACCCGAGCACCCGTAAATTAGCTAAACGCTTGGATATTTCTCATACGGCAATTGCCAATAAATTGAGAGAATATGGTCTCAATACGAAAAAAGAGCAAAACTAATTTAAATGAACAAAACAATAACCTATGTGTTAACAGCAATAGGTTTGTTTTTTAGTGGTTCTGGCATTGCAACGACAATACCGACCCACGGTTTGAATAAGTATTGCCGAGATGTTGTAGTACGAACAGTCGGTAAAATCTATGATAATAGGGCACTAATTCAATGTTATTTTAAAGACGTATCTTTTTTAGCTCGTGTTTAGTATGGCAAAACCTTACTAATACTATTGCTAATTGGTGAATTTTCCTGCTATATAACAAAGACAGCTACTGTTTTAGGGTATCGTAATCTCATCTGATGGGTTTCAGCCTACAAGGAGTTGCCATGGACCAATTCACTATTAATTTCATTGTAAATCGTAAGCTACGCGAATACATGAGCCAGAGTCATTATAAAAATGATATGTTTGAGTCTGCTGCCTCAGCTGCCGAACTTTATCTGATGAATAAAGCCGCAGTAAAATATTTAACGAAGAAAAATCGTTTCACGTGGGAGGCATTGGTGAAAAATGGCCATAAGCCTCGAGACCTTATTATTGATATTTTGACATCTTGTTGCCCTGTCACTCAGGATCAAGCCTTAAAAGTATTGAGTACGCTTTCTCATACTTTGATCTCTATAATGAGTGACAATAAGTTATTTGCGAATGTTGTTAATGCGAAGAACCACCAGCCATTGTACTGGGCTCACGTAGATTAGTGTGGTTTTTATATTGAGTAATGAAGCGGGAAATTCCCGCTTCATTACTAATTACAGTGAGTTAAATGATATAAAAAGCTTATTTAAGGCTGTTTAATGCACTGTCGTAATCAGGTTCTTCAGTAGTTTCAGAAACTAATTGGCTATAAATAACGTTATTATTTTCATCTAAGACAACAACGGAACGTGCATTTAAGCCTTTTAATGGACCACTAGCGATAGCAACACCATAGTCATTAGCAAATGAATCACTACGGAAAGAAGATAGCATAACGACATTATCTAAACCTTCTGCACCACAAAAACGTGCTTGTGCGAAAGGCAGGTCAGCAGAAATGCATAACACAACCGTGTTGTCCAACTCGTTTGCGAGCTTATTAAATTTGCGAACTGATGCCGCGCATACGCCAGTGTCTACACTTGGAAAAATATTTAAAACTTTTCTTTTACCTTCATAAGTTTCCAGCGTTGCTTCGCTGAGATCTTTGGTGACAAGGGTAAGGGGCTTAGCTTTTGAACCCGCTTGTAAAAAAACACCATTAACTGTGATGTCATTACCTTTTAATTTAACTGTTTGCGACATGAATTTTTCTCCCGTTCATAAAGTGATTCACTGTTAACTTAATCTAACTTCTAATAAAAAATCTTTGCGATTAAAGGTTTTTTAATGAGTAGTTATACAGTGCTGAGTTTTACATTCTACTAATGACCAAATTTTATACAGAAACCTTATCACTTACTTTGAGTTCTACATGGGGCAAAGTAAGGTAATATTACATACTTTTTATTAGGGTATGGTGCATTATCATTATATAACAACTAAGCTTTTTCAATGCTTGCGTTTTCTGTTATGCACCTTTTTAAATTGCCTTATGGAGTGTAACAAAAGGAAATCTGTCTGTATTGATTTCTTTGGTCATTATTTACTGATCAGAAAAATGATAAGGATATGGGCATAGCTATTATTGTATAATGCGAGTATTAGTTTGTGTATATTTAGATAGGTAAATCAATTGATTACAAGAGAAATGTAGATTTCTGAAATATGAAAGCATATGATAAATTAAGATAAACTACAGAATAACTCAAGTGTATCGCTGTTTGATATTATCTAAACTGAGTGAGTTTTTGCTCTATAATCTATTGTTTTTTATGGATATACGGAAATATGTTTCAATAATTAATTTACCTAAATGAAACTTAAGACGTAAATGCAGTAATATTGCTAACAATAGCACCTTCACTTGAAATCATTTAACTAGGCTTTTAGTTAACTTTATTTATACTAACAAGATAGAAAATAAAATGCATAAACATTCATTCACATCTTTAGCTGTTTTGATTTCTTCAGTTTTTTTTACTACACAAGCTATTAGTGCGGTGATACCCACTGGCACTGTTTTAGCTGAAAACCAAGAAGTTACGCGTCATTTAAAAGACGAGCCCGCTTCTTTGGACCCGGTAAAATCAGTGGGGTTAACGGAAGCGCAAGTCATGCGTGATTTATTTGAAGGGCTTGTTAACCAGGATGACCATGGAAAGCCTATCCCAGGTGTAGCCCAAAATTGGAATACAACAGATAACCGGATTTGGACATTTACACTGAGGGCCGATGCTCGCTGGTCGAATGGTGACCCTGTCACGGCTCAAGATTTTGTTTATAGCTGGCAACGACTGGTTTCACCGGTAACATCATCACCATTTGCTTGGTTTGCAGCATTAGCAGGTATTAACAATGCGCAAGGTATTATTGATGGAAAACTGCCTGTTGAACAGCTAGGTGTTGAAGCGGTTGATACGCATACATTAAAGATTACTTTAAATAAACCAGTACCTTATTTCCCTTCATTAGCAGCTAATTTTAGTTTATTTCCTGTTCACCAAGGAACCGTTGAAAAGTTTGGTAATGACTGGATAAAAGTAGGTAATTTAGTCGGAAATGGCGCTTTTGTTTTATCTGACAGAGTGGTTAATGAAAAAATTGTTTTAGTTCCAAATAAAAATTATTGGGATCATCAAAATACGGTGATAACTAAAGTTACTTTTGTCCCAATTAACCAAGAGTCTCATGCAACTAATCGTTATTTAGCAGGAGACTTGGATATTACCGAATCATTTCCAAAACAACGCTATCAAAAATTATTGAAAGATATTCCTAATGAAGTCTTTACACCAGACCAATTAGGGACCTATTACTATGCATTTAATACCCAACGCGCACCGACGGATGACGTTCGTGTTAGAAAAGCCTTATCCATGGCGATTGACCGCCAATTAATTGCTAACAAGGTATTAGGTACAGGGGAAAAACCTGCAAATTATTTTACTCCCGATGTCACCGATGGCTTTAAACCTGAAAAAGGGCTTTACAATAGCTACACACAAAAAGAATTAGACCAGCAAGCAAAAGTGTTATTACAGCAAGCAGGTTTTGGTCCAAATCACCCATTAGAATTAACATTGTTGTACAACAGTTCAGAAAATCATCAGAAAATTGCGATTGCAATTGCTTCTATGTGGAAGAAAAAATTAGGCGCTGAAGTCAAATTAGTTAATCAAGAATGGAAAACTTATATAGATAGCCGCAATACAGGAAATTTTGATGTTATACGTGCATCATGGATAGGTGATTTTAATGAGCCTTCAACATTCTTGTCTCTGCTTACATCTCAACATACTGGCAATATACCAAAATTTAATAACCCTGCATATGATAGCGTTATTGAGTCGGCGAGTATTGAAACGAATGCACAATTACGCAACCGTTATTATAATAATGCGGAAGCAATCATTGCAAAAGAAGCTCCAATCGCGCCTATTTACCAATATACCAATGCACGCTTAATTAAGCCTTGGCTGAAGGGGTACCCGATAAACAACCCCGAAGATGTCGCTTATAGCCACAGTTTTTATATCATTAAACATTAAAATAGGATACAGCCTGTGCAAGGTACGGGCTGCTTTTTCTAAAGGAAAGAAAAAAAGCTCCTTCCTCTGGAGAATGGGAAGGAGGACCAAAAAAGGAATAAACACTACCTTTTCATAATAAAAAAATCATCATGAACTTTATTGCTCGTTTGTGTCAATTATGTAGTGTTATTTAGCAAAAATGGCGATATTTTGTGATTTATGGGAAATTGTCTGTTTTTATGAGATATTAATCTCAATCTTTTTTTTGTTATTTTATGTATCGTGAGAACGATTCTTGAAATAATGACAAATATGTCACTATTCGACTAAAAATACCGTATTGATTATAAAAGGGAGATATTGCATGGGACTGATTTATGGTTCTTTATTCCAAAATTCAAATCCTGTACATGCATTTCAGTTAAATGGAGACGGTGGGTTACTTCCTATTGACGTGAATGCTAGCGCAAACCAGCAATCACCGTTTTGGCTTCATTATGATTATAAGGACCCACAAAGTTTTAATTGGATTCAGCAATCAGATCTCTTTAATGACCAAGTTAAGTCTGCTTTATCTGGGCATTCAGGACGTTGGCGATTGATTCGTGTTGGCGATGGTATTTTATTAACATTGCAAACATTAAATACCAATGCTGGCCAGCGGCCTGAGCAATTAGTTGCGTTTAGGGTATTTATTAATAATCGGATAATTATTTCTAGTCGTCATCGAAAAGTAAATTCCTTAGATTCTATTATTGATGATTTAAAGCAGGGAGTCGGGGCCCAAAGTACAGGTGACTGGTTAGTTGAGGTTGCTGATTCTATTACAGATGAAATAAGTGATTTTACGGATTCTTTGCATGAGCGTTTAATTGATATGGAAGATTTCATATTAAATAGCCAAATTCCTGAGAGAGGGGAATTAGCATTACTTCGTAAACAAATTATTGTGATACGCCGTTATATGGCTCCACAGCGAGATATGTTTTCCCGTTTAACAACAGAAAAATTGCTTTGGTTAGATGAAACCAATCGTCGTCGAATTCAAGAGATTTCTGACCGATTAGGACGTTGTATTGAAGATCTCGATGGTTTTATTGCACGTACAGCGATTATTTCTGACGAGATAACGAATATGATGACTGAGATGATGAATCGGCGCATTTATACAATGTCATTAATGGCCATGATATTCCTACCAACAACTTTTTTAACGGGGCTGTTTGGTGTGAATTTAGGCGGGATCCCTGGTAATGAGTTCCGTTTTGCCTTTAGTGTATTTTGTGTTTTATTAGCCGTTTTAATTGGAACCGTTTTGTGGTGGTTAAGAAAAAGCCGATGGCTCTAATATTGATGACTTATTTGCGATAACCGGACCTAGTTTGAGATAAATCAATAAAACTACTGAGGTTTTAGTGCAGTATTAGTCCTGCAGGTGAATGCAACGTTGAGCGATGAACGTTGTGCTCCATAATTGTAGTTTTTCTCATATTGAGTTCTTATACAGAATAATTGACCACTGTAATGCCGATGTATTTTACATCGGCTTTTTTTTTGCATCTAATCCGAGCAAAAATAACCTCCATACGAGGAGGTTATCAATAAATGTTTATTTAACTTCAATAATATCAAGGCGTTCTGCTGTAAAGTCGGGCTTATCATCTTCATCTATAAAAGTTTGAAGCGGTAGCTCCTCTTTGTCAAACGCAAGATCTCCGCCATTGATAACTTCATCTCCATGAGAAATATTTTTGAAGTCAAATAATTCGGTATCACATAAATGAGACGGTACAATATTTTGAGTAGCACGGAACATTGTTTCGATACGGCCGGGATAGCGCTTATCCCAATCACGTAGCATCTCTTTAATAACTTGACGTTGCAGGTTTGGCTGAGAACCACATAGGTTACATGGAATAATTGGAAACTCTTTAGCCTGCGCAAAGCGCTCTATATCTTTTTCTCGACAGTAAGCGAGCGGGCGAATGACAATGTGTTTTCCGTCATCACTCATCAATTTAGGAGGCATACCTTTTAACTTACCACCGTAAAACATATTCAAGAACATAGTCTGTAAAATATCATCACGGTGGTGACCAAGAGCAATTTTAGTTGCACCTAGTTCAGTAGCTGTACGATATAAAATCCCACGACGTAAACGCGAGCACAGTGAACAGGTTGTTTTTCCTTCAGGAATTTTTTCTTTTACGATCCCATAGGTGTTTTCTTCAACAATTTTGTACTCTACACCAAGTTTATTAAGGTATGCAGGTAAAATATGCTCAGGGAACCCGGGTTGCTTTTGATCTAAATTAACCGCAATTAATGAGAACTGGATTGGGGCACTTTTTTGTAAGCTTTGCAGGATGGAAAGTAGTGTGTAACTATCTTTACCTCCAGATAAGCAAACCATTATCCGGTCACCGTCTTCTATCATATTAAAGTCAGCGATTGCTTGGCCAACATCGCGGCGAATTCTTTTTTGCAACTTATTTAAGTTGTACTGTTCTTTATTGGTCGTCATTCTATAGGTTCTGCTACTGGGGTTTATGTTGCTGATGGATAATTGTACATTTGGTTTTTAAATTATTATTGTTTTATGCTTAAAGCCTAATCAGCGAGAGTTATAAAAAGAGGCTCATGATAGCAGAACATGAGGGAAGAGTGATACCAGTTCGGTAAAATAGGTGAAAATTGGTGTCCACCCCACTTTAATAGAGACACACAAACATAGAGTTTTCTAACTGTTGACGATATGCCTCCGGTGGAAGCTGATTTAAACTTTCAAGTGCTCTGATGATATTTTAGCCTGCAATGATGTATCAACCAAAATCACTAAGCATTCGTGTGTTTCTTCATTAATAATATTGAGTGTTTTAACGTATTTACTGCAATATAAATTTTCGTGCATGAAACCCAATGTCCCTTGAGTATTTGAGCTTTTTCATCATGACATCTGCAAGTTTTAGGTCAGAAAATCTAATTATAGCTGCCTTATTCAGATGTGAGTTAACAATACTATTGTTTTTATGCCTAGATACAGAACCAATAAATTTTTCAATTATTACTTTCCATTTTTTAGGGGCTAAAGTATATATTTTTGAGCTAAAATAATATAGCTGTATTGAGTCTTTCTTATTCTTATTTAGTATAAGCAGGGTAGATAAGTAATAAATATTTATCCCACTGGCTATTTTATATTTTTAGTAGTCACTAGAAATTTTAGTAACTTAATAAATTGTTAATCACGGTAAGAATTATATGGGCATTATAAAGCCTATGTTTATAATATTTAGATAGAACATATTCTTCTATTTAAACTTAGCAAGTTTTCCAGTGCAGTGGTAAAGAGAGCGAGATAGAGTGAATGTATAATTGTAGGACCATTAGAAATTAACGCTTAATAACAATAAGATATTGAAAAAATTATAAGATAACTAACGCTCTGAGTTATTTGTGAAAAGAAAAAGCTTTATTTTAAGTATGGCTTGCAAGTGCGACATGATTCACATTTTAAGAATTATATGTTTAAAAATACAAACTATGAGAGTTTATTTGAATTATTATGTTCCTGGGTGTTTGGCGCTTGAACTATAAATATAATTATAAATTGAATGTAAATGCTTAAAATCGTACCTTTTAAGCAAGGTCATATATATTGAAATTAAAAATTATTTTTTTGCTTTTAATTAGTGGGTTAAGGAGACATTAAATCAACTAATCATAATTAAAATCTATTAACATGGTGATATTTATGAAATACCTTATATTCTTTTTTAGTCTAATTTTTGTTTTTCTTATAGCATATTTGCTTAGTTTTAGTAAAAAAAACATAAAACATAAACTTCCATCGATACTAACATTGTTAACATTGGAGATTATTGTCGCGTCTACCATGCTAAATACTACCATTGGGCTTGCTACTCTTGACGGTATAGCATCAGGTATTCATTATATAATTAATTATGCTAATAAGGGGATTGATTTTGTTTTTGGAGATATAAGCAGTAAAACTTCTATGGTTTTTGTTGTTGTAGCTCTTTTACCTTTGATTTTTATTTGCTCTATAATTGGAATATTTAAATATATCGGTGCGCTAGATTTAATTATTAATACTATAGGCTTTCTAATTAACAAAATATCTAAAGTTGGAAAATTAGAGTCTTTTGCCGCTATTAGCGCTGTGATAGTCGGAATGATGCCTGCTTATGTATCAATTAAAGATTACATTCCAAGGTTATCTAAAGCACAGATGTATACTATTGCTGCATGTACTGTCTCAACAGTAGATATTGCATTGCTAGGCGCATATACACAAATGGTTGAGCCACGCTATGTTTTTATTGGTGTTAGTCTCAATTTTTTTAGTACTTTTATTATTGTTTCTATTATTAATCCAAGTGAACCCACAAATATCACAACTTGTCCTTTGGGGGCAAATAAAGGTGAAAGGGGCTCATTTTTTGAGGTGTTGACAGATCACATGCAGGATGCCTTTAAGCTTATTCTTGCAATTGTTCCCATAATTATCGGTTTTGTCGCCTTAATTAGTATGCTGAATGATGTTTTTTTAAATATTTTAGGAATTAGTTTTCAAGGAATTCTTGGTTATATTTTTTCACCTTTAGCTTTCATTTTGGGTAGTTCATGGGATGAAAGTGTTACTTTTGGAACAATTATTGCGACTAAAATTTTATCGAATGAGTTTGTTGCTATGATTGACTATATGAAATTAACAAGCATTACACCACGAACGGATGCAATTATGTCCGTATTTTTAATATCATTTGCAAATTTTGGCTCTATCGGAATGATTATCGGTTGCGTTACAAGTATAAGCCGAGAACATGGAAAAATGATTGCATCAAATAGTTTTAGATTGATTGTTGGCTCAACTTTAGTCAGTTGTTTATCAGCGACTATTGTTGGTATTTTTGTATAACATATAAATCAAGGAGTAATAGAATGAACAAAATAATAATTGATTGTGATCCTGGTGTAGATGATGCTGTGGCTATTTTTTTAGCCTTAGCTTCTCCAGAAATAGAATTAATAGGCATAACCACAGTTGCAGGTAATGTAGAATTAGAAAAGGTTCACAATAATGCACGACAATTACTTGCGTTAGCAAATAGGCAGGATATTCCTCTAGCGAAAGGTTGTGAGCGTCCACTAATGTCCAAAAGTGGGAGTAAAACTCATGTTCATGGTACTGATGGTCTAGCTGGAGTATTGCTTCCCGCATCAGATTATCCAAATTATTCTGGTCACGCCGTAGATTTTATTATTGATACGGTAATGTCAAATCCAGGTGAAATAACATTATGCACAATAGCATCTCTTACTAATATAGCAGTCGCTATCATCAAAGAACCAAAATTAGTTGATAATGTAAAAGACATTGTAGTCATGGGCGGAGCTGCATTTACACAGGGGAATATAACGCCAGCTGCTGAGTTTAATTTTTATGTGGATCCTCATGCTGCTCATATCGTTTTTGATAGTGCACGCCATATTACTATGCTTGGTTTGGATGTAACAAGTAAGGCTGATATAAGGGCTGGTTTGTGCAATCCTTTGGAAAAAGGTGGCCTTATCGCTCAGACTGTTGCAGAAATGTGTCGAAGATATGCAGAGTTTGACCCATTTCTCCATGATCCCTGCGTTATTGCATACCTCATTAAACCTGAAATTTTTTCAGGTATTGACGGTTCAATTACTATCGAATATGAGTCTAATAAATTATTCGGTCATAGTTTTGCTTACACATCTACCTCCATTAATCATGACCCAAAAGCTAAGTATAATGAAGCTAAATGCAAAATTATTACTGACGTTGATACATCGAAATTAATATCTTTAATTACAGAACGTATTATAAATCTTTGAGGTAAAGAGTACCAACTAGAGCCTCGGTTGATAATTATTTAATATAATGGAGCTTACCATAGGTAATGGCCCAGTTTTTTAAGTTATGATTATTCTATGCTTAAATTTTAATCAGTGAGATTTATCAAAAGATGAAAATCTGTTAGGGGATAGTGTCTTCGCTATAGCCTTTATCTTATTGTATAAGCGCCAATGAGAACTTAATGTATAGAAAAATATGGAGGAAACATGCCTGCAACTGATCCTATTGAATTGATTTTTTCTTTACTCGCCAACACCATTAAAATGGTGATTACTCCAACGGAATATCTTATTCAAAGTGACGCTATTGGGGATGCCATTTACATAAGCTTATTGTTTTTGAATTAAAGATGATGAGAGTATCCATTTAACGAGGTTAATTTCCTATAAATGAAGGAAGGCTAGCTTCCTTCATGACTGAGAGTAATCTAGGCTAATGGGTTAATTCGTCACATAGCTTTTGTAAAGTAGTTAAAAACTGACCTACATGGAAGCCATCACAAACTGCATGATGCACTTGTACAGCTAGAGGAAGCCACATTTTATTATTCTCACTATAGTATTTTCCCATAGTGAAAATCGGGGTAAAAACATTAGTAATATCTGCAATATTTAGATTAAAACTGTCGAATGAAACCCAAGGCAAAGATGACACATAGAAGACATTTTCAACTTGCTGTGGCTGAGGGTGCAAATCGAGATTATCTTTATGCAACGTTAATTGCTGGTGGTAGTTCTCCATAAATGTTGTTATTTCTGAAGAATACTTGCACCATAATGAAGAAAAAGTTTCGGTATCTTTGTGGAAGATAGTAAAACTAGGGTGCACTTCATCCCATAAAATTAGTTCATCATTTTTTTTTGCAAACCTAAATTCTTTATAGGTATTAACTACCCGTGATAATAAATAAATCACTGATGGATGAAATTCATAACCATTTGAATCTATATATTTTTTTAGGTTTGTGATATCTATCTTAGTTGTTAAACTAAACCCACAATTTATGGTTTTTTCGTAAATATTGTAATGTTCTCTACGTAACCATGTCTCTATATTAAATTTAGTATAATTCATAATTTTCCCTTCTAATAAGTTAATGTTACTGTTATTAGAAGGGAGGTTTCTCCGCTTTTGATTGGCTCATAGTGATTTCTTATCTCGTGTTGAAGTTATGTTTGTATGTTATCTAGCTTATTTTTGCTTGTCGAGGCCTATACCTTACTCTTTCAATGTAAAACATAATTTGCACGATAGTGAAATATACTTATGTACATGGTTGTGCGTTGACGTAGGTATCAAATAATGTTTTAACATCTACATTCAATGTGTTAGATATTACCATAAGATGTTCAATGAATATGGAAAGACTCCCATCTTCATATTTTATGTATGACTTTTCAGAGATAGATATTAATTCTGCCATTTTTTTTGTCGTAATTTGATGCTCTATACGTTTTTGTTTAATAAATTTGCCCAACACGGCATTACCAACATTATTTTTATTCATAGTGATCCATTGTCAATTCGATAATAAATTTTTTTATTATCTTAGATGAAAATTAATATTCAATGGGTAATAATCTGTAAATTTAAGATGGATGAAGTAAGGTGAATAAGTATAAATGATATTTATAAGATTAGCTCAAGTATAATTAACAACAGGGAAAGATATTATTATACATTATGATCTAAATATGAAGTTTAATGGGTGCAAAATTCTTTTTAATAGTATTAAATGAAATTTTGCACTAGATAATATGTTAATTTTGATACTATTCTTTAACAATGGCTATATTTAACAATAGTTACTAAAGAAAGGATTTAATGTTGGTTAAACAGATAGTGCGACTTCTACTGTTTTTTGAGTATGAATGGCAGTAGTATCAAATATTCCTACGGTCGTATCATTCTGATTAACTAGTAATGTTATCTCGGTACAGCCTAAAATAATACCTTCAGCCCCGTTTTCCACAAGGGATGCCATTATACGCTGATATTCTTTTTTAGATTTGTCATTTATTATCCCTAAACATAGTTCATTATAGATAATATCATGAACTATTTTCCTATCTTGCTGGTTAGGTATTAGTACATCCACGTTAAATTTTTCAATTAATCTTTGCTTATAGAAGGGTTGCTCCATAGTAAAAGCGGTACCTAGGAGTCCAATTTTTTTTATACCTGATTGTATAATGCGTTCACCCGTCGCATCAGCAATATGTAATAAAGGAAGACCTGTTTGAGATTCAATTTGTGGTGCAACTTTATGCATGGTATTTGTGCAAAGAACAAGGAAATCAGCACCTGCAAGCTTTAAACTCTCTCCTGCATCAGCTAAACACTGGCCGGCTAAATCCCATCGCCCGCTAGATTGATATTGTTCTATTTCAGAAAAATCAACGCTATATAAAACAATTTTAGCCGAATGCAGGCCACCTAGTTGTTGTTTGATACCTTCGTTAAGCTGTTGATAGTAAAGTAACGTTGATTCCCAACTCATGCCGCCAATAAGGCCTATTGTTTTCATTTTTTAGTTCCTATTATTGTAATGTTTTCCTTACTATACTGATAGTTTCTAAAAGAACACAATAGTATGAGAAAAATTTTCTAGATGATTAAAAGTAAAAAACAGTTGTAATATTAAACACAACTTAACATTACTTTTTGAAGGGTTTTTATATTTAACATATTTTAAATTAAAAAAGGATAAATATAAGAACATTTACGTTTTAAAGATGGATTTTAATTGATATCTGGTTATCATCGTAAAAAATATTATTTCTATAAAGTTGGTCATATATGGCGAGAATAAAAATGAATTTTTTCAAAGTAATCATTGTGATACTCATTTTTGGTGCTGCATTTTTGTTAGGAGCACTATATATGAAACCAACTCAATTAAGTTTAGTTGAGCAAGTGAAAAAGAATGTTTATGACGTTCTAGCGTACCCACAAGCAGCAAAGTTTAGAAATATTGAATATCATTTTTCTCGTTACACTGCAGATAATGGTAAGGTAGGTTATGTTTGTGGGGAGGTTTATCGATATAAAAATGATAAGCCTGACGGATTTAAGCGTTTTATTGTTAAAGCTTATACTAATGATGAAGGTCGCATGGATATTTCAATTCCATTTATTGATGGAGGACATGAAATATTATTGCCTGAACAGGTTAACCAAATTTGGAAAGATAAATGCTCGAGTCCTGCTTCACCACTAGAGTAGGGAACGACGTATGCTAATATTTTTAACGCACTATGATTTGATTGTTTTATGAAGAGCTGTAACCAGCAAAATGATAACTGATGGAAATTAATAAATAAAACTGGATTATATATTGGTGATTTAGTGCTATACTAAAAGAGTTACATTTTGTTTTGTCATTTTATGAAACAAAAAGCCTTTGTGGTCAACGATGACTATATTTTTTGATGTTCATTTTTTAATGAATTTTAATTTAGTAGTTTAAGGAGTCGATAATGGTTAGTAATAATAATGCACGTCGTTTATTAGGTATGCCTTATAAATTAAGTCGCTCTAAAAAAAACATACGTGTTTCGCTTGGTTCTAAAGATAATACTACAGTTGCAGTACAAAAGAATAAAGCGACAGAAAAGAAGACATATCATTCAGTAACCGTTTTTTACCCAGAATATGTTATTAGTTAATTGAATGTATGTAACCCTCTAGTGTTTACTAGAGGGTTAAATTTAAGTTGTTAAAACTAATTTTCATTAGATTACGTTAGCTCATTTCAATATGCACCACTCATATGAGTAATATTCTAACTCTTCTATTATAGAAATAAACAGTAGTCATAAAATAGATTAAGCGATATTATCTCATTAATTAAAAACTAAAAAGAAAGATGACTATCGGGTGTTATTGAATGAAATTTTATTGTTTCCTGCTATTTTTATTTTGTTTTTCTCTTTCAGGGTGTTCAACTCAATTCAAATCAGATGAAGAAACTAATCGCTTAAATTTTAATATTCAACACGCAAACACGATTCCTATCAAGGATTCTGTTGAGCCGTTGGCGGTTTCTGACATGTTGCCAGGCGATATTCTTTTATCTTCTGCTACAGGGTTAAATTCATGGGGAATTCGGTTATTTAGTATTAGTGGGGTAAGTCACGCATCTATTTACTTGGGGTTGGGGGAAGTAGCTGAGTCTGTTGGAAGTGGCGTTAGGATCATTACATTAGACCAAGCAGTGAGAGACTCTAACAACATGGTAGTGCTGAGGCAAACAGGCTTAACATCATTGCATGCAGAAAAATTACGCGAGTTTTCAGTTCAAAATAATGGAAATAAATATAATTATAAAGGTATTGTGATGATAGCGCCTTGGATGATCACAAAAAGGGTATGTGAGCTTCCATTAATTGGTGAAACGATACGTAATTTTTGCTTAAAAACTTTAGCTAAAGTTCAATTAGGCGATGATATAGACCAAGCTAATGGTTTCTTTTGTTCACAGTTTGTCCTCGATGCTTATAAATATGCAGGTATTCCCTTATTTGAAGGTAACTCATCGTGGATAACACCTGCGGATATATTACATATGCGTACAGGTGATGTGCCAACTTTCATGCCAACCCAGCGTCTAGCGTATGTTGGGCATTTGAAATCATGGAGCTTTAGTAGTGCAATACGCAGAAAATAGTGTGTAATTTTAAACAAAAAAAAGGCCAACATATAAAGTTGGCCTGCTAAACTGGAAGCAATGTGAGCAATGTCGTTTGTGATAAACCTGAGTGATTTACTCAAGTATTCACGAGGTAAAAGATAACCATTCTCATTTAAGAAATCAACCCTTTTTTTTATGTAGTTACTCATTCTCATTCTTCACTTGATTTTGTTTTTTATTTATAAAAAACAAAATGTTGTATATTTATTTCTAATTAAAATTACGTTATTACCCCAAAAAAAATTTTTTAATTGATATTAATGAGATTATTCTTGCTCAGATTAATCATTAATAGGCGTGTTTACGATGCGAAAATTAAAGTTAGGTGTAGTTGGCTTAGGTTCTATTGCACAAAAAGCGTATTTACCGGTTTTAACGAAAGAAGAAAATTGGGAGTTAGTTGGCGCTTTTTCTCCTAATCAATCAAAGGCAAAATTAGTTTGTGATAGTTATCGAATCCCCCTGTTTAGCAATATTGACGCACTAGCACAGCAATGTGATGCTATTTTTGTTCATAGTGCGACGAAAAGCCATTTTGAAGTAATCAAGCGGCTATTAGAGGCAAACGTCCATATCTATGTTGATAAGCCATTGACTGAATTAATTGAACCATCGGAGCAATTAATTGAGTTTGCAGCGCGACGCCAGAAAATGTTAATGGTTGGGTTTAACCGCCGCTTCTCGCCATTTTATTTGGCAGTTAAACAGGATATTAAAAATATCACGTCTATTCGTATGGATAAGCACCGTATGAACAGCGTAGGGCCGAATGACGCTAGATTTACGTTATTAGATGATTATTTGCATGTTGTTGATACTGTAATGTGGATAGCGCAAAAAAATGTAGAATTAATCAGTGGTAGTATTCATAACACAAATGCTGGTGAGCTATTTTATGCAGAGCACCATATGCAAGCTGGCCAAAGTTGGCTAACAACATCGATGCATCGCAAAGCAGGAAGCCAACAAGAGCAACTTATTGTGGTGGCTGAAGACAGTATTCACCAAATAACCAATATGAACCATTGGTGGAACGAAAATGCCATTGGGATTAGCGAGAGAAAACCGGCTAATTGGGATTCGATTTTAGTTCAACGCGGCTTTGATGGTGCAATTCGCCATTTTATTGATTCTGTTTCAAATCAAACTCAACCGTTGGTCAGTGGCGAAGAGGGCTTGAAGGCTCAAAGAATGGTTGAAAAGATGATATCTACAGCGAATACAATCAGTGATTAATTATCTTCTATGTTAAAAGTCATTATCTATTTTATTAAACAGTAAATTTTTAGTATCTCATTACTTTATAGGAACGCGAGATGATACATTTACAAGATAGCTCTGATGTATTGTTTGTTGCAGGATTTGGACCAATAGTTACAGATTATAAAAAAAGTCACTCTTTTTATCTTGAGTTGTTAAAGCTACCTTTAAAACCAATTGAAGAAGGGAGCCAATATTTAACTTGTGAGCAAGAAGGGCTAGAAGGTGTCAAACATTTTGCACTTTGGCCTATAGAGCAAGCCGCTCAATCGTGTTTTGGTCAAGGTGAATGGCCTAAAAACATACCTACCCCGCAAAGCTGGATGGAGTTTGAGGTTTCAGACATTGAAAAAATTACAAAAATTTGCCTTAAAGAAGGTTATGTCTTATTAGTTAATAACCGAATGGAACCTTGGGGGCAAACAGTCACAAGGTTATTAAGTCCTGAAGGTATGTTAGTTGGTTTAACTGTAACGCCATGGCTAAGGGAATAGCTTGTTTTTATTTGTAGTTAGAGATCTCATTTATCTTTGTGGATAAGAGACATTTATTAGTAATTGTTTATAATTTTGTTGTAGAACTTCATTTTAACTATTTTAGGAGGGGTTATGTATAAAACGATTCTGGTCCCTATCGACTTAACAGAAGATGAATTAACCAGTAAAGCAGTCCGTCACGCGGTTAATCTTGCAAAGCAATCCGGTGCTAAAATTCATCTTATTCATGTTTTACCCATTTCTTCAGCAATTATTAATGCGTACGCCTTAGGTTACATGGAAATCAAAGACCGTGCGACGGTGAAAGCGGAAGAAGACATGAAAATGTTAATGGATTCAATTGATTTACCTCATGATGATGTTAGTTATACTATAACGTTTGGTTCCCCGCGAGATGAAGTGATTAATACAGCAAAAGACATTAATGCAGATATTATTGTTATTGGTTCTCGTCGTCCAAATATTACAACTCATCTTTTAGGGTCAACAGCCGCAGGAATAGTGCGCTACGCGGAAACATCAGTACTGGTTGTACGTTAATAGTTAGAGAAGAACCTGCTTATCGGGTGGGTTCTTTGTTATTTGATTATTTATATTGCCAATTTAATTAATTTTAGTACTCAAGTTAATTGATCTTACTTATAACAAGGTGAGTTTGAGTCAATATGGAAAAGTTTTCGCAAGAATTACTGCGTGTTGAACACTTTGTTCTGAGAGTTTTGCGTTTTTATTTACTCGCACTTTTGATTTTTTTTCTTGGCTTATTACCCGGTATAGTTGGTTTTTATTTTATTGAAGGTCACTCAGTTGTTGAGTCAATGCTTAATGCGTTGTCTATGTTGAGTGGACAAGCTATTGAGCCGGCTCCTATTACACGAGGAGGTCGTTTCTTTATTGCTATTTATGGTCTATTTTTACAAAGCGTTTTTATTATCAGTATTGGATTAATCGTAACTCCTTTTATTCATCGCGTTTTGCATAAATGGCATTTAGAAGAATAATTTTTGTTGTAATAGTAAGGGGCTTCACAGCTTTTTTTAGAGTAGTAAGACTATACTTAGAAGAGTAAAAGGACAATATTCACCCGCTACGCCTAATAACCAAGTTGTAAAAATACACAATAATACAGCTTGAATAAAAATGTAAACATAACTAATAAGGGGCATCATATGTATAAAACAATTTTGGTTCCTGTGGATATATCTGAAGATGTACTAACAGATAATGCATTAAAACATGCTATTTATTTAGCAAAAATTTCAGATGCGAAAATTCACTTATTTCACTCAGTTCCGGATGTTTCAAGATTTTCAATGAGCTACAGTTATCATTATGATTTATTGTCCTCATTTGCTAAAAAAGCACTTGAACGTTCAGAAGAACAGTTAAAAGAAATCATTGAAAAAATTGATTATCCATCAGACAAAATCTCTTATAAGGTTGAGTTTGGTTCACCAAGAGACAAAGTTTTATCAGAAGCTGAAGCTATTGATGCTGATCTTATTGTTATCGGCTCACGCAATCCAAGTATTTCAACGCATTTATTAGGTTCAAATGCTTCTGGGATTGTTTCCTATGCTAAGATTTCGGTTCTTGTGGTTAGATAAAATAAAATAGCCTGCTCAGCAGGCTATTTTTTGTCTATTAAAAGCGAACAAATCTAGGGGGTTTTAACTGCTTCTTTGGCTTGCTCAATTGCTTTAAGTGCTTGGCTACAAGCTTGCTCTTGTGCATCATCAGGGTAGCTAGCAAGGGCTTTTTTCGCTTCCTCTAATTGTGACTTCATTAATGCAATTTGTTCACCTGCATTGGCTTCATCTTTATATTGTTCTTCAGCTTGCTTAACCAGGTCGTTCATTTCTTTGAAATAAGTATCACAGGTAGCACCTGCATTTGCATTAAATGCAGTGAAAGCCATTAAAAGGCTAAATGCAATTGGAAGAGTTTTTTTCATCATATTTTCGCTTTTAAAATTCATAATATCGGTAAGCGTCCGGCGAACACATCTTTTATTTGCTAACTGATCACGCATCATAGCGCTCACTGTTGCCAACTGTGAGAC
>NZ_JAXADV010000020.1:0-33333 GCF_033901115.1 Providencia sp. CIM-Carb-044
CGCTAATTCAATCTATTTCTGAAAATTTTATCCCGAAATTCGATTAAAAGGTGCGTCAATAACATGCGCGGACCGTGTGCCCACCAGTAGCTAATATTTTCATCTTGGAATAATAAGTTGTATTTTGATTGTGAAAAACAGAGCACTAAAAGTAGTTATCTCATGATTCTGGCACGCTACCGCCCCGGGCTTACAGCTACCTGTTAACTGATAATTCTTAATTTACTCAACTAATTTTGGCTATTATACCCCAAATTAGCTCGAGTGAGGTAGTTATTAACTAAACTATCTATAAATAAGGTATACTTACAGATAAATCTTACAGCCCCCCTCCCCCACTTTAGTTCATCACTCTTTTGATATTTCATTATTTTCAGCTAACAGCTGATATAGATTGGCCTCTTAGATCTCCAAAAAGTTGATATAACTTAAATTAGTGATAAGTGAAATGGCATAGTTAATTTGGCAACCATGCCCGTAATTGGTAAACTTGCAAGCAACCTGATGATAAAAGTGATTCATCCAGTTCAACTTTTCCCCCAGGTAAAAAGAGAAGATAAACCTGATGCACCTTGGTTTGTGAAAGCTTCCAACTGAACTTGTTGTTGAAATTGTTGCGGGGAGAACAATTCATCTTCATTCCATAATAGCCGGTAAATTTTCATTCAATGATCCTTTTATTTAAGCAAAAGCAATTGGCATTATTGCTCTTTTTCCTTAATAAAACAAAGAGGTAAGGTGCAGGATTCTAATTTAGAAAGTAAAGCATTATTGATATTTTGATATGCTACCGCCCTTAGCCGTAAACCAAGGCTCATAAGGTAAAACGGTAAATTATTCCAAAGCAAATCCGTCCTCAGAGACCATTAAAGACAACGAAAAACTCGCTTTCACACCAAACAACACAAGTAACTTATCTTAAATAAATAGTTTGAATTATAGGTAAAGTTAAGTAACCCAGCAATATTTTTTATCTATTTATTTTAAATAGATATGAATACTCATATATAGAGTTATACGTACCCTGTTAACAACAGATAAAAGGTGCGTATTATGCAACTTAGGAGGATTTTCATGTCAGTGGATTCATTACCCTCGACAACAGCATGACTTAAGCTACTGAGGACGGTTGTACATATAGCAGTGGCATCAGTTTGCCTGATTGATTGCCACCCACAAGGCAATTAGAAAAGTGTCTGAAGTGAAAGCATAGCGTTATCAGATATGAGGTTTGTCATGAGAAGGAATATCAACACAGTGAGTAGCACGCGTTAACGATATTAATCTTTTTGATCCTCCATATTACTTTTCCGTGCTTATCGGCTGAACAATACATATTCATTCATGATAGTTGTTAATCCCCAATTTTCGGCTTTCCTATCAATCTCCCATTCCACGAGTTGCTCTTTGGATTTCAACTTAAGTGTATGGTTCCAATCGTCTAACGGTGACCCCAACAGCAAATTAGACCAACATAACCAGACCAATTTCGGTGGTATTTCCGGATCATTAAATTGCTGAAATAAACTGATTAACTTGTTAGCAAAGGAGTGCTGTTTCAGACGCGCACATTCACTGAGCAGTATGCCTTCCAGCATAGGGTGGTAGCGTAACAGCCGTTCATCAATATGAAAACTCAGCCTTAAATCCTCTTCTTCGGTGAGCTTGTCAGGGTAGGCTTAATTTTGGTGGCAGTACCGTGGTCACATTAAGTGAAAGCGTGATTGATTAACCTAACACCATGAGCATTAAAAGGTCATAATGGAAACGATTTTTCTGTTTTAGGCTGATGTTCCTCTGTTACATTCTGGGCAGGAATACACCAAATCCCCTCATGGCACTTCGGGCAACATTTTTGATTACTTGTAAAATACTCACGACACTGCACGCAAAACCAATTCGTGACCTTTAAAATAGGGGACACTGATCGAACCTGTGTGCTCAGTCGTGCCTTGTCTTCTAAGCTCTTGATCTTACTGATGACCCGCGGACAGTGCTCTGCGCTCTGAGGATCAGAATGGGTAAACCATGACTCCGTTGGCGTCTTGTGCAGTGTGACGGGCTCACCGCAGTGAGCACAGTAATAGTTTTCTCGTGAATAACTCGGTTCTTGGGTGGCTCCCGCGAAACGATTGTTCTGCGTTAAGGCTAGCGACATTTTGACTTCATGTAATTTAAGCATGGGTGTGCTCCTTCTGTAAAATTTAAACTAAACGTTCTGAGTACCCAACATTCAGGATCCACACTCGGCAACCCACCTTGAAACTTAGAAGACCACTGAGCTGTGCCTGCATACGTATCGAGCCAGGTTCGTATGTTTAGGGCGTCGCTTTGCCTAGAGCGCATTCAATCGCACCAGGTGTGGTTAAAATTGAGTTGGTGGGTAATGGGTGGGTATGCTATGAAAAATGCTCGGCGACTCGCGCTAGTGCCTTAGGATCCAAGGGCGGAATTGCCCTCTCTCGATTCATCAATGCGCGCTTGTAACCACTGTTCTACTTCACTTTTCAACCATCTTGAGCTGCGTCCCAGTTTAATCGGTTTGGGAAACTCACCGTCCTGTATGAGCTTGTAGAACCATTTATCCGTAAGTCCGGTAAACTGAGTGATAAATTTCATATCAACAAACTGGTCATTCAGCAGGCTGGTGGTTGGGGTTGTTTGAATCGTCATTGTCTTGTCTCCTAAGTATGAAAAGGAGAAGGCGACTGAGGTGGGGAATGCGTGGTGTCAGTCGTCCTTCAGACAATAACGGACTGCTGTATTTTTTTATTGCGCCTCATCGATAACATTCGGTTCAGTGAGGTCCGTCAACCGCAGCAATGGAGTGCGTACCAACGATTCAATACCTTGATTATTCAGCGCGTAATGAAAATAGCTGTGGTTTTCGGTGACCTGAGAAGCAGGTATGCTGTAAATCCCCTCTCTGCACTTCGGGCAGCACTTTCTGACTGGTCGCTGCTGGCTGGTGTAAAACCGTCGACACCAGACGCAATACCATTCCGTGATGGGCTTTATGGGATGAAGCTCGGAGAACTGTTCAGCTTGTTGAGATTGTCGCGTCAGATAACTGATAGCCGCGTTTACCTCAGGACAATCGAGGTATTTCTTATCAACGGGGTGTGCAAAGAAAAAATGCCGTTTACGGCGGTCCAGATACACCGGTAAGTGACAGTGTGGACAGTAAAAGGGAATGGGTAGTGCCGGTTGCCAGCGCTCCTGCTCTTTAAAGGCATTTGTCAGGCGGCCATCAGGTAATTCAGCGATACCGAGCTCCAGTTCATTCAGATTGTAAATGTTCATTGTTTTTCTCCGGTGTGTTGTGTGTTTGAGCAGGACAGTAATAATGGGTCTGAAACCCGTTATGGCGAAGCGGAATATGACGGTATCGGGTATTACCATACGTCGGAGGATGGACGGGTTAATCTGCGTCAGGAAGTCGATCCCAGTAACAACAGCCCAATTGTCATTGCCTATGTTGTCGGCACCGACCACGCTACGGTCTACAGCAACTGCAAAGTGACGGCTGAAGAGGAGTAATGGGTGTGAATAACGCGCTCAGCGCCATTCTGAGCGTTTTATTAAGGCAAGGGTTAAACTTGCACGGTGTCGCCACAATAAACGGCTATAAGGGCCATAGAGATCATCATACAGCCCCTTGCTGCTACAGCATTCCCTATGGCTGACTTAACGATGACGGGAACGAGGACGACCTATCGGCTTATCATTCACATCAGGTAGACGGGAGATATGGTAAATCGGGTCAAAGGGTTTCTGCTCGGCTTTGGCTAAATAGTTCACCTGCCTTACGACCAGCATAATCATCAAAGTGTACCGGACGGCGTATAGCGTATCGATAATCGCGGCCTGTAATTTATTTTCATGTCAGGCTGTTCGTCTACTTGTTGGGGTAATGACCCGCATATTCCTTGGTCAAGTATTTCCCGTGAGTCCTATGCACTGTTCACATCAGCATCAAAGTCTTTTAATATTCCCGCACTGACTGGCGCCTATGGCATTATTAATGATAGCAGATCTCGTTATGCTTTTCATGGTTGCTGTACAAAAAACTATCAATCGGCACCTTCCTTAGCACCCTAAAGATCGTCTTCTTTTGACGTTCATATAATATTTCACTAGTGAGTTGTAAAAAATCGCTGTAACTGACTAAATTAATAATACTTAGCCTCTAGAAGCGGTGATACGTTCATTCAGCCACTGTTCTACTTCACTCTTTAACCAACGTGAGCTACGTCCTAACTTTATTGGTTTGGGAAACTCACCGTCCTGTATGAGCTTGTAGAACCATTTATCCGTTAATCCTGTCAGATGAGTGATAAATTTCATGTCGATAAATTGGTCATTCAGTAAGGGGTAATCAGTTGTATTGGTCATCGTTTGTTTCTCCTAAATGTGAAAAGGAGAAGGATCCGAAAGGGTTAATGAAATGCGGTGTGAATCCTTCAAACAATAACGCCATGCTGTATTTTTTTATTCACTTCGATGGTTAATGCTTCTCACAGCTAATACATAAACTGAACCCACTACTCCCTTTCACTAGACAATACGATAAACACGCTCAGAACCATTCTGAGCGATTTAATCAGCTAAGTGCTATGATGGGATGACTACGGTGTAAAAAAAGCTCTGGTGAAGCGAATAGACGTATTTAAGACGAAGAGGACTTACGAGGACGACCGATCCGCTTTTCCGTAGGCGGAGTCGAGAGATGGTAGATAGGTTTAACGCCTTTTTGTTCGTATTTAGCCAAGTAATTGACGACATACCGCATCGCTCTTTTACCCCGTTTATCATCAAAGTGGATCGGTTTACTGATATCTGCACGATATTGTTTATTGTCGGTACAATGATAAAGATAACCTTCGCCTTCCGTAATGGTTTCCCAGAGCATATTCATTCGCTGATTAAAGTCCCATTTCTTACGATGTCGTTGACCATCCACATAGATGACAGCATGAGCATGTAAGCCCCTATCAGGAGCTTCTTCCAATACCCAGGCATAACCTATTACTCCGGGATATTTTGAGAGACGTAACATCAGGATACTCATATCCCGACTGAATTGATGTTCATCTTCGTAAATGTATCGCTCACTGTCTTCACGCCAATGGAAATCCGTTCTTATCATCAATATCTTCGAGTAGTGTTCAAAGAGTTTGGTTTGTTGTTGATAGAGTAAATTTTGTAATTGAGGGATAGCAAAGCTCATGGTAATAACTCCGTTAAGTAGAAATTAACTCAACGGATAACAGGAGACTGTAAATTATTTTCTAACGTACAAAAGAAAATGGTCGTTTTTATTTTAGGTAATGGATAACCACGCCACTCGGATATTTTATATTTAACCCAGAGGGGTGGAGGGTTAATGTTGTTTTTAGTCGGCGTGGTTTATTGATTAATGATGTAATGATGAATCATAGATATTGAGGTTAGGTAAGAGTGATATGAGAATGGATATATTGATAATGGATATCTTGATAATGGATATCTTGATAATGGATATCTTGATAATGGATATCTTGATAATAACATTAATAACCTAAAGGTTTCGTTTTAAATACCCCTGACAGGGTAAGAATGACAACAAGAAAAATAAAAAACTTACTCTCCCACCCGAATAATAGAGAAAAATAAAGTTTATCCACACACAAAACACACCACTAACGAAAGGCGGCCGATAAAATCGCACCCACAGCTCCAAGAAAAAACCGACTTCAACGACAACATCAAGAATAAATAAATAGTTTAACTACCACATTAAATAACTCATCCAACACTATCAATACGAAAAAATTAGTTTTTTCTGATTTAGAGCCTATCTCAATAGGTATTAATTACCACATAAAAGATATATTATCACTGTAACCAAAACCTTATACAGCCTGACTTTTAAACATCGATATGGCTGGGTAAGGTGATGAATTCAGCTCCTATTGAGATAGGCTCATAGACTCAAGAGAGTGTATGTTACATACGTATACTTCGTTCCTTCCTCTCTACCCCTCCCATTTTTAATGATGATATTTTCAACTCTGGGTGTATCAACCTTTTTGTGCTATAACGTTGTTCATATGATTTCTAGACTAGTAAATTTTTATACATACTATCCATAGATGGGAAAATCGCACTAGCTAACTGATCATCTCACCAAAATTATTAGCATATTATCAGTATGTTAGTAGTTAAAACTCACACTAAGATTAACTATTTATTACAATTTCAATTTGTTTATGGTATTGTTTTGTTACTTTTCACTTACTGGGTAATGATTATTTATGGCATTCAATACATTCAATACAAAGAGTCAACAACACTACTATTCTCCAGATCTAGTTCAATCTTATTTTGTTTTTCATTCACTAATTGATCATTTAAAGAACCAAGGTAAGAGTTGGCGTTTTGATAGAAGAGGATATAATGAAGTGGAGACGTTAAATAAAGAAATAAATGAGATTAGAGTTGAATATAGTTTAGATAATGAAGTGTCTAATTTTAAATCATTATTTAAAAAAATTAAAAACTCACTCATAGACGAAAATCTTAATTGGATTAAAAACGATTTAAGGTCTGCTTTATATTTGTGGTTTCAATGGGGTTATGGTGATAGCGAGTCCGATAAATTATTTTTTGAAGAATTAGAAAGTACTCCCTCAGACGTTAATGAGGTTATTAATAATATTTGTAATGATTTCTTTCTTAACTACAAAAAAATGGATATCTTAAAAAAAAGAATCCAAGGACTCCATGCTAAGTGGCAATATTTAAGTAGAAAAAAAAGGCTAAGTTGGTTAGATGTCAATGATCCTCACCAATCTAAGTGGGCATATAAATATCTTTGTGATAAAGATAAAGTTTTTCGCAGTAGATTTATATGTGATCCGATTAATCAAGGAATTGTAGTGCAAGTTTATTATGATATTAATCATAATAATAATGGGATTAAATTTATTTTTCATGAAATGAATAATGCTTGGAATCAATATAAATATCGTAAAAATAATGCAGATAAAAAAGTATTAAGTGGTTACATTAGCCAAGATGCAAAAATGAAGTTAACAGAAATGGCAAAGAAAGCACGTATGCCTGAATATGAGCTCATAGAGCTCCTTATTCTTGAGTACTATGATACTGAAAAAAAATAATTTTCATCAAAATGTAATTTTTTTCAAACCTATATTACTTCCTTGAAAGATACAGGTATTGAGCCTTTTCATTTATCATAGGAAGTCATTATGAAAACAAATCCCTCCACCACCGCTTCACCTTTTGAGGCGGTGCTTTCGCCACTCCCCACGGCAATTAAACATCAATTACAACATAAACTGAGCGAGCTTATTCATTATTCGCCCACAATCGGTTTGATGGGAAAAACTGGTGTCGGAAAATCCAGTCTATGCAATGCGCTGTTTCAGTCTACCTTATGCCCTATTAGTGCTGTCAGTGGTTGTACCCGTTCAGAGCAACGATCAACCTGTGTTTTACGCTCAAACAGCGAACTAAAAGAAGGAAGTTGAGATCTGCATTGTTTCACCTTCTGTATCTTATTCTTTTGGTAAAGTGGGGGTAGAAAAAAAAGAGATGGATATCTTTGTACCTGCAAACATAACTTCATTTGCTAGTCAAAGTCATCGGTTTTATAGCATCAGTGAGTTTACTATACGTAATGGTGATACCATTATAAAAGCATCATCAGACTAACCCATTAATTAACTTACATTTATTTTTATATCTGTATTATTTTAGTGAATCAATCATCAGAATGCGTCACTAAAAATGATACTCAATATACCTATCATTTCGAGAAAGCTCTGCACCGCAAGGTGTAGGGCTTTTTTGTTTATTACTGTCTATCAATATCGACTAAATTGGAGTTCTACTATGTTTACCTTACAAGAGCAAGAATCAACGGTTATCAAAACCAACCTCGTCAATTCCCGTGGTCGTAGTACCTTCTGGCGTTTTTACTTTGGTACTGTGCCAGACTGGCAGCGTATTGAAGGCGATATCTTTAACATGATGGCGAAGCTTTGTAATCGCTATCAAGGTGCTTTCTGGGAGTTCAGTATGCTGTCTAATGGCGGCGCATTTATCTGGCCTGATATGCTCGAAACCTCCCTGCAAATGTTTAACCCGCATAACGGAAATGAAGCTGAGTTAAGCCCTGAAGCAGCCGGTATTGCTGTCTGTTTACTGGTGTATAGCATCTGGTCATTTAAAACCGAAAGCCCTGTGCTGGTGGAATATTTTTACCTGTTGCGTGATTACGCTATACAGCATCCGGAGCAAGCACAAATCTTTCGCCTTATAGACTGATTTATCAGTCACGGTTTTATCTTTCCCCCCACCAGCAATCTTCATTTAATCCATTTATCGAATGATTTATCAGTTTAATTATTGAGGAGAACCCCTATGTCTCGTTTAGCTTCCCGTTTTGGCAATGCTTGCTCTATTCGTCGTGACCGCCCGCTAACTACCGAAGAGCTGTATCGTACTGTACCCAGTGTTTTTGGTGAAAACAAACACGAATCCCGCAGTGAACGATATGCCTATATCCCTACGATTACGTTATTAGAAAGTTTACAGAAAGAAGGTTTTCAGCCGTTCTTTGCTTGTCAAACGCGTGTTCGTGATATTAGCCGTCGTGAGCATACCAAGCATATGTTACGTCTACGTCGTGAAGGTCAAATCACCAGTCAGCAAGTGCCTGAGATTATCTTGCTCAATAGTCATGATGGCTCAAGTAGCTATCAGATGTTACCGGGGATGTTCCGATTCGTTTGTCAGAATGGCTTAATTTGCGGACAAACCTTTGGTGAGGTGCGTGTACCGCACAAGGGCGATGTGGTGGAAAAAGTGATTGAAGGGGCTTATGAAGTGTTAGGGCTATTTGAACGCATGGATGAGCAACGTGATGCCATGCAGTCCCTATTATTACCGCCACCAGCCCAACACATCTTTGCTCAATCTGCTCTCACATATCGTTATGGTGAAGCGCATCAACCTGTGACCGAAGCACAAGTATTACAGCCACGCCGTGTAGAAGATAAGAAGGACGATCTTTGGACAGTGTACCAACGTTTGCAAGAAAATTTAATTAAAGGGGGATTATCAGGCAGAAATGCGAAAGGTAAACGCGCTCGCACGCGTTCAGTGAATGGGATTGATGGTGATGTGAAGCTTAACCGAGCCTTGTGGGTGATGGCTGAAAATATGCTTCAACTAGCCTCGTAATGATGGAGATATTAACGATGGAGAGTATCAATACTTATACGAATACCTTAACACTGCTTCCTAATGAACAACGTACTATCAAACGTGCGTTGACCATACTGGATAAGTATCTGCGTGAACCGGGTATTGCTTTTACATCAACGCAAAATGTGAGGGATTGGTTACGGCTAAAAATGTCAGCATTAGAGCGTGAAGCGTTTATTGTGCTCTACTTGAATCAACAAAATCAGTTGATAAGCAGTGAAACCCTGTTTGCTGGCTCGATTAGCAGCACACAGGTTTATCCTCGTGAAGTCGTCAAACGAGCACTTCATTTTAATGCTGCTGCCGTTATCTTTGCACACAACCATCCGTCAGGCGATATCACGCCAAGCCAAGCGGATAAATCTATCACGCAACAATTAATAAAAGCATTGCAGCTAATTGAAGTACGAGTACTTGACCATCTGATCATCGGTGGTCAGCAAATCTTCTCTTTCGCTGAGCATGGCTTAGTATGAGGTGAACCATGAATATCATCCGTAAATCCGCAGCAATGAAGATCCATCAGCAACATTTAGGCTCTCGCCTTGCTCGTTATTGTAGGGGAAAGTATAAATGGGTTGGTAATAGCGAGCATTATATTGGTAAGGAGGTGCCAGATTGTCGTGGCGTGTTAGCTGTTTATGTTGAACGTCGCCAAGACAGAGATGGCCCTTATGCGTGTGTCATGTGTGTGACATTGAATTGAATAAGTACTGATCACTTTGAGTTTATCCTATATTGGATGGATAAATTAAGCCTACTTCCACTTTGATTAGTATTCAATGGCACATATCAAACCGTTGGATCTTAACTGAATTAGGCATTGAGGAATTAAACAAAAATGACACAATAAGACATCATTAAACATGTCAAATTGGCAATACCATGATTCATACTAGAAACAATTAACATGAACATGATCCCCATTAAATGTATACTTAAAAAGGATTCGAATACGTTATAATTACACCTGTCATCTGTGCAAAAAAACAATCTATTTGCTGCGCTCTATCGCCCAAACCGTGCTCAACAAAACCCACCAAACGGACCGAGGGTACAAAAGAGGGTATAAATAAAATCAAATTCAATTAATATTTTTAAATACAACTAGTTACAATGAAAAGTCGATTCCGAGTCCGGCACCACTTCTTTAAAGAACCCGCTCAAAAGGCGGGTTTTTGCTTTTCTAGCTACGGTAGATTTCAGGCCGTTGCAACACGTTATTTATTGACTGGATTTCACGCCATTTTTGCAGATGTTCTTTGCTGTTAAAGACACCTTTACCCCCTCATAAACCTATCTCTTATTTTCTTGTGTAAGTATTCCATAAAAACAAATCATTAACTTTAACAGATATGTCAATTTCAGCTTTTCATTCACACTAGGCTATCAGATTGAATTGTGTTCTATCTACGAAACCTGTCAGCTTAAATCTGAGCTGATACAGTCATGCTACGCTTTAATGTGTCTGGCAGATATACATAAAATAATAGGTGTAGCAATATGCTGCGCTATTTAATGAGTTTTATCTGGAGTATGGAAAGAAACCCGGAGCGGTATATTCAACTATGTCGGGATGTTTTATAACAGTAAGCGTTAGCATGGCTTGCGTGTTCTTATATCACCAACGTAATATAAATATCAATATTATCAATTAGTAACACATGTTTACATAGCTCGTATTAATTCAAAATTAAATTAAGACTAACCTTCAGGTAAGGAAAAAATATAGAGTTTAAAAAGATAACTTGACCATCTTCACATTTTATAAAACATTAATTTGAAGTTATGCTTCATTTGATGTTTTATATTGGAGTTTAATTCTAAATAGAAATCTCACTTATAACCACTACAAGAGTGAACGCGTATGAAAATAATAAAGAAAATATCTTATCTCTTTTTCACCATAATACTGTCTTCACCAATATTCTCATCGACCAGTTTTGCTGAGAAACTCCCCGCCCTTCCTGTGACATTAAAAAATGGAACCGGAGTAATTAACCAAAATATTATTTACATAGGTTTAGGTAGTACAGGAAACTCATGGTATAAACTTGATCTTAATGAAAATAAAAAAAAATGGGAAAAAATAGCTGATTTTCCGGGTACGCCAAGAGACCAAGCTATAGCAATTAAGTTAAATAATAATATTTATATATTCGGCGGAGCGGGAAAAGAAAATATTGAGAGTGAAACAATAAGCTCATTAACAGATGTTTATCGTTATTCACCAAGTGAAGACAAATGGGAAAAAATAGATACTAGTTCACCTTATGGCTTGGTTGGTCATGCAGGGGTTAGTATCAGCACCAATAAAGCTATCATTCTTGGAGGAGTAAACAAGCAAATATTTGATAAATATTTCATTAATTTAAATCATGCTAAAAACAATTCATCTATTAAAAGTAAAGTTATTAATGATTACTTTAATAAACCCATAGAAGGCTATTTTTTTAATCGAGTCATACTAACTTATAATGCAGATAATAATCAATGGGGTTCATTAGGCACTATTCCTTTTAATGGAACTGCGGGTTCTTCATTAGTAAATGATAACAATTCAATAACCTTGATTAACGGTGAATTAAAGCCTGGGTTACGTACTAGTGAAATACAAACGGCTATATTAGAAAATAATCAACTACAGTGGAATACTACTGTACAGAAACTTCCTCCACCATCACCTGAGCAGCAGCAAGATGGCTTGGCTGGTGCATTTGCAGGTTATAGTGCTCATACCTTACTTGTTGCTGGGGGTGCTAACTTCCCTGGGTCTCAGGCTAAGTATTCACAGAAACATTATTTTGCACATCAGGATTTAGACAAAAAATGGCATAAAGAAATTTATGGGTTGATTGATAATCAATGGAAAGTAATTGGTGAACTACCGATCCCTCTTGGTTATGGAATCACTATTGAGCATGGTAATTCACTATATTTAATCGGAGGTGAAACTACAAAAGGTGAGGCAGTTAATTCTGTAATCACTTTAACATTAAAAGATAAAGAGCTAATTATTAACTAAACCAGTTAAATTTATAAATTATAATAACCAACCAAGAACTCCATATTAAATTTATGGAGTCTTATCCACTCAGGTAAAAACTATGTTTAATAATAAAATTTTATTGGCATGTTGTACTTTTTTTATGTCATTTCAATTAAATGCGACTACACTAGACTTTCGTCATGAATATTCAGATTCATCCAGAATAAATAAAGATCGCATTGCCTTTATTCATTCATTTTCAAATGGTATCGGATTTTATATTGATGCCAGTATAAAGTCAGGTGGTGTTGACGGCGAAAAAGATAAAGTATTTAGTGATGTTGTTAATAATGCTATCGAAATGGGGCTAAGTTACAACCATAAGATAAATAAAAGTATAACGTTACAACCGGGATTAATTTTTGAAACAGTTACAGACACATCAATTTATAAACCTTATTTAAAGGCGCAATATAATTTTGATAACGGTTTATATATTGCAGGCCGTTATCGTTTTGATTATGCCAGAAAAACAAAAAAAGCTGTTGATGACGAAAAAACAAATCGCTTTGATGCGTTTATTGGCTATAAATATAATAAATACAAAATTGAATATGACTACACACAAATGTATAGCGATGGCATAAAATATGATAATAAGAAACGTAATTATGAACATAATGTCTCTTTCTCTTACCAATTGAGTGACACATTCACTCCTTATATTGAAGTTGGAAATGTTGCGGTAAGCCCGACCAGTGACGCCCGTCAAACTAGGTATCGTTTAGGATTACAATTCCACTTTTAAATCTTATGTAAAAAGATGCCAAAAATTATAGTGAGTAATTACTCCATTACTCACTATATTATTTTTTCATATTTATCAATAAATTAAGAAAAATATTTTATTATTTGATCTTCTTCACAAATTACGACTTTCGTAATTGAGGAATTTAGCTTCATAAAATAACATTAATTGGAGTTATACTTCAAAATAAAATGGTGAGTTCAAAATGGCATTGATTGAAAAGATGACTACGGATATTCAACAAAAAGGAGGGCTGATCGTTTCTTGCCAGCCTGTCGATAATAGCCCTATGGATAAGCCAGAAATTGTTGCTGCAATGGCTCAAGCTGCAGTTAATGCAGGTGCAGTAGCAGTACGAATTGAGGGAATAGATAATTTAAAAGCAACTCGCCCTCTTATTGATGTGCCAATTATTGGTATTGTCAAACGCGATTTACTGGATAGTCCTGTCAGGATCACACCTTGGTTAAGTGATGTAGAAGCACTAGCAACAGAAGGTGCCGATATTATCGCTTTTGATGGTACGGATCGTGTACGCCCAGTTCCAGTCAATGAGTTATTGGCTTGCATACACCACTTCAATAGGTTGGCAATGGCAGATTGTTCCACATTTAATGAGGGAATGTATTGCCAGGAATTAGGAACAGAATTTATTGGTTCAACTATGTCTGGCTATACCGGTGGTGAAATACCAAAATTACCTGATTTACAATTAGTGGCAGCACTCGCTGAAAATGGATGCCGTGTAATAGCCGAAGGCCGCTATAACACACCTATGATTGCAGCAAGAGCTATACAAGCTGGAGCTTGGGCTGTCACAGTTGGTTCCGCATTAACCCGACTTGAACATGTCTGTGATTGGTTTACCCATGCCCTCAAGTTACAGCAGGAATTAGTTAAATGAATATATTAGCAATTGATATTGGAGGAACAAAGATTTCGGCTGCATTAATCAGTCGAGACAATCAACTTACGCACCATACTCAAATTACAACCCCTGCAAGTGCATCACCAACTCAACTCTATGAAGCTTTGGTGGCGATAACTACACCACTAAAAGCGTATGCAGATGGTGTCGCCGTAGCCTCTACAGGGATTATCTGTGATGGCGTATTAACTGCATTAAATCCTAATAATTTGGGAGGATTAAAAAATTTCCCGTTAAAAAAAACACTTTCTACAATAACCGGTTTGCCTTGCTGGTTACTCAATGATGCTCAAGCTGCTGCATGGGCTGAATATGATTACCGCCATGAAAATATCTCTGATATGGCATTTATTACAGTATCGACAGGGGTTGGGGGCGGGGCCTAATTCAACAAGGACAATTACAGCTAGGAAAACGAGGTATTGCAGGCCATCTAGGCCACACTATAGCTGATCCTCATGGCCCTCTTTGCGGCTGTGGTCGTTATGGATGTGTCGAAGCTATCGCTTCCGGCCGTGCCATTGCTTCACAAGCTGTAAATGAACTTGCAGGTAAAGATGCTAAAGCTATTTTTACTGCCTATTACCAGGGAAGCCTTCAAGCGAAAACAATAATTGAAAACTCAGCAAGTACTATAGCTAATTTAGTTGCTGATATTAAAGCAATAATAGATGCCGACTGTGTTGTTCTTGGTGGAAGTGTTGGATTAGCAAATGGATATATCGAGCTTGTTCAAGCAGCTATCAGACAACAGCCCGAGGCGTTACAAGTCCCTATTTTAGCTGCTCACTATCATCATAATGCTGGACTTTGGGGAGCCGTTCTTTGGGCTAGGAAACACTAAAAAACTGTCGTACTCCTTACCTTTTACCTTACATATGGCAGGACTAAAAAAATGCAATTACATGATTTTGGTTTCGTTAATTATGCAGTGCTATTTGGATATTTAGCCGCAATGTTACTCGTTGGTGTTTATTTCTCTAAACGCCAAAAAACAGCGGATGATTATTTTCGTGCCGGGGGGCGGGTTCCCGGTTGGGCTGCCGGCGTTTCTGTCTTTGCAACAACATTAAGCTCAATTACCTTTATGTCAATTCCAGCGAAAGCTTATACTTCTGATTGGACTTTTATTATTGGCCAATATTTAGCGATCGCCATTTTGCCATTAGTATTTTATTTCTATATTCCTTTCTTTAGAAAATTAAAAATCACTTCAGCCTATGAGTATTTAGAAGCCCGTTTTGATATACGAAGTCGTTTATTTGCCAGCCTGTCATTTATGTTATTTCATATTGGTCGTATTGCAATTATCACTTATTTGACCGTACTCGCACTACGTCCTTTCATAGGGATAGACCCTATTATATTAGTTGTACTGATTAGTCTATTATGTATTATTTATACATGGATGGGAGGGATTGAAGGCGTTATTTGGACAGATGTTATTCAGGGATTGTTACTTTCAGGTGGTGCTGTTTTAATCTTTATCATGATTTGTTTTAAAGTTGATGGAGGTATTAGTGAGATTTTTACCACAACAGCACAGGCTGATAAATTTTTCCCGGATGCACAGTTACGCTGGAGTTGGACTGACAGTACTATTCCTGTATTAATGATTGGTTTTTTATTTGCCAATATTCAACAATTTACTGCAAGCCAAGATGTTGTCCAGCGCTACATTGTGACTGATTCTATCGAACAAACTAAACGTACTTTAATCACAAATGCTAAATTAGTTGCCATTATTCCTATTTTCTTTTTTGCCATTGGTTCAGCCCTATTTGTGTATTACAAACAAAATCCAAGTTTGTTACCTGAAGGTTTTAATACCGGAGGTATCTTACCCTTATTTATTGTTACAGAAATGCCAGTGGGTATTTCTGGGCTAATCATTGCAGCTATCTTTGCCGCTGCTCAATCGAGCATATCTAGTAGCTTAAATAGTATTTCTAGTTGCTTTAATTCTGATATCTATATTCGCTTAAGTAAAGTTGAACGGCGTTCAGAACAAAAAATGAAAGTCGCCAGATTAGTTATAATTATAGCTGGAGTATTCAGTAGTTTAGCCACAATTTGGCTAGTTTTATCTGACGAGTCTGAAATATGGGATGCTTTTAACAGCTTAATCGGTTTAATGGGTGGCCCTATGACCGGACTATTTATGTTAGGTATTTTTGTTAAACGTGCTAATGCAGGTAGTGCGGTCGCAGGCATTATAGTAAGTATCATTGCTGTATTAGCAGCCCGTTATGGCAGTGACCTTAACTTTTTCTTCTATGGTGTAATAGGTGCTATGTCAGTAGTCATTATTGGTACAATTACTGCGCCATTTTTCTCGGCAGCAAAACAAATTTCATTGGATGATAGTGAAATATCAAGGAACTCATAGGAGGTATCTATGTTATTTGGTCATATATCTGACGCGGCAGTAATGCCTGAAATGAATTTGGTATTACGTAATATAATTAAAAAGGCACTCGCACTCGACCCATTCTCTTTAGAACCGGGAAGCTACCCTATTGATGATAATGATGTATTCATGAATGTAATGTCATTTGAAACACAATCTCGAGAACAAAAATGTGCAGAATTACATCATCGCTATATTGATATACAAATTTTACTATCCGGTGAGGAAGTTATAGATTACGGCGTTCGAAATTCGGCTAAAAATGCCACTGTTTACAGTGAAGCGGATGACTACCAACTCACAGATGTCATTGAAAATTGTCAAACATTGTCATTAACACCCTCTATGTTTGCTATTTTTATGCCTTATGAACCCCATAAACCAGGTATAGCAGCAGAGGAAGGAAACAGTATATTAAAAAAAGCAGTAATTAAGGTAAACCTTAATTTGCTGACAAGTTAATTTTCATCAGTTCCAATTAAACGCTTTATTTCTAATGCATCAATAAATTGTATATTGATGCAAATGGAATAAAGCGTTTTGTTATTATCACATAATTATAAGAGCAAGGCTTTTTTTAACCCGCCAGAATTGATACTCTTGTTAGCAGAATTCCATTCCCTTTGAACTTCGGCAAACAAGGATAATTTTCATGACAAAACAGTCAGTTACCAGACTGAAGCCAGGTAAAATACTCGACACACTAGGGGCAATGAAAAATAGCCTGACGCGAGTATCACAGCGTATTGCTGAATATATCCTGTTTCATCCTGTTGAAGTCACTCAGCTTTCCATCGCACAACTTTCCCAAGCGACTAAGGCGGGTGAGGCAACTGTAGTGCGTTTTTGCCGCACTTTAGGCTATAAGGGCTTTCAAGACTTTAAAATGGATTTAGCCATTGAAATGGCGACATCGGATAGTGAAGAATCACCAATCCTTGATGCTGAAGTTAGCCATCAGGATGATATCCATACTATAGGTTTAAAATTACAAGCAACCATCAATAATGTGTTATCAGAAACATTAAATTTACTTGATATGACGCAAGTTCAAGATGCTGTAAATGCGTTGCTATCATCGAATTATGTTTTTATCTGCGGTGTGGGTTCCTCAGGGATCACAGCAGAGGATCTAAAAAATAAACTGATGCGTATTGGATATCGAGTGGATGCTGTTACCAATAACCATTTTATGTATATGCAGGCTTCCTTATTGAAACCGGGTGATATCGCGATTGGTATCAGCCATTCCGGAAACTCACCGGAAACAGTTCATGCACTGAAACTTGCAAAAGAAGCAGGGGCTACCACAATTGCGCTAACGCATAATTTAGGTTCACACATTATGGAATATGCCAATTATTATCTGATTAATGGTAATCGACAGGGGAAATTACAAGGTGATTCTATTGGTACAAAAACAGCACAACTGTTCGTTTTAGACTTACTATATACCCTACTTGTCCAAGCTCAACCTGAAATGGTCAAAGAGCAAAAACTGCGTACACTAAATGCATTAAAAAATACCAATTCAGCATGAGTTTATAATCAGTGTTATGTGGTCTTGAACAAAAACCAGCTAAAGATCACACTTTCATTTTTCTCTTTCTTTAACGCTAATTTCATTATTGCGTTCTGAACGATTGAGCCTTAATATAGAGCAAAACTCCATATCATAATAAATAAAGAAATCAACCTCCAAAAAAGGAATAATAATGAAAAAACTCTCTGGATTAATCGCTGCACCTCATACACCTTTTGCTGCCGATGGCAGTATTAATTACCCTGTCATTGATAAAATTGCAGAACATCTTATTGCAAGTGGTGTCACGGGTGCTTACGTATTAGGAACAACAGGAGAAGTTATCCATTGTTCTGTCGAAGAACGCAAAAAAGTCGCTGAATGCTGGGCTGCTGCCAGTCAAGGACAACTAGATATCATTGTTCATACAGGTGCACTCAGTATTGCAGACACTATAGAGCTATCCCGTCATGCTGAAACGTTAGATATTCAAGCTACATCAGTAATTGGTCCTTGTTTCTTTAAACCAAGCAATGTAGATGACTTAGTTGAATATTGTCGTTTAGCAGCGATGAATTCGCCTTCTAAAGGCTTTTATTACTACCACTCTACTATGTCAGGTCTAAACATTGACATGGAAAAATTTTTACAAGCGGCAGGAAAAACAATTCCGAATTTATCCGGAATGAAATTTAATTCTCCTGATATGTATGAATTTCAACGTTGTTTACGTGTTGATGGCGGTAAATACGACATTCCATTTGGTGTAGATGAATTTATACCGGCAGGGTTAGCTTGTGGGGCGTTAAGCGCTGTAGGAAGCACCTATAACTATGCGGCTCCTTTATATCTTGAAATAATTGAGAAATTTAACACTGGTGATTACGATGGTATCGCTGCATGTATGGATAAAGTAATTGCAATTATTCGTGTGCTGGTAGAATACGGTGGTGTTGCTGCAGGTAAAGTTGCAATGCAATTACATGGTATTGATGTTGGTGACCCCCGCCGTCCACTACGCCCATTAACTGCAGCACAAAAAACGGATGCATTAGCAAAATTTAAAGCGGCCGGTTTTCTATAATTAACTTTACTCTTGTTGAGTATTAACAACACAAGCTTGTTTTTTTACATCTCCCCCATTTGATGATGACAGTGGCCTTCGAAGTGAAAGCCACTCTTTATTTCTTAAAATATTCCCCCAATAAGTTATCCGATTAAGCTGAATAACATCATGTGTAAAATCAAAAAAAGAATATATTGTCACCTATATAAGCAAATCATTTTTTATTACAGATAATTATATTTTACTACACTTGATTTTTTTATTTTTAGCAGTGAATAATGCAACCGCCCCCTGAATATTAACAGAAACATCTTCAAACAAAGAAGCAAGTGTCGTTTCAAGTGAATCCGCAGAGTCATAAACATTGCTAAAAATTCCTTTTTTATTATAGACTGACATTAGCTTACTTCCAAAACGATTATGCTTAACCCCCTTTCCAAGAATAGTCGCACCATATAAAGTGCCATCATCCTTAAGTGTTTCACTGATATTCATCATCGCTTGTTTCTTATCACTCATTTTCCCTGGCAAGCAATGTAATAAATAAAATATGGATACTGAATCAAATGCCCCTCTCAACTCACCAGTAAATCTGTTAAAAATATCATGACAGAAACAAGAGTTTAATTTCTCATCAGAAATATATTTTTTAGCATATTCTAAACTGTGAATATTAAGATCGGAAAGTGATATTTTATTAATTTCATCTGCAGCTTTTTTTAAATAAAAACCAGTCCCAACACCAATATCCATATGGTTGTTACCAAGATGAGATTTAAAGTGAGGAATTAAAAATTCATCAGTATTACAACGCCATGCATAGTTATTAGATATATTTAGTACCCACCAGTCATATAGAGCCAAAGAGAGAGGTGTATATACTTTAGAACCATCATTTGTGTTCAATGACATAAAATCTCCATAATGGAAAAAATATATATTATTTTTTTATTATTTATTTTAATAGTCGAAAATAATGAGTGATAAGTCAGGTTATCACATGCTATAAGTGTAGGATTATATACTTGGTATTATTCAGAGTTATTTATATCACATCCCATCTTTAATCGGAAAAAACTCTGACAATTTCACACATGCGCCATTAAAATCATCTAAAGATATATCTCCATCTATTCGCCCCATTCACACCATAGCCTAACAAAACAAATCAAAAAACTAATAAATATGCATATCATCTTTGGTATGCTTCATCTGTGATAACCATAAACCATATGCCTTTCTAAATAATTTATCAGAAACCATTTACACAGATACTGGATAAAACCCACAAGGTCATGAAATACAAAATAACGAAATTTAATCATAACGATTAAAACGAACATAATTCACGCAAGTAAATTAACAAGTTATATTTTTATTGTCAGTTTACCTCTTTCGAGGTATTTTCATTGAGCTAATACTGTGTGGAAAATCATCTGTATATCCCTTTCCTGAAGAGCGGGTATAATAGTCACCCTGAAGGTTTTTTTGAAAAACCGCATTGTCCATCCGAAATATCAAACAACATGATCTTGTTACCAAGATTATATGTACTAAAATCATCAATACTTTCATTTACCAGCAAATACTGACCTGTTTGATCAAATCCATGAAATAATGCAATGGCAGAGAGCCTCTGGTGACAACTATCTCCATTACTCAGTGTCACAGTTGCTGTAATCTTTTGGTGTACAAAAATACTCTTACTGCCCTCTTTATTTTGACAAGATTGACTGGCATTGAATTGTGCTTGTATTTTTTACATCAACACTGGCATACATCTCGTTAAATGGGGTTAATACACGCCCGATTATCAGGGTAAGAGTACATAGAGGAATTCACCGTCACGTGAATATTATCAGCTATTGCAACCAAAGGTAGTCCTATCAATAAAAACAAACCTATAACTCGTTTTTTCATATTAAATTCCAAATCTATTTTCACCTCTGCGGATCAAGGGGACCTGTATCTGGGCTATACCGAATCAGATGTCTTCCCCATATGCTTTACAGCTTTCAATTGATCATCATTCTGAATTAATCTGCCCTTTTTCAGATAGTTAATTTTTCAGCCATCAATTGTGCTTCATCTTCGCTGTGAGTCACTAACAGTGCTGTTTGCCCAGCTTCCCGCAAGATATCTCTCACTTCCAGCCCTAAACGTTAACGGCTACCTGGATCTAAGCTCGACAAAGGCTCATCTAACAACAATACCGCCGGTCATGGAGCGAAGGTCCGGAAGCCTGAACTCACGGGGTTGCTATAGCCTAACAAGCTGCGAATGACTTCCTGAACCGGCCCGACAGAAGTGCAGCCAGTTCAAGTTTGCCTGAGAGGGTAGATTTCATAGACCACCCCACCCGAGCTGAATTATTTACCGTGGTGGGGTGTCAGCTCAGAACATGGCAATCAATGTAGAAAAAAGGGGCATATTATGGGTCTTGACAAAAAGATAAAATAGATTTACTTTGAAAATCAATTCATTAAATAGCTGAATGTTCCCGAGTCTGGGCACCACATATTTAAAGAACCCGCCCCAAAAGGCGGTTTTTTGCTTTTATATTTCTAAGCTCAAGTTGAGTACTCGGCTAAAGAATCTGAAATCTATAATCTTTTTTTTATCTAACCTAAACACTTATTTCTATACCCTTTCGGTCTACTAGACATGGTTAGTCCGCCACTATACAGAATATTGATATACAATCAGCTATAATATAAAGTCAATTAACTTGACTTATACCAAATAACCAGGAATTACCTAAAAAAAACCAAACACTAAAGTTTATAATTAGATTATTATTCTCACCCTTTTCTCATTTCATCCATTAGACAGCCAAGCTTAACTCATATTGCGTGTTTTTATTAGCCTATTGTCTTATCTAAGAACCTAAAAATAAGTTTTTATATTAATAGTTATGAAAATAAATCATTAAAAAACCACAATATCATTTTTTATTCCTAGCTATTGAGCTAAAAAAATAATCAAATACAATATTAATCAATAAGTGCTAATAATAATTTGTAATAAAAAGGTAACTAAGCCTTAATGTAATAAAACCTACTCAACCTTACCGAACAACTCACAATTTCTGCTTAACATGTTGTTAAGTAATAAAAATAACCCCATAAAACAAAGTGCAAATAACTATAATGTTTAGAATAAGACTCTGCATATGAACCTAAAATAAATGACTTAATCTTATTTAAAACTTTCAATTAAGGAATACCTTATATTCTAAAATTTTCTTTTCGTCATAATTTACTCTTAGCTATAAAAATAGTTTTATGAATCAATGATACTAGGGTCAAGTTTCCTCATGAAAAAGAAAAAAGATACAACTTATTATATCAGCCAACTAGTTGGTAAATGCTTACAAGAATACCGGCAAGAATTAGGAATTAGTGGTGAAAACATTGCGAAAGAGTTAGGCATTAGCCAACAGCAATTATCGCGCTATGAACGAGGAGAGAATGCGTTAACCGTAGATGTATTGTTTAAATTTATTCTTATACTCGGTATTAATTTCCCAGATTTTTACCATAGGCTATTCTATGTCGTGAGTCATCATCCTAAACTTTCACACTATATCACTAATTTAAATGGTTTTGGCTGGGAATTAGATGATTTGAAAGACTATTATAATTCAGCAATTGTATAACCTTTAGCGTAAAGAAATATTGTTTAATTTGTTTATTTTATATTATTATGAAAATCATGGAGTTTGCCTATAATCGATGAGAACAGCGCTATGCCTACCCCTTCTCCGACTGCATTTTCAAGGATAACTCGCACATCAGGACGCACGAATAGCATACTTACCATTGCTTTTCCTTTGTTATTCATTCTAATAACAACATTGATTTGGAGTGCAGAGCGAATTGTTCAACAAGAAACTAAACGCCTAGAAGTCGATTTTAGGTCACTAATAGGCTATATCAATGAACAAGAAAAGTTTTTACGATCTTTAAATAAGCAAAATCAAGATTTAATAGAGTTAGTTGAAAGCCGAACCTATGCAATACAAGAACAGTTCTTACCAACAAGGTCGCCATTATATCTACTCGAAGGTAAAGAATCTTTAGTTGCAATGCCATTTACCCTAGCTTGTGACAAGAGTTTAGAGTGTTCCAACGTTCCCAGTATATTATTTTCTTTAGGGGCCTATTTAGCTGATTACTATTCTACTTTTTGGGGAGGCTCATATTTTCCAGCTGCTGCAGTATTTTTTGTCAACGAACACGACCAAATTAGTATCAGCGTTCCTTCCGTTGGAACAGTTTTAGGAAATGAATCTATTTCTCCAAATTTGTATTACTCCGTCATTGATAGTATTAGAAAAAATTTACCTACTATTCATGCTCAATTTTTAGAATCACAAGAAAGCGATTCAAAAGACATTATCTGGTTACGTCCTGAGCCATTTGATCATATTCTCATTGGGATCATCCCTGCTGGTTTTGATGAACATTTATGGCAGAATGCTCACATTTCTCCTAAAAATATTTATGCAGTCAGTATGTTAAGCCAAGCAAGGCTTAGCGTGCTGGAGCGAATGTTAAACCCCACACTCACACATCAATTTTGGCTGATTCATGCAAAATATGGTCAGCTACTTGGAACAACCCAAGCACCTGAAGAAGAAGCATTAGAAGGTATTTTCTATACCAGAGATGGCCTAGTTCTTAAACTTTCATCTAAAACTGATGAATGGACTGGATATTATAGAATTAGTTATGCGGCTTTTTTTGAAGACAACCTGTGGCTTCCTATCAGTTTAGTTATTGCACTTTTCTTTAGTTTATTTTGTGGATGGGGATATCACCGCTGGTACCAACGAAAAATATTACAACCCGCAATAGACTCCCAGCAAGCTATCTTAGAAAATGAATCTTTTAACCAAACACTTATTGCGACAACCCCTATCGGCTTATGTGTAATAGATAAAGAAACCCAGCAGTTACGCTTTGCGAATGAGTTAGCTCGTTATTGGCTAAAAATAACCAATATATCTACTCCCCACGACTCAAATGAATATAATGAATTACTTATCAAGGTTCTTTCTGACACAGAACAGGTTAAAACTAATTTAAAGTCTGGGGAACATGTTCTTTATGTCGTAAGCACAGCAACTTATTACCAGCAGCGCCCTGTTATTTTATGCGCATTTACTGATATTACGATCCAAGCAGAAACTGAAAAACAACTTGATGATGCTAAGCGACTTGCAGAAGAAGCCAACCGAGCTAAATCCACATTTTTAGCAACAATGAGCCATGAAATACGAACCCCACTTTATGGTCTAATAGGTACATTAGAATTACTGGCAAATACCTCTCTTTCATCTCAACAAGCTCACTTTATTGATCGAATATCAACAACATCCCAATTACTTATGCAGTTAATTGGTGATATTTTAGATATTAGCAAAATAGAAGCTAATCAAATTCAAATTCATAATCAACCATTTGATTTATTAGAACTAGTACAACAAACTGTCCAACTATATCAAGGAATTGCTCAGCAAAAAGGGTTGCTCCTATTTGCTATTATTGACCCAAATGTACAAGCAAATAGAGTTGGTGACTCTGCCCGACTGCAACAAATTTTAGGTAATTTACTCAGTAATGCGATTAAATTTACCCACAGAGGTACTGTTACTATTGAACTTAAAAGAAGTAATAAAAATAATATATTACTACGTGTCAGTGATACAGGTGTTGGAATTAGCCCTGAACAACAAATAAAATTATTTGAGCCATTTTATCAAGCTCATTCAGAAATTCATGCTTATGGTGGCACTGGCTTAGGTCTATTTATTTGCTCTAAGCTTATCAAATTGATGGATGGGCAAATAAGCTTACAAAGCGAAACTGGAGTTGGTAGCTCGTTTCTCGTGACACTACCTTTAGCACTCGATATACAGCAAACACACTGGCTATCACTCAAAAACACCAATATTTGGTTGCAAACCCCAAACCCATTATTGACTGAAAATATAACGCAATGGCTAAAACGTTGGGGGGCCAATGTATATTTCACAGAAAATAGCCTCCCCATAGATACCTCATCCGTTATTGCCGTCGGCATCTTAATTCCATCGTTTCCTCTGCCAACTAATTGGGATGGGCAACAATGGGTAAGCACTGAAATGAATTTCAGACTATCCGAGTTAAATCAGCAGTTATTCTTACTACAAAATAATAAAGAACCGATACCCCTTATTTGTCCAACATCTCGTATACAAACTCATATGCATAAATACCCGCTTCGCGTTTTAATTGCTGAAGATAACCCCATTAACCAAGTTGTTCTACAAGAGCAACTTGAACTACTTGGTTGTAAGGTATTTATTGCCAATGATGGTGAAGAAGCGTTGGTGATCTGGGATAACGAAATTGTTGATATCATCCTTACAGACGTTAATATGCCTTATCGTAATGGTTATGAGCTTGCACAGCAGCTGCGCAGTGAAGGCGAAACATGCCCGATTGTTGGTGTTACTGCTAATGGATTAAAAGAAGAAGAAGAGCGATGCCTAGAATCTGGAATGGATTCATGGCTTGTAAAACCTATAGAGCTAGAAACCTTAGTTCAATTGTTCAACCGTTTATTCCCGATTTACTCCTCCTCAGCTTCAGAAATGGGGCCAATAAAAGTGATTAACCCGCTAAATGGGGAAGATAGAGAAAAAATTATTCGTCATTTTGTGAGCGATATTACTCAATTTTGCCAAGCGGTTGAAAATAACAACACAGAAGAATTAAAACAGTTATCCCATCGTATCCGTGGTGCATTAATTAGTGTTGAACAACGTGAGTTAGCTAATCAGCTTCGTGAGTTTGAAACAGCATTAGATTCACGGACATCAACATACATTGATACCCAGATTAGTCAGAATATCTGCAACCAATTAGCTAATTGGATAAAAAAAATTAGTCAAACAAATGATGTGTGAGGCAATAACTAATTAACGCTTGATTATTATCAACACCCAATTTACGCATTGCAGCATTTTTCTGTAGGCTGATAGTTTTATCACTGCGGTTTAATTGCTTAGCAATATCAACAATAGGCTTACCTTGAACAAAAAGGCGCAGTACCTCAAGTTCACGAGGTGATAATGTCTTTACCCTATCATTTAATGTTACTGCATTACGGCTTTTTAATGTCGTTGTCATATCTGCAACAGGAACACGATATTGGCGACCTTGCCCCGCTAATGTGATAGCTTTCATTAGGTCACCTAATGGTGCCTCTTTTGACACCACCGCACTCACCCCAGAATCATATAACATTTGTACAATCATTGGGTTAGAAACCATCGTTAATACAATCACTGCAATATTTGGATATTGACGACGTAAAAATTGAATATAATTCTGTCCATCGCTAGATTGGGTATTATTAGGCATCATATAATCAGTTACGATCACATCAACCTCATTTTTTTTCAAAAAAGCAAATAGTTCAGCATCCTGAGTGTAAGCACCTAAAATGTCTAAATTCATTGATTGAGAAAGTGTATCTTTCAAACCTGAAAGCACAATGGGATGATCATCAACTAATACTAATTTGAGTTTTTTCATTTAATAATACTCAGCATCAGAATATGTATATTCAATATAACACCATAGAAAAAATGTCAATTAACACTCTTAATATGAAACAACAACTCGAACTGTTTTAGAAAACGGACCAGAAGCGATAGTACTGCCCGCTATCTTGCTTAATGTCGCAGTAAAAGGGACATTAATCGGTGATTGTGGCATGATTTCACCAATACTGTAGCTTTCATTATAGTTAATATCAGTTGAATTACGGGTTAATAGTGTTTGTAACCCATTGCCCATATCAAGATATTTTCCACCTAGCACCGTATTATTATTGGGTTCAAAACGTACTGATATATTTAGCCCTGTTTCGCAGTCTTGTGGCACTGACATACCTAAATTAAAAGTTCGGCTAACCACTTCTCCCGCATTCATTTGTTTAGGTGAAATTGAGTCAAAGTTTACACTTCCCCCATTAGAAGCCGTGATATTCACCGCAGGTGCAGGGCAGAGCAAGGTTAAGTTACCTTTAATGCGCACATAAGTTGGCCCGCCTAAATCCTTACCTAAATAATCCACATGGGTTCCTAATAAAAATAGCCCTGTATCAAAAGGTTTAAGAGCGTTTGCCCCCTTATAAACATAAAAGTTATACATGAAAGCAATATTGCGTGTAATTCCTGTTTCTGGTTGACTCCAATACCCCAAATAAATATTTGGAACAGTTGGGTTGGTTATCGTTACTGGACTAGGAGATGAAATTGCATTTTGTTGCGTCACACTGACACCACTATTAATCAATAATGTTTTAATTGCAGTTGGCATTGTATTTTTAAAGTAAACGGCATTAGTTGTACTTGATGAGCCAGTAAACTCACATCTCACTGATATATATGAGCTCAATGCTGATGTCAATAAGGTACCATTTGGAATTGAAGTACTACTATTTGTAATATCAAAGGTTAATTCTTGTTCTATAGTTGTAGCTCCTGAACTCGGTATACAATTATTAACCGCAGCTACTGATTGAAAACTTAGCAAAAATAAAAATAATATAGCGAATGAATTTATTTTATTAAAAATTAACATAATTTATCTCTTATCCTTTTCATTTGATAAGGAGCAAGTTGTATTACATGTATATTTCAATAAGTTTGGTGTTCCATAATCATCAATATAAGTAATAACCATTTTCGGCGATTTCACTTGTTTATCTGATAGAAAATATGTTGAATTGCTATTTGGCTTTATGACAATTTCTTTAAAATCAGGAACTTTAGATTCATTATCATTAACATTAATCACAACAATGTGATAGGGTGTCGGGTTAGTTAATTTTAACGAGTTTCCCATTTTTTCCACTTTCAATTCTTTCTGCCAATCATTGTTAGGGTATTTTTTCAATTCACTTGGACGATAAAATAATTTAAAGCGTGATTGAATAACAATTTCAACAGCATTTTCTAGTTTAGTTTTCGGTGGAATACCCAAGACATTAAAGTAAAATAAAGACTCTTGGTTGTTCGGTATTTTCACGTCATTTTTTGATAAACTAATTCTAACCTGTTTCTTTTGATTCGCTTCAACACGTTGCAATAAAGGCAAAGCAATTAGTGGCTCTGAAATTTTTTCACCATTTTCATTCTCGACCCATGACTGAACTAAATAAGGGTCTTTTTTATCAATATTCTCAATCACAACGCTAACACCTTTACTTGCTTCATCATAAATAACGCGAGTACGGTCAACAGAAATTGATGCATGTGTGTATGTGCTAATCAAGATTAAAGCACTTATTATTAATTTAAATTTTTTCATGATTTTCTATTCTTTATTACAGGTTATATTCTTACTGGCTAAATGGCTTTGTTTTCCTAACATAATTCGACATGACTGGTCACCACTCCATTTAACCGTTAATTTTTGATCTGGTTGGAAGCCCGTTAAATAAACTTGCCCTTCCTCTGCAATCATTCCCAATACACTATTATTATCAGAGCCATAAACTAAAGCACCAAATGGGGGCGTATTTCCGTCAGGGAATTTAATTGTAACTAACGCTTTTTCCCCCACTAATGTATTGAGTTTTGAATAACCAACCGCACCATCAGTTAAATTTGATTCAATCACGCTGTCATCAATGCTGACATTGTCTGGTACATTATTAAGGTCTACATACTGGGTCGACCTATAATAGGTTGGAACATTACTAATTGCGGCTAAACCAAACCCATTCGTAACTGATTCATTTTTATTAATTGATACCCCTTTCGCTTTATCTGTATCAATAACCATACGAGCTTGGTTATCATAAACTCGTCGGTGTAAGACTGGGCCTTGGTTGGTAATCGTCAAGGAGCCATCTAGTGAACCACTTAATGTATGGTAATCTTCGCCATAGGAACCCGTTAGTTGTGCAGTACCATATTGCGTATCACGATAAACGGATGCATTCATTGCCGCATTTTCAAAAAAGTCTTTACTTGATAAACCTAAGCTAACGTTATTATCATTAATTTTAGAATTGTAATTAATATTACTATTATATTTTTTATCAATATCATTATAAGAACTAAAGTATTGAATCCGTGAGTTTCTTTCACCACCAAATGGTATACTTAACGAAAGGTATGCTTGCTTAGAGCGCTTACCTTTCACGTAACTACTTTCACCAACAGATAATGATAAAATCGCATTATTTATAAAACTTGTATTTATGGTTTTATTAAACGATAAATTGAGAGTATTGTTATTTTTCGATTCTTTCCAATAACTTTCCCGAGAGTAACTTAAACTTATATCAGCCTGAAAATCAGTAAGTTGTTGTGTAAAAGAAGTCGTAAATACATTTTTCTGCCGATAATGTGGCGTTAACGGAGTTTCTTTTAAGCTAATATAATCATTCACTGACATAAAGCCTTCATTAGAAAACTGGTACCCTGTTAAATCCAGTCGACTCGAATTTGAAAAACGTTTTGCATAATTAATACGGTAACTTTCACCAGTACGTAAAGCGATATCCTGTAGTTGATTCTTCGACTGTGTAATATCAAAAGATATTGCACCAAAGCGTTCCATATTTACCCCAACACCTGCATTATAGGCATGATATTCATCATTAGAGGTTGCAAAAATACCACCAAAAATAGATAAATTGTTGAGGATCCCCCAAGAAGCTTCAGTTGATATAAAGTCATCATTGATGTTTTTATATCCCATTGGGTCTAACCGGCCTGCATTCAGTTTATATTGCACCATGCCTGGGCGTGTTAAAAAAGGAATATTGGTCGAGGAAACTTGGTACTCACGTATAGAGCCATCTTCTTCTGTAATTTTAACATCAAGAGTCCCTGATAAAGAGGAACTCAAATTATCAATTGAAAAAGGCCCTGGTGCCACTTTCATTTGATTCAAGATACGTCCATTTTGTGAGATAGTGACTGTCGCATTACTTGTCGCGGTTCCTGTGACACTCGGTGCATACCCCCTTAGAGAAGCCGGTAGCATGTTCTCATCCGTAAAGACACTAACGCCGTTAAAGCGTACAGAATCAAATACATTACTTACTGTATAATACTTACCCGCAAAAAATTTTGCGGATAAACTAGGTAAATCTGTAAATAAATAAGTTTGCACCCATTTAAAATTATCATTTTTATTATCATTAAAATCTTTTTGATATTGATAATTACTGCGAACACGCCAACGCCCTACATTCGCACCAATAGAACCGAATGAGCTAAAATTATTAATATCTCGAGTATTCTTATACTTAATATAGTTTTCAACAAAGTTGTAATCCAATACGAGTGCATTAACTCCAACTTCCCGTTGCATGGGCGGAACCCAATTGTCATCAGAATACTGAAAATAAGCTTGAGGTATTGAAAGCATTAACTCTTGCTTTTCATCATCGAATCTTGCCTGAATATTTTTATCCTGTGATGCAAGATCATAACACTGACCATTTTCCCATGTTGGTACTTCTTTAATAAATTCTTCTTTTAACCCAATAACTTCTACTAAGTTTCTAGAAATACAAGGTTGTATATTTTCGTCTTTATTTAAAAAGTTTATTTGATCAAAATAATTGATTCTTCGACCATTTACCGATACATTAGAAAAATAAGAACCTTCACTAATTTTATTTTTCTCAAATGCACTTAAATCTATATTAGTATTACCCAAAATAGATAATGCGTCTTCATTAAATTGAACAGAATCCGCATTAACATAGTAAGTGTAAAACAATAAACTAGATACTAAACTAGTCACTATGTTTTTATTAAAATTGTTCTTTTTCATTAGCCGCAATATTCTATAATGGATTTATTGAATGAACTCATATAACTGAAAATGCTGTGAAGCAATTGCTATACACAGCATAATCAGCAAATATAAGATTTATTATTTTTTTAATGTTTTTATATTAATACTTATTGGTAATCTAAAACGTAAGCGACTGTAGATTTAACAGAACCGGCTGTAGCTGCACCTAATGCCTGCATACGAGCAGATAAATTAATAACATTTGTCCCTGCGTTTAAGCTTTGCTCAACAGTATCATTTGTTTTTAAATTTGTTCCACTTGCATTTTGGAATAACACACCAACATTGGTAGCAGTACCAGTACTTGCCCATAAGGTGCCAGCTGCATCCATTTGGCCCGTAAATTTAACTGTTACTTTAGAATAATCAGTACCACTTGCGGTAGGGTCCAAAATACAATCCGTTAATTCTAATGTGAAATCAACATTTGGACCTTGTGAACCAGCTGTTTGTAATGATGCCGCTGGAACAGAACCTAATTGAACTTCTTTGTTAACAGAAGAAGGAGCAATGGTACAAGCACCAGTATTCACAGTACCATTGAATTCAATAGTACCGCTTCCTACATCCGCAGCAAATGAAGTTGATGCAGCAGTGAATGTTAATGCGATAATTGAAGATGCTAATAGCGTCTTTTTCATTTTAAACCCTTATTTCATGATATTATTAATATATACTAAGGCAATACCTTAGTTGGTACACAGCCATACCAATAGTTTTATTGATATAACTAGAATTTAGTTAACTTTATTCTTATCATTATTTTAATGACTTGAGATGTTCGATAACATGTGAAGTAATATAACCACTAATATGAACCGTAAATATAAGGAGATCCTTAAAACAAATACTAACCTTCATTTTTTTTATTGTTTGAATAAAAACCATGACTTAATAATGAGTTATATTCAGAGGTCCAGCTATTTGATTGTTCTAAATCTATATCTTCAAGGAAATAATGAACACTGACTTTAAGGAAGTCTGCAATCATAACTAAAGAATCGATATCTATTCTGTTAATACCTCGTTCATAGCGAGAAAACTGCTGTTGACTAACATTCAAAGCCATTGCCACTTCAGTTCCTGTTAATCCATACTCCCTTCTAAGCTTTTTTATTCTGCTCCCTACTATTTTGGCAATAGGATATCTAGCTGCCATTTTTATTTCCTTTCTGAAAAATACAAAGTAGATACTGAATAACGTAAGAATAACTAACTGCGAGCAATACTAATTAAATAAAATAAAAATAACAAACTCACATACGAGTAATAAATAAAACCAAACATTAATTTTATTTATTGAAAATGCTGATTATTAACTATTAATATCTGGTTACCCTTAATATAAGTAAGGTTTATGAAACAATGTCTAACGAACTCGTCATTTTTCGGGTAAACACCATCACTAAATATAGTTACTTATCTCATATATTTAAAAAAAACAGTTTTTTTATCCAACAAGTCTTAAACGCCACATGTCATTAATTAACAAGATGTTAACATTTCCTTTTTAATGGAATTTTATATCACCAAAACTTGGTGATACCCGTACCTAAAAAAATAATAAACTTTAAGACTATAAACTTTCTTGAGGCTTTATTAAGCCCTTAACTAAATGCCCTACCTATTGAAGTTATTAAGATTATTCATTCCTACATTCTTTAAATATTTCGTTATTATCCATATCATTTTTATTAGTTAACCATAATAGAATAAAAAAATGGAATAAAAACAATATTCTCAAGAATCGTAGAAATGTTTTAAATTCTTAAACATGGTGCGCCAAGTACACCTGAATTTAAGGCAGCACTAAAAGCAGAGTCTTTTGGTCGGCGCCTCCTAGTTAGTATGAATTTTTTACCTTCGTTTTTGGTATCTTCAACTAATTTTCTCACTAGCTCTAGATTACTCGGTTTTATCAGAAAGTACTCCATTTTCAATATTCCATTAATTCGTTCTGCTAAAGCATTTTGGCAACAATCGTAGCTATCTATCATAGAACATTGAATATTATGTTCTTTATGTATTTCCTGATACTCCGAAGAACAAGATTGTATCCCCCGACCTTAATGATGGATCAGCTTTCTTTCGCTCCTCAATCCTATCCAGTATTTTGTAATAGGCCTGTCGACTGATTTGCATAAAGTGACAAGCTATTGTTACGTTGAGGTCGTAATCCTTTTTTCTTTAATAGTAGAAAACTCACATTTTCATCCCATATTCGTCCTAGAAATGCATGGGATAAATAAGACCATAATAGATTTAGAAGACATAACAAATACTAACTAATTGTTTTGTAATATATTTTTCTTTATCTACTTTACCGGATAAAAATAAGTGAAAAATAACTGAATATCACCTTCATTTAATCCCATCAAAAATAACATTAGAAAACAAACGATTAGGCTAGTTTTCTATGCGAATGAATTAATCTAACGCGATAAAGTCATTTCAA
>NZ_JAXADV010000021.1:0-31144 GCF_033901115.1 Providencia sp. CIM-Carb-044
GTCGTGCAGGATTCGAACCTGCGACCAATTGATTAAAAGTCAACTGCTCTACCGACTGAGCTAACGACCCATCTAAAACTAAATTTCTTTCTGTTTTTCGAGATTTTCGGCTAACCGTATTCTCGTATCAACGGCGGCTTATATTACTGATTTCTGACGAGGGTGCAATGATTTTTTTGCAAAAAAAGATTAAACGCACACTTATCATACTGATAACCCCGAAATATTCGGTAATATTGCTTCGGGGCCATAAATTAAAGTGTACTCAGCTTTTTTTCGGCTAATTTTGAACCAGCACTGTTTGGATATTGTTTCAATACCTGTTGGTAAACAGCTTTCGCTTTATCTTTTTGTCCCTTATCTTGCATGATCAGCCCAACTTTATATAAGGCTTCGCTGCTTTTTTGGGATTTAGGATACTGCTTAACTACAGTGGCGAAATAAAAAGCAGCATCGTCTTTGCTACCTTTATTGTAGTTTAACTGCCCCAGCCAATAGTTGGCGTTAGATTGATACCCAGACTTAGGGTAGGCTTTAATAAAACCTTGTAATGCACCTATTGCTTGGTCAATTTGAGCTTTGGATTTGCTTTCCATCGCTAATTTGACTGCAGCATTGTAATCATCTTTCTCATTTCCACCTGTATTGGCCGCTGCCGTAGGTGTCGCTGAGGAAGATGATCCATTTGATGCGCTAGTGTCAGGTGTTGCTGTATCGCCTGAAGTTGCTGAATTACCACCGCCCGCATTGTCTAATTGCATGTATAAATCTTTCTGACGCTCAATGACTTGATTCAATTTGTATTCACTTTCTTGAATCTGACCACGTAACATGTCGATATCGCGTTGATTGTCAGCGAGTTGCTGTTGAATTTGATACAGAATTTGACCTTGAGAGCTAACTGCTGTCTCAAGTTGGGTAAGGCGATCTGCTGTTGAACCAGATCCGACATTGTTGATTGGCGCTTGGGCAATAGCGGCCCAAGGGGCCGCTACGCCAACCAATAACGACAGACCGACTAGTAAGTGTCTGAAGTTACTGTTCATAATAGATAATTTCGCTTATCTATTAGTATGCAATGACTGCACGACGGTTTTTCGCGTAGTCTGCTTCAGTGTGACCTAACACAGCTGGTTTTTCTTTACCGTAAGAAACCAGTGAAACTTGGTCACCAGAAACACCTTTGCTTTGCAGGTACATTTTAACTGCATTAGCACGACGCTCGCCCAGCGCGATGTTATATTCTGGAGTACCACGCTCATCCGCATGACCTTCAACAACAACACGTACAGATGGGTTGCTACGCAGGAATGCTGCGTGTGCATCTAACATTTCAGCGTACTCTGGAGATACGTTGTATTTGTCAAAGCCAAAGTAAACAGTGTTGTTTTGTTGCAGCTGTTCCATTTGCTGACGTGCCAGCTCTTCCGCAGACAGACCAGTATTAGTTTGGTTAGTAGAAGTATCTACGCCATCTTGGTCATTGTTTTTGTTAGAGCTACAAGCTGCGACTGCCATGATTGGTAACGCGATCATCAGCCCTTTAAGCACTTTATTCAGTTGCATCGTTTTGATCCTTAATATTTTTTGCCACACATTATTATTATGCATCACAGATACGGCGACCAGGCAGGAAATTTAACCTGTCCATCGGTAGCCGGAAGACGCGCTTTGAAACGCCCGTCGGTCGAAACTAGCTGCAATATAGTCCCCAAGCCTTGAGAGGAGCTATAAATTACCATAGTGCCGTTAGGTGCGATACTCGGCGTTTCATCTAGGAACGTTTTCGTTAAAAATTCAACGTTATTCGTTGCCAGATCTTGTTTGGCGACATGTTGCTGACCGCCACCGGAGCTGACCATCACTAAGAAAGTACCATCCGGGCTAACATCAGCGTCCTGATTTTGTGTTCCTTCCCAGGACACACGCTCAGGGCTGCCACCATTAATATTCATTTTATAAATCTGCGGACGTCCTGCCTGATCTGAAGTATAGACTAAAGTTTGGCTATCTGGCATCCAGCTTGGCTCGGTATTGTTACTACGACCATCGGTTACCTGACGAATTTGCCCACTCGCTAAGTCCATTACATATAAATTCAAGCTGCCTGTTTTAGACAATGCAAATGCCAGTTTAGTCCCATCCGGAGAGAATGCAGGTGCCCCATTGTGACGAGGGAATGATGCTACCTGACGAACCGCTCCTGTCGATAAGGTTTGAATGACAAGTGCTGAACTGCCGCTTTCAAATGTAACATAAGCCAGTTTTTCACCATCTGGTGACCATGCTGGCGACATCAAAGGTTCTGGTGAACGGTGAACCGTAAACTGGTTAAAACCGTCGTAATCAGAAACACGTAATTCATATGGATACTGACCGCCTTTGTTGACAACAATATAAGCAATACGTGTACGGAATGCACCACGAATACCTGTCAATTTTTCAAAGACTTCATCACTTGCAGTATGCGCTGCATAACGTAACCATTCTTTTGTTACTTTATATTGGTTCTGAGATAAAACAGCACCTGGGTTAGCCGCGACATCAACTAACTGATAGCTAACAACAAAGCTACCATCTGCTGCAGGCTGTACTTGCCCCACAACAACTGCGTTAATACCTAACGCTGTCCACGCTTCAGGAATCACTTCAGAAGCGGTACCCGGTTGTTGAGGCATACGGCTTGGTTCGATAGGGTTAAATTTCCCGCTATTGCGTAAATCAGCACCGACTATTTGGCCGACTTCTTGTGGTGGTGCACCGGCACCTGACCATTTAAACGGAACAACACCAATAGGTTGAGCTGAGTTAACACCTTCAGTGATCTCAATACGTATTTCAGCCTGAGCCACTGTCGCCCATAGCATTAGGAACCCTAAAACTACTTTAAAAGCCTGCTTCATTCTTATCTCCCTTACTGCGGATTATTTACTACCGCAATAATTCGCTGAATTTTAACAAAGGTATAATAACAAAACTAGATACCACACAAACTATTTATGCTATTGCCTTAATAATATCAATACAGACTGCTCTGAGTTATTGAATATTAAGGTTTAAACACAACCGTGCTACCTGCTTTATTAAACGTATCATAGACTTCTCTGCTAGGTGGTTTAGGCATCGTTGCAAGTTTTGCTGCTCGGATTGCTGCATCACAGAGTGCCGCGTCATTGGCCGGGCTATTTTTTGGTGTAATACTCACCAATAACCCATCTGGCGCGAGCTTCAATTGAAGTTCACAAGTACGCCCACGGAAAGTATCTGAATCATAAAACTTACTTTGGATAGCCGCTTTGACTTTACCAGCATAGCTGTCCACATCAGCATTGGATGCCCCTGATTTTTTACCGCCACCTTTTCCAGCCGCAGCTTCGCCACCTTGCTTGCTAGGGCCTGATGCCGTTAAATCACCAAGCAAATCGTCAACGGAAGCCGCATTTTTTGCAGCCTCAGCCTTAGCTTTTGCCGCTTTGGCTTTCGCTTCTTTATCTGCTTTTTCTTTGGCTTCCTTATCGGCTTTAGCTTTAGCTTCTTTCTCAGCTTTTACTTTAGCGTCCTTTTCTGCTTTTTCCTTGGCTTCTTTTTCGGCTTTCTCTTTAGCTTCTTTTTCAGCTTTGGCTTTCGCCGCTTCTGCTTCTTTCTGAGCTTGTGCCTCAGCTTTCGCCTTTTCAGCGGCTTGCTCTTTAATTAATTTTTCTTTTTCTGCTTTCGCTTTCGCGGCAGCTTCTTCAGCTATTTTTTGCTCTTCCTTCGCTTTTTTAGCCGCTTCTAACGCTTTCTTCTGTTGTTCTTCGGCTTGCTTTTGTTGCTCCGCCGTTGCACGCTCAGTTTTAATACGCTCTTCTTCAAGCTGCTGAAGACGCTTTTGTTCCTTTTCTTGCTGCTCTCTAAGCTCAGCCTCTTGCTTTTGTTCTTGCTCTTTACGCTCTTTCGCCGCTTGTCTGACGTTATTTTGCTGCCTTTGCATTTCTTCATATTGCTCAACAACCACGCCAGGGTCAACCATCACCGCATCGATGACAGTTCCCTCTTCTCCGCCACCACCAAGTTTGACGACGGAAACTAAAGAGCCTATAACAATCAAGCCGATCAATAGGACGTGCAATACAATTGACATCACTAATGATCGATTTAAGTTATCTTTTTTCTCTTTTGTCTTTCCCACTCTGGTATCCAAAAAAAGAATTGTGACTTATTCAAACGACAATAACCCAGCCTAAATAGGCTGAGTCATCAAGCCAACCGATTTTATCCCTGCGCTGTGTAATATATTCAGCGCCTTAATCACTTCTTCATAAGGGACTTCTTTTGCTCCACCAATCAAGAAAATCGCTTTTGGATTTTTCTCTAATTGAGATTTTGCTTCTGCCGCAATTTGCTCTGGTGGTAACAATTCTAAAACCTCACCATCAAGACGCATATTATATTGGCCAACCCCCGACACTTCTAAAATAATCGGTGGGTTATCACTTGATGAGACGGTTTGTGTATCTGTTGCATCCGGCAATTCAACTTCCACACTTTGAGAAATAATCGGTGCTGTTGCCATAAATATCAGCAACAGTACCAACAATACGTCCAGTAATGGAACAATGTTGATTTCGGATTTCAGCTCACGTCTGCGACTTGTGCGCGCCATTCGCTTATCTCCCCCGTCTTATTTCTTATCAGCAGAGAAAGCTTGACGATGCAAGATGGCTAAAAACTCTTCCATAAAGTTATCGTAGTTTTGCTCTAATTTGCTGACACGTAAGTTCAAACGGTTAAATGCCATAACTGCAGGGATCGCTGCAAACAAACCAATTGCGGTTGCAATCAATGCTTCAGCAATACCCGGTGCAACCATTTGTAATGTTGCTTGTTTTACCGCGCCCAATGCAATAAATGCATGCATAATCCCCCAAACGGTACCAAATAAACCAATATAAGGGCTAATTGAGCCAACAGTACCTAAAAATGGGATATGCGCTTCAACTGATTCAAGTTCACGATTCATTGAGATACGCATTGCACGAGAAGCGCCCGTGACTACCGCATCTGGCGCATGAATATTCGCTTGGTGTAAACGAACGAACTCTTTAAAACCAGAATGGAAAATTTGTTCGGCACCACTCAATTCATCACGGCGAGCTTGGCTTTCTTTATATAAGCGCGATAACTCGATACCTGACCAGAACTTATCTTCAAATGCTTCAGCCTCACGAGTTGCCGCATTTAAAATTTTCGTTCTTTGAATAATGATCGCCCATGATGCGATAGAAAAACCGATCAAAACGAACATAATGAGCTGAACCAAAAGGCTCGCTTTAAGGAATAAATCCAGGATATTCATGTCAGTCACTGTTTAAACTCCGCGACAATAGACTTAGGAAGCGCAATCGGCTTCATTTTTGATGTGTCCACACAAGCAATAAGGGCATTTGCCCCACAAAGCAGGTTACCTTGTGAATCAACTAACCTTTGCTGAAAAGTTAATGAAGCGCGTTTCATTTCAATAATTTGCGTTTCAACTTCCAGCAGGTCATCTAGCTTAGCGCCTTTGACAAAATCAATTGTCATGCTTCGCACAACGAAGCCAAGGTTTTCAGCAAGCATACTTTGTTGATTGATACCTTTATTTCGCAGCATTTCGGTTCTTGCTCGCTCAAAAAAGGCTAAATAGCGTGCATGATAAACAACACCGCCCGCATCTGTATCTTCATAATACACGCGAACAGGCCAGCGAAATAACATAACAATCACTCCGTCTTAGGTTAAATTAATTAACGGTGCCACTATACGCAAGACAGTGCCAGTTTGGAATCACTTTGAAAGTAAAGATATCAAAAATAATTATGGGTCCATTGACCCATAATTAGCAATTAGAATTATCTAAAGACCTGAAAAAGTCCCCAAATAAGAATGATGGCAGCTGGCAATGGATGGAAAATTGCACGGAAGATAACTTTTTTAGGTTTAAAACCCACACCAAAAATCATCGCGGTACATGTTGCCCATATTAACAACAGCCCTTGCCATATCTGAAATGAACTCGTTTTCGCAGCAAATAGGGTTGGATCCCACATGACTGCACCTGCAGTTACTAAAGCTAAAATAAGGATAAGGGCCCTTATCGGCCCCTTATCCAATAGCTGATAGGTTTTATCCACCAGCATTTTTATTACTCACCATCTTTAGCTGTTTTAGAGTCTTCTGAGTGCTCTAATGCTAATGCTGCAATCACTGCAAAACTACAAGCTAACAGCGTGCCGAGGATCCAGGCGAAATACCACATAGTTATGCTCCTTAATACAGTGAGTGCTTGTTGCCTTCGATGAAGTTTTTGTCCAAACGACCGAACATTTTATAGTAACACCATGCGGTGTATGCCAGTACGATTGGAACAAAGATAATAGCAACAACAGTCATCACTTGCAGTGTAAACAAGCTAGATGTTGCATCCCACATGGTCAAACTTGCGTTTGGCATGATGCTTGAAGGCATGATGAATGGGAACATTGCTACACCACAGGTTAAAATGATACAAGCGATAGTTAATGAAGAACTCACAAACGCCCAACCATTTTTGTCTGCTTTACTAAACAGCATTGTGACTAACGGTAGTGCTACACCCAGAGCAGGCAACGCCCACAGAATTGGGTAAGTGTTGAAATTAGTCAACCAAGCACCTGATTCAACTGCGACTGTCTTGTTTAGTGGGTTAGAAACACTCAATGTATCGATAGTTGAAGTAACAACATAACCATCAATACCCATTACTAACCAAACACCTGCGCCTGCGAAAGCAACTAAAGTAACTAATGCACAGATATAAGTCGCTTTACGAACACGTAGGTACAGTTCACCCGTGGTACGCATTTGCAAATAAGTTGCACCTTGCGTCACAATCATCATTAAGCCGACAACACCCGCTAACAGACCATATGGATTTAGCAGACCAAACAGGTTACCTGTATAAGTCAGGTACTGCTGGTTATCAATTTGTAGTGGAACACCTAATAACAGGTTACCAAACGCAACACCGATAACTAATGGTGGAACGAAACCACCAATAAACAGACCCCAGTCCCACATATTACGCCATTTTGGGTTCTCCAGTTTTGAACGGTAGTCGAAACCAACCGGACGGAAGAACAGTGCTGCTAATACCAAAATCATAGCGACATAGAAGCCGGAGAATGCCGCAGCATAAACTTGTGGCCATGCAGCGAACATAGCACCACCCGCGGTGATTAACCAAACTTGGTTACCATCCCAGTGCGGTGCAACTGCGTTAATCATGATACGGCGTTCAGTATCTGTTTTACCTAAGATAGGTAATAAGAAGCCAACGCCCATGTCAAAGCCATCTGTGACAGCAAACCCAATCAGTAATACACCGATAAGGATCCACCACACAAATCGAAGAACTTCATAATCAAACATAAGTGGACTCCTATTTACTGAACGTCGTGTGCAGAAGTGTTTTTCTGTTCAAAGTGGTAACGACCGGTTTTCAGGCTACTTGGCCCTTTACGAGCGAATTTGAACATTAAGAACATTTCAGCAATTAAGAACAGTGTGTACAGACCACAGATCAATACCATAGAGAAGATCAGGTCATGGGTTGTCAAGTTGGAGTGTGCAACCGAAACCGGTAACACTTCACCAATTGCCCATGGCTGACGACCATATTCAGCAACGAACCAACCCGATTCAATTGCAATCCATGGTAATGGAATACCGAGTAGTGCAATACGCAGCAATAGTTTATTTTGACCAATACGGTTACGAACTACTGACAGGAATGCCCAGCCAATAATCAACAGTAACAGGAAGCCAACACCAACCATGATACGGAATGCCCAGAACAGAGGCCCAACGTTAGGAATACTATCTTTCACTGCTTTTTGGATTTGAGCTTCAGTTGCATCAACAACATTTGGTGCATATTGTTTTAACAGAAGACCATATCCAAGATCTTTTTTGCTTGCTTCGAATGCCGCACGCAGTTCAGGATCTTTATTACCTGCAAGAAGTTCTTGTAACTGACCGTATGCAATCATACCGTTACGAATGCGAACTTCGTGTTGTTTCATTAGGTCTTTCAAGCCTAAAACAGGTGTGTCGACAGAACGGGTTGCAATGATACCCATCGCCCAAGGAATCGAGATAGCAAATTTATTTTCTTGTTTCTCGGTATCTGGCCAAGCGATTAAGTTAAACGCGGCTGGAGGAGCATGAGTTTCCCACTCAGCTTCAACGGCTGCAAGTTTCGTTTTTTGTACGTCACCCATTTCGTAACCTGATTCATCACCAAGAACGATAACAGATAGAACCGCTGCAATACCAAAACTTGCCGCAATTGCAAAAGAACGCTTAGCAAAAGCAACATCACGACCTTTAAGCAGGTAGTAAGAGCTAATACCTAAGATAAACATTGCACCGGTACAATAACCTGCAGCAACTGTGTGGACGAATTTAACTTGTGCGACTGGGTTCAAGACTAGCTCAGAGAAGCTAACCATTTCCATACGCATGGTTTCAAAGTTGAAATCAGCAGCGATTGGGTTTTGCATCCAACCGTTCGCGACCAAAATCCACAAAGCAGAGAAGTTAGAACCTAAAGCAACTAACCATGTTACAGCAAGGTGTTGTTTTTTGCTTAAACGATCCCAACCAAAGAAGAATAAACCAACAAAGGTAGATTCTAAGAAGAACGCCATCAAACCTTCGATTGCAAGAGGTGCACCGAAGATATCTCCAACGTAGTGAGCGTAGTAAGACCAGTTAGTACCGAATTGGAACTCCATGGTCAAACCCGTTGCAACACCCAGAGCAAAGTTAATACCGAATAACTTACCCCAGAACTTAGTCATATCTTTATAAATTTGTTTGCCTGACAGTACATATACCGTTTCCATGATCGCAAGCAAAAACGCCATACCTAGCGTTAATGGTACGAACAGGAAGTGATACATCGCAGTTAAGGCAAACTGTAATCGTGACAGTTCGACAATATCAAACATCTTGACTCCTTGCTCCTAGCAGGAAGACACCGACTTGCGGCAACCCAGCTTCCAGTTTTAAATACTTAGAAAGCCTCTTAACTACCAGCAAAAAATGCCTCAAAACAACAAATAATTAACAAAATTAAAAGAACAAACGTTACTATAATAATAGTACGCCTATCTTCACACACAATAAACTTCTTTTACGTGACTCAGATTTGAATTCTGAATTTACATCAATAATTATACCCTTTAATAGAAAACCGAGTATTTGATCGAGCACCAATTTAAGCAATTTGAACAAATAAAGCCAGAGGCAATGAATTGATTTACGTCAATTTTTTTCCTGTTGTTAATTGATATACCTGTCAGTCAATTAATGGTTATTTACTTGTTAAAATGCTGTTATTGATAATGATACAAATGTTCTTAATTTTTCCAAAGATTAACAAAAAATATAATCATTGAATTAAAGCCTCGAAAAAAGAATATTTAATTTGTAATAGTATCTTATTTTAAACTTATTATGAATTTTATTAATATAGCCGTTTTTATCAACTAAGCGGTTATATTGGTTTAATTGAATTGCCGTCAATATTATAAAATTGACATGCCGCAATTTTGCTATTTTTTGCACAAAATGCGATTAGCGCCTCCCCTACTCGTCTAATTGCCCCTCATTATCAATTTTCCTTCATATAAGCCTGTAATACGCATTTTTAAGTATAGACACTCTTTTCAGAAAACCGCATAACCACATAAAATTTGTTTGAAATATTTTTGTAAACCATAAAAAAACCCGCGCTCACATGAGCACGGGCTTTCGTCTCTTACTCTTGCTAGTTGCCTAGCGAATCACTTATTTGTTCAGTAATGATTTTACTGCATCACCGATGTCTGCAAGGCTACGAACAGTTTTCACACCAGCCGCTTCTAATGCAGCAAATTTCTCATCAGCTGTGCCTTTACCGCCAGCGATGATTGCACCTGCGTGCCCCATACGTTTGCCTTTTGGTGCAGTTACACCTGCGATGTAACCGACAACAGGTTTAGTGACGTGCTCTTTAATATAAGCCGCCGCTTCTTCTTCTGCGTTACCACCGATTTCACCGATCATGACGATAGCTTCAGTTTGCGGATCCGCTTGGAATAATTTCAGGATATCAATGAAGTTTGAACCTGGGATTGGGTCACCACCAATACCTACGCAAGTCGATTGACCTAAGCCTGCATCTGTTGTTTGTTTAACAGCTTCATAAGTCAACGTACCTGAACGCGAAACGATACCGACTTTACCTGGCATATGGATATGACCAGGTTGGATACCAATCTTACATTCACCCGGAGTGATAACACCTGGGCAGTTAGGCCCAATCATACGAACGCCTGCTTCGTCTAATTTCACTTTCACTGTCAGCATATCCAACGTTGGGATACCTTCAGTGATGGTGATGATCAGTTTAATGCCTGCATCGATAGCTTCTAAAATAGAATCTTTACAAAATGGTGCTGGAACATAGATAACAGAGGCTGTTGCGCCCGTTGCTTCTACAGCTTCACGAACAGTGTTAAATACAGGTAGACCTAAGTGAACAGTGCCACCTTTACCTGGAGTCACACCACCGACCATTTGCGTGCCATAAGCAATCGCTTGTTCTGAGTGGAATGTACCTTGACCACCAGTGAAACCTTGGCAAATTACTTTAGTGTTTTTATCGATTAAAATAGACATTATTTAGCCTCCGCTGCTGCTACTGCTTTCTTAGCTGCATCTGTCAGGCTATTTGCAGCGATGATGTTCAAGCCGCTATCTGCCAGTTTTTTAGCACCTAACTCTGCATTGTTACCTTCTAAACGCACAACTACCGGTACATTTACGCCAACTTCTTCAACTGCACCAATGATGCCGTCTGCAATCAGGTCGCAACGAACGATACCACCAAAGATGTTAACAAAAACCGCTTTCACGTTTTCATCAGAAAGAATGATTTTAAATGCTTCAGTTACACGCTCTTTTGTCGCGCCGCCGCCAACATCTAAGAAGTTAGCTGGTGCGCCGCCGTGTAATTTAACGATGTCCATCGTACCCATTGCAAGGCCTGCACCGTTAACCATACAACCGATGTTGCCGTCTAATGCAACATAGTTCAGTTCCCACTGAGCTGCTTGTGCTTCACGCGCATCTTCTTGTGATTCATCACGCAGTTCACGGATTTCAGGTTGGCGATATAACGCGTTGCTATCGATACCTAATTTACCATCTAAGCAAACTAAATCACCCGCAGTGCTGATAACCAGTGGGTTGATTTCAGCTAATGCTAAATCACGTTCTAGGAATAATGTTGCTAGACCCATGAAAATTTTTGCAAATTGGCTAACTTGTTTGCCAGTTAGACCTAATTTGAATGCTAACTCACGACCTTGGAAAGGCATTGGGCCAGTCAATGGGTCGATAATCGCTTTGTGAATTAACTCTGGGGTCTCTTCTGCGACTTTCTCAATTTCCACGCCACCTTCGGTAGAAGCCATGAACACAACGCGGCGAGTGCTACGGTCAACAACAGCACCTAAATAGAGTTCTTTATCAATGTCAGTCGCAGTTTCAACTAAAATTTGGTTTACTGGTTGGCCATTAGCATCTGTTTGATAGGTAACTAAGTTTTTACCTAACCAGTGTTCTGCAAACGCTTTAACTTCATTGATATCGCTAGTGACTTTCACGCCACCCGCTTTACCACGTCCACCAGCGTGAACTTGGCATTTAATTACCCATGGGCCGTTACCAATTTTTTTAGCTGCATCGACGGTTTCAGCAACTGATGAACAGGCATAACCTGTCGGTGCAGGCATCCCATAACGTGCAAACAACTGTTTTGCCTGGTACTCGTGTAAATTCATGATGTTCTATCCATAATTGAGTCTGAAGAGGCGTTTATTCGCCTCCTGCAATTGTTACTGATTTAGCAACCCGCGAACGGGTTGCATCGGTTACTTCAGACCGGGCAAGTTGTACCCTGCCCTGTTATGTTGCTATACGTCCAGCAGTAAACGAGTTGGGTCTTCCAGCATATCTTTGATAGCGACTAAGAAGCCAACTGACTCACTACCATCGATTAAACGGTGGTCGTAAGACAGTGCTAAATACATCATAGGAAGAATTTCTACCTTACCATTTACAGCCATAGGGCGGTCTTTAATCGCATGCATGCCTAAAATCGCGCTCTGTGGTGGGTTAATGATAGGTGTAGACATCAGAGAACCGAATACGCCACCGTTAGTGATAGTGAAGTTACCACCACTTAAGTCTTCGACAGTTAATTTACCGTCACGACCTTTGACAGCCAGTTCTTTAATTTTCTTCTCGATATCAGCCATGCTCATTGCATCGACATCACGCAGCACTGGCGTTACCAGACCACGTGGTGTTGATACAGCAATACTGATATCGAAATAGTTATGGTAAACCACATCATCGCCATCAATAGAAGCATTCACTTCTGGGTAGCGTTTCAGTGCTTCAACCGCAGCTTTAACATAGAAAGACATAAAGCCTAAACGGACACCATGACGTTTTTCGAATACTTCGCCATATTGTTTACGTAAGTCTTTGATTGGTTGCATGTTGACTTCGTTAAACGTCGTCAGCATTGCAGTCGTATTTTTCGCTTCTAACAGGCGCTCTGCGATACGTTTACGTAAACGAGTCATTGGAACACGTTTTTCACTACGGTGCGCTAATGGCGCTTGTGGCGCTTCTGGTGCTTTCGCCGCAGGTGTCGCAGATTTATTTGCCGCTAAATGTTTTTCAACATCTTCACGAGTTAAACGACCGCCAACGCCAGTCCCTTTGATATCCGCAGGGTTTAAATCGTGCTCTGCAATTAAACGACGAATAGCTGGTGTCAGCGCATCGTTGCTTTCTGTTTCTAAACTTGCAGTTTGACGTTGTGCAGGTGTTGACTCTTGTGCTTCTTTCACTTCAGCTGGAATGCCAGTGCTATCGCCTAAACGAATGCGACCCAGTAACTGCTTAGACAATACTGTTGCACCTTCATCTTCAACGATAGCTTCTAATACACCCGCTTCGCTTGCAGGAACTTCTAAAACGACTTTATCTGTTTCGATCTCAACCAGTACTTCATCACGCTGAACACTGTCACCTGGTTTTTTATGCCATGTGGCAACCGTAGCATCTGCAACGGACTCAGGAAGATCGGGAACAAGAATTTCTACGCTACTCATTTTCTATCCTTTAATTATTCAATGTTCAAAGCGTCATTAACCAGGGCTTTTTGTTGTTCCTGGTGTACGGACGTATAGCCAACTGCTGGAGATGAAGAAGCAGCTCGACCTGCATAACGTAAAGTTGCCCCAGCTGGGATAGCTTCACGGAAATTATGTTGACTGCAATACCAAGCACCTTGGTTTAATGGCTCTTCTTGACACCATACAAAGTCTTTTACATCAGTAAATTGCGCCAACGCTTTTTGGATATCTTCGTGTGGGAACGGATATAGCTGTTCGATACGCACGATAGCAACGTCAGTTTGTTCATTTTTACGACGCTGTTCTAACAGATCGTAATAGACTTTCCCTGAACACAGAACGACGCGTTTCACATTTTTCGGATTGATTTCATCGATTTCACCGATAACTGGCTCAAATGTACCATTAGCCAATTCTTCCATGCTAGAAACCGCTAACGGGTGACGCAGCAGAGATTTTGGTGACATCACAATCAGAGGACGGCGCATGCCACGTAAGGCTTGGCGACGTAACATGTGATAAACCTGAGCTGGTGTTGATGGCACACACACTTGCATGTTTTGGTCAGCACACAGTTGCAGGTAACGTTCTAAACGTGCAGATGAGTGCTCTGGCCCCTGACCTTCATAACCATGAGGCAGTAGCATTACCAGACCACACATACGACCCCATTTTTGCTCACCAGAGCTAATGAATTGGTCGATAACCACTTGCGCACAGTTAGCGAAGTCACCGAATTGTGCTTCCCAAATAGTCAATGCGCGTGGTTCTGTCGTTGCATAACCATATTCGAATGCTAATACGGCGTTTTCAGTCAGAACAGAGTCCCAAACATTAAAAACACCTTGCCCGTTATGGATATTCTGCAGTGGGACGTAAACTGAACCATTCGTTTGATTGTGAATAACTGCATGGCGATGGAAGAATGTACCACGGCCCGCATCTTCACCCGATAAACGTACAGGAACACCTTCATCAACCAATGTTGCGTACGCTAAAGTTTCAGCGGCGCCCCAGTCGAGAAGTTTTTCACCTTTCGCCATTTCGGCACGGTCTGCATAGATTTTCTCAACACGAGATTGCGCAACCACGCCTTCTGGAATAGTACTGACTTTAGTTGCCAGTTCAGTTAGGCGTTTAATATCAACGGTTGATTTGTATGATGCATCCCATTCATGGTTTAAATATGGAGCCCATGTGTATGAGTTCAGACCCATTTCACGGTATTCTTCAACCACACAGTTACCCGCATCTAACGCATCACGATACAGATTAACCATTTCAGTGACATCATTAGCACTTAACACATTTTCTGCAATTAAACGGTCTGCATAAATTTTACGTGGTGTTGGGTGCTGTTTGATTTTTTGATACATCACTGGCTGAGTTGCACTTGGCTCATCCGCTTCGTTATGCCCATGACGGCGATAGCATACTAAATCAATCATAACATCGCGTTTGAACGTGTTACGGAAATCCAGTGCCAAACGTGTTACAAATGCCACTGCTTCAGGGTCATCTGCATTCACGTGGAAAATTGGCGCCTGCACCATTTTAACGATGTCAGTACAGTATTCGGTTGAACGTGTATCTTTTGGATTTGAAGTAGTGAAACCAATTTGGTTATTAATTACGATACGTACAGTACCGCCAACTTCATAACCACGTGCTTGAGACATATTTAATGTTTCTTGCACAACGCCTTGGCCAGTTACTGCTGAGTCACCATGAATGGTAATTGGCAGAACCATATTGCTGCGGCCTTCATCCAGACGGTCACGACGAGCACGTACTGAACCAATAACTACAGGGCTAACAATCTCAAGGTGAGATGGGTTAAATGCTAATGCTAAGTGAACACGAGAACCTGCGGTTTCAAAATCAGAGGAGAAACCTTGGTGATACTTAACGTCACCCGCACTAGAGTGGTCTTTATGTTTCCCCGCGAACTCATCAAATAATTCGCCAGGTTTTTTACCTAAGATATTAACTAGAACGTTTAAACGACCACGGTGAGCCATACCCAAAACAACTTCACGGGTATCTTGCTTGCCTGCGTGGTGGATTAAATCTTTCAGCATTGGGATTAGTGAATCACCACCTTCCAATGAGAAACGCTTGGCACCTGGGAATTTAGCCCCAATGTAACGCTCAAGCCCTTCAGCTGCCGTTAATTCTGCTAAGAAGCGTTTTTTCTCTTCTACTGAGAAAATTTTAGATACGTCTACAGATTCAAGACGCTGCTGAATCCAACGTTTTTCTTCTGTATTTGTGATATGCATATATTCAGCACCGATAGAACCGCAATAAATACGTTTCAGGTGCTCATATAGCTCACTCAGCTTCATGGTTTCTTTGCCAATAGCAAATGAACCCACATTGAAGGTTTCGTTGAAGTCTTCTTTCGTCAGGTTGTGGAATGCTGGGTCTAAATCTGGAACAGATTCACGTTTCCAAAGACCTAACGGGTCAAGATTCGCATTTTGGTGCCCGCGGAAGCGGAACGCATTGATTAATTGCAAAACTTTGACTTGTTTTGCGTCGATAGCTGGATCGCTAACAGAGGTGTGATAACGTGTAGAGTCTTTTGCTAAGCGACGGAAGTAATCGCGCGCTTGGGAGTGGAATTGTTCACCGCTAGTACCTAATGCCGCACCAGGTAGTTGATCAAAAATTGCTTTCCACTCGGCATCGACAGAGTTAGGGTCAGTCAGATAATCTTCATAGAGCTGTTCTATATAAGTCTGGTTCGCGCCTGCCAGAAAGCTTGAATCCAGCCAGTCCTTCATTACGCCGTTCTGCATTGTGATCCCTTAAGCTTTTAAAGCTTTAGTTTTCGCCGTGGTTAACTAATCGCCGCATTTAAGCGACCTCGATAAAGGTTCTCTTGGACGTGCTTTATGCATGTTCTCTCTTTGGGAGGCCCTTTATCAGTAAGGGTTTCCCTTTTAAGGAACCTTTAAAAACTGGCTGCGGTTTTTAAAGGCCCCTATGCTTGGGCTGTCGTCTTCATCTTTTTTTGCAGTTGGCTATTTTTTCTACTTTTTGCTGTTACTTTCTTTGCTTTCACTTTTTTACGCTTTTGTAATGACAACGTTTTAATAAGTACTACTTTTTATGGGTAACAATGTTACTTTCTGACGCTCTTTGTTGGTATTTCGTTTTCGCGCTTTTGTGAGCTTCCGCGCATTTAAATCATGTCATTGTTTTTACTTTACGCGTTTCTTTTAACTTATGTTTTTATTTTGTGCTATTTCATTTTAACCCACAGCACCTGAGCACTGCGGGTTAAATATGCATCATTAAGCACTATGTTTTAGTAACATAGATTTAATATGACCGATAGCTTTCGTTGGATTTAGTCCTTTAGGGCATACATTGACACAATTCATGATGCTATGACAGCGGAAGACACTAAAAGCGTCGTTCAGATCATCTAATCGCGAATCGGTTTCTGTATCACGGCTATCAATTAAGAAGCGATACGCCGCCAGCAAGCCTGCAGGCCCGATAAACTTGTCCGGATTCCACCAGAAAGATGGGCAAGAAGTCGAACAACATGCACACAAAATACACTCATATAAACCATCGAGTTTTTCACGTTGTGCAGGAGTTTGTAAATTCTCACGCGCCGGTGGGTTCTTATTATCATTAATAAGATATGGACGAATTTTTTCATATTGGGTATAGAATTGTGTCATATCGATGATCAGGTCACGTACAACAGGCAGACCTGGTAATGGGCGAATGACAATTTTCTTCCCACCACGGATTAACGCGGATAATGGCGTAATACATGCCAACCCGTTTTTACCGTTCATGTTCAGACCATCAGAACCACATACCCCTTCACGACAAGAACGACGGAAGGATAATGTTGGGTCTTGCTCTTTAATTTGGATTAACGCATCCAGCAACATCATGTCACGCCCTTCAGGAACTTCTAGCGTGTAATCTTGCATACGTGGTGCGTTGTCCACATCAGGATTGTAGCGATAAATCGAAAATTGTAATTTCATAGTTTATTTCTCCGCAACTGGATTAACACCACGCATTAGTAGGTACGAATTTTCGGTGGGAAGGCTTCACGCAGTTTTGGCTGCATGTTGACTTCACGACGCGTCATCGTTTCAGATTGCGGTAAATATAATGAGTGACATAACCAATTCGCATCATCTCGCTCTGGGTAGTCAAAGCGGCTATGCGCACCACGGCTTTCTGTACGGAAGTTTGCAGCTTGTGCCGTTGCATAAGCCGTTTCCATCAAGTTATCCAGTTCTAAACATTCGATACGCTGAGTATTAAACTCAGTCGAGGTATCATCAAGACGTGCATTTTGCAGGCGCTCACGAATCACTTTCAGCTCTTCTAAACCTTTCGCCATTGCATCACCTTCACGGAATACCGAGAAGTTATGCTGCATACAGGTTTGCAGTGCTTTACGGATTTCAGTTGGGTCTTCACCAGTACGTGCACCTTCCCAACGGTTAAAACGAGTCATCGCTGCATCGATATCAGATTCAGACGCATCACGCATTGAACCTTGTTCCATGATGGACTCTTTCAAATGCAGACCCGCTGAACGACCAAATACCACTAAGTCAAGGAGTGAGTTACCGCCTAATCGGTTAGCGCCGTGTACTGATACACAGGCAATTTCGCCGACTGCAAACAAGCCAGGAATGACTTCATCTTCACCTTTTTCGTTATAACGAATGGCTTGGCCTGTAACTTTAGTCGGAATACCGCCCATCATGTAGTGGCAAGTAGGAATTACTGGGATTGGCTCTTTGATTGGGTCAACGTGAGCAAAGGTACGAGATAACTCAAGAATACCCGGTAAACGAGATTCCAGAACTTCTTTTCCTAAGTGGTCCAATTTCAGTTTAGCATGTGGACCCCATGGGCCATCGCAACCACGACCTTCACGAATTTCAATCATGATAGAACGCGCAACAACGTCACGACCCGCAAGGTCTTTCGCATTCGGCGCATAACGTTCCATGAAACGCTCACCGTCTTTGTTCAGCAAGTAACCACCTTCACCACGGCAGCCTTCAGTAACGAGAACACCCGCACCTGCGATACCCGTTGGGTGGAATTGCCACATTTCCATATCTTGTAGTGGAACACCTGCACGAGCAGCCATCCCCACACCATCACCTGTATTGATGTGTGCGTTAGTGGTTGATTGGTAAATACGCCCAGCACCACCGGTTGCTAAAATAGTTGCTTTCGCTTTGAAATAAACTAATTCGCCTGTTTCCATACAAATTGCAGTACAACCTACAATATCGCCATCTTGGTTTTTAACTAAATCAAGGGCATACCATTCAGAAAAAATGGTCGTGTGGTTTTTTAAGTTCTGCTGATACAAGGTATGTAACAGTGCGTGGCCAGTACGGTCAGCCGCAGCCGCAGTACGTGCAGCTTGCTCACCACCGAAGTTTTTAGACTGACCACCAAATGGACGTTGATAAATACTTCCGTCATCAAGGCGAGAGAATGGCAACCCCATATGCTCTAATTCAAGGATAGCCTCTGGCCCTGTTTTACACATGTATTCAATAGCGTCTTGGTCACCGATGTAGTCGGAACCTTTCACGGTATCGTACATGTGCCATTCCCAGTTATCAGGGTGAGTATTACCTAACGCAACAGTAATACCGCCTTGCGCTGAAACAGTATGAGAACGGGTTGGAAAGACTTTTGACAGCAGAGCACATGACAGGCCCAACTGTGAAATTTGCAGTGCAGCACGCATACCTGCGCCACCCGCACCGATAACGATAGCGTCAAACTCTCTGATTGGCAGATTCATTTATGCACCCCACACAACAATTGTTCCGTAAATTAAATAAGCCAACAGACCTACAACGATAGCCAGTTGCAACACTAAACGAATTGCTAAAGGCTTAACGTAGTCAGTCAGCACTTGCCACATGCCAATCCACGCATGGACAAGAATCGAGAACAACGTGAGGATAGTGAATACTTTCGTCACAGAAGAGGCGAAAAAGCCACGCCAGACGTCATAGGTAATGTCATTAATAGCAACAAAACCAACAATGTAGAGTACATAGAGCGCGATGACAATCGCAGAACCACGGATTAATAGCCAGTCCTGGATACCAGTACGGCCTAAAGCTGAAGCATTACTTACCATACTAAAACCCCCGCCAGAATTGCTAAAATCACGGTAATGACAAATGTAATTTTTGCAGATGAGTTACCAGCAGCAAGCGTTTCATCAACACAACCGAAATCCATTAGCATATGACGAATACCACCACAGATGTGGTAAGCCAAAGCCGTCAAGATGCCCCAAAGAATGAACTTAGCAAAAAAGCCAGTCATTATTTCAGACGCGTATTGAAAACCTTCTGGAGAGGAGAGAGATGTCCCTAACAACCAAAGCAGAATACCAACTGCGATGAGAGTAATGACGCCAGAGACACGGTGCAAGATCGAAGATATTGCAGTGATCGGGAAGTGAATCGTCTGCAAATCAAGGTTGACAGGTCTTTGTTTTTTCACAATTTTGCCCACACAGCTCTTTATTATTTTCCATCCTCCGGACCTGGGGTGGAAATCAGACAGCGACAGGGGGTACAAAATGCAACTTAACACAAACTCTAATCCATCATGTTTAAATAAAGTTGCATACTGATCACGCTGGGAACTCCTACTACAGGGTAATCCGGAGACCTGCCGCTAGTATAAAGTCTTCACAATGCCATTACAATTCCCACACAAAATGTTTGGAGACATTTAGCCCGAACAGTGAGAAGGATCACGATTTAAACATTTTGTATAAATGTGCTTATCTTATTTGACAATGATTCAACATTTATCTTACATATAGGTCTGGCAGAATTATCTTAACGGTGCTGTTGACACTTCATCGTAAAAGAAAAAAACGTGAATATTGCAATGTTAAATACTCTTCAATTTGAACTATGATGGGTATTAATAACAAAAGTTATGAAAGTTGTTCCTCTTACCACAAATAATGATATTGTAGGGAAAACAACAAAAAGAACATAACATCTACACACTCATAAACAACCTAACTACATTGTCATCGGTCTCAGATTTCAGGTTTTATGTGATAGCTAGCTGATTTCCAAAGCATACCGGTAGAACAATGCACGAAGACGCAGTATAACGCTGAGCTTCTGGGTTGTTGGGTGTCGATTATCAAGCGCTAAGGAGACCGTAATGGCTGATAACAAAGCTAAGCTAACGACTGGTAGTAAGGGTGATATTGACCTAGATATTTTAAGCCCAACGATTGGTCAAGACGTTATCGATGTCCGAACTTTAGGTTCTAAAGGGTTCTTTACCTACGACCCTGGTTTTACTTCTACTGCATCCTGTGAATCAAAAATCACCTATATCGATGGTGAACAAGGCATTCTGTTGCACCGTGGTTTCCCTATCGATCAACTCGCTACTGAAGCCTCTTATCTCGAAGTTTGTTATATCCTGCTATACGGTGAAGCACCGACTCAAGAACAATATGACGTATTTAAAAATACGGTGACTCGCCACACCATGATCCATGAGCAAATTACTCGCATGCTTAATGGTTTCCGCCGTGACTCACACCCAATGGCTGTATTATGTGGTGTTACAGGCGCACTAGCTGCCTTCTATCACGATGCATTAGACGTGAATAACCCACGCCACCGTGAAATTACGGCTTATCGTCTGCTATCAAAAATGCCAACAGTTGCAGCGATGTGTTACAAATATTCAATTGGCCAACCTTTTGTTTATCCACGTAATGACCTGTCATACGCGGGTAATTTCTTGCACATGATGTTCTCTACACCATGTGAAGAATACACAGTTAATCCTGTTTTAGAACGCGCAATGGATCGTATTTTGATTCTGCACGCCGACCATGAACAAAACGCCTCAACATCGACAGTTCGTACTGCGGGTTCATCTGGCGCAAACCCATTTGCTTGTATCGCAGCGGGTATCGCTTCACTGTGGGGGCCTGCTCACGGTGGAGCTAACGAAGCTTGCTTACGTATGTTGGAAGAAATCCAAACTGTTGAGCACATCCCTGCATTTATCGAGCGCGCTAAAGACAAAAATGACTCTTTCCGCTTAATGGGCTTCGGTCACCGTGTTTATAAAAACCATGACCCACGTGCAACCGTAATGCGTGAAACTTGCCATGAAGTTCTAAATGAACTTGGCTTGAATGACAGCTTGCTGGAAGTCGCTATGGAGCTGGAACGTATCGCATTAAACGACCCGTATTTCATTGAGAAAAAACTGTACCCGAACGTTGACTTCTATTCAGGTATCATCTTGAAAGCAATGGGTATTCCATCTTCAATGTTTACTGTTATTTTTGCCATTGCACGTACCATTGGCTGGATTGCACATTGGAATGAAATGCACGATGACGGCCTGAAAATTGCACGTCCTCGCCAGCTATATACCGGCTATGACAAACGTGAATTCAACTCTGAATTATCAAAAAAATAATATTTAATTAAATCTGAACCCCTACATATGCTAAGGCCTCGAATTTTCGGGGCTTTTTCATGTTTGTTTACCAAAGTCATTTAGCTTACTGCTGCTGATATTCCCTTGGGGTCATCCCACTCATTTTACGGAAAAAACTAATAAACGCACTATCACTTGTTAAGCCAAGTTCTTGAGTAATATAATGATATGGCTTTTCTTGTGCGAGTAATTCAATGGCTTTAATATAACGCCACTGTTGGCGCCATGCTTGATAACTCATTCCTGTTTCTTTAAAAAAAATCCGTGTAATCGTCTTCTCACTCGCACCGATAGTTTGCGCTAATTGGTTTAAATTCGGTGGTAATTGTTCGATATCAACCCCTTTAAAGCGCCTATCTTGCGGTAGTGCTAACAGTGTTGGTTCTAAAGCAGCACTCTGTAATTCATCAATAAATACCGGTAATAAGTTGGCCAAACGCCCCTGCTGCCAATCACTATCAAACGGAGCAATAGCAATACGTTCTAACACTTCCCTTAGCAATGGGGAAATATTTAAAATAACCACATCGTTCCCGATTTCTTTGGCATATTCTTCTGATAAATAAACCGAACGATACCCCACTGATGCCCTCATTTGCGCCCGATGAAGAACAAATGGTGGGATCCAAGCCATTCTACCAGGGGGAAGCAAAGACAGGCGATTTTCCAGTGAAATCCGTATACACCCTTGTTGTGTAAACAAAAGCTGTCCCATTTCATGTTTATGAAAACCTGAGTCATGCTGCCCCAATTTTGCTGCAATTCCCAATACTGGGGCGTGGTACCAGTGAGTTTGAAATTCATCTGTTTGATTTAACCAAGCCATAATGTCTCTTTTTTGATATTTATAGTCTTTATTATTGTAATAAGACAATAAAAATAACACTAAACTGCCTGCTATTAAATCGTTGTATACGATTAGACCCTTTATTTTTAGTAGATTGGCAGGAAAAGTATGAAACATCCTCTCTCATTATGGCTTGCTGTTGCCTTAATGATGTTTCCTCAAATTGTGGAAACCATATACAGCCCCGCTCTCACTGATATCGCCAGTGCTTTCTCAGTAAATGCGGAACAAGCTTCACAAACACTGTCGCTTTATTTCTTTGCTTTTGCATTAGGCGTGGTGTTTTGGGGGCGTATGTGTGACACCTTAGGGCGCCGCCCGACTATTTTGGCGGGTTTATTGATTTATGGTATTGCCTCTGTTGGCGCGTTATTTGTCACACATTTTTATTTATTATTATTAATGAGAATGTTGTCAGCATTTGGCGCTGCCGTAGGTTCAATTGGCACACAAACTACCATGCGTGATAGCTACCAAGGCCATGAATTAGCGAAAGTTTTTTCTATTATGGGAGTTGCTTTAGCAATTAGCCCCGCTTTGGGAATGTTATCTGGTGCTGGGTTAACCAATTTTGGTGGCTATCGTGCCGTTTTTATCGGCTTAGCGATTTTAGCAGCGGTGCTTTTTCTCTGGTCCGCCTGCCGTTTACCTGAGACCAAGCCTGAAAATGTGACGCATATCTCATTTATTGAGACATTTTTACGCATGATTGCAGATAAAGAAATTATTAGAAATGTGATCTTGATTGCATTTTTCAACATTAATTTATTTAGCTATTATCAGCTGGCACCTTTCAGTTTTGAACAATTAATGCTCACTCAACAACAGTTTGGATTAACTGGGATATTATTAGCGCTTGGGGTCGGTTTAGGTTCGATATCAAATCGCTATTTATTGGCTAAAAAACACACATCTGAACAACTTGTTAAGCTATCGAGTATCATTTCTTTAGTTAGTGGCTGCTTAGTTTTTGCTCTAATGGATTCTATTTGGTTTGTTTTACCAGTTATTGGTGTCGTTATTGGTTACGGAATTGCGATCCCGAACATACTTGCCCATGCATTAAACCGTTATGGTGAGCAAAAAGGCACCGCCGGAGCAATTTTAGGTTTATTTTACTACATCGGACTCGCCATCGGTCTAATGGTCGCTGGTTGGAGCCAACACTTAGGTTTAGTACTAACTATTTCGGGTTTGGTGTTGGTTTTTTCGTCACTAAGGTGGAGTAGCCAAGTACACTAAATAAATTTAGAGAAGCCCTTTTAGGTAGCTGTACAGCTCAAAAATTAGCCAGGCAATTATTAAAAATATTTCTGCCTGGCTATTACGGCTAAGCTCACCAGTATAATATGCTTTATTATAGACCCATATACTTATTTTTCTTTGTTAAAGTATGGAACATATTTATCTAAATATTTTGGAGGGCTACTGCCTTGTTCATTATACGAGTCATAAATGCTTTTGTTATAATTAATTGCATTCTGAAATGCATACATTTTAGATGAGTGTCTATCCATAAAACCCCAAAGTGTATAAAAAGCCATAAAGTGTATAAAAAGCCATAAAGAGTAACACGATAAAAAATGGGATCGTATTGGTTAGTTGACTATTACGCTGTGGTAAGTTATCACTCAATGCTGTTTATTGACCGCATCTAAAAAATACCAGTTTTTGAAGCTCCAACGGATCATCGTAGCGATGACCTTCCTCATCAATGGAGGTATTCAAAATTTACTGAAATACATGACAAGATTATTGGTACTCTTACTGAAAGGGAACATTAATTTAACCAAATCAATACATTTAATACACGACCAGCTAGGTGGGATTCACCTGACGCTTACTTATAAACCTAAATCAAGACCTTAGTAGACACTTTACCAATGCCCCGAAGCACCGCCACCACCGCTAGAACCGCCTCCCCCACCGCTTGATGAACTTGACGAACTTGATGAACTTGATGAGCTTGATGAACTGAAATCGTGACTGGAAGTAAAATTAGAAGCATGTTTATGGGATGTGTTTACTGAATATGAAGGTTGATAAAAAGGTGAACCAAATCGACTGAACTCACAAATCGCTTTCCATTCTTTTCTCTGCTGTCGATAAATAGGAAATAAGATATTGATGCCAATAAACAACACGGTTAATGAAATAAGGTTAAAGAATAATGATAACACCACCATCAGTAATAAGATAAAAGGGTTAACAATACCATTAAGAATTATTTGTGTATAAAAAATGACAACGACTGAACAAAACACTACAGGGAAATACAGCGAAAATGATGTTGGAAAATAGAATGAGTAATTCAGATAATTTTTTAACCGTTTTAGCTGATTTGCACCTATCTTATATCCTCGCTTTTCTGAATTTTTCTTTTTTTTACCTGACTGCGCTATCACTTGATTAATTTTTCTTTTCAATTTTTTCGTTGAAAATACAAGCTGAAAACAATAAATTAGCCCTAATATTATCACATAAATTAAAATAAAATGTGTTTGTAATATTTTAAGAGGAATAAGATCTGTCAAAGAATTCGTTGAGCTTATTGGTCTATCATTAGCTACATGAATGGCATTTATAATCCCTTGCTCAATACCCGTATAATAGTTTTCTGCTCTAAAATACGGCAACATATTTTTTCGAATAATTCTCCCAGCAAGAACATCGGTAAATGTCCCCTCATAGCCGTACCCGACTTCAAAGCGAACACTGCGGTCATTTATTGCCACAACAAGCAGTAATCCATTATCAAGCCCCTTTTTACCTATCCCCCATTGATTAAAAACACGATTTGCGAAAGTTTCGATATTTTCACTCCCAGTAGTCGGAACAATATAAACAACAAATTGCGAACCATCATTCCGATTATTTTCAAAATTAATCAATAAATTATTTAGCGTTTTGAATTGCTGCGCCGTTAATAAATTTGCACGATCAATGACCCTATCTATTTTTAATGGGGGTGTATTATTCACTGATGCGCTCGCAATAGCACTAAATAAAAGCAAGGAGAATAAAAATAAAATATTACGTATCATGAGTTAAAATCCACCGTTGGTGTTCTTTTGACTTCATGCCCATTCTCAACGTTAAAATTAATTTTTTTATCATACCCCATAGATTCCGCAATTAAGTTATAGGGGAATTGCCTAATTTGAGTATTATAATGGCGTACCGCCTCTATATACCGCCCTCTCGCAACTGAAATACGATTTTCAGCTCCCTCCAACTGTACCATCAGGTCTTGATAGAGTGAGTTTGCTTTCAATTCAGGGTAATTTTCTGAAATGACTAACAGACGTGATAGAGATTGCCCTAAATTATCTTGAGCTTTTTGATAGCTCGCAGAAATTTCAGGATCATCAAACACGCGACCATCCACATTAATTTTCCCGACAGACGCTCTCGCCTTTACAATTTCTTGTAACACATTGCTTTCATGACTTGAATATCCCTTAACTGTACTGACCAGATTAGGGATCAAATCAAATCGACGCTGATATTGGTTTAATAATTCTGACGCTGCCGCAGAGACTAACTCATCATTTTTTTGGATTGTATTGTAAGAATTAACTAACAGAGTAAAAATTACAACCATCACTAATACCAAACCTATCGCTAACTTGCGCATTAAATATCCTTATATTAACCACTTAATGTTAATATTGACTATCTGGTGTAACACTAATTTCTTTACTATCATCAATCCTAGCGAACTCAATTATTATCTGTCAGAACATCGTATTTTCTAACCAATTTTTACCGTTGAATTACCAATTAATACGCCACCGCAACTTACTGTATCACCTGTTCTGGCCGCAGGCTTGCCATCAATAAATACACTACTTGATCCACCAACGATAGTTCTTGAATGTCCACCGTGAGGCGCTAACGCATCTCCTTGCCGAGCAACCGCTTTACCATCGACTTTTACCGTTGGTGAACCTGTAATCACATGGGTAGGGCCATGTTTTCCATGGCCTGTATCAGAATCACCAATAAGAATAATGTTTGGCATAAATTAATTCCTTATCGAACAATCGTGACTTTTCCATCAATAATGGATAAATAGGGATTGTAGTGAAATGTTCGACCTTCAGGGCTAACTAATTTTATTGGTGACAGTCGGCTAAAACCAATTTCATACCGGAATATTCGTTTATCTTCATAAGTACTGAATATATAGCGACTCCAATCTATTTTAGCTGGCTTATATCCTTCATCTAGCATTTCTTTAAATTCTAGAGAGTTCCAAAATAGATCAGGGGAACTATTATCTGCATAAGCAAACTCATCCCATGATATTTTACCCATTGCTTTTAATTTGTTGAGATTTTTATCAGCAAAAGCTTGTTGTAGCTCTAAATAAAACGCTTGAACCTTAGGAATATCGGATTCCGTTACAGGCGTTGCTTTTTCCCATTGCCATTTGGGGAGCCCTTGTAAATTAAATTGGTTTTTTGCTTCTAGCATACTTCCTTCACTTTTTCTATTGGAGCCACCGAAATAAACTTGATCCATATTATGTTTATATTTATCGGAAATAATTATTTTTCCATCGTTATTTCCAGCTAATTTAATACCTGATATAAATGTGCTATTACCATTTTCGGATAACTTATTTAGTTCCACCTCACACCACATTTCCGGTGTTAGTTTTTCTTCTTCTGCTAGAACAGAATCATTATACATAATTAAACTTAATGTATTTAGTTCATTGGTTAGCATACTCGATATATTTTGGCCTGCAGAATACATCCCTTCAGTAGCATTTTCATTATCCATAATAAGCATATCATTAATTTTTATACCGCAGCCTGCATTATTAGAGGATAAATTAATCAAATAAATTTCATCCATTGTATTTTTTGCCATACTGACTCCACTAAAACCTAATACCATTATAATACTCGTTATATTCAATACGTTTTTCAACGAAAGACGCTTACCAGATCTCTGATGCCCCATAGCTTTCGTTAGATGGTGAGAAAATAGACCAACGATACTCTGATTTTTCTTTGGATAACGGTTCATGAATAATCCACTCCTTATCTAGTGGCTTGGTTGATTCTTCGACTTTGATATTCTTTTTTGAATGACCAAATTTACCAGCGTCATTATTCTCTTCTGTTTCTTTTTTTCCGATCCCTACACCATATTCAACACTCGCATAAGCCTTTATCCCCTCATGATAAAAAACAATCTCACCATTTCCATTTGGAACCCAAGCCGCTTTTACAACTGCGGTTACTTTCGCTTCCGCTTTAAAAAAGCCTGAGATACCATAATAACGAAAGCCTCCGCGGATGTTCGTTACACAGCTCATTGTGAACGATAAGTGGACATCACTACTTTTCTCATCAAATTTTGTAATGCCATCACTCTCTGTCTTATATTTTACGCCGCAGTTTAAAGACAGGTTAAAGGTTAAATCAAGCTGGACACCAATAAATGCCCCATCTTCCCCTCTATTGACCTTCCCTTCACTCTGTGTCCCCCTTTCTCGAATAACGGTGACAATAGTGTTGATACCAAAATAAGCAGCGAAAGCCTGTATCATGTCAAATGTGAATTTGAAACCAAAAAACGGGTCGCCACGTAAATACACATCGTATTTAGGCATGACTTGATTATTTTTTGTTAATGCAATTTCTCGGCTACCACTGACTTTGATTGTCGGATAAATAAGCTCAAATTTTGCCAATTCATATTCTTGTTGTTTGTACTTACTTGGGCTTTTATCTGGAGCGGTCGATAATAATCGATTAAAACTATCGACGCCTTTATTTACTTTTTCAAGCAAAGAAAGCTCTTTTTTCTTTTTTAATTGTGAGTATTCATGTTTCAGTTCAGCACTCCATTTTTTACTGTCCATCCCCAATATTTTTGAAATCGAGCCTTCAAATTTAATACTTGAGGTTGTCAGTTCTGTACCTGATTTTGTCCAGCCACTGTGAGGTTTTGAGCCGTTATGGCCCAACGCTTGGTTCTTTTGTGCAGTTAATTTTTTTCTCGCAACATCATTTTGACCTGTTGTTTTTTCATTGAACGCAATCGTTAAATCAATTTTGGTTTTTTGCTGTAAAATTAAATAGAACTTTGTATCAAAAACCGACCTCGAACCAAATTTTTGATACACGAAAGCCCCTGCATTTAACAAAATATTATTGTTGATTGAGGCATTATACATTTTGGGCTCAAACGGTTTGTGCCCACATTCTGCAATCGATAATCGATATTCTTGGGAATGCTTCAATCTACTAACGGCGTATTCATCATCCAAATCATTCCATAAATCAACGAATAAATCAGCCAACACCGTAAACGGATTCATCACCTCTGCACCAAATTGACGAAATTGTTTTGTGTAAACTAACGGAATATCTAATGCCTTAGCTGGCGTGACTTTACCCACAAACGTATTCTTGACTTCCCCAATCGGTTTTACACCTTGAGGTACTTGTGCCACTTTATTGTTATAAGATGTTGATTGCCCAAAGTCATAGGCAACATCACCATAGACATTTCCAATGGGGCACTCAGGATTATTAGAGACACATACCTTCGAACAGGTCTTTACCTTAAAAGGCACTGAGATTTCAGGTAAAAACGATTCAGGATTTTTTTCAATGTTGAAAATATTATTAAAATCAGAAAGCTCTGCCGCTAGAAAACTATTTTTACCTTTAAATTCGATAATATGAAAAAAATCTTTTTTAATCCCATTTTGGCGATAAGTTTCTTTTTGTTGACCAAATTCAATCTCGACTTCAAGTGTGCAATCATCGGGTAATTTACAATCACAAACGACCTCTGGATATTCTTTAGACACTGGCAATCTCCTTACGCACTGTACTGCCGATAAAAATCTGGAATGGTATTTATTAACATCATCGATAACTTTTCAATTTTATAAAAGTCCATTGCATCCGTTATTGATAAAATCACACGCCATTCCGAAGGAAGAGAATCCACATCATATATTTCGTAATAGACAAGAAGATAACAAAATAGACTTATTGATTTTTCGTGATTGATATCGTGTTCATAACAAATATCTACGATCCTTTTTGCATACTCAAAGTAAAATGCCCATGTTTTTTCATGACACAAATCTGACGTAAAATATTTTAATGAACGTATTTTGGGATTACAGATAGTTTGCAAGATTAAACTTTCAATCGTTTCATGTTCTTTTTGAGTCTGATATTTTTCAGTTGCTCGAACAAAAAAAAGTGCCATTTTCGCTGTTAATAACGCTATTTTTTGTTGAGATAATAATTTCATTTCTGCATCAGTAAAACGCATCAGCTTGCCCCCAAGCTTCGCATTATCCGGAAATCCGCGGCGCTCACGCTCAAAGCGGGAAGCGGTTTCCTCTCCCCATAACAATGTCTTCAGTTTCGTGATAGGACCTAAAAACACATGCAAACGCCAATTATCAAAGGTTCCAAGCACATCCCACACATTGCGAGGGTCATAAAAACGCCAAAAGACCGGCTTTTCTTGTCCCGGTATCATCACCATCAAGTATTTGCGCAGATGCTGACGTAACTCACGCATGGTTGCGTGCGTATAAACATAAATTCCCCAAGGCGTCTCTCGCGTACTTAACCAGCGTTGCACCTCTTCGGTCACTTCCACTAAATAGGGCGCTAATGACACAATTTCAGGTTGAATCGGTTCGCTGTATAAGCAACTCGCCGGCGGTTCGTGCTCGGCGAACAAATTAAAGACATCGGGCTCGGAAGCTGCATCGATAATGGCATAGCACGTTTCAGGTTTAACCATTTTCCGCCTCCTCTTGCCCTTCCTTCATGGGACAATGCGCCACAAAGGCCGCGCCACTGCTCGCAGCGGCTTTAAGTACCGCAGGGTTAGTTGCTTGCAGGATATCCCCAGGGCTTCCCCCTGAATTTAAGTTTATCGCCGGTCCTTTAATATCCACGCCACCGCTGTGAACAACGACAAAGCTTCCGCCCACTTTTAACGTGATTTTACTGCTGCTTTGTAAGGTGATATCCCCTTGTGCATTCACGCTGACCACACCTTGTATTGCCTTAACCAAATCCCCCTCAACCGAAAGGTGGTGGTCTCCTTCCACTTTATCTTGGTAGTTACCGGTTGTTTTGTGCGCTTGATTACCTTCAACCGTCACGGTCCGATTACTGGCAACAACCAGTTCATCGTTATGACCAATACTGGTTGTCCGGTCGTAATTAATCCGTTCACCCCGTGAGTTCAGCACATTGATGGCCAAATTCTTTTGCGCATGCAGATAGATTTCTTCTTGGCCTGCTTCATCTTCAAAACGCAACTCATTAAAGCCATCCCCTTTGTGGGTTTTGGTGCGAAATGTCGTGCGTGTTTTGTGTTTCGGTAAATCAATGGGCGGTCGATTACGGCCATTATAGGTACAGCCTGTAATAATCGGTTTATCTATATCATTGTTAAGATAGGAAATAATCACTTCCTGCCCAATTCTGGGGATGGACATAAACCC
>NZ_JAXADV010000022.1:0-30671 GCF_033901115.1 Providencia sp. CIM-Carb-044
AGCAGTGAAACGCCGTAGCGCCGATGGTAGTGTGGGGTCTCCCCATGTGAGAGTAGGGAACTGCCAGACATTAAATTTTAAGGTTGTGTCAGTACTGACTGACCGCACCATATTGCTGATATGGCTCAGTTGGTAGAGCACACCCTTGGTAAGGGTGAGGTCCCCAGTTCGAATCTGGGTATCAGCACCATATAATCGGCATTTAAAAAGAATTTACCTAGCGGCAATAGCGCGGTGGTCCCACCTGACCCCATGCCGAACTCAGTAGTGAAACGCCGTAGCGCCGATGGTAGTGTGGGGTCTCCCCATGTGAGAGTAGGGAACTGCTAGGTTTTAAATATAAAGAAGCCACCCATTGGGTGGCTTTTTGCATTCTACTAATAGAATAATTTTCACTAATTATCTTATTTTCTTAATCCTGCTATTCACTCTTAATCCAGCCTGATAGACTTATCTTATCTTTGTTTTATTTGTACTGAAGGCTGTAATGAACCTAACGTCTGAACTTAAATCATTTAATAGCTTTGGCATTCAAGCAAAAGCACTATCAATTGTTTTTGTGGATAACCAAGAATCTCTACTCCAGCAATGGAGCGAGGCTAAAAATCAGCAACTCCCAGTATTATTATTAGGAGGGGGAAGCAATGTTCTATTTGTTGAAGACTTTGCAGGTGTAGTAATCATCAATCAGCTAAAGGGTGTACAAATAACAGAAGATATCAGCTATTGGTATGTTCATGCTCAAGCAGGTGAAAATTGGCATCAATTACTTGAAACGTTATTGAGTGAAGGTGTTTGTGGTGCGGAAAATTTAGCGTTGATCCCAGGTTGTGTAGGTTCTGCGCCCATTCAAAATATTGGTGCTTACGGTTTAGAGCTAAAAGATATATGTCAGTATGTTGATGTACTTTCTCTAGATACAGGTAAAGTAACACGGCTAACGGCTGCAGAGTGTCAGTTTGGCTACCGTGATAGTATTTTTAAGCATGAATATCAATATGGCTATGTCATTATCAGTGTTGGGTTAAAACTTGCTAAAGAATGGACGCCTAAGCTTATATATGGTGACCTTGCTCAGCTTGACCCCAATACAGTAACACCAGAACAAGTATTTAACTCTGTATGCCAAACGCGCAGAAGTAAATTACCTGATCCGGCAATAACAGGTAATGCAGGGAGTTTCTTTAAAAATCCTATTATTTCAGCAGAAAAAGCACAAGCCATAAAAATAGCTTATCCAAATTGTCCTCAATATAACCAAGAAGATGGAAGCGTAAAGCTAGCAGCAGGGTGGCTTATCGACCAATGTGGTCTGAAAAGTCATGAAATCGGTGGTGCTGCGGTACATAAACAGCAAGCATTGGTTTTAATTAATAAAAACCGAGCAACAGGGCAAGACATTGTCAATCTAGCAAAATATGTGAGCCAAAAGGTTTTAGAGCGTTTTGGTATACATTTAGAGCCAGAGGTCAGGTTTATTGGTAAAAATGGCGAAATCAACGCAATGGAATGTATTCAATGAAAGAAAGAAACACCCCACTAGATCTCATAAATATCTTGGCCGATGCACAAGTGCATTCAGGAGAACAGCTAGGAGATAAACTAGGGATGACCCGCGCAGCGATCAATAAGCATATAAAAACGCTACGTTCGTGGGGAGTAAATGTACAAACGGTAACCGGTAAAGGGTATAAGTTACCTTTCCCTATTAACCTACTTAACGAAGATACAATAAAACAGCGAGTTGATGACGTAAATATTATAGTTGAACCCGTTATTGATTCTACTAATCAGTACATGTTGGAGAGAATTACTGAATTACAGTCAGGGGATACGTGTCTTGCTGAGTATCAAAGTGCTGGGCGAGGCAGAAGAGGAAGGCAATGGATATCACCATTTGGATGTAACCTTTACTTATCCATGTACTGGAAATTAGACCAAGGTCCTGCGGCGGCAATAGGGTTAAGCTTAGTTGTTGGTATTGTTGTCGCTGAAACGTTAAATAAATTAATTGGTAATAAAGTCAAAGTCAAATGGCCTAATGACCTATATATGAATGATAAAAAGCTTGCAGGAATTTTGGTTGAATTAACGGGTAAAACAGGGGATGCAGCTCATATTATTATCGGTATTGGTATTAATATTGGCATGAATAAAGAAAATTCTGACAGTAGCGAAAACATAACTCAAGCCTGGTCCTCTCTATCTGACGAGTTTGAAAATATAGAGAGAAATGAATTATCAGCAAATATAATTCAAGCTTTGAGGAATTCATTGGTTTTATTTGAAAAAGAAGGGCTAAAATCATTTTTAGAAAGATGGGTTGAGTTAGATAATTTTTTAAATAGAAATGTTAAGCTATTGATTGGCAATGAAATAATAACGGGAATTGAACGTGGGATTAATGAGCAAGGTGCATTGTTGCTACAAAAGGATAATGGCGGAATAATTCCCTACATCGGTGGTGAAATATCCTTAAGACCAAATGAATAATATATTATTGGCCGGGGAGAAACCGGCCAATATAAATAATCACTTTCTTAATCTAACACTCTGAATAGAATGATTCTCACCTTTAGTCATAATTAAACTGGCTCTTTCCTTTGTTGGTAATATATTTTCTTCAAGGTTTAGTCCATTAATTTCATCCCAAATAGAGCTAGCAATATTAATTGCCTCTTCTTCCCTAAGTTTAGAATAACTATGGAAGTAAGAATCAGGATCTGAGAATGCACCTTGCCTAAATTTAAGGAACCGACCGATATACCATTGCTTTAATAATTCAGGTGCAGCATCAACATAAATGGAGAAATCAACAAAGTCAGATACAAATACATGATGGGGGTCTTGTGGATAATCCATATCACTTTGTAAGACATTCAGCCCTTCGAGTATTAAAATATCAGGTTGATCAATTACCTGTTCTTCATCAGGGACAATATCATACGTTAAATGCGAATAAACCGGAGCCTTAACATTACGTGCACCTGATTTTATTTGCGACACGAAGTTGACTAGTTTTCGCATATCATAAGATTGCGGAAAACCTTTTTTCTTCATGATATTCCTATCTTTTAATACTTGATTAGGATGTAAAAAACCATCAGTTGTGATCAAGTCGACTTTACGGTGTTCAGGCCAACGAGTGAGTAGCGCTTGCAGCAAACGTGCTGTTGTACTTTTACCAACGGCTACACTACCTGCTATACCAATAATATAAGGCACTTTTGCGCCATTAGTTCCAAGGAATTGCTCTAGAACAGCCTGACGACGTAAGTTTGAACTAATATAAAAATTCAGTAAACGCGATAAAGGTAGATAAATTTCTATAACATCTTCCATAGAGAGTTCTTCGTTAATCCCTTTTAACTCTAGAAGTTCACTCGATGTTAATGTAAGCGGTACTGAATCACGTAAAGTTGCCCAGTGTTCTCTATCAAACTCTAAGTATGGCGTAGTAATAAAATTTTCTTTCTTTTTCATAAACCAACATCTGCCTATTTTATGCAGGTTGGACAGGTTGCCTAAACACCCGTATCCATAAAATTTGCTAGCATCATAGCGAGGGAAAGTGGGGAGGCGTAGGTTTTTTTCTATTTTTTATCAGTTTTTTTTGATGCAGGCAGAAAAAATGATACTGAGTGATGAAAAAAACACCTAAGAATAAGAGGGTAAAACTGTGATATCGAATAAAAAATAATAATTTTAAAAATTTTAAGCCTTTTTCTCCCTTTACTGACCAAATGATAATGGACTATAGTTAACAGCTGTTGTTGATGTTTTAAGCTCAAAACAGTTAAAAAATCAACAAAAATGCGAAAAGCGAACAAAATGTGAGCGAACAAACAAAAAAGTTAATTTTTTTGTTGCAACCTGCGCCGACTCTACCTAGAATGCGCAGCACTTGATGCCGGCATAGCTCAGTTGGTAGAGCAACTGACTTGTAATCAGTAGGTCCCGAGTTCGACTCTTGGTGCCGGCACCATTAAAAATTTGGATAGGTGGGATACCCAAGCGGCCAAAGGGAGCAGACTGTAAATCTGCCGTCACAGACTTCGAAGGTTCGAATCCTTCTCCCACCACCATCTCCAAGAAATTTTCTTAAGAGAAAATTTTGAGGAACAGTTTAACAGCTGATAACTCAGGTAGCCGAGTTCATTGCGGGCATCGTATAATGGCTATTACCTCAGCCTTCCAAGCTGATGATGCGGGTTCGATTCCCGCTGCCCGCTCCAAGATGTGCTGATATGGCTCAGTTGGTAGAGCACACCCTTGGTAAGGGTGAGGTCGGCAGTTCGAATCTGCCTATCAGCACCACTTCCTTTATGTTCTCACTTATCTCCCTGATTTGTCTCCTGAAAAAAACAAGCGAAATAATTCTTGCTTGGTTGATGTGGTTTAACCACCGATTCCGTGTCTTAGAGGGACAATCTAATGTCTAAAGAAAAATTTGAACGTTCAAAACCGCACGTTAACGTTGGTACTATCGGCCACGTTGACCACGGTAAAACTACTCTGACAGCAGCTATCACTACTGTTCTGGCTAAAACTTACGGCGGTTCTGCTCGTGCATTCGACCAAATCGATAACGCACCAGAAGAAAAAGCGCGTGGTATCACTATCTCTACTTCACACGTAGAATACGATACTCCAATTCGCCACTACGCACACGTAGACTGCCCAGGACACGCCGACTATGTTAAAAACATGATCACTGGTGCTGCTCAGATGGACGGTGCAATTCTGGTTGTTGCTGCGACAGATGGCCCAATGCCACAAACTCGTGAGCACATCCTGTTAGGTCGTCAGGTTGGTGTTCCTTACATCATCGTTTTCCTGAACAAATGTGACATGGTAGACGACGAAGAGCTGTTAGAATTAGTCGAAATGGAAGTTCGTGAACTTCTGTCTCAATACGATTTCCCAGGCGACGACACGCCAGTTGTTCGTGGTTCAGCTCTGAAAGCGCTGGAAGGCAACCCAGAGTGGGAAGCGAAAATTGTTGAATTAGCAGGCCACCTGGATACTTACATTCCAGAACCAGAGCGTGCAATTGACAAGCCATTCCTGCTGCCAATCGAAGACGTATTCTCAATCTCAGGTCGTGGTACAGTAGTAACAGGCCGTGTTGAGCGTGGTATCATCAAAGTTGGTGAAGAAGTTGAAATCGTTGGTATTCAAGACACGGTTAAAACAACTTGTACTGGCGTTGAAATGTTCCGTAAACTGTTAGACGAAGGTCGTGCAGGTGAGAACGTTGGTGTTCTGCTGCGTGGTACTAAGCGTGAAGAAATTCAACGTGGTCAAGTACTGGCGAAACCAGGTTCAATCAAGCCACACACTAAATTTGAATCAGAAGTTTATATTCTGAGCAAAGATGAAGGTGGTCGTCATACTCCATTCTTCAAAGGTTACCGTCCACAGTTCTACTTCCGTACAACTGACGTAACAGGTACTATCGAACTGCCAGAAGGCGTAGAGATGGTAATGCCAGGTGATAACATCAACATGATCGTTACCCTGATCCACCCAATCGCGATGGACGACGGTTTACGTTTCGCAATCCGTGAAGGTGGCCGTACTGTAGGTGCGGGTGTTGTTGCAAAAATTATTGCATAATACATAGCTTTATCTAGTTTTAAAAAAGGGCACCTTATTTAGGTGCCCTTTTGTTGTTATAAGCAAAATTTTGACTACATAAAATTACAGTATTACGTTGCTATATATTAGCCGAATTATTCATATTAAAAGTTATTTTTTCTTTTGATTTCATTTGCTTGTGTAATTAATCGCTCAGTGGTAAATGATCTTTGTAAATCATTAGTAATGATAATTGAAATGCAAATCATTTTTATTTAAACTATCTGTATGTGATTTATACAGGTAAGCATCATGTACATCTGCCTTTGTGAAGCCATTACTGATAAACAGATCAGAAATGCCGCAAGAAAGTATCAAGTGACCTCACTAAAGGGTCTACGACAAATTCTGCCTGTAGGCTTAGAATGTGGAAAATGTATTCGGCAGACGAAGGCAATTTTATATGAAGAGCAAATGATTTTTGAGGATGCGTGCGCAACTGAAGTCGCATAGTATTTAATACCAGTCAAATTATTCCCACCATATTTATCACCTTTTGTTTAAATACATTGTGTAAAAATCACACTAACATCAATTTCAGTACTACACTTAAAAGACTGGAAGCGATGGAGGGTAGAAATGAAAGGCGATAAAAAAATGATAGCCCACCTAAATAAACTACTGGGCAATGAGTTAGTTGCAATTAACCAATATTTTTTGCATGCACGCATGTTTAAAAATTGGGGGCTTACACGTCTCAATGAGATGGAATATCACGAATCAATTGATGAAATGAAGCACGCAGATAAATATATAGAGCGAATTCTTTTCCTCGAAGGTATTCCTAACTTACAAGATCTTGGCAAATTGAATATTGGTGAAGATGTTGAAGAAATGCTGAAGTCAGATTTACAGCTTGAAATCGATGGGGCAAAAAATCTAAAGGAAGCTATTAAGTATGCAGATTCGGTTCATGACTACGTAAGTCGAGACCTGATGATTGAAATTTTAGCTGATGAAGAAAATCATATTGATTGGATAGAAACTCAACTAGAGCTGATTAATCGTTTGGGAATTCAAAACTATCTTCAAGCACAAGTTAAAGAAGAATAAAGTCTTATTCCGTACTGTTGTTTTATTAAGTTAATAACTAACCTCAACCACTGTGTATTCCATGGTTGAGGTTTTTTCCATTACTCCCCTAGAAAATTCGCACATATTTTCCTCGATTGCTTGCGTTTCCCTATAATTTACGTATAATGCGCGGGCTTACTGATGAGTAAGCCCTATATTTTAGGACTGAAATATCAGTATTGAGTTAACAATTTGTTGCTCATTTAGACAATACTTCCGATTTGGAAGTTACATCAAGAACGATTACACTCTCCCATCAATCGAAATGGGTACGAGGAGTAATCATTTACGTTTATAAAATAGTTGGAGCTCTGGTCTCATGCAGAACCAAAGAATCCGTATCCGCCTGAAAGCTTTTGATCATCGTTTAATCGATCAATCAACTGCGGAAATCGTAGAGACTGCTAAGCGCACTGGTGCGCAAGTTCGTGGTCCTATCCCGCTGCCGACACGTAAAGAGCGTTTTACCGTTCTGATTTCTCCGCACGTTAACAAAGATGCGCGTGATCAGTACGAAATTCGCACTCACAAGCGTCTGGTTGACATCGTTGAGCCAACCGAAAAGACCGTTGATGCTCTGATGCGTCTGGACCTGGCTGCCGGCGTTGACGTGCAGATCAGCCTGGGTTAATCAGGTCGTCGAACGATTGAGAGGTTGAAACAATGAAAGGTTTAGTCGGTAAGAAAGTCGGTATGACTCGTATCTTCACTGAAGATGGCGTTTCTATACCTGTAACTGTTATCGAAATTGAAAATAACCGTGTTACTCAGGTTAAAACTGCAGAAACTGACGGTTATAATGCAATTCAGGTTACTACCGGTAGCAAAAAAGCTAATCGTGTAACTAAGCCTGAAGCAGGTCATTTCGCTAAAGCTGGCGTCGAAGCTGGCCGTATCCTGCGTGAATTCCGCATTGAAGACAGTGCAGAATACACAGTAGGTCAAAGCATTAGCGTTGAAATTTTCGCTGACGTTAAAAAAGTCGACGTTACTGGTACATCTAAAGGTAAAGGTTTTGCCGGCACAGTTAAGCGCTGGAATTTCCGTACTCAAGATGCTACTCACGGTAACTCCTTGTCTCACCGTGTTCCGGGTTCTATCGGTCAAAACCAGACTCCGGGCAAAGTGTTTAAAGGCAAGAAAATGGCAGGCCAACTGGGTAATGAGCGTGTAACTGTTCAAAGCCTAGATGTAGTACGTGTTGACGCTGAGCGCAACCTGCTGCTGGTCAAAGGTGCTGTTCCAGGAGCAACTGGTAGCAACCTGATCGTAAAACCGGCTGTCAAGGCTTAACGTCGAGGAGATAGGAATGGAATTGGTAATGAAAGACGCGCAAAGCGCGCTGACTGTTTCCGAAACTACCTTCGGGCGTGATTTCAATGAAGCGCTTGTTCACCAAGTAGTTGTTGCGTATGCAGCTGGTGCTCGTCAAGGTACTCGTGCTCAGAAAACTCGTGCTGAAGTTTCTGGTTCAGGTAAAAAACCATGGCGTCAAAAAGGTACTGGCCGTGCACGTTCTGGTTCAGTAAAGAGCCCAATTTGGCGCTCTGGTGGTGTTAGCTTCGCAGCTAAACCACAGGACCACAGTCAAAAAGTTAATAAGAAGATGTACCGTGGTGCTTTAAAAAGCATCCTCTCTGAGTTGGTACGTCAAGATCGTCTGATCGTTGTCGAGAAGTTCTCTGTTGAAGCACCTAAAACTAAGTTGCTGGCACAGAAACTGAAAGATATGGCTCTGGAAGATGTTCTGATCATCACTGCTGAATTAGATGAAAATCTGTTTTTAGCAGCGCGTAACCTGTATAAGGTTGACGTTCGTGATGCAGCAGGTATTGACCCGGTTAGCCTGATCGCCTTCGACAAAGTGGTTATGACTGCTGATGCTGTGAAGCAAGTTGAGGAGATGCTGGCATGATCCGTGAAGAACGTCTGCTAAAAGTACTGCGCGCGCCGCATGTATCTGAAAAAGCTTCTACAGCGATGGAAAAAAGCAATACCATCGTTCTCAAAGTTGCGAAAGACGCGACTAAAGCAGAAATCAAAGCTGCTGTACAGAAACTGTTTGAAGTTGAAGTTGAAGGTGTTAACACTTTGCTGGTTAAAGGCAAAACTAAACGCCACGGTCAGCGTTTCGGTCGTCGTAGCGACTGGAAAAAAGCTTACGTCACGCTGAAAGAAGGCCAAAATTTGGACTTCATTAGCGGTGCTGAGTAAGTCGGAGGAGTAAAGAACAATGGCAGTTGTTAAATGTAAACCTACGTCTCCGGGCCGTCGCCACGTAGTTAAAGTGGTTAACCCTGAGCTGCATAAGGGTAAACCTTATGCTCCGCTGTTAGAAAAAAACAGCAAATCCGGTGGTCGTAACAACAATGGCCGTATCACTACCCGTCATATCGGTGGTGGCCATAAGCAGCATTATCGTTTAGTTGACTTCAAACGCAACAAAGACGGTGTTCCTGCAGTTGTTGAGCGTTTGGAATATGATCCAAATCGTTCTGCGAACATTGCACTGGTTCTATATAAAGACGGTGAACGTCGTTATATTCTTGCACCAAAAGGCCTGAAAGCTGGCGACCAGATTCAATCTGGTGTTGATTCAGCAATCAAAGCTGGTAACGCACTGCCGATGCGCAACATCCCTGTTGGTTCTACAGTTCATAACATCGAACTGAAACCAGGTAAAGGTGGACAGTTAGCGCGTTCAGCAGGTACTTACGCTCAAATCGTTGCTCGTGATGGTGCTTATGTCACATTACGTCTGCGTTCTGGTGAAATGCGTAAAGTTTTAGCTGATTGCCGTGCAACTCTTGGTGAAGTTGGTAACGCTGAACATATGTTACGTGTTCTCGGTAAAGCTGGTGCTAGCCGCTGGCGTGGTGTTCGTCCTACCGTTCGCGGTACTGCGATGAACCCAGTAGACCATCCACATGGTGGTGGTGAAGGCCGTAACTTTGGTAAACACCCAGTAACACCATGGGGCGTTCAAACCAAAGGTAAGAAAACTCGTAGTAACAAGCGTACTGATCAATTCATCGTACGTCATCGTTCTAAAAAATAATTAGAGGATAAACCATGCCACGTTCTCTCAAGAAAGGTCCTTTTATTGACCTGCACTTGCTGAAGAAGGTAGAGAAAGCGGTGGAAAGCGGAGACAAGAAGCCTCTTAAGACTTGGTCCCGTCGTTCAACGATCTTTCCTAATATGATCGGATTGACCATCGCTGTCCATAATGGTCGTCAGCATGTTCCAGTTTTCGTAACCGACGAAATGGTTGGTCACAAACTGGGTGAATTCGCACCGACTCGCACTTATCGCGGCCACGCGGCAGATAAGAAAGCTAAGAAACGTTAAGGATAGGAGGAAGAGATGGAAACTTTAGCTATGCATCGCCACGCTCGTTCTTCTGCCCAGAAGGTTCGCTTAGTTGCCGACCTGATTCGCGGTAAGAAAGTGTCGCAAGCTCTGGAAATTCTGACCTACACCAACAAGAAAGCTGCTGGTTTAGTGAAGAAAGTACTTGAATCTGCAATTGCTAACGCAGAGCAAAACGATGGCGCTGACATTGATGACCTGAAAGTTGCGAAAATTTTCGTAGACGAAGGTCCAACCATGAAACGCATCATGCCGCGTGCGAAAGGCCGTGCAGATCGTATTCTTAAGCGCACCAGCCACATTACTGTGGTTGTGTCCGATCGCTGAGACTCTGGAGACTAGCAATGGGTCAGAAAGTACATCCTAATGGTATTCGCCTGGGTATTGTCAAACCTTGGAACTCTACCTGGTATGCGAACACCAATGAATTCGCTGACAACCTAGACAGCGATTACAAAGTACGCCAGTACTTGAATAAAGAATTGGCAAAAGCGTCAATCTCTCGCATCGTTATCGAACGTCCTGCGAAAAGCATCCGTGTGACTATTCACACTGCTCGCCCAGGTATCGTTATCGGTAAGAAAGGTGAAGACGTTGAAAAACTGCGTAAAACAGTAGCGGATATCGCTGGTGTTCCTGCGCAAATCAATATCGCCGAAGTTCGTAAACCAGAACTAGACGCTAAATTAGTTGCTGACAGCATTTCTTCACAGCTGGAACGTCGTGTTATGTTCCGTCGTGCTATGAAGCGTGCGGTACAGAACGCAATGCGTCTGGGCGCTAAAGGTATTAAAGTTGAAGTCAGTGGCCGTTTAGGCGGTGCTGAAATCGCTCGTACCGAGTGGTATCGTGAAGGCCGTGTGCCACTGCACACATTACGTGCTGATATCGATTACAACACTTCAGAAGCGCACACCACTTATGGTGTTCTCGGCGTTAAGGTATGGATCTTCAAAGGTGAGATTCTGGGTGGTATGGCTGCTGTTGAACAAGCTGAGAAACCAGCTGCTCAACCTAAAAAGCAGCAGCGTAAAGGCCGCAAGTAAGGAGAGTCGCTGATGTTACAACCAAAGCGTACAAAATTCCGTAAGGTGCACAAAGGCCGCAACCGTGGTCTAGCGCAAGGTACGGATGTTAGCTTCGGCACTTTCGGTCTTAAAGCTGTTGGCCGTGGTCGTCTGACTGCACGTCAGATCGAAGCGGCACGTCGTGCTATGACCCGTGCTATTAAGCGTCAAGGTAAAATCTGGATCCGTGTGTTCCCAGACAAACCAATCACTGAGAAACCACTCGAAGTTCGTATGGGTAAAGGTAAAGGTAACGTAGAATATTGGGTTGCCTTAATTCAGCCTGGTAAAGTACTGTACGAAATGGACGGTGTGCCTGAAGAGCTGGCTCGTGAGGCATTCTCTCTGGCAGCAGCGAAACTGCCTATCAAAACCACCTTTGTAACTAAGACGGTGATGTAATGAAAGCACAAGAGCTGCGCGAAAAAAGCGTTGAAGAGCTGAATGCTGAACTTTTGAACCTGTTACGTGAACAATTTAATTTACGTATGCAGGCTGCAAGCGGTCAGCTGCAACAGTCTCATCTGTTGAAACAAGTGCGTCGCGATATCGCACGTGTGAAGACTTTACTGACTGAGAAGGCAGGTGCGTAATGAGCGATAAAATCCGTACTCTGCAAGGTCGTGTAGTTAGCGATAAAATGGAGAAATCTATTGTTGTTGCTATCGAACGTATGGTGAAACACCCTCTGTATGGTAAATTCATCCGTCGTACGACTAAATTGCACGTACATGACGAGAACAATGAATGTGGAATCGGTGACGTGGTAGAAATCCGCCAAACTCGTCCACTGTCTAAGACTAAGTCTTGGGCCTTAGTTCGCGTTGTAGAAAAAGCTGTTCTGTAATAGAATAACTTTTCTTGATGAATAAACGGCTCTTTTTGATTGAGCCGTTTATTTTTTTCTGTCCAACACGATGATGTGGTGTTATAATGCCGCGCCCTCGTAGTATGGGTATATTTGAACGGCCTCTTCATAATGAGGTGGCTCAGTAGCAGTTGACATTTAGCGGAGCACTAAAATGATCCAAGAACAGACTATGCTGAACGTGGCCGACAACTCCGGTGCACGTCGCGTAATGTGTATCAAGGTTCTAGGTGGCTCGCACCGTCGCTATGCACATGTAGGCGACATCATTAAAATTACTGTTAAAGAAGCAATTCCACGCGGTAAAGTTAAAAAGGGTGATGTCCTGAAAGCGGTAGTGGTGCGCACCAAGAAGGGTGTACGTCGCCCTGACGGTTCTGTCATTCGCTTCGATGGTAATGCTTGTGTGTTATTAAATAATAACAGTGAGCAAGTAATCGGTACGCGTATTTTTGGGCCGGTAACTCGTGAACTTCGTAACGAGAAGTTTATGAAAATTATCTCTCTGGCACCTGAAGTACTCTAAGGAGCGAACTATGGCAGCGAAAATCCGTCGTGATGACGAAGTTATCGTGCTAACTGGGAAAGACAAAGGTAAGCGCGGTAAAGTAAAGCAGGTTATTTCTTCTAGTAAAGTTATCGTTGAAGGTATCAATCTGGTTAAAAAACATCAGAAGCCTGTACCGGCTCTGAACCAACCAGGTGGCATCGTTGAAAAAGAAGCGGCTATTCAAGTTTCTAACGTTGCAATCTTTAACGCGGCAACTGGTAAGGCTGACCGTGTAGGCTTTAGATTCGAAGACGGCAAAAAAGTCCGTTTCTTCAAATCTAACAGTGAAACTATCAAGTAATTTTTGGAGTATACGATGGCGAAACTGCATGATTACTATAAAGACGAAGTAGTTAATAAACTCATGACCGAGTTTAGCTACACTTCTGTCATGCAAGTCCCTCGGGTCGAGAAGATCACCCTGAATATGGGTGTTGGTGAAGCGATTGCTGATAAAAAACTGCTGGATAATGCAGCAGCTGATTTAACAGCGATCTCAGGTCAAAAACCTTTGATTACCAAAGCACGCAAATCTGTTGCAGGCTTCAAAATCCGTCAGGGCTATCCAATCGGCTGTAAAGTAACCCTGCGTGGCGAACGCATGTGGGAGTTCCTTGAGCGTCTGATTTCTATTGCTGTACCACGTATTCGTGACTTCCGTGGCTTGTCCGCTAAGTCTTTCGATGGTCGCGGTAACTACAGCATGGGTGTTCGTGAACAAATCATCTTCCCTGAAATCGATTACGATAAAGTGGATCGCGTACGTGGTTTAGATATTACTATCACCACTACTGCGAAATCAGATGACGAAGGTCGCGCACTGTTAGCAGCGTTCAACTTCCCGTTCCGCAAGTAAGGCAGGGTACTCATGGCTAAGAAATCTATGAAAGCGCGTGATGTTAAACGTGCTAAATTAGCTGAGAAATTCTTCGCAAAACGCGTAGAACTGAAAGCTATCATCTCTGATGTTAAAGCATCTGATGAAGATCGCTGGGACGCTGTTCTCAAGCTGCAAACACTGCCACGTGATTCAAGTCCTTCTCGTCAGCGTAACCGCTGCCGTCAAACAGGGCGTCCGCACGGTTTCCTGCGGAAGTTTGGTCTGAGCCGTATTAAAGTCCGTGAAGCCGCTATGCGCGGTGAAATCCCGGGCCTTAAAAAGGCAAGTTGGTAATTCCATTTGAATCACGGGAGTAAAGACAGATGAGCATGCAAGATCCCATCGCGGATATGCTGACCCGTATCCGTAACGGTCAGGCCGCGAACAAAGTTGCGGTCACCATGCCTTCCTCCAAGCTGAAAGTGGCAATTGCCAAAGTGCTGAAGGAAGAAGGTTATATTGAAGATTTTAAAATTGAAGGCGACATCAAGCCAGAACTGGAACTGACTTTACGTTATTTCCAAGGTAAGGCTGTTGTAGAAAGCATTCAGCGTGTAAGCCGCCCAAGTCTGCGCATCTATAAGAAAAAAGATGAGCTGCCACAAGTTATGGCTGGTTTAGGTATCGCTGTTGTTTCTACCTCTAAAGGTGTCATGACTGATCGTGCAGCTCGCCAAGCTGGTCTTGGTGGCGAGATTCTCTGCTACGTAGCTTAATTCGGGAGGAAAGAATGTCTCGTGTGGCAAAAGCACCCGTCGTCATTCCTGCCGGCGTAGAGGTAAAACTCAACGGTCAGGTTATTTCGATTAAGGGTAAAAACGGCGAGCTTACTCGTACTATCCATAATGCAGTTGAAGTTAAAAGCGAAGACAATCAACTGACTTTCGCACCACGCGAAGGTTTTGATGATGCATGGGCACAAGCGGGTACTACTCGTTCACTGTGTAATGCAATGGTTGTTGGTGTTACCGAAGGCTTCACTAAAAAGCTTCAACTGGTCGGTGTTGGTTACCGTGCAGCAATCAAAGGCAATGCAGTAAGCTTGTCTTTAGGTTTCTCGCATCCGGTTGAACACGCACTGCCAGCAGGCATTACTGCTGAATGTCCAACACAAACTGAAATCGTACTGAAAGGTGCGGATAAGCAAGTGATTGGTCAAGTTGCAGCAGAACTGCGTGCTTACCGTCGTCCTGAGCCTTACAAAGGTAAAGGTGTTCGTTACGCCGATGAAATCGTGCGTACCAAAGAGGCTAAGAAGAAGTAAGGTAACACTATGGATAAGAAAGCAGCTCGTATCCGTCGTGCGACCCGCGCACGCCGTAAGATCCAAGAGTTGGGTGCGACTCGCCTGGTGGTACATCGTACTCCACGCCATATTTATGCGCAGGTTATCGCACCGAACGGTTCTGAAACATTGGTTGCAGCTTCTACTACAGAAAAAGCTATCAATGAGCAAGTGAAATTCACTGGAAACAAAGATGCAGCAGCAGTAGTTGGTAAATTAATTGCTGAACGCGCACTGGAAAAAGGCATCACTGTTGTTGCTTTTGACCGTTCTGGTTTCCAATATCATGGTAGAGTCCAGGCACTGGCAGATGCTGCCCGTGAAGCTGGCCTTCAGTTCTAAGGTAGAGGTGTAAGATGGCTCACATCGAAAAACAAGCTGGCGAACTGCAGGAAAAGCTGATCGCGGTAAACCGCGTAGCAAAAACCGTTAAAGGTGGCCGTATTTTCAGCTTTACCGCACTGACTGTAGTTGGTGATGGTAACGGTCGCGTTGGTTTTGGCTACGGCAAAGCGCGCGAAGTTCCGGCAGCAATCCAGAAAGCGATGGAAAAAGCCCGTCGCAGTATGAAAACCGTTGCTCTAAACAACGGCACATTGTTCCACCCTGTGAAAGGTACACACACTGGTTCTCGTGTGTTTATGCAACCTGCTCACGAAGGTACCGGTATCATTGCCGGCGGTGCAATGCGTGCTGTTTTAGAAGTAGCTGGAGTTCGCAACGTACTGGCTAAAACCTATGGTTCCACTAACCCAATCAACGTGGTTCGTGCAACACTGGATGCTTTAGACAGCATGAAGTCTCCAGAAATGGTCGCAGCTAAGCGTGGAAAATCCGTCGAAGAAATTCTGGGGTAATCGGCTATGGCTAAGACTATTAAAATTACACAAGTTCGCAGTTCAATCGGTCGTCTGCCTAAGCATAAGGCAACACTGGTCGGTTTAGGTCTGCGTCGCATTGGTCATACAGTAGAGCGCGAGGATACTCCTGCTGTACGTGGTATGGTCAACTTGGTTTCCTACATGGTTAAAGTTGAGGAGTAAGAGATGCGTTTAAATACTCTGTCTCCGGCTGAAGGTGCCAAGCACGCGCCTAAACGCGTAGGTCGTGGTATCGGTTCTGGTCTCGGTAAAACCGGCGGCCGTGGTCACAAAGGTCAGAAATCTCGTTCTGGCGGTGGCGTACGTCGTGGTTTCGAAGGTGGCCAGATGCCTTTATACCGTCGTCTGCCGAAATTCGGCTTCACTTCACGCAAAGCAATGATCACTGCAGAGATTCGTCTGTCTGATTTTGCTGCTGTTGAAGGCGATGTTATTGATCTGAACGCACTGAAAGCCGCGAACGTTGTTGGCATCCAGATTGAATATGCGAAAGTTATTCTGTCTGGCGAAGTGAACCGTGCAGTTACTGTACGTGGCCTTCGTGTTACTAAAGGTGCTCGCGCTGCAATCGAAGCTGCCGGCGGTAAAATTGAGGAATAAGTGACAGATGGCTAAACAACCAGGATTAGATTTTCAAAGTGCCAAGGGTGGAGCTGGCGAACTTAAACACAGACTTTTGTTTGTAATTGGTGCGCTAATTGTTTTCCGAATTGGTTCTTTTATTCCAATCCCTGGTATTGATGCCACTGTGCTTGCCAAATTGCTCGAACAGCAACAAGGCACCATCATTGAAATGTTTAACATGTTCTCTGGTGGTGCTCTTAGCCGTGCTTCTATCTTTGCTTTGGGTATCATGCCGTATATTTCGGCATCGATTATCATCCAATTATTATCAGTGGTTAATCCACGGTTAGCAGAGATTAAGAAGGAAGGAGAAGCAGGTCGTCGGAAGATAAGCCAATATACTCGTTGGGGTACTCTGGTATTAGCAATATTCCAATCTATTGGTATTGCAATGGGTCTACCGAATATGCCAGGGATGCAAGGGTTAGTTATTGATCCGGGTCTCCCGTTCTACTTTACGGCTGTTGTTAGCTTGGTCACGGGGACTATGTTCCTTATGTGGTTAGGTGAGCAGATAACTGAAAGAGGTATCGGTAACGGTATTTCTATCATTATCTTCGCTGGTATTGTTGCGGGATTACCGCCGGCTATTGGCCATACCATCGAGCAAGCTCGGCAAGGCGATCTGCACTTCCTCCTGTTGCTGTTGGTTGCGGTGTTAGTATTCGCGGTTACATTCTTTGTTGTGTTTATGGAACGTGGTCAACGTCGTATCGTCGTTAATTACGCTAAACGTCAGCAAGGCCGCCGTGTTTACGCAGCACAAAGTACACATTTACCGTTAAAAGTGAATATGGCGGGTGTAATTCCTGCAATTTTTGCTTCCAGTATCATACTATTCCCGGGTACAATAGCTTCTTGGTTTGGTGATGGAACTGGCTGGGACTGGCTGACTACAATTTCTATGTATTTACAGCCTGGTCAACCGTTATATGTGTTACTTTATGCATCTGCGATCATCTTCTTCTGTTTCTTCTATACGGCGTTGGTTTTCAACCCGAGAGAAACAGCAGATAACCTGAAGAAGTCCGGTGCATTTGTACCAGGAATTCGTCCGGGAGAGCAAACGGCCAAGTACATTGATAAGGTAATGACTCGCTTAACATTAGTTGGCGCATTATATATTACCTTCATCTGCCTAATCCCGGAGTTCATGCGTGACGCAATGAAAGTACCTTTCTATTTTGGTGGTACTTCCCTCTTAATCGTGGTTGTCGTTATCATGGACTTTATGGCTCAAGTGCAAACTCTGATGATGTCAAGTCAGTATGAGTCTGCATTGAAGAAAGCAAACCTGAAAGGTAAGTAATCATTTAGTGTGATTATGGTTTGCTTAGAAGTTACGGAGAGTAAAAATGAAAGTTCGTGCTTCCGTCAAGAAATTATGCCGTAACTGCAAAATTATTCGTCGCAATGGTAGCGTTCGTGTAATTTGTAGTGTTGAACCAAGACATAAACAACGTCAAGGTTAAGAAAAAGCATTTTTTTCTTGCAAAGTTGGGTTGAGCTGGCTAAATTAGCCAGCCAATCTTTTTTATCTAAGATACATTATTGTTTGAGTATCCTGAAAACGGGCTTTTCAGCACAGTAATGTATATTTTAACTTAGGAGTGCATAGTGGCCCGTATAGCAGGCATTAACATTCCTGATCATAAACATACTGTAATCGCTTTAACATCGATTTTCGGTATCGGCAAAACTCGTTCACAGGCTATCTGTGAAGCAACTGGTATTGCTGAAAATGTTAAGATCAGTGAGCTGTCTGAAGAACAAATCGACAAGCTGCGTGACGAAGTTGCTAAATACGTTGTAGAAGGTGACTTACGTCGTGAAATTACCCTGAGCATCAAGCGTCTGATGGACCTTGGATGTTACCGTGGTTTACGTCATCGTCGTGGTCTTCCTGTGCGCGGACAGCGTACTAAGACTAACGCTCGTACCCGTAAGGGTCCGCGTAAGCCGATCAAGAAATAAGTCGGGGTATTGAATAATGGCAAAAGCACCAATTCGTGCACGTAAGCGTGTAAGAAAACAAGTCTCAGACGGTGTGGCTCATATCCATGCTTCTTTCAACAACACAATCGTTACTATTACAGACCGTCAAGGTAACGCATTGGGTTGGGCAACTGCCGGTGGTTCCGGTTTCCGTGGTTCTCGCAAATCCACTCCGTTTGCAGCTCAGGTTGCAGCAGAGCGTTGCGCAGAAGCCGTGAAAGAATACGGTATCAAGAACCTGGAAGTTATGGTTAAGGGACCGGGTCCGGGTCGCGAATCAACAATTCGTGCTCTGAACGCCGCTGGTTTCCGCATCACTAATATTACTGATGTGACTCCTATCCCTCATAACGGTTGTCGCCCACCGAAAAAACGTCGCGTTTAATACGTTTCGTTTTTTTTAGGACTGTTGGAGAAAGAAAATGGCTAGATATTTGGGTCCTAAGCTCAAGCTGAGCCGTCGCGAAGGAACAGACCTCTTCCTGAAGTCTGGTGTTCGCGCGATTGACACCAAGTGTAAATTAGAACAGGCTCCAGGCCAGCACGGTGCGCGTAAACCGCGTCTGTCTGACTATGGCGTCCAGTTACGTGAAAAACAAAAAGTTCGTCGTATCTACGGTGTTCTGGAACGTCAATTCCGTAACTATTACAAAGAAGCAACACGTCTGAAAGGCAACACAGGTGAAAACCTGCTGACTTTGCTGGAAGGTCGTCTTGATAACGTCGTTTACCGTATGGGCTTTGGCGCAACTCGCGCAGAAGCACGTCAAATGGTTAGCCATAAAGCTATCATGGTAAATGGCCGTGTAGTTAATATCGCTTCTTATCAGGTTTCCCCGAATGACGTTATCAGCGTTCGTGAGAAAGCTAAAAAACAGTCTCGTATTAAGGCTGCTTTAGAGCTGGCTGAACAGCGTGAGAAGCCAACTTGGCTGGAAGTTGATGCTGCTAAAATGGAAGGTGTGTTCAAACGTATTCCTGAACGTACTGACTTGTCTGCGGACATTAACGAACACCTGATCGTCGAGCTTTACTCCAAGTAAAGCTTAGCACCAAAGAGAGGACACAATGCAGGGTTCTGTGACAGAGTTTCTAAAACCGCGCCTGGTAGATATCGAGCAAGTGAGTTCGACGCACGCTAAGGTGACCCTTGAGCCTTTAGAGCGTGGCTTTGGCCATACTCTTGGTAACGCACTGCGCCGTATTCTGCTTTCGTCTATGCCGGGTTGTGCGGTGACAGAGGTTGAGATTGATGGTGTACTGCATGAGTACAGCACCAAAGAAGGTGTACAGGAAGATATCCTGGAGATTCTCCTCAACCTGAAAGGGCTGGCGGTAAAAGTTCAGGGGAAAGATGAAGTTATTTTAACCTTGAATAAATCTGGCATTGGCCCTGTGACTGCAGCCGACATCATCCATGATGGTGATGTCGAAATCGTCAAGCCACAGCACATCATCTGCCACCTGACTGACGAAAGCGCATCTATTAATATGCGAATTAAAGTACAGCGTGGTCGTGGTTATGTGCCGGCTTCTGCCCGAGTTCATTCGGAAGAAGATGAGCGCCCAATCGGTCGTTTGTTAGTCGATGCATGCTACAGCCCAGTAGAGCGTATTGCCTACAATGTTGAAGCAGCTCGTGTTGAGCAACGTACAGACTTGGATAAGTTAGTTATTGAAATGGAAACTAACGGTACAATCGATCCTGAAGAGGCGATTCGCCGTGCGGCAACCATTCTGGCTGAACAACTTGAAGCTTTTGTTGACTTACGTGATGTACGTCAGCCTGAAGTTAAAGAAGAAAAACCAGAATTCGATCCTATCTTATTGCGCCCAGTTGACGATCTGGAATTGACTGTCCGCTCTGCTAACTGCCTCAAAGCAGAAGCTATCCACTACATCGGTGATCTGGTACAGCGTACAGAAGTTGAGTTGCTTAAAACTCCGAATCTTGGTAAGAAATCTCTTACTGAAATTAAGGACGTCTTGGCATCTCGTGGTCTTTCTCTGGGCATGCGCTTAGAAAATTGGCCACCAGCAAGTATTGCTGATGATTAAGATCACAGGTTAAGGTTTTACTGAGAAGGATAAGGTCATGCGCCATCGTAAGAGTGGTCGTCAATTGAACCGCAACAGCAGCCACCGCCAAGCTATGTTCCGTAACATGGCAGGTTCTTTAGTTCGTCATGAAATCATCAAGACGACTCTGCCTAAAGCGAAAGAACTGCGTCGCGTCGTTGAGCCGCTGATTACTCTTGCCAAGACCGACAGCGTAGCTAATCGTCGTCTGGCATTCGCACGTACTCGTGATAACGAGATCGTTGCAAAATTATTTAATGAACTGGGACCTCGTTTCGCAGCTCGTGCAGGTGGTTACACTCGTATTCTTAAGTGTGGCTACCGCACAGGTGACAACGCTCCGATGGCTTACATCGAGCTTGTTGACCGTGCTGTTGAGTCTCAAGAAGCAGCTGCAGAGTAATCTGCTGTCGCTTTCAAGAAAACCGGGTATATTTGCCCGGTTTTTTTGTACCTGCTATTCTTACTTCTTCAAATAAATTTATTCCCTTGATTTTTTCGTGGTTAACCCATATCTACAGGTAAGTATTATGAGCATGTATAAGATAGGTGAACTTGCTAGGCTAGCAGATGTGACGCCTGATACGATTCGTTTTTATGAAAAACAAGGTTTGATGGGACATAAAGAAAGAACAGAAGGTGGGTATCGGTTATTTACGGAACAAGACCTACAGCGACTGCGTTTTATTCGTTATGCAAAACAGTTAGGTTTTACTTTAGAAGCTATCACTGAACTACTTTCAATACGAGTGGATCCTGAACATCATACCTGCCAAGAATCTAAACAGATTGTTGATCTCAGATTACTTGAAGTTGAAAAAAAGATACAAGAGCTTATTATTATGCGCGATTCGCTGAAGATGTTAAGTTCAGCATGTTGTGGAGAAGAACATGCGACAACCTATTGCTCCATTATGGAAATACTAGAAAAAGGCGCATCTAAAGTTTATTAATTATACAATCTGCTAATTATATGAGGGTATATCATGAGTAAATATCAACATAAACGTGGTGAGATTAAAGATAATGTGATTGAAGCATTACTACATGATCCACTATTTCGCCAAAGAGTTGAAAAAAACAAAAAAGGAAAAGGTAGTTATACAAGAAAAGAAAAAAATAAGAAGTCAGTTAACTGGGAGGCCAGCGGTAATAGGTTTATTTACTTATTACCACTGGCCTTTTAGTTAATTTTTATTTTGTTCTTTTAAAAGATCACGAATTTCTGATAACAGAACTTCTTCTTTAGATGGTGGGGCCGGCTCTGCTGGTGCGGCTTCTTTTTCACGGCGAACTTTATTCATGACCTTAATTGCCATAAAGATAGCGAACGCAACAATAACGAAGTCAAAAACGGTTTGTATAAACATACCATAATTTAGTACTACTGCTGGTAAATCACCTTGCGCTTCTTTTAATACTACGCTGAATGATTTGAAATCAACACCTCCGATTAGTAAACCTAGCGGAGGCATAATGACATCAGCAACTAATGAAGATACGATTTTACCAAATGCAGCACCAATAATAATACCAACTGCCATATCCACTACATTGCCCTTCATAGCAAATTCGCGGAAATCTTTTAAAAAGCTCATTAGACGACCCCTTAATAAATAACTCAATTGAAACAAAACATGTATTAGGTTAACAAATTATAGTCGCTAAAATTATTAAGCTACAAATATTTGCTATTTTTATAAAAAGAATGGACTTGGCTGAAATAATTTTTCAACTTCGGGTACATACTTTTTATCTGTAATAAACATAATGACATGGTCACCTTGTTCAATTATATGGTAATCACTAGCTATAATGACTTCTTCTTCACGAACAATTGCACCAATAATAGTTCCAGGAGGAAGTTTAATTTCAGATATTTTTTTGCCAACAACTTTTGACGTATTTTCATCACCGTGTGCAATTGCCTCAATAGCTTCCGCAACGCCTCTTCTTAAAGATGAAACATTGACTATATCCGCTTTTCTTACATGGCTTAATAAAGCAGAAATAGTTGCCTGTTGAGGTGAAATCGCAATATCAATCACCCCACCTTGAACGAGTTCAACGTATGCAGAGCGTTGTATAAGAACCATTGCTTTTTTAGCCCCCATTTTTTTTGCTAACATAGCAGACATAATATTAGCTTCATCATCATTTGTTAGGGCAATAAAAACATCCATTTGCTCAATATGTTCTTCTGTGAGTAGTTCTTGGTCGGATGCATCGCCATAAAATACAATGGTATCATGCAGCAACTCAGCAAGTTCTGTTGCGCGCTTCTGGTTGCGCTCAATAAGTTTCACGCTGTAATCTTTTTCTAGTCGCCTTGCTAGACCGGCTCCGACGTTACCACCACCGACTATCATCAAACGTTTGTATGGTTTTTCTAGTCTTTGCAGCTCGCTCATTACGGCTCGGATATGTTGTGTTGAAGCAACAAAAAAAACCTCATCACCCGCTTCAATAATTGTTGAGCCTTGAGGGCGAATAGGTCTATCTTGACGGAAAATAGCGACAACACGAGTATCAATATGTGGCATGTGTTCGCGTAAGCTCGATAGTGCATTACCAACGAGTGAGCCGCCATAATAAGCTTTTACAGCAACTATGCTAACTTTGCCTTCTGCAAAGTTTACAACCTGAAGGGCGCCAGGGTATTGAATTAATTTATAGATATAGTCGATAACTAGTTGTTCTGGCGATATTAAGTAGTCAATCGGGATTTGTTCAGGTAGAAACAATTTGTCGGCTTCACGGATATATTCAGTCGCCCTGATACGCGCTATTTTATTTGGGGTATTAAATAGGCTATATGCAATTTGGCAGGCAATCATGTTAGTTTCATCTGAATTGGTAACGGCTACTAACATATCCGCATCTTCTGCGCCTGCATCTCGAAGCACTCTAGGGTGAGAGCCATGACCATTTACCACTCGAAGATCGAATTGATCCTGTAATTGACGTAACCGATCAGCATCGGTATCAACGACGGTAATATCATTGTTCTCATCAACTAAATTTTCAGCAAGCGTTCCGCCAACTTGCCCAGCACCTAGAATAATGATCTTCATTACATCTTCCTATATCAGAGAGCTGGCTACAATTTACTACACTTTTTTGACTAAGCGTGCATAAAAGAAACCATCACCACCATTAGTACTTGGTAATACTTGTAACCCAGCATCGGTTCCATCATTTAGACTGGCGTCATTATGTTTAGATAGGAAATTTTGTATTTGCTTTCCATTTTCTTCGGGCATAATTGAGCATGTCGCATAAAGTAGAGTACCGCCCGGTTTTAAATAAGGCCAGATAGCTTCGAGAATTTGAGCTTGTAGTTGCGCCAATTCATTTATATCCGAATCACGGCGTAGCCATTTAATATCAGGATGACGCCTAATAACGCCTGTAGCGGAACAAGGTGCATCAAGTAAAATACGGTCAAATTGCTGATCTTTCGCCCATTTTTCAGGCTGTGTGCCGTCTCCTTGTATAACAACAGCATGTTGCTTAAGACGAATTAGATTTTCTTTCACTCTTTTAAGGCGATATTCATCGATATCTACAGCAATAACATTCGCTCTAGGGGCTAATTCTAAAATATGGGTTGTTTTTCCACCTGGTGCTGCACATAAATCTAAAATACTTTCCCCATTTTGAGGTTCTAGCAATTCAGCGCAGCCTTGAGCTGAGACATCTTGTACTGTTGACCAGCCATCTTCAAAGCCCGGAAGACGAGATACTGCGGTGGGTTCATCTAACCGAATAGCATTTGGATGTGAGGGGTGCAAATGTGCGGTTATCTCAGATTGTTCTAGTAAGTTGAGATATTGTGCAGCAGTGTGATGTTGAGAGTTTACTCTTAACCACATAGGTGGGCGTTGGTTATTTGCTTCAATAATAGATTGCCAATCCTCTGGATAGGCAGTTTGTAGGCGTTTTAATAACCAGCTTGGATGTAAATATTGGCTAGTGTTGTTAGCAATCCTTTCTTCTAATTGTACTTGTTGGCGCTGAAATGAACGTAATACGCCATTAATAAGCCCTTTTAATTGGGGCTTTTTCAGTGCAACTGCGCCATCTACTGTTTCTGCTAATGCAGCATGAGGCGGTATACGAGTATAAAGTAGCTGGTAGATGCCTACCATAATTAAGTAATGTAGGGTTCTTTGTTTACCCGTTAATGGTTTTTCCATTAGCTGGCTAATAAACCATTCAAGTTTAGGTAAATAACGTAAAACGCCAAAGCAAATTTCTTGTAATAAAGCTTTATCTTTATCATTGATATTGCGTTGTAAGTCAGGCAGTACAGTGCTTAATGATTGGCCGTTATCAAGGACTTGGAAAATTGCTGTTGCCGCGATACTACGCAAATTATATGTGTTTTTCATATGGTGAGGATGAATTCATTAGTGACTGAAATAAAACTGCCTGAAGGTATCAGGCAGTTTACAAGTTCGTTATGCTAGAACTTGCTCTGGGGTAAACCATTCGCGACGAGAGTTTAGGATATCTTGTGCACTCATTGCTTTTTTGCCAGGCGGTTGTAGCTGAGTAATATTTAGTATGCCATTTCCTGTGGCAATGCATATACCTTTTTTGTCAGCGCTAATAATTGTTCCTGGTTGCTTATCATGTGCTTCTTCGAGTGCTTCAGCTTGCCAAACTTTAATGAGTTGTTCTTCAACCATGAAATAACTCATTGGCCAAGGATTGAAAGCACGAATACAGCGCTCAATATGTACAGCATCATCTTGCCAATTAATGCGAGCTTCTTCTTTTGATAATTTTTCAGCGTAATTTGCTAATGAATCATCTTGTTTTTCAGCTGTGCATTGGCCTGAGGATAGCATTTCAACAGTATGAATTAATGCTTCTGGGCCTATTATTGCTAACTTGTCATATAACGAGGCGCTTGTATCACTAGGGTTAATTGGACAAATTGCTTTGTAAAGCATGTCTCCGGTATCTAAACCTGCATCCATTTGCATAATAGTCACACCCGTTTCAGTATCACCAGCCCAAATAGAACGTTGAATTGGTGCCGCTCCTCTCCAGCGAGGTAACAAAGAGCCGTGAACATTCAAGCAACCTAAGTGAGGAATATCGAGAACGGCTTGCGGTAGAATCAGGCCATAGGCAACAACTATCATTAAGTCTGCATTTTGGTTTTTTATCCACTGCTGGTTTTCGCTATCTTTAAGAGATACTGGTTGAAAAACAGGGATTTGGTGTTCTTCAGCGAGAACCTTGACGGGGCTCGGAGTTAACTTTTTACCTCTTCCCGCAGGTTTATCATGGCGAGTGAGGACGCCAACGATTTGGTGTCTAGTATCTAAGAGAGCAGCTAAATGTTTGGCCGCAAAATCGGGGGTACCCGCAAAAATAATTTTTAATGGCTCTGACACGTTAATTTCCCTATTTATATGTAGCGAATTAGCTATTTTTGGCTTCTTTTGCTCTTAGTCTGTCTAACTTTTCAACTTTCTGGCGGATGCGCTGACGTTTTAAAGGCGATAAATAGTCAACGAATAGTTTACCAACAAGGTGGTCCATCTCATGTTGGATACAGATAGCTAATAAACCATCAGCCTCCAGTTCAAAAGACTCTCCGTTATAGTTTAGCGCGCGAACTTTTACCTGCTCAGCACGAGGGACGAAGCCATGTTGTTCTGGAATAGACAAGCAACCTTCTTCGATCCCCGTTTCCCCTGATTTATCTAGTAATTCAGGGTTAATAAGAACTAAGCGATCATCACGAGTTTCAGACACATCAATAACGATGATTCTCTGGTGGATATCAACTTGTGTTGCTGCAAGGCCAATACCTTCTTCTTCATACATGGTATCGAACATATCATCAACGATACGCTGTATAGAAGCATCAACTTTGTCTACTGGCTTAGCAATTGTGCGTAAGCGTTCGTCTGGGTAATGTAATACGTTTAAGACTGACATAAATTTTTCGAGCAGTTTCCAAAATGTGAATGGGAATTAATGACTATTCTAGACATTTCTCATTCATATTGACAGTATTGGTTATGATTTGTTCACTGAAGAACCTATTTGTTGATGAGTCAGGATGACAATAATGAATATCCAAGAAATTTGGTTAAGAATGTCACAGGTTAAAAGGTTATTACCTCTGAATGCAGTAAGAATAATTAATGAGCTAAAACAACTAAATAAAATTAGCTATCAGACTTTACACCATCATGGTTTGAATGAAATACAGCAATTACAGTTTATGAATGTCTCTATGCACCGGCTTGAGAAAGTACAGGCATGGCTTTCAAATAAACATCATCAAATGATTACTTTCTGTGATTCCCATTACCCTTTTTTATTAAAGCAAATTTACCGTCCTCCTCTTTTATTATTTGTCGTGGGAAAAAGTGAATTATTGGTAACGCCACAAATTGCTGTAGTTGGAAGTCGTAGAGCAAGTGAATACGGCAGAATATGGACTAACCTATTTGTGAAGAGCTTTGTCCATCATGGTATAACCATCACCAGTGGGCTTGCATTAGGTATCGACGGTATAAGCCATAAGGCTGCCCTTGATAATCGAGGTGAAACAATTGCGGTTTTAGGTAGCGGGTTAGCGAATATTTATCCACGTCAACATACTGAATTGGCTGAAAAAATCAAAAATTATGGTGCTTTGATTTCAGAATATTGGCCTGATGCACCACCATTACCTAAACAATTTCCCAAGAGAAACCGTATTATTAGTGGGTTAAGTAAAGCAGTTATTGTAATCGAAGCAGGGATGAAAAGTGGCTCACTGATAACCGCTAGGTATGCATTAGAGCAAAACCGCGACTTATTTACATTGCCTGCTCCATTAGGTAACTCTGCATTTCATGGCAACCATTGGTTATTACAGCAGGGAGCTTATCTATTAGCTGAACCTGAGGATGTTTTACAGCATATAGGTGATGGGTTAAATTGGATACAAACCGAATTACCTATAGAACAGGCACCACTTGAGTTTAATGTGGTAGAAAATAAAATTTTAGGTATGGTTGGGTACCAAGCGACACCAGTAGATGTCATTGCAGAACAAACCCAAATTCCAGTTACTCAAATTATTACCATATTAACTGAGATGGAAATTAATGGGGTAGTTAGCTCAGGGGCTGGTGGGTATACCAGAGTAACTTAGTTAAAAGCAACAGTAGAGAAAAACATGTCTAAACAACTGCCCTTCGATACAGAAAAAAATGAACATTGTCCAGAATGCGATTCTTTGCTTGTTATCCGCAATAGTTCACATGGGCCTTTTTTAGGTTGTTCAAGTTATCCACAATGTCATTATATGAGACCGCTAAGACCTACGGTGGAAAGTCATATAATTAAAGTATTAGAAGGTCAACATTGTCCTAAATGTAGTCACGACCTAGTGCTTAAGCAAGGCCGATTTGGCATGTTTATTGGTTGTAGTAATTATCCTGAATGTGAACATATTGAGCTAATTGATAAACCGGATGAAACTAAAATTTCTTGTCCGCAATGCCAAAAAGGGAATTTATTACAGAGAAAATCGCGTTATGGTAAGACTTTTTATGCTTGCGACAATTACCCTAACTGTCAGTTTATATTAAATAATAAGCCTATTAATGGTAAATGTAAGTATTGTGAGTATCCATTACTTATGGAAAAAAGGGGGGGACAGGGAGTAAGATTATTTTGTGCCAGCAAACGCTGCGGTAAACAACAAGAAGAATAATGAGTTAAAACTATGTCAAATATATCTACACCTGCAATTGAAAGTATTATTAGTTCATTACAACATGAGGAGGTTATTGCCTATCCAACAGAAGCCGTATTTGGTTTAGGTTGTGACCCTGATAGTGAAACAGCGGTATATAAGTTATTAGAGTTAAAGCAACGCCCTTGGGAAAAAGGATTAATCCTTATCGCTGATAGCTACGAGCAATTAAAAGACTATATAGATGATGAGCAACTAACAGAAGAACAAAAGCAAGCGATGTTTGCAACATGGCCGGGGCCAGTAACATGGGTGATCCCGGCAAAAGTAACGACTCCAAAATGGTTGACAGGTCGGTTTGATACTATCGCAGTGAGAGTTACAGACCATGAATTAGTAAAAAAATTATGCCGTCATTATGGCAAACCTTTGGTATCTACAAGTGCTAATTTAAGTGGGTTAGAGCCTTGTAGGACAACTGAAGATGTTATTGCACAGTTCAACGGGAGTATTCCTGTTCTTGATGGAATGGTCGGTGGTCGTCAAAACCCATCTGAAATAAGAGATGCAAAAACAGGGCAATTATATCGTAAAGGATAATATTGATGGAAATGTTTGCGGTTTTTGGTAATCCAATTCAACACAGTAAATCACCTGTTATACATAAAATGTTTGCAGAGCAAACAGGGGTTTCCCTTGAATATGAAAAAGTCCTAGCACCAATCGAGGGATTCGAACAAAGTCTAATAGGTTTTTTTTCTCAGGGTGGAAAGGGCGCAAACATTACTTTGCCATTTAAGGAGCGTGCTTTTCAGGCTGTTTCTGAATTAACTGCAAGAGCTCAAGTTTGTGGCGCTGTTAATACGGTGATGAAGCTTGATGATAATCGATTGTTGGGCGACAACACCGATGGAATGGGGCTTTTGTTAGATTTACAACGTTTAAAGTTTGTTCATCCAAATAGCCGAATATTAATGATTGGTGCTGGTGGTGCGACACGTGGAGCATTATTGCCACTTTTAGAATATGGCTGTGATATCACTTTGACAAATAGAACCTTTTCTAAGGTTGAATTATTAGTTAATGAATTTTCAGCACTAGGTAAAATGTGCGGGAAAGAGATCTCACAGATCGTATCTGCTGATTTTGATCTGATTATCAATGCGACTTCATCTGGTGTAAGTGGAGAGGTTCCTGCAATCAATCCAAATGTGTTTAGCGATCAAGTTGCATGCTATGACATGTTTTATCAATCATCATTAACGCCCTTCCTTGAGTTTGTGACTCAACATCAAGTGACTAAAATAGCCGATGGCCTAGGTATGCTAGTAGGGCAAGCCGCGTTTTCTTTTAAACTATGGCATGGCATTCTTCCTGAAATTACACCTGTTCTATCTGCCTTATATAAGGAATTGAAAGGGTGAATCAGCAAATTCAATTCCCTGATAGAGAAGAGTGGGATGCGCTATCCAAGCAAGTACGCTTTCCTGTGTTGATCAGCGGAATGCTTGCGGAATGTGCAATTCCTCAGTCATTGTTATTTCAACGTTATGGTAAAGAAGAAACACCTTTGAGTTTATTTCAGCAGTATCGATGGGATATAGAAGAAGAGTTTGAAGCCTTGATTGAACAAGGCCTCGATGATGACGATGGGCTTTACATATTATCAGAAGCTAAATAGTTATTTTTCCATTCGACATAGTTATTCGCTGAATAACGTAAATGGCTTAACTCAGCATCAGTCAATTTTCGGATGGCTTTTGCTGGGCTCCCTGTATATAAGTAACCGGATTCGAGCCTTTTCCCTTGGGTCACTAAACTGTTAGCCCCAATAATAACGTCATCTTCCACTATAGCTCCATCAATAACAATTGAACCCATTCCAACCAGCACTCTATTTCCTATAGTGCAACCATGTAACATAACTTTATGACCAATGGTGACATCTTCTCCAATAATTAACGGGTTCCCCTCAGGGTTACTTGCGGATTTATGTGTGACATGTAGAACTGAGCCATCTTGAATATTGGTACGTGCACCAATAGAAATATAGTTAACATCACCACGCAAAACAGAAAGAGGCCAAATACTGACATCATCAGCTATGCGAACATCTCCAATTACAACAGAAGATGGGTCAATGAAAACGCGTGCATTAATAGAAGGGTAAATACCTAAATAAGGACGTAAAAGTGTGTTCATAGTGATAACCGTAAAAAAGAAATAAAAGATAGCAGTTAAATAACTCATTAGTTCATTATGAATTTATGAGCGAGTAGGTTGCTAAAGTTAGAATTATAGGCATGAAGTCGTTTCTTTTATAACCGTTATGCGGTGAAAAAGCACAAGGTGGCTATTTTATCCGCAAACAGAGTTTTTTTTTAAAAAAAAGGTTGTGTAATTCTGAAGGCTCCCTATAATGCGCATCCGTTGTCACGACAAACCGGTTAGAAGAAAACTTCGTAACCCAGTGATAACAGAGGTGAGAAAGAAAAAAGTTGAAAATAAACGCTTGACTTTCTAAATAAAAAACGTATTATACGACACCTCGCGACAACGACCTGATTCACGGAATCCGGTTCAAAAATCGAAAGATTCAGTCGCAACGCTCTTTAACAATTTATCAGACAATCTGTGTG
>NZ_JAXADV010000023.1:0-28755 GCF_033901115.1 Providencia sp. CIM-Carb-044
GCGGGGAAGTTTAGGCCATTGCGACCGCTGCCACCGGCTTAGCGTGCTTTATTTTCCGTTTTCTGAGACGACCCCTATTTTTATCACAGCGACATTTATGGATAAATTAAACCAACATGCAGTATAGCGATAAAAGACTAACGCGCTGAGAAACCTGTCTTTTCCTTTACCTTTTTTATGGCTGAAACTCCGCATCCCTGCACACTCTTTTATTTTCTCTTCTTATCTCTTTATTTTCTCTTCTTATCTCTGGGGGCGCTCGCCAAGAAGAATGTGCGGAGCCAAACCCGGCGTTCTTTTTTCTATCTCTCTTTTCTCTCTTTAATAAAACACCCACAGCTTAATTTCAGACCAGGGCCGAACCGGGTTTTAAATACCCGTCACCGGATGTGGGAATTGTCACCGAATCATTCTCAACCCCGATCTCAGGGGGGAAAAGTAGTACGCGGTTTTTCTCACAAAAGGGCACGGCGGTGATGTCCAGCTCCCTGCCCCGGAGCGAAGCGTAGGGGCTTACCCCCTCTCTTGCATGTTGGTTTAATTTATCAGGTTTATGCCGGAAATACACCCAGCTCCTTTCCCCTTCTTCCCTCAAATCTGCCCCCTACTGGTGGGGTTTCACCAACGTAAATCCGCCTCGTTGATTATCTCCGTCGCGCTGGCTGGATATATCCAGTCACCTGATAGTTAAAACCAGTTTGTTAATATAAAAATATCAAAGTCAGGACTCTGTTTTTACCCGAATGATTAATGCCGCGATAAGCACCAAAGCTATTATTGCTCGTCACTTCCATTCAAATTAATTACTCCACATGTTTCAGTAAATGGGAAAGGCCAGAAAACTAACCCCCTTCTCTAAACATCACATTCTTTCAGCAAAAGGGACTTAATTAATCTGGATAAGACTGACAAAAGAATTAACGGTGCGAGAAAGATAGCACCCGATTGCTCGCCGTTATCTTCAATTCAAAGAGAGAGAAATAAATAACAGATTGATTCCCGCCTCACTATTCGACCCCTTATTCCGCCATGAGACAATTTCATTATCTGAACGACACGTTAATGCAATTAAACCGGAGCTAAAACCATGTCCTTATCTGCAAAATATATTTACGCCACTGCCAAAGTTTCTATGTCTCACGTACTGGATCAGAACGCATTCTTCGACATCGCGTTTAACGAAAACACGGAGTACGTCTACTCGGGCATCAACAAAAGCATCATCGTGAATCTGGACGCTGCCGGGAAAGACTGGGAAAGCATTGAGGCCAGACTGCTTAATGACGGATGGAGCACTGAGCGTTTTCCGGGGCTGCTCGGCATCTTTCAATCGCTCGTTGCCCAGCGGATCGCCTGCGTGGAGTTCCACGAACAGCACCCTAAAATGCAGTGGCATAACTGGTTCACCCCGGAGACATTCATGGAAGTAAAACCCATCGGTTACGATAAGCCTCTCTTTGCCTATAAAGAACTGCCGGACGAACAGCAGAAGCAGGCCAACAAATTAATGGTAGTCGTTTCCCCTGAAACGCTAACCGACAAGGTTTTTGCGGTCGTAGGCAACGGTCGAGTCGTGAAGGTAGATGGCTTGTACGAGATGGTGCGGGAGCCGGATGAAATTAAACCCGACTATGACCGACTGATTTTTACCCCAACCAAAGAGCGGCTGGTGCTGAAAGTGAATAAAGATAAAGACACAGTTAACATCGCAATGATTATGAGCTGATAACCTGTCCCGGCTGTTTGTTGACCGATCACACATTTTCATTTCGATACATTCCAAATGAAAACAGAGAGCAATCAGCCCAAGTTTCCGGCACCTGCACATACCGGCTCAATTCGATAAAAATGATAACGTTGAGACAGGGACAAACTTGCTTTGTGCCTGTTGAGAGGTTGACCGAGCCGGAGAACGGCGCTGGTAAGATACCCCACCTAACTGATCCGGCTGATAGCTACGGACTGACGCAACACGGCCAGCACATCACTGACTGATATCTGCCATGCAGCTGCCTGACGTCGGATAATAAAAACGCCTAACTCAATTCGCTGATTATGACTAAGCATGTGATGAATAGTCGTTCCCCCTTCGGAGATGATCAGCATAACGCCTTTAGCATCGTTATTGTGGACTTTCAGACCCTTGTTTTTTTTCGTACCGTGATAGCTCACATCAAGCGTTTTTCGCAGGCCAAAAAGCAACTCGCATAGCCCGGTCAGTTCGTCCTTCGAGAGCTGGAGATAGATTTTGTTTGCCCAGTCTGCCGAGCTGTCGATTATTTTTGCCATCTCAACATTCACGGTCAGTTCACTGGTTTTTTCTTTTTTAGTGTACTGCACACTGAGGGCTGTACATTTGCTTGCGTCACGCTGATTATCCCCATAAAACTTAATGGCTTCTTCGAATTTATTTTCGCCCATTTTCTTTACTCCTTTACCGTTTTGTGTCTATTTTCCCACACAGAAATGACATACCGAACGCCTTTGCCGAGTGTTCTAAGCTAAATTCATGAATAATATGGGATTGCCTATTTTTTTTCGGGGCTATCTTTTGCTGGTGGATTGCGGATCAAAAGGTGTCTGCTGAGGGGAAGGTATGTCATTCATTACTCCCACGGAACAGTAGAAGAGGATTTATCCTTCATTTTTCGCCGTAAAAGGTGTCCGCTGAGGGGAATCTCGTCGGAAATACCCCGATTTTGTCCTCTTTTTTTCTGTTTGAGCATTATTTAATCGAATCTTCCCCCCAGCACACACCTCAAATTTAGTTAGTCATTGATTTATATAGACTTTACTAAACAACAATATTTGAGGCAAGTCCGGCGAGCAGGACGAAAACCCCCCCTGACACACACCATTCACGATCCGGGTAATGCACAGCGCACAGAAATGTTTAAAAAAGAAGCAAATTAGGAGGGGGATTTATCAGGAATTCCCGTCAAACCCCTTGGCACACACCGAACGAAAGCCAATTCCTTCCCCCTGACACACACTTTACCGGTGATAATTACGCCCCGTGATACTCACTCGGAGGGAAAACCACCAATTTTCCCCCTGACGCACACCTTGCCAGTAGCATTCCCCCCTGACACACACCTTGCCAGAGAGGCGATCAGTTCTCCCTGACACACACCTTTGCAATGACTGTTAACCCCCCTGACACACACTTTTCATTGACAGCCAAACCACAGGCACACTTATTCGTTGATTACACTTAGCTTTGGACTTCGCTTGTGAATGATGAGGTAATTCTCTTGTCCTTTTTTCACCATAGAAGCGTCCAAATAGCCGATATCTATCAGCTTAGTAATCGCTTTTTTGATGATTCGATTCTGTTCTTTAACCTGACTGATCAGAGACAACCTTTCACGTAGGCGTTCAAAAGAGATAGGAGCCGGGTTACTTGGAAGGCTTGCAAGGAAGGTATACAGGGCTTGTGCAACTTCTAGACGTGGAAGGGCTTTTATTGCATGTAGTTGAAGAACAACACGATAATCAAAGTAGTATAACTCCCATAATCGCTCGTCTGCTTCCAGTTCCACAACGTCTGTATCGGCATTGAAATAGGCTATCTTTATGAGGCCGGTATGATATGCAGATTGTGAATCTTTGCCTCGCTTAAATGAGATCGATTTCCCCCTGATTTTACGAAGCGATTCATCTATATGCGCTCTCAGTTTCTTGTCCAGTTTTTTACCGGGGAAACCACAATCTTTTGCGAACTCAGAAAACTTTAGTTTGATGCGGTTTGACGAAATCCCGTACTTGCTGAACGCTTTGACTATGCCGATCCACACCTTGAAATCAGTATCCATATCAAGACGTTCACCAGTGATTTTTATGTCAGTAAACCCCTCAAGTCTTGCAAATTCAAAGGTAGAACTTAATTCACTGACATCAATCATCGGGCTGTAGTCAGATGACCTTGATGGTTTAGGCACAAAAAGGCCAAGGCGCATAAAGGCCACTGGTTGAATTGTATTCAGTTCATTAACTGTTAATGGTTTTTGTTTTTCTTCCGTGTTACCAAATAACACATCAGATATAACTAGTTGAGTTTCCATAATAAAATAATTCCCCCCCACGTAAATGCTACGATTGTGGAAAAGTATCATATTTTCCCCGTGACGCCCACCTTTTTTCCCCTCAGCACACACCCAAATCCCCGTAACACACACTTTCTTCCCCTCAGCACACACCTTTTTCCCCTCAGCACACACCGAAAAACGTTGTAAGCCTTGTGGCAGTAAGGCTACAGACCACGGGGATCTTTTTGGTTTTATCTGGATCTCTCTATGGATCTATTATTGGATCTACACGGTGGATATGTGGATAACTTTAAATGATGGTAATGTGGAGGAATATCTGACGCGCTACGCTTGTCCAACCGCTGCCGGGCAATGAAAGGTAAACCCATTCATTACCCGACAACGGTTCCCGGAACTACCCCAAAGCCATCGGTTCTAACCGTAAGTATACAGTTTCATAGATAAATTTAAGAAGTCCGTTGAAGTATACGCGTTGATGCTTATCTGCTGCCCCTGTAGCCTGATCGATTAATACCTCCAGACCGTTCTTAGGCTGATTAAGTGAGACATTATTTAGTAGATTATATTGCTCAACGAATCCATCTGTACCAATAGCCTCTATCACTATCAATCTGAAAGCAGGATCTCTCAACAGAGCCAGTTCATGAGGTGTATAGATTTTGATGATTTTCATCTGAGTTTGTTCCCTTTCTGGTAAGACAGGTTTATCGAACCGCATCAGAATACATCTGATAAGCTTTGTCTTCTGGTAGTTCAGCCAGAAAAACAAGGATACCTCCGTTTTTCTTCCAAATATTTTTATAAATATTTGATTTATCGGCTATAGAATTTAAGTCTTTAACGTTAATGTGAATAGCGAGGCAGGAGATGAGAGGCTATAGCGCGATCCTTCGGTAAACGCTCTGTTTGCCTGTCATGGTTATTTCAAAACGCTACTCAGGAAATGAATAGCCGGACGGTACACAGGGAATGACATAGCCCACAAGGCCGCGCACATACAGAAGAACGAGACGAAATACGATATCTTTGTCCAGTAGGTGAAAACCACCAGCGCCTGACGCCCTCTGCCCTTTACAACGAATCGCAGCAGGCTAACAGCGGTTGTGACAATGAGAAAAATAACTTCCGGCAGAGAGAACAGCGTCAGACCCAGCAACAACATGTCGCTTTTCGTATCATAAAAAAGCAATTTTGCCATTTTAGGGTCAACATCTACCAGTTTCCCATAAACAGGTTCATTAGCCACAGAAGCCTCTGTATCGCTCTGTATGAGGCGCTTTAGATCTTCCCTACCCATACCTGCTAAATCAGCTGTCATGTACTCTATGTAGCGCATATGCGCCTTATCGTTCGTTCCGGGCACGTTAACCAGTAATGCCGTGGTATCCGGCTTTTCCCTGTCCCGTATCACAGATACCCAGTTGGTATTGTAAGGGGCGACCCGAGAGGCCATGAGGTAGACACGTAAATCATCACTACGAGTGACGGCCTGACTACCTATAACTGCGATGAACACCATGACTATCAGTGTTAGCCAGTAGCTCCAGAAAAACCATTTAGATAATCTTGATGCCATTCCATTCCCCGACAGTTTTAGCGGTGTGCGTACTGGTTGTTCACCCTCTTTTTGTTGGTGCTTTTAGCGAGTTTCTTCCTGTATTTCACATGAGAATTTCGGGATATGCAGGTGATCAGCGTTGATTGACATACAACAAATATAAACCAATTAGTGAAGAAATATTTTCTCTCTTCTTTGCACTCATAATACATTGACGTGACTCGCATAAACTCAGTGAGGATAATATCCACCCCCCTCACCTCTTCGGTGAAGAGCTGCGCCTTTGATAATTCTTCCAGTAATCCATAGGTGCCACGGAAACCACGCTCTTTCCATCGCTCCTGAGCGTGCCGGGTAATGACGAGTGTATTGACATCGAGAAAGCTATTTTCGTGCATGAATGAACCCTCTTAACGTGTAGTAATGATTAAAAGGCTAACACCGCACGGAAAGGGGTCGAATAGGATATCGGTTAAAAAATATACAGTTAAGAGTTAAAGAAAAACCGCCGATTAAGCGGTCTTGTTTGGGTATCTTTAGGATAGGGAGTCTATGCCTTTTTTCGTTCTTCAATAACGAATTCAGCGGCACATACCAGCGTTTCATGAGTGATACCATAGTTAGCATCATGTGAGCTGATCGCATGTTTCAGGGCATCACGAGCAATTTCATCACTAATCTCTTCATTGTTAAAATCTTGTACAGCAGCTTTGACATCATCGGAATGCCAGATAATTGTACCAATCTGTTCATCTTGATTTTTGTATTGAGAAAGATGAGCGATGATTTCTTTAACTGTACCGTACATAGTGATCTCCTGATTTTTCATTTAGGACAGCGGTTGCGTTTAGCTCTGGCTGTCATTGATTGTTTGTATCAGTCTTGCTGATGTAGTTATTTTCCCACGGAGGTAAGGGCGGTCGAATAGTCAAAAGCAAAATAGTTTTATAAAAAAACCCGCATTGGGCGGGCTTATTTTTGGTGCTGTAGGAATGTAGTCAGAAGGTTTTCATGACAGACCCACAGCACGGGCATATCTTGCTTTGTCCTTCCTCAGTTAATACCCTTAAAAGTATTTTTCTCAAAATCCCCCACAGGCACAGACGAACGAGAGTAATGGAGATTGCAAAGCATCCGCCGTACCCTACCGCCGCGTTAGTGATAACAGAGTAGTATTCCTCCCCTATTACCTCTTTTGCCAGTGGCTCCGCTTTCAGGGCGTTAACAGTAACCATGTAAAAAAAGCGCAGGTGTTCGGCAAGGTACACAGCAGTAACAAAAATGATAATTGTTACCGTGGCCTGAACGAGCACGAGCCGGTTAATGCCGTGGCGAAGTTCCATTATCAGCGCCAGCATGAGCGATCCAGAAAAGGCCAACTCAAGCGGAAAGGGCTTTTGCAATCCTGAAAGGTAGATGGTCAGCTCATGGAAGAAAAGGGCGCAGCCTCCCGCGCTTAACCCCACCAGCAGAAAACCACGCCAATATGCTTTAAATGAAAAATTCTTCATAGGCTCAGGCTCAATTGCTGAGAGAGTTAATCGTTACTTCGGGTTCATCGCCCAGTTCAATCATATTACCGAAGCCGTTCAGCAGGAGAGGTCTGCCGTTCTGCATGGTGGCATGGGTTCGCCACCCTTCCCCGCCGTTCTCCCCCCAGCGGGCTAACCCCTCCGCGTCCATCTCTTGCTCACTGGCAAAGAAGGTTGCGCCGGGCAGCTTTTCAGCTGACAGATTAATGGTTGGATCAGCCAGCACACAGATACCGTTTTGCGTCATGAAGTACATGAGGCGTTCTGCCTTTTGCTCACAGCTGATAACAAAGCCGTTAGGCATGAGACGCGTTGTTTTGCTCGTGACGCAGATCAGATTATCCACCTTCTCACACCCTGCCATTAGCAGTATTTTCACATCAGCGGAAACATACACCTCGAGCAGCGCAGACAGTACATCTGCTTGCTCAGGGATGTTGGCAGTAAGTGTTTTGGTTTTCCCGGCCACATCGGTATCGACAGAGGAATGGGTCATAATCTCTCTCAGTACCACGCTGCCCGGCGATTCTGGGTCAATCCATGAATCGGACGGGTTAGGCCGTGACAGAGCGCTTATCCATGCTGAGGGAGCGTTACCGTCAAAAGTGAAGGTGAGGGTTGCCGTGCTATTAGAAGACATAGTGATTTCCTCCAGTGTGGATGCTGCGAGCTATTACGATTAGCCTCGATATGATTACAAGGTGTTATGCGATAAAAATTATCCCATGAGCACCATAGGGGTCGAAGATTTTGAGAGATGAAATTCGAAAGAGATTTACAGGATTTCAAGATGAAATCTAGCCTTGTTAATCACTAAAATCAGCAACTTAAACGAAAAGTCATTACAGGATAATTAGAGATAAAAAAACCCGGATTAACCGGGTTTAGAAGGTTTCCAAAATCAGACAGGTTAACTATCTTCTTCGATGACAGACCGGATAAACGCGTCAATTTTTTCATGGGCTTCTTTGCTGATGCGACTGAACTCATACGTAAACTTTCGCGCTCTGGTATCTGATTTTTTCCGCGCGTATCTACGCTTATCGTCATACTCTTTTAGCGTTTCAAAAACAGGTTTTTCTATTACCGGCTTGTTTTCCAGCGTTGAGAAATTGCTTTCAAAAAGCTTCATAACGCGTTCTTTGTAAAGGTCAGGTTGCAGGGACTCTTTTTCTAATTCTTTTGCTGCAAGAACGACATTCGCTACGAGGGTATCTATATCAATCTTTTTTTTCTCTGCCTGAATAGAAATATTCAGAAGAATTTTATAATCAGCGAATACCAGCAACGACTGAATAGGGAAAACAGAAACCATCTTTTCGGGAACTGTTGCAGCCTGAATGGCACGGGAAACGGCAGCGGTAGACATGTTTTGCCGTTCCGCAATATCCTTCTGCGTTATACCCTGATCACGCATAGCGATGAGAGTCATCCCTACTTCACGGATGTTATGCTCTTTCGCTGTCTGTATCTCAGCTGCGAGCTGGCGGGCTTCTTCGGCGGTCATCTCACTTTTAGTGTACATAACCCGGAGGCCAACACCACAAAGTAATGCAGCTGCACGACGGCGTGACCCATCAAGGATTTCAATCCGCCCTTCCACCAGCCGACCAATGGCAGGAAAGAACTGTTGGTTTTGCAGTGTACTGGTGATGTCTGCAAGGGATTCCTGTGTCAGAGCGTTTTGGTCACGCCCGTTAATTTTGGGGTCAACGTAGGTGCGAGTTTCAACCTGCTCGGCTGTGATAGTCTCAGTTTGAAACATAACCTTTCTGCCTGATTTCAGGACAAAGCGGAGACTCTCGCCAGAGGCAGCGGATAATGGAACGTTAATCCCGGAAAGAGGTGATTCGCTAAATGTTCTTCCGAGAACTTCTCTTGGTTTTTTCTGGGTCATGCGGCACCCCTCAATAGCTCAATACGGTCAAACACGGCACGGGAAAAGTCCTCAGCTGCAACACGGGCGGCTCTTAGTGCATCCTGACTGCCTGCATACGTTTGAGGGTTCGCGCTGATTACGGTGTCAAATGATTCTCCGCAGCGTTCAAACCCCTCCAGACGAGGGAGTGTGGCATCGAGCATATCCGCGCCAAAAACATCTCTCGCAAAACTATGTGTCTTTTTGTGGTCATCTTTATTTGAGACTTTCGACATATAGCCGACATTGGCGATAATTTTGCTTGGTAAGCCGGAGTCCTCCAGCATCTGAATCAGCTCAGGCAGTCGAGTGAGGTATTTCAGTGTTGAGTGGAAATCCACTTGCGGAGGCGGTACAGGGGTCATCAGCATGTGACTTGCCGCTAAAGTATTAATCAGGAACGGATCTAAATGAGGGCCGGTATCCACAAAAATGAAATCGTAGTCGTCGCTGATTTTGTCGATGATATTCTCATTTAGAACGTTGTGCTCGTTCATGCCCGGAAGGTACTGGCTGCATAGAGATGACCAACGAGAGGCGATAAACGCATCTTCTATTGATGCAGGGATGATATCAACGCCCGGCACGATAGAAGGCTTAACGAACTCATTCAGAATTTCTTCACGGGTCAGGTCTTTATTGAGCATGGCCTGAGCACTGGAATTATCGACAGTACCGATACTATGGTGATGGTTCAGGAACATGGTTGAGGACGATTGAGGGTCGAGGTCAATAACAAGGATGCGCAAGTTTTCATGCAGCAAGGTGGGATGGGTACGCATACCATGCGCCATCGTCACGGTGGATACGGTTTTTGAAACCCCGCCTTTAAGGTTAACAACAAAAATAACGAACGCTTTTCCGCGCTTTTCCCGGTAGGTTTTTATACCCCGGTGCGCATAGATATCGCTGATGTTCTGAATGGTCATAGCATACTGAGTGGCAACGCCCCCATGACGTTTTCCGAACTGATAACCGTTTGCCTCCATTTCCTCAACGGCATTATCTACAGCTCGTTTGGTCAGGTGCGGCATTTTTACGACGGCGGCTTTTGAATACGTTTTATAGAACTCCGTCTGGTCAAGCTCATCCCTTTTAGATTGGATCTGGTCGGTGAGCCAGTTAAGCATGATGCTGGCACGCTTACCCGTGTCCAACAATCTGTCAAAATTATCTGACATATGAACCCCTTTGATGTGTTGTTTTTTTAGGATTATATCAGAAATATCGACACGTTCTAGTTTTTGCAAAACCACAAACAACATCATACGCAGGAAAAACTGTCATTCAGATGTTATACAACCATCATTAGAGGCTTATATAACATCTATTTGAGTGTCATTTGAATGTCATTTGAGTGTCATTAAAGGGTGATATGAGCTTTGTTTGACTGTCATTCGGATGTCAATTAGACGTCATTCAGACGCAAAATCGAACATCCGTTAAATGCCATTGATAAGCAAACTACGCGTAATGGTATGATTTTGTTTGCTATTTGTTGTGATATGTTCTTTCTGTGTGCTGCTACTTCTATCCCTTGCCTTTCTGGTAAAACTGATATTTTAAGGCGTAGCATTCACGCCTGAAAGAATGCTTTCTTTAAGAACAGGTAAAAACGTCCACCAGCATCAAACATGCACAGATTTTCTTCAATGAATTTTTCAACTTTTTCCGTTGGTGCGGTCTGATAATGACGGATCAGACGCAGCTTATTTGAGAGCGCACGTATGCGGTTTGGGTTATGGCTGATGCGAGAATGAATACTGCTGGTTGCAGCACAGGACACCGCGAGAGCCAATTCGGTCTTATAGGCAGCTGCTTCACAGGCGACAACCTGAGTACGGGCAGTAGCCTTTGCTGAGGGGCTGAGGTCTTGATAGTAATTAAGTGTATCAATCATTATTTATTTTTCCTTAACCAGAAACCATGTTGTGACAATCCACTCGGGGATTGCATTTTTTCTTGGATTGATTTTATCACTGGCAAAGAGATGCCGAAGCGAACAGGGGGATAGAGTGCTTAACAGAGATGGCTGTATGCGTTGTGATGTGACCGGGGATATGTTCAGGCACAAAAAAACCCGATACGGGATCGGGTTAATTTGTCTCTAAATGAGAGGGATAAAATTATTTCATCTGCAATGTACTGGTGAGGTAATTGCTGATGTTTACTACGTACTGTCAGTACCTGCCAACTGATTAAAGATTACCCCTTTATCGTTATTTATGTCAACCGAAATACTTCGAGGGGGGGGACGGCTAACGTATAATATTCTCAGTAGGCAGATTGTGTATCTGCGGTATTTCTCTGGTTTGATGGGTTACGACACAGGTTTCCATCCCGATCAGAAACAGGTGGTGCTGTCTGATTTGCTTCAACCTGAGAGTGCTGTCAGTTCCTGCCAACTACAGGTGCGCGGGGTGATGGGAAACCCAAAAGCAATCGCTCCGATGGCACACTCTCCATCAAAGGAGAGAACGAGTGGTAACTCTGGCAACTATCCTGCTGGTTTTGCAGATTGTGCATATCAGCTTGCAGATTATCGTTGTGATCAAGCAACTGACCCGTAGCCGGTAGTGATGGTGAAGGGAACTTGAAACAAGGCAGAGGCTGACCCCCTCTGCCTTTTTCGTTATGCCGGTAGTGCCAGAGGAAGGGCTGAGCGACACAGGCACAGGTCGCGCTCGCTAGATGTGCTTATCACGTAATCCAGTTCATTAAGCAGGTCATACAGGGTATCGCACCAGCGCCAGTCTGTACGGGCAGAAGCAATCCAGAATGCACCCCACCAGCGAACCAGCATATTTCTAAGTTCCCAGTCACTGACACCAGCCATTTCTAATTCGTCTCGCCAGTGAGCCAGCCACGCCTTATGTTCCCCCGGCAGGCAAAATTGCAAACCTACCCATGCCGCACTTTGGGCATTTTCAGACGCAGACATTTCTTCGCGTTTTTGTTTTTGCTCGCGGCGGGCACTTCGGGCAGTGGCGATTTTCTCCCGATGACTTATTCGCTGATGCTCACCAGACTGGACAGCCGGGAACATAGCAGTGATAACCGCTTTTGACAGGGGGATGATCCACGTTTTCCCCCTGCTTTCTATTATCGTGTCGATAGCCCGTATGTAGTCGGTCTTTGTGGCTTCTCCCCGGTAGCTGGGGTTATATGCCGGGTCAACCTGTCGCACATGAGCGGACGTGATCCCCGCCTTCCCCGTGAACTCACGGAAAAAGGCTTTTGCATAGGGATATTCGCCTAGTGAACGCCCGGCTTCTGTCCGGGCTTCAATGGAGGCAATGGCAGACATGGCGCACTGCTGGAGTCGGTTTAGAGGTACAAGCGCGGTGGAAGCCATTACGACACCACTGATTCATTTTTGCGGTTAGCAGTGGCAGATTCCCCGCGCCCTGCTCTGCCGGGCGGAACGTCTGTGGCAAGATGCCCGTGACCTGAGCGCGAAAGCAGTTCCAGAAAGTCAGTGTCAAACGTCGTGTCTACTCGGATATTTGTTAAAAACTCCAGACGGAAAGTTTCGTTCTTATAATCGCCCGCACATAAAAACCCGCCTTCCTGCATCAAGAATCTTGTCTGGCAATTCAGGTCTTGCTGTCCCTCAATGAACAAGGACAGATCCGAAGGGATGTAGACAGGAAGCCCGAGCCACTCAGAAACAAAGCAGCGCCCTTTCAGCCCATAGGTATTGTGTGGTCTGTAGAAGAACGGGAATAGCTTTTGTACTAACGCGCCGGTACGCGGGTCGTTAAATGTCAGGAACACACCAAAAGGCCCGGATTTAAGTACCTCGATAGCCTCCAGCATTGTCAGGGATACAACGTGCTGAGGATAATTCAGGCGGATGGTGTTAGTCATTGCTGATGTGCTCCTGAGTGGTGTAACTCTTTTTTTCGCCGGGGATTGTATCGAGCTTGTTTAGCTCTGCATCGTAGATAATCGCATCACCGGTCGCTGATTCGTGACTACTGATAAGGCTGTAGCCGACCGTCTGTAACTCTTCGTACCGATAGTCAGCTATATGCTGAGAGTAGGCTGTTCCCCACGAACTATTGTTGCGCTCTTCAAAGCGTGAGGCGCGGTAGTGCTGTTTTAGAAATTCGTAATGCTGTTCTGGCGTAACCATCATTCCCCCCGGAGATGTCTGTTTTATCTGAGATGAATTATCTCACGGGGGTAAAGGGGGTCGAATAGAGAAGGGGGTTAAAAAACCATGACAGGCAAATCTGGATCAGCGACAAACATCTCAACGACGAGTTTCATTGCATCCTCACGCACAGGACACCACGGCGTATCTGTCGGGGTAATGTAGTATTCAGGCTTACCATCATCTGACCACAGGATGTGCTCGATATGCGCCGTCGTGTAATGATTCTGGTATGTGCCGAAGCAATGGACGTGATCCCCAACTTTAAATTTTGTTTCTGTCCCTGCTGGTGGGAATTGAGCAAGCACAAGATTATTGGCGGGATACCACTCATCATCACAGTCAGCCCGCGTCACCCGGTACATATCAAGCCCATTTTCCTGAACTATCTCTACAACTGTTTTCAGGCCATAGCAACGGCCAACATAACGCTCTCTCAGGTAACAAAAGACCAGACTGCCTATCTCTATTTTCTCGTTCATTCACCCTTCCTTCTCTGCTTGTTCTGTTACAACAGATTATCTCATCCGAAGTAAGGGGGTCGAACAGGTGAAGGGGTCATAAACAGAAAGTTAAAGTTCAGTCTTCAAAGCGACGAACGTATTCAGGACAATCCCAGTGAGCGCATCCGTCGAAATCATAGGGATTTAATTGCCAGTGGATTTTGCCACATCCCGGACAGTTCCATCGAACCTTACCCGTGAAATTCGCTTTGCGGCGATTCTCACGCTTTAACCACCCCGGCATAACCAACCCTTTAGACTGAATCATCGTCCGGCGGTTAAGGGCATCCACCGCAAACGTCCGGCGCTTAACGACATCTGCAACGGTAAAGGGTAGCCAGATAGTATCATCGCGGCTCAGGTCAGGCTTACTGTAGATTTTGGCGCGTTCAAAGTCTGTTACTGGGGCACCATCAGCACACAACCAGTACAGGTCATTACCATCCCAGCGGGATTTTTTAAAGCCAACATATTGCTCGCATCCTTCCACCAGCATTGTTTCAGCCGGGACGTTCTGGCAATCAACGTGATAAACAGAAAGGGCGCTTATACAGTGCAGGGATACGGGTAAATCAAACGAGCGGGCATGATCCCAATACTTCTGCGCCTCTTCCTTCGTGAACGTGTGCGCTTTATCAATATTAGTTGTGTAACCTGCGCCATCAACACAATGAAACGACATATTGCTGCCCACGGTGTCTCGCAGCGAAGCCATTAAAAACGTATGGTTGCCCATTTCCCCATCCTTACATTTGTTCTGAATTTGAGTCATTGATTATGGCATCCGTTGATAACGGGTCGAAGACGCTAAACGATAAAAGACTCATCGCAATGATTCTTGGAACCCTAAAGGGGTGGCGGTCGCGTCAACCTTTTCCCCGAAAATTAAACCCCCCGACCGGGAAACATCCGACCTCGCCACTTGGCGCAGGTCAAAAGAAAAATAAAAGGGTAATGTTTTTGTTCCCATTACCCTGAACGATCAGCGTCGTGGACGCGTGTCGTTGTCCCATGCCGAAGGTTATCACCTCGGCTATGAGAACATCGTTATCACGACATTGCTACGCACTTTCGGAATGACACAATCTCGCTTTTAAAAGGCAAAAAAAAACAGAACGCTTTGCCCTGTTTTTGCATTTATTTCTGACGGGTGTTTTTCTTAGTAACGACGGCGATTAACCCATGCAATGATGAAACCACTCAGGATTATCACGAGAAAGATAAGGAATTGATAACTTCCCTCCCCATACCAAGGACGTTCAGAGAACATACTCATTTGACGCGCAGCCCCGACAACAGAGCCGAACTGTTCTTTGTCAGCCGCATAGTTGAGAAGGGGAAGTAACCCAATATAGGCTAACGCTGCTGTTACTGTGTTAACGACTGCTGGAGATAAAAAATCATTTAAAAATGAGTGTCTGCTCATGTGATAGTAGACGAACAGAGCAATAGCAGCCCCCCAGATAACAATCGAGAAGATTGTTGCGGTGTAAAATTTCATATTATCAATAAGGTTGTCGAACATGTGTTTTCCTTCTCCAATTTTAAAACCAAGTAAATGTCAGTCGTTTTCTGCTGCTTTTGCTATGCAGGATTCATGTGCATAAACCCCGCCGTAGGTATGCTCAATGTAGACAGTACCATTGGCGCGTACCATTTCCCTCCCTACGCGGGAATGAAAAGCTTCCGTCATATGCTGATCGCAAATCTCACAGTTACCGAGATGAGCGCTGCTTAGCCGGGTAGTTCTGGTGATACGAACGAGTTTCCCGGTATGGCGCGGCACCATCCGGCGCACAGAGGGCAGGGTAGAGGTATTATCGGTCGAGATTATTGGGGCGTTAGGCGTTGTCATTACTCTTATCCTTCTTTTGCTTCTTCTGCTGCGATCTCATCATCAATTTTCATGAGTATTCTGGCGAACTCCCTTTCAAGCTCACGGCGCAATGCACCCAGAGCACGCTTACGGCTGGAGTATAGAGAGATACCATCACGAGACACGCCACCAAACGTGTTCGCTGGTGGTGGGGCTTTGCCCTCGCCATGCTTTGACCGGGTAGACCATGCTGTTTTAATCGAAATCATGCTTTCAGTAAAAGATGGTTTTCTGTAATCGTACCCAGTTATCAACTCGCTTCCCGGTGCCAGATCCTTAGAAGTAGGATGGTCAGTGAAGCGCAGGGCGCGATAGCTCCGGGCTTCTTCAAACGCTTCTTTCTCTCTCTTATTCATTGCCATGACAGGCTTCCCCCCATCGTCTGTAAAGTACAGAAAGGCTAACATGTCAACGAAGGGGGCCGAAGCGTTTCAGAGGGAATAACAGGTGAAATTTACAGGATTTCACGATGAAATCCGATAGATTAACTACTTTAAATCAGTTAGTTACGGTTGTTTTCATTACAGGATAAATCATCGCGTCAATTACGGCATAGTCAGTCATGGCTGATCCTTCATTTCATCCGGGTCTTCAATAGCAGCAAGTTGTTGCGGTGTTCTGTAGTCGCCACTCCATCCTATCCAGACAGATGGATCCCCTTCATTGGTCAACTCTTTGTTTCCATCTAAGCTGTCAGGAGAACGACGCTGTACAGTTTTACATGCTTTCACCAGATCAGCTTCTGCAACGTATGCCGAACATATGGTTTCATACCCGGCGATAACAACCTCTGAATCCTGATCATAATCTTGCAATAACTTAATAAGTTCTTTTACTTTCATTGCCTTAACCTTTCTCGATTTTCTGTTAGACGTAGTTATCATAATAACTCTACGTTCGTCAGGACAAAATCGCCTCCGTTGCTTTTTATAAACTCTCTAAAAAACGAATATTTTTGTCCAAGTTAGTTATTGATGTACCGGTTAAGATCGGCGCGGGTAATGCTGTAGATATACTGCCATCCCTCGCCGTGGGCTGTAGCATAGTCCAACTCAGGCAATACGGCATACCTTGAGTTGAATTGCAGGAAGTGCGCCAGCTCATGAGCCACCAGCGCTTTGACATGATTCAGGCGGTTCAGCGAAAAGAAACAGCCTATTAAGGGGGATTGGCGGACGTGCTGGTACTCCCAGAAGGTGTATCCGAAGTAGTTGGACTCAGGGCGATACAGATACCCCGGCGAAATAGTTATCCGGTTACGACTCCCCCATGAAGTTTTTGTGTGCCAGCGCGTCCTGATTTTCGGGGCCGGGCCAGTGTACTGATGACTCTTGCGAAATCGCGACAGCAGGTGCCCGGCGTAAAACTCCACCAGCGACTCTACATGCTCAATTCTCTTTTGCCCGAAGTTCGCTATTACTGCGTCCCGCGCCTCTCTCGCACCATTGCTTTTCACTGGTACAGCTGGTGGCATTTTGAGGTCGGTAACATCGAAGTGAAACTCATCTTCAAAGTCGCCTTCCGGGGTATCAAGGTGAACGATCACCTCGTTAAGCGGCCCATAGCGCTCAAGCAGGGCAGGGATGCTCTTCACCTCCCGGCTATCAAGCAAATCATCCGCGCCGGGCACATCGAGCCAGAGGAAGCTGCCTTTCGGGATTGTTCTGTACTGCCTGATGTTGCTGGCAATAGCCTGATGGATACTCATGAATTAGTTCTCCGGTGTTGCTGACAGACTATCAGCAGGCCAGCATTTATCAATGCGCTCATGCAGGCAGATAAACACACTGTTATCAGCCATTAGCACAAAATCCAATTCGTTAGCAGTATCCTCTTTAGTCAAAACACGTTTGAGAAACATTGGTTCGCCATTGAACATGACTAACGTCCGAGTCGGCATATCGATCTGCTTTTCATAACCGACAATAGCGACCTGACTCGTCTGAGGAATACGTGCAACTTCCTCCCGAATACCTTGCGGCTGATAATCTTCATTATCCGTTAACGACAGGATATTGAAGTAATCAGGATCGCTTGCCAACTTATCGTTTGTGGTACTCAGAAAGATGAATGCAGTTGCAATGAGCATGACAACACTGAGAACAAATGACCATTCCTTGATATGTTTTTTCATGCTTAATCCCTTATCTGCATTGTTTTTGCCGCTGATTCCCCGGCATCAGTTAGTTTAACTGGGTAAAAGGTGGTTCGGCTTTTCTCCCCCTCGCAGGCGTATGCCACCAGCCCGAGACGCAAAAGCACAGGGATAGACGGCGCGGAGATGTCATTTGTTCCGAACCGGGTTCTGATACATGGCCTACACTCTAAAGCCTTCTTACCGTCACCCCTTAGCTTGTACGACGCCCCACTGGATAGACGACGCAGCGTGTAAATTTGCGCGTTACTCAGCTGTTTCACGGATAAGCCTCTGGATTTCTTTTTTAGCCAGCTGACGAGCACGATGCTTGTCTGCCCGCATGACATCACCGTAGGCATTGCCTTTTCGGTATCCGCGACGACGGCACTTATGACAGGTACAGCCATTAACAGAATAGGATTGACCAAATGGTTTCATGTTTACCCCCCGATTAACATGACAGGCTGGTGGAGTGGTTCAGGCCACCAGCCATAGGACTTTTTTAGTCCTGATTGAAATTATGTTGCAGCCCGTAAGTTTCCCGCAGGAATTGAAGTTGCGCTTCCAGATTATTAATGCGCTTTTGTTGCACGTTCCACGCCAACCCGACGTTGGTACACACATCCGGGTCTTTAGCGTGGCAATGCGGGCAATGTATGCCGTATTCATCACTGACTTGGTTTCCTTCATAGGATTCATAGCTGGGATACACGGCAAGGCAGCTGGCGCACTCAACGATATGGGCCTCGCCCTTATAATCATCAGACACATAGCGATGTAAAAATCCTGCATTGGTATTGCGCTTCTCAAAATCGTTTTGCGTATCGCTTTCAGATTTAGACTTAGCTTCGCCTTCTCCGGGCTTGAATGCTTTCCTCAGTACCTGCAACGGAGGAAGGACAGCCGCAGAGTCAGAGTTATCTTCATCGTTATCAAAAATGATATCGGTGCCCTGATCAACGTTAACGTTTAGCCAGTCGATCATCACATCCAGCGCTTGTAATGGAGTTAATGCAGACATCTTTTTGCCTCTCAATTTGTCGTTTAATAAAACTATTAAAACACCCGTTCCGGGGAGGCCGAAGTCATCCGGGGGTAAAAAATCTCACACCGGGTCATTTATTTTTCATTAGCCAGAACAGGGCCGCGAGGCAACGAAGGTTGTCGTGTTGCCTTGTCAGCTTCTTGGCGTAACGACGATGGTGGGGAGCGCTTTGCTGGATAAGCCCGCTCTCAATGAGCCGGATGATGAGGCGGCATTTCCATACAGAATGTATCGCGTTGGTAATGATGGCCATCCCTGATACGACCACTAGCACAAGGCCCGAAAGTTCCGGGTACACAGGGCACACCACCGCATAGACGAAAAACAGTTTTAGGTTCGTCACTCCAGCAGAGTACAGTACCACCGCAGGCTCACTGACCGACGCGCTGAGCGCGTGACTGTCTGCATTCAATATCTGCCTTAACGTCAGAAGTACCGAAGGGATAACGCAGCAGAGCATTAGACCCGCGCCTGTAAAAATGAGGACAAGAGATTGCCCGAGGAAACCATTCATGATTAACCCATACATAACGTCAAATTCGCTGCATACAGAGTTAACACAGGGTAGGGCAAGGTCGAATATCTGGCTGGTGGGTGAGGCCGTACCGGGCGATACAGCCTCATTTAAAGGGGTACTACCAAAGGGGTACTACGACTGGTCTGCTATTTCCTCAGCCAATTCGGTTGCCGCGATCAGGGCATCTTCAAGGTTATTGGTGTTATCAGAGATAACGTCCCAGCCACTATTGCCGTAAACGAGATGTACCCAGCCTACATGCTTACCATTACTGTCGTAGGCGTAAATAAACTCTTCATCAGTAGAGAACATTGCTTCCATGATGCTGCTAACGTCGTGTGTTACCTCCGTTACCAGTTCTTCACCGTCATAAACGGCGATACCGAATCCAGCATCCACCAGCCCCTGAGCCGCAGTTTCTACAATCCGGTGTTCAACAATTTGTCTTTCCTGAATATCCATTGCTGCATCCTTTGTTGTCAGTTAGTGAGTCGGTGAAACTTTATACGCGATGACAAATACCCCCTCCTACCTGTTAGGCAGCAAGGGGGGAGGGGATAGGGATTCAAGCTGCTCCTGATTCGGTGGCTGTGTTATCTTCGCCAGTATCAGCATCAGCATCAGTTTTCTGATTTGCTTCATACTGCTCAAGGATAGCCAGCAGCATTCGGGCAGCATCAGCCGGGATATTAATGCTCACATCATCCGGGTCTTTCGTCTCTTCCGTTTTCACACGTTCGATCTGCAAACGGATTTGATTGCTGGCTGGCAGCAAAGAGGTGAAGGTTTCACGGATAGCCTTTGGTTTCACAGTGACTTTTTTAGACTTCACAAAACGCGCCGTAACCTTGTCCTTACCTGCTTTCTTCGCTTCACCCAGAGAGGCCATCAGCTCTTCGTAAACGTTACGCTCAGTGCCCTTGCACTCCACCAGCAGGTTGATAGCGACGTCAGCTGAAACTTTGTCCTCGCGAACCAACTCCTTAACGTTTTCCTCTGCCTCAACCAGAATTAGAGAGCGGCGAACGGTCTGGATGTTATTACCTGAGCCCGCCGCTATTTCTTCAACGGAGAGATTCCAGCCACGAAGACGACGGAAACCTTCGGCACGTTCGATAGGTTTCAAAGCCAGCCCCTGAGCGCTCTTGAGCATCTCAAACACTTCACCAGCAGAGTTACCGGTGTATTCTTCAATCGGCAGGGAAGCAATCTTAGCACCAGCTTGAATAGCAGCCATCAGGCCAGCAAAACGGTGGTGCCCGTCAATGATCTTGAGTCGCGTCACGCCATTAAGAATAACGGCTTTAACCAAGATTGGTGGGATTCGATCCCCACGCATCCACATCCCTTTGAACATTTCCACCTGCTCAAGATTGAGGTTGCGCAGGTTAAAACCGACTTCAACATACAGCCATGCTGGAGAAACGTTGTACCCGTTGTTACGTCCCACATTGGCCTCATCAAACAGAACGGTAGAATTTTCCTTTTTCACCTTCGCCAACAAATCGCTGATCTGACGAAGTGAAGTAGGTTTTTTTTCCATTTCCGCCATTTTTACTGCCAGCTCACCCAAAGCTGAGTTGTCCTGAGATTTAGCAAAAATTTCCTGTACGTTGATGTCGCTCATTGTCTTGCCTCCGATGCGGTTAAAAAATGTTTTGTGTGTGTTGCTGTAGTTCTAGTAAACCACGCTGCCGACAGAGGTCGAATAGCAAAACTGAAAAAAAACGTTTTTTATTCACTTTTTTTTCAATCCCAGAAACGACGAGCTCAACAGGCAGATTTGATGAAGAAAAAAACGAAAATGGCGATAGAAAAAAAAAGACCGCTATCAAAAATGAAAGCGATCTCAATGAATAAAAACTGTTTTTCTAACCCCGCAACAATGACACGCTGGGGATACACTTTACTTTTCTTTCTGCATCATAACGGCAAGTTGTCGCACTACAGCACGCAGGGCCGCATCATCAGCGATCACCGGGGGAAGGCCAGCCACAATACTGTCAGAGGCGTAGATGTTGCCGTGCCACTCAAGCTGGTGGCCTGACACCTGATAGCTGAATAGCCACTCACTTTCCTCTTCAAGTTCCCAGAAGCACAGCAATGTCCCATCATCATGCCCGATGCCTTCGGAAAAGGTCAGATCGATACCCCGGCTTTTTGCCATATTGTGAGTCGTTTTGCTGATAGTGAACATGCTTTACCCCGTACTGTGAGCTACTGTTTGATAAAACAATTATCTCACGCTTTCGGGAGTGTCGAAGTCTAAGGAAAACCATCAAGATGAGGGGGAGGGAGTGGGGTAGATACCGAGGGGGCGAACATAAAGTGATGTACGCCCTTTGAGTATTATGCGTATTCTAACAGCTTCAATAACACTTTTTCGTTAAGCGCCCATAGAACGTTCATAGGCTTGTTCTCTTCTCAGCTCATTTTCAATACGCGCATCTCTACGCAGTTCCACAAGCTTACGTTTCTCCGCAAAGTTCATACGGGACACGTCCGGCAATTTAACAGACCCACGGCCTTTACAGGCGCTACAAGTGACATCAAACCGACCATCCATGTAGTTCTGACGGTCTTCAAGATCCCATTCATTCCACTCGCTTGCCGTAATGCCATTAGCAAACGCCTCATGGCCCGTTTTGCCTTCGCCATCGCAGTTACCGCAGATAGCCCAATAGTAGTGAGAAAACTCCATACAACCCCCATAGAAACGTTATCTGAGCAATACCTTTACTTTGGCACGTATGTCTGCCAGTTCGTTTACACTGACCGTGGACGTCATGGTGGATTCGATAACCCCACCAGCTGGGAAACTATTCTATGACTATTCAGAGGAAGGCCGAAGCCCGGTAATTCCAACAATCAGGTAAATAACCACGGATTTGAATACCGTAAGTTAAGGCAAAGGTATTCCAAATAGCAAAGAGGGAGTATTCAATACCCCAGAGTCAGGGGAAGAAGCCCCGCCAATTGAGGGCCAGACAGGATACACTGGCAGTTGGTTAGTCTACTCCATGCGAGTACAGCTGATAACTGCATTCACGTTTGAAGTTCTCAGGCTCACCGAGATAAATAAACCAAGCACGGCTTATCTTTAGTTCACTGGCTACGCTGATAGCGTCATCCAGTCTTTGTATCGCAAAAGCCACGCCGCGATTTTTGAACTCATCAGCACACGCTAAGAGACTGTCTTTGTCGAAATATATTGTCTCGTCTATACCCACTGGGCCAGCTGGCACATATTGGGTACTGAACATAGCGGGCATTTCCCAGTCCTGAGCAACCATCAGCTCTCGTGCATCGGTCACGCGTCCGGGAAGGGCACTGTTCAGCATGAGTGATTTACCCACCCCCGGCTGTCCAACCAGAAACACCGGGATACCCATTCGCACAGAAAACCGGATAGCGATATCCAGCAAGCGACGTTTCAGCGCCAGCTTGTTGCTGAACTGCTTGTAATTTACCCGTGGCATGTTCACCACATGGAATTTCGCATCTTTCACACAAATTGTACGCATCGCAAAACACCCCTCTGACAGTATCGCCCGCCACCGTTCTCGTGGGCCGCATGGTAAAACGAGATATTTTACCTTAATGAGAACCCTAACGATAGACATCCAGCCCTTATCACTGTTTACCAGCACACTACCGATACACCGTAAGAGCGTTATGTACGACTGACGCGCTGCGCTTGTCCAACCGCTGCCGGGCAATGAAAGATGATTCCATTCATTACCCGTCAACGGTTCCCTAATTACCCCTCAATCAACCCGCGCATACCCGCAACGTAAGCTTTTTCAGCCTTGATCAGTTTCATCAGTCACCTTCTGATTAAGTCCCAGAACGGCATCAGCCAGTACCCGTGGGTCTGCACCGCGCTGGTGGAGCATCATGGCAAAAACGGCAATGTCCTCAAACGTACCCGCGTTACCTTTCAGCAAATGAGCCACCAGCTGCTCAGCCAGCAGCGTATCACTGCAATGTGTCCGGGACTCCCAGCCACCGCGCCCCTTAGCCCGTGATTTTGCCAGCTTCGCCTTACATGCCACAGCAAACGCATCAAAACAGATATCATCGCTATGCTGTACCCGGCGAGTAACTCCATCAGAAGTTACTGTGTCACTTTTTGAATTCGAGATAATCGTCAGCAAACGCGAGATAACCGCAGAAGAACGGGCCGCATATTCAGAAACCGAGACATCAGTACCGGTGTCCATGCCATCGAGCTCAAAACGCAGGTCGATTGTGTCACAGTCAATGTCACCATGATCGAGACTGCCTATCTGTTCCAATACAAACAGGCATTGTCGGGCTTCATTCAGACACGCTAAATCAAGGGCTGGTGGAGGCGCATAAGCAGTCTTTACCAGAATACGCTTTTCCCACTTCTCCGGGTCATGCAGGGGAGTGTGAAACTCCGCCTCGCTCACCTCGACCCATTCCGCCTGTTCCTCAGAGCCATCAAGAAGGCGCACCTGAAAAACGGCACCAGCCACAGACGCAATTTTTTGTTCAGTCATATCCCCCCCGGATAAAACTATTTTTCAGTGGTGATCGCTATAACGAAAGGTACATCGGGCGTGCCTTTAGTTTCTGAGTTCTCAATGACAAACCCAGTTTCCCACACACCATTTGCGCCGTATTCGCGCTCACTGCTCTCGTCTTCCGGCAGCACCTTAAAAACGCCCCGCGCCAGCTCTTCCTGTTCCTCAGTAAGAGCCACGTAGCAGTTGTTCTCATGGATACATAAGCTGCCATCTGCATGACGCAGGATTACCATGTCTGATCCGAACTGACCGACCTTACGACGCACCTGCACACAGAACCCCACCCGGTTACTGACTGGCAAGCTGTTTGGCCCGGTAATGACAAACTGCCCAAAAGCTGGATAAGATGACGTGCGTATCATCCGGCTCCAGTCCATATTCGCGCCAATACTGGTAAGAATGTTCACAGCATCCTCGTTATCCATCATTCTGATTTACCCCCCATTTTATATCTTAGTCACTGCCAAAAGCATCGTAGTAGGCGACGTCTACAGGCGTACCTGCATTGTAGGTATCTTCCCAGCCGCTACTTTCACCCACGCTGTCACCGTTAAGCTCAGCAATCAGGCTCAGCTGCTCAAACCATTCCTCAAAAGAGCTCGTGGCTTTTGTCGATGCAAAATCAGCCATATACTTTCTCTCTCGTTTTGTTGGGCCAGTGTCAGACAGACACCAGCGTTTTCACTTCTTCTTTCCCGAAAGCCTTGCACGTCAGCTCAGCTGATTCGCCAGCAAGAGCCGGGGCTTTCCATTTGATGAACACGGTATTACCACGCGTTAAGATCTCAGCACCTTCCAGTTTGCATTCCGGTGCCTTAGTTTCACCACTGCGGGTAGCCTTTACCGTAAAGACCCATGCCACACCAGCGGTCAGGTTTTTCGGCATGTCATAGCGAAACTCTACTGGTGGGCTATCACTGGCCTGTACATCAGAAATATCAACTCCGGCTGATTTCAGCTCGTTCAGGGCCACTTCCCGGCTTTCACCCGCACTTTCCTGCTCATGGATTTGCTGCTGGATCCACGCTTTATCACTTGAGGACAGAGATGAGGCATGACTATTACTGCTGCTCAACATCCAGTACATCATCGCGAGCGTTGTCCAGTCAGTACCGCTACGCTTGCGCTCATCAATGATCGAGCTCACTTTCTCAGGTGGGGCTTTTGTCCCGATGTACGGAGCACTTCGCCCCGACGTACCGGAAAACTTTTGAGAAGAATTATCTCGGGCTGAAAATGCGGCCGGATTTTCTTTTGTGCCAATTTTGCCTTTGTTCTCCACCAGCTTCGCGCCACTGATGCTTTTCTTCGCCACCGGACTGCTTGCGGCTGAGGGCTCATTCTTTACGCCGCTTCCCGTCGCTGTAGATTCGGTACTGGTTTTATTGCTGCTGCTGGCGTTGTTTTTGCTGCTGGAGCTGCTGCTGGGCGAGGATGAAGATTTGCTATAGCTGGATGACGATTTGTAGGATGAACGATACGAACTCTTGTAGCTGGATTTATAGCCAGCCTCCACTGAGAAGGATAGAGCCAATAACAAACTGAAAAGACCGATCACCATTTTGCTGATTTTGCCGTACATGATTTCTCTCTCATTTCGTGGGCGCTGGTGCCCGTTAGTCTATGCAATGATTAAAACGCTAACACCCGGTGGCACCATGTCGAATAGCATAATAAACAATTATTTTCGCAGCGCAGGCCACAGAAACAGGGGGGAAGGTAATAGAAACCCGCGCTGGTGGCGGGTAGATGGATGGCTGCATAACTGCATAACACGGCTCAGACGGTTAAAAGTGTTTTCGTCCAGTGCTTATCCGGTTGAACATTACTGACGATAAGGCACATCCTTGAATCAGCCACCAGCGAACCATACCAGATAGTGTGGCCGCACTTTGGATGATCACGAAAACCCCACCAGTCAAAATTTGAATCAGCTACGACAAAATTCACCCATGCAGGAATTGAATAGGCTACACCTTGGATACAAACCTGCTTCTTACCTTCTGAAATGCGAAGCGGCGTTTTCTCGCCGGGGCAATCATCAGATCGACAAGCAGCCTCATCATCATAGACACGACCACAATGCTCGCAGGTAAAGGGTAAGATGGATGCAGACTCTAGAATTTCAGTGGTCAGTGGCTGGTTCATCGGTGATGGCTCCTTAATCATATAGTGTATGATTAAGATAGCATGAGCCCGCAATACCTCGAAGAGTGGGCAAAGGCTATACGGGCCAAAGTTAGTACGGCATACCCATAGGGTAAGGGTAGTTTGGTAGTAAACGACTATGAGGGTAAGGGTAAGCTTGTAAGAAATCACCCGGAGGGTAAGAGAAAGTTGGCAGGATAAAGCTATTAGGGCTCAGGGTATCTGATGCAAGGCTGGTGGCCTCGCATCAGAAATTGATTAATGCTCTTGCGCGTTCTGCTGCTGTTCGTTCGACTCACCGTACAAGACGATCCCGGATGTATCGATTTGGTTTTCTAACTGGCGCAGATCATAATTGCTCTGTAGCCGTAACCAAAACTCAGGCGTACTCCCCAGTGCCGCAGCAATACGAATCGAAAGAGAAGGGGTCAACGCAGTTTTCCCCGCAAGTAGACGGGATACGGTTGCTGGTGTAACACCAATATTGTGAGCAAAACGACGACCACTCACTCCCATATCCTCTAAATCGCGGGCTATCATCTCACCCGGATGTGAAACCTTGAATTGTCTCATTAGTGATAATCCTCATAATTTAAAATGTAAGCATCACCGTTAATGAACTGAAAAGTAATGCGCCAATTCGCCCGGACAGTGATAGACCAGTAACCTTCCCGATCCCCCTTTAATGGATGTAATTTGTAAATCTGGCGGTTTAGTTCACCAATCTCTGTCGCTGTATCGATGGCCTGCAAACGGTCATTGATTCTGTCTACATCTTGCGCAGGCACACCAGAAGTAACACCCTTTTCAAAAAGCAGTTTCAATCCTTTGTGCTTGAAAGATTTTATCATCGGCCATCTCTGTATTACATGTTGTGTAATACTATACCGCGATATTACACGATGTGCAATACAGAGGTATATGGATAGTAGGGGGAGTTGATAAGAAACTTGAGGGGGCAGGGTAGTTCGTAGCCTTCAAAAGAAAAACCCGGCTTAGCCGGGCTCTATGGTGATCTTACTCAGCGGCACTTTCCACCTTAAATCTCAGTCCAAGATGCTCGACATTACTGCCCGCAGTCATAATTGCTTCTTCCACCTCTTGAGGGCAAAGATATTTTTCACCTTCTTCACAGGATGTCTGGTAGGTTCCCGGCAGGTAGAACGTCACTTCAACACCTTGCTTAATCTCTTGCCGAGCTCTCTCCACCAGCTCATTCACGCTATCACGGTCAAAGCCCGGCATAGATGGCAACGGAACGTAGGAAGGTACTGCGTCAATCCATTCCAGTGCGTCAATCAAAGCGGCCAGTGTTTCCTGATGAGTGGTCATGTTCATGCTCCTGTTAAGTTCGGCTAAAATACCTTATTCATACACTATATGAATAAGGTATCATGAACAAGAACGGTCACGAAGAGCCCGCAGAAACGAAAAACTGTTTTACGTTGGTGTCCTGCCAGCCCATCAAGATCCCTTACACTGATTCCCTTTTTAGTCCTGTACCTTGCTCCTGAATGCGAAACTGCATAGGGGCATCAGCCGATACTTGGACTACCGGTTCCACAGAAAAGAAAAACCCGCTCAAGGCGGGTATGATATAGATATGCAACCGGGCTGCTGGTGGCTGGGGAAGGGCGCAGTAAACCCCAGATCACCACACAAAAAAACCGGCACTAAGGCCAGTAACTCGGAACATCTTTTCATTTATTTTTTTCGTTGAAACTATGCCACATGATAATCAACTTTCATCACAAGAGTATGGAAATGAAATTACTCCCCAGAACGAGGCAAAAACCTGACGTTCTCACCTTCTTCTGACAGTAGCACGCTCACGACACCGCTTTCATCAAGCAGTAACGTTGCCGTGTCTTCTAAGCCATCATCTCTACGCACCAGCACATTGACTCGGCCAAGCTCAGGCAACAGAACAATGATGCGAGAAAGACTACTAACCAGCATCAGGTTCCTCGCAGCAAGAGCTTCACGAACTTTATCTATAACGCTTTGCGTCACCAGCTGATCTCCATTGCTTCGCGTCGAAACATCTCGACGTGAAAATTATGGCATAGTTTTCAGGCGCTGAATATTTGAATGGAAATGACGGTTTTTTTGATGAGAACGTGGATTGCGATTTTATGACCGAATTCAGGACGAAAAAAAAGGCCGATTAACGGCCTAAAACATTCGATCACATTGGGCTCGTTTTTTTAGAGACTCTCACTCTAAAAAACAGAACACGTACTATCAGTGAATTTGCAGCATCAGAAAGCAGGGTTATTACCACTTCGTAAATTGTGCCGTCTCTTACTTCCCCCTCGACAGCAATCAATCCAAAAACAACCCACCTAACATTTCACAGCAAACATCGTAATAACAGAAAATACCACTACAAAAAGTACCACTATATCGAGCTTTTTTTATCTGACTGCCCCCCGGCAGTTTACTACGCCACACCACTTAACAGCGCTTGTAGTTAATTCAACTACACGGGGCGTAGATTATCATGAAGTTACGAAATGGTGAAATTTTTTACGTTATGAGTTTTATTGTAATGTGCTACAGAATGGGGGTTGCAACAGCGCGTGTAACAATATAATTACACTCAGGCCATCCGGCCAGTAATGGCTGTGCCATACTTTCGTTTAACCTTTCGTGTCTTATTATCAAAAAAAAGCGGGCCAATGGGTATAGGAAGTATAAACCACCTTTTTGCTCCTCATCCGAAGTATCTTACCTGAAATTCCCTCACTCGTTTACCGC
>NZ_JAXADV010000024.1:0-25404 GCF_033901115.1 Providencia sp. CIM-Carb-044
TATTATGGTGATCCCCTGGGCGAAATGCGCCTGGTAAGCAGAGTTTTTGAAATGTAAGGCCTTTGAATAAGACAAAACGCTGCCTCATCGCTAACTTTGCAACAGTGCCCCTAATCGTGTTCAGCAGAATAGCCGGAGGAAGTTTCCTACTGTCGATAAGAAAGGATTGGCACAGGGAGTGTGAATATCGAAACACCATCACAGAATAATGCCAGATAGAAATGCGATAGTAGGGTTGGATATTTAAATAAGGAGCATCCCGACTTAAAATGAATATGACTGCGTAACCAGGCGCAATAAAAAAAGCGAAAGAATCGCTTTTATTCTGGTTGTTTTTTCGAAGAGTGACCGTTTTCTGAGATGACAAGAAATAAGGAAGTCCTATGATCGCTAGCGGAATAGTTCAAAAAATGAATGCGCAAATGAATCAGGAGTTTTATACCTCAAATTTGTATCTTCAGCTCAGCCAGAGGTGCAGCGAGAATAGCCTTAATGGCACCGCACTATTTTTGCGTCATCAGGCGCAAAATACGGTGACGCAAATGATGCGCATGTACGAATACATCAAACAGAGCGGCGCCACGCCGGTGTTACAGGAGCAACACGCCCGGTGCGGTGAATTTTCCACGCTGGAAGATCTGTTTGAGCAGACGGTAAGCGATTACCAGAAGCGCATTAATGCGCTGACCTCTTTGACGGAAGACGCCCAGGCAGCAAACGATAAGTCAGCGATTAACTTCCTGAAGCGATACAGAAAAGAGGAAATCGTGGACGGGACGCTGTTGCAAATCATTCTGGATGAAGTCCGCAGCGCTAAAAAAGCGGGCATCAACATGCAGCAAACCGACCACTATCTGGTTGGCGTGATCGATCGCTATCACTAAATCAATTTCGCAGTACGAGGAGGTTTTACGCCTCCTCAGAAAATCTGTTTTACATCAGAAACAGAGGTTTATGCCAGTGAACATTTGATACCCAACACGTCATAGTGATTTTTTAACTTAGCGTTTTTATATCGTGCCAAAAATGTCTCTGCTTGTGTCTTTATATTAAGGAAGGTGCGAATAAGCAGGTCATTTCTTCCCAAGCTGACTCGCTGATTAAAATTTCGCGGATCTGGGCCGATTTTTTTCCCGCAAACACATCGAATCAGCCTATTTAGGCTATTTTTTCCACCATTTCTGGCGTTATTTCCGGTTTTTACTGAGATCTCTCCCACTGACGTATCATTTGGTCCACCCGAAACAGGTTGGCCAGGGTGAATAACATCGCCAGTTGGTTATCGTTTTTCAGCAGCCCCTTGTATCTGGCTTTCACGAAGCCGAACTGCCGCTTGATGATGCGAAACGGGTGCTCCATCCTGGCACGGATGCTGGCTTTCATGTATTCGATGTTGATGGCCGTTTTGTTCTTGCGCGGATGCTGCTTCAAGGTTTTTACCCTGCCGGGACGCTCGGCGATCAGCCAGTCCACATCCACCTCGGCCAGCTCCTCGCGCTGTGGCGCTCCTTGGTAGCCGGCATCGGCTGAGACAAATTGCTCCTCTCCATGAAGCAGATTACCCGGCTGATTGAGGTCATGCTCGTTGGCCGCGGTGGTGACCAGGCTGTGGGTCAGGCCACTCTTGGCATCGACACCAATGTGGGCCTTCATGCCAAAGTGCCACTGATTGCCTTTCTTGGTCTGATGCATCTCCGGATCGCGTTGCTGCTCTTTGTTCTTGGTAGAGCTGGGTGCCTCAATGATGGTGGCATCCACCAAAGTGCCTTGGGTCATCATGACGCCTGCTTCGGCCAGCCAGCGATTGATGGTCTTGAACAATTGGCGGGCCAGTTGATGCTGCTCCAGCAGGTGGCGGAAATTCATGATGGTGGTGCGGTCCGGCAGGGCGCTATCCAGGGATAACCGGGCAAACAGGCGCATGGAGGCGATTTCGTACAGAGCATCTTCCATCGCGCCATCGCTCAGGTTGTACCAATGCTGCATGCAGTGAATGCGTAGCATGGTTTCCAGCGGATAAGGTCGCCGGCCATTACCAGCCTTGGGGTAAAACGGCTCGATGACTTCCACCATGTTTTGCCATGGCAGAATCTGCTCCATGCGGGACAAGAAAATCTCTTTTCTGGTCTGACGGCGCTTACTGCTGAATTCACTGTCGGCGAAGGTAAGTTGATGACTCATGATGAACCCTGTTCCATGGCTCCAGATGACAAACATGATCTCATATCAGGGACTTGTTCGCACCTTCCATAGCTAAACATGATTTCCCCATCAAACAGTAAGTCGTGTCAATTCCTAGAGTTAACACATTTCTGATCATGACTCACACGTTACGTTCAGTCGGTAGCCATCTGTGCAAAAAATGCGCTTAGCGTAGGATAATTTCCTTTTTCCAAGCGGACCCCAGGGACAACGGAACGCAACACCAAGTAGATTGATGACATAAAGTTCCTTCAATTCCGATCTGCCCTCCCGCTTTCATTTTCTGCCGCAGATCACTTTTGTTGCCATTCCTTTACAACAGCTCCCCAATCGACAGTTCTCTCGACCAATTTCCCATCAGCATACTTTCTTGTCCAAACATCCCAGAAGTCAGGGTCATCAGAATGGGGTTGCTGATCTTTCGTCAAATTTTTCATTTTAACCAGGACAGGAAGCTCAGATGCCCAGCCCATCAGTATTGCATGTTGGGATGGCAGTGAAGGCAACTCACGGAGTAATCCTCGCAAATTATCAGGTACCATTTTATGAACTTGCTCCTGATCTTTGTCATTACTAATTCGATGCAGAAGAAAAGTATTACATTGAGATAAAACTGTAGGTGATAATTCTGATGGTCGTTGCGAGGAAACCACCATCCCAAGACCAAATTTTCTGCCTTCTCGTGCAATTTTCTCAAACACTTGGCAGCAAACAGCTGCGACATCCTGATTTTCAGAGTCATCACGATACCGTTTAATAAATGTATGTGCTTCTTCAGCTACAAGTACCGTAGGTAAAGATTTATTATATAGTCTTCTATAGCGTTGCAATGATTCAAAAATAATCCTTGAAATCACAGCAGTAACAATGTGAGTAATTTCGCTTGGAACTAGAGATAGATCTATTATAGAAATACAACTGTTATCATCTCTTGAACAATCGGTACCAAGATATTTCTCTAACCATTTAGCTAAGTCAATCCGATTATCAGCATCATTAGTAACAGATCTCATCCTTGTATCTGAGAGCATGGTGCGTATTCTGGCAACCAAATATTCAACATATTGTTCACTGCCATTTTCTTGAGCAAGAGCTTCTAAATAGGCAACCAGGTTATTACCATCAAATGGTAACGGTATATCTTCATTCTTTGGTAGTAACTCTTTCTCAAACCCTCCGAACTCTCTAAATGCAGAGGTAACACTCTCGATAATGCTATCTATTTCAGGCACGGTCGCTTGCATGGTTGCGTACTGTACATTCCTATCTTGTCTATATTTAGACATTATTGTGATTACATTCGTTAAGTTGTTATTTCCAAGTTTATCTCTGTATCCTTCAAAGCTTTCAATCCATTTACCCATTATCTCGTTAAAGCCTTTTGCAGGCCCCCAAGCTCCAAAGGGTTTCCCTGAACTTTTATCATGTTTTAAGGTTATGAGAACATTCCCTAGAAAACGTTTTATTTCTATATTTGAGGTTGTTTCAAGTTCAAAATCTTCGTTTCTCATTGCCCTTAGAGAACGCTTTAGTAAAGGAAGTTGGGCTTTAGGACTCGCTTGCGTAAATGATGCCCATTCCGAGCTATTCCAAAACCAAGATGGCACTTGGAGTTGATGCTCATTTTCCCCAGCTTCGACTTTAAAAATTCTGCCTTTAAATTTTGTAGTTGGTCCCAAAGCACGTACATACTCGCCATTGGGGTCTAATATAATAAATCTGGCGTTTGGTTTTACTTCTGACTCCATTGCAGCTTCGAGTGACCATTGGATTAATCCTGCGACAGAACAAGACTTACCACTACCAGTATTACCAAGTACTGCTATATGACGACCAAATAATCTATCAGGGTCTACGGCTACATTAGCATTGTTAGCAAGTGGACTTTGCCCAATAACTATTCGTCTATTATCACCAGACTCGACAATTGATCTAAGCTGTAAATCTGTTGGTAGTAAAATAGCTGAACCAATAGAAGGAAATGATTCAGAGCCGCGTTGAAATTTAAAATAATCAGTACCATCTTTGGAAAAGCGTTTAAGAGTTCCGACTGGATTTAAACTTATTTTTTTTCGAGGAAATGGTAGGTTTACTAGACCAAAATCTTGAATATCTCTTTGTTTAGGATAAGGTGAATGCTCAACTGCAAGCCACTCTATTTGCCCAACTAAGTAACCATTATCACATGAGACTAATACATAGCTGTTTACTCTAGGAAAATTTCTAGGTGTGCCTGCATTCAAAGCGACAGCATCAGGTGAATCGATATCTAATAGTGCTCTAATTTCATTGGGTGAAACAAAATCTACAGTACCTACCCTGAGTTGCTCACCTTGTTCAATGGGAAATGAGTTCATTCGGAATCCCCACTATTATTTGAGGTAGTTGCACGATACAAACCTCTTGACTTCAATAGCTCCGCCATACGAATTGATGATCTGTCTATCGCGGCTTTAGGAAGATAAAAATCTACTAATTTCTTTATATCTCCAAAGTGATCACCAAGCAATAAAGATATTTGAGCTTTTCTTCCACTATCGTTTATAAAACGCATGATTCTACCAAGTGGATCACCGTATGCAATTATTACTATATGCGTTGAGGGTATTGTCAACATGTCAATAATAACCCGATTTATATGCTCATCGCCAAAACTATAACCATATGTTACCAAGGTGCTATTAGGACGACATGTTGCAGATGCTAAATCCCTAAATAGCTCAACATAAGGATATTCAGATGTTTCACGGTCTTTAACTGAATTTGGATAAATCATTAATTGTTGATAATTTGCAGTTCCGGTAGTTTCCACCTGTAAAAAGGGTTCAACCGAACTGGCTCCAAATGGCAATCCAAAACGCCTTATAGCCCCTTCAGTAGCATACCAGTCCAATGAACCATGTAATTTAGTAAATCGCGCCACACCTTCCAAATATCTTGGCTCACCCCGAATCCCTGGTGGGTTGTAATGATAATCCACTTCTAACCGAGAAGATCTAAAAATTGGTGCTATAGTACCGACAAATCTGTCAATTAAACGAAGACCTGCTATTTCAGCGCCCGTTTCAATTATCCTGTCGTAATTTGTCGTAAAAATATGTAATCGATCCCTAGTTGCTGTTCGACTTGAAAAACTCATCAAAAAACTTACTAAATAATTAAATGTTTCTGTTTTTAAATCGTTGTTTGCATCACGAATTAATTTTTCACCATAACTAACTGAGTCTGAAAATAATTTCAGACACCTTGTTAGCTCATTATTTAACTCTACTAACTCACTTTTTAAATTTCGATATGAGGGAGCACCTGGTGGAGATGGTGGAACCGGTAGGTTTTGTACCGTTAAAATCTCTAGTCCTTTAATCAACTCATTAATTGAACGAATCTGATCTTCAATATTACCCTTTCCCCTTCCTGAGGCGTCTGCTGTTTTAGCTACATAACTGTCTATTTCAGCCTTACAAACTTTGAGATCTTCAATCCATCCCATACCTTGAGGTTTGGTGCCGGTCGCTGACTCTTGGATAGCCGAACTAAGGCCGGCGCCAATAAGTATATTTAAGTGTTCAGACTGAAAAAGTGCAGTTAACCAAGGTTCTACTCTTGAACGCAAAAAGTCAGGAGTGATTTTATCTTCTGGTTTTGCCCATGCGCAGTGTCCAACGACTTTAAATGCACCAACTTCGCTGTGTGGGTCCAACTGAACCGGAGACTGGTCATCGCCAAGCTTTAAATATTGACTCAATTTGAATACATCCTTTTTTCGAGTTTAAATATTGCTAAATAGAAGCCGTTCAGGTTTTTAAGAATGCTCATCTTTCTTATTTATTATTGGAAAGATTAATATTGTTAGTAACCGTTTTTCTTTTCAGCCTAAAATACGTCGCCCGTGATATACCCGTTTTTTCCATTACCTCTTTTACTTCTACGTCCTTATTGATCAATTCATTAGCTAATTCAGCCTTTCTATGAGGTTTTCTTCCGAATTTGACGCCCTTAATCATAGCTGCCTGCCGTCCATCGTTAGTTCGTTCCAAGATCCTTTCACGTTCCGCTTCGGCAACAGCAGCTAGTATCTGGATGACCATTTTTCCCATAGTGCCTTCAGTACTAAGGCCGTTCTCAAGAAAGCGAATAGCGATGCCTTTTTTATAGCAAGTATCCACGATGCGAATCATATCTGCGGTATTACGTCCAAGACGATCCATTTTTGTACAGAGAATAATGTCATCTTTCTCCGCTCTGGCAAGGAGTCGCTGTAGCCCTTCGCGCTCATCAGTTGCTCCCGACATCATGTCAGTAAACACTCGATCATCCCTCACTCCCGCTGTGTTGAGCTCAGTAACCTGGCTCGTCAGTTTCTGATGGCTGGTTGATACTCTTGCATACCCTAATAATGCCATTTTGGTCTCATAAATCGATATTGATACTGCGTAGTATCATAAGGCATAAATCACGATTTTTGATACTCATGTTTAGGGCAGTTTTCATTGGTCTCAAAATTTATAACATATCGGACATTAATTAAATTGACAATATACCTTCCAGGTTATATCATTCATTATAACTCGGAGGTTATATATATTTATGTGGGAAATATTAACGAGAGATCTCTTTGATTCTTGGTTCGAAGAGCAAAATGAGGAAACTCAGATTGAAGTGTTGGCAGTGTTAATGATTTTACGTGAGGATGGCCCCAATCTTGGACGCCCTCAAGTTGACACCCTGAAGGGCTCACAGTTTCCCAACATGAAGGAACTGCGAATTCAGGTTGGTGGTCATCCGATTAGAGCGTGTTTCGCATTTGACCCAATTCGTCGTGGCATTGTGTTATGTGCCGGTGATAAGAAAGGAAAAGATGAAACCCGTTTCTACAAGAAATTAATCAAGATGGCCGATGTGGAATATGCAGCGCACTTATTAGAGCAGGAGAAATAACATGTCCACTTTAAATGAACTACTTGCAAAACAATCCCCCGAAACGCTGGCAAAAATTGAAGACCGAGCAGAAGAAATCCGGCGTGAAATCACACTAGCTAAAATTCGTGAGGAACTGAAACTTTCTCAAACTGAGCTAGCTCAATCACTGGGCGTTTCGCAACCTTCTATTGCTAAGCTTGAAAATGTTGATAACGATCCGAAGCTTTCAACTCTGAAGCGCTACATTAAAGCTTTAGGCGGTGAACTTTCTATCGATGTAACGTTACCGAATGGTAAGAGAATTGGATTGCATCTTTGAGCATAAAGCCTCTCAAGTTCATTTATAAATAAAAATATCTTTATTAAGCATGTCAAGGAGGAGTACATAAAAAAAATGGTGGCGCTGTTGCAAATTAAGGTGAAATTATGCATGTCAATTCAATAAGGTGAATTTTAGTGATGCAAAATATTGATGAACAAGAAATATTAGAGTTAATGATTGCGAATTATTCAAACTCTAAGTTTTCTCAAATAACTGAGCTGTTAAGGATGTCTAACAAAGGCAATGACTTATTGATGGAGTTTAGTAAATATGAAAACAGATTAAATTATTACCTATCTTTAACTTCTATTTATCACACCATAATTAACATATCTTCGATTTATGCTAGCCTAGCGCTACTTGACAATGATGGCGGAATTAAAAGCCCATCATCTAACCCAAAGGGTGTTTCAAGAATGAAGCTAGAGCCTTTCGTTGGTTTGTTGATTATCCAATTTCAAAAATTAGCAGAAACACATATAAAATATACAAAAGTAGTCAAAGACGAGAAAACAAGAATTTCTAAAGAAGAGAGTGAGTTGAAGATTTTTGAATTTATAAAACGCATAAAATCAATACGTGAATTTCAAAATTTGCGTGACGGCTCATTTGCACATCCATTCGAATTAAGAAATGAAATTAAAGTTTATAAGAACCAGGATATTGCTGAAACTTTTCAAAAAGCTATAACTGAATTCTGCGCCCCTGATATTCAACTAATAAAAGATAAGCTAGTGAATATGGTAAATAAAGAAACTTGTACAGGGGCTACTTATTTTAATAAATTAATGCTTTCTTTGCCAGAGAGCGAAGTTAATGAAAAGGAAGAATACAAAAAGATTATCAAAAGACAAGAGAATACATTTCGTGAATTTACTTCCTCCGTTAATAAGCCTGATTCTTTCAGTAACTTTAATTTATTGTTTCATGGTTTTTTATCATATTATTTTTGTGGATCTAATTTGGTTATAGAAAAAAATGAATTGAAATATAAAACAACAATGAAGGATTGTGTTTTTATTAAGTCATTATATGATTACTCCGAATATGTTAAAGTGAAATATTTAAGAAATATTGTGATCTATCTTTTGAATGAAGACAAATCATTTAACGAGCTACATCAAAAAGCCAGAACGTTAAAAGACAGTATTTGATATAAGTAACTGTTTTTCTATTCATAAACCGCCCCAAGAGGGGCGTGATGTCACTTTTCTCTATAAAAAATAAAATAACATTTTTGAATGCGCATGCTGTTGTTGATGTAACCGCAAAGACCTTCTCTGCCATTAGCGTCACGGCCGATCCACAATCCAGCCAGGCGCTTGTCTGGCTTTTCGGACAGTACATAGACCTTATTGTTGAATCGCTCTACGCTTGCTTTTGGCGTGCCTTCTGGAATGTTAAACTCACCCAGGTGCGCGTAGCTGTTCAGCCGCAGAACCGTAATACTGCCCTTTTCACCAGGCTCGGCTTGCTGCACTGATTCTTTGGTTGCCTGCCCAGCCTTCCCGGCGTAGACCGTGTTTGGGTCAAACTGTGGCGCAGCAAATGCGCTGCCGGTTAAAATGATTAGCGCCCCCACCAGCGCCAGGATTTTAGATTTCATCGGATACCCTCGTTGGATGCGCCCTATACCGCTTTAGGCGCAGATTATCAGCACAATCTCACACCCCCACGGCATGTGAATGGCCCGTATAAAGAGCTCCATAATTCAGGAGAAAAGGCGTTTTTTCAATACGAGCGGAGGGAAAGCGCTACGAATTGAGGACGAAAAAGGCGATCCCTGCACAGGCAATGCAGGTAGTCATCACCAATACCCCGAAATAGCGATAAAGCGATGAGAGGAATATGAAGATAATCAGCCCAATCAGAGTCGCGAGCCAAACACCCGGCGCTATCCCGAAGGCATACCAGGCATCAGCTGGAACCCAATACCTCGGCCAGTAGATAGAGATGAGCGCCTTGCCAAAAAGAATGCATCCAAACAACAGACTGATCAGCAGAGCATAGTGGAAAAATCGAAAGTAGAGCCCACCACTACGCATTCGGCTTTGGCTCGTAGTCACCTGGTTCAGTGGCAATAACTTCACCCAGTTCGGGGCTGTACCGGAGTAATTCGTTTTTATCCAGGTACTCAACGTGGCGTTTTGTTTTGCTGTTCGAGAAGCCGAGCTCATGCGCCAGCATATTGATAGAAGGACCGATGCCGGTGCGCTTCATCATGCTTTTCACCGCTTTGATAATGGCTTTACGATCTTCTGTCAGGTACACCTTATCAGTCAGTTCATCATAGCCCTGCCCTTTAGCAATACGCATCGTTCTGGCCGTGGTTTTCTCTCCATCTATAATGATACGGCCTTGCTCATGCAGCTGCTTCACACGCCGGGCAACCAGCCCCTTTGAATAACCCAGGGCCTTACCGATATCATCGTAAGTTGGTGGAGCGCCCTCTTCTTTGATGCATTTAACCAGGTAGTTAAATAGCGTCTCCAGATGGGCTGAAGGGACTTTAGCTTTCGTCACCAGTGGCTCAGTTTCGTTTGCAGGTAGTTGGTCTGACATGATCTTTGGTCACCTCAAGCAATATTAGGCTGGTTATGGTAATGGGCGGATCCGGGTCACACTGGCGTTAACCTGGCTTACCGGCGTTTTGCCTTGCAGGAGAGTTCTGGTTTCAGACAGTGAGATTAACGCATCCTCCAGCAATTGAATTTCTGCGTCGGAAGAGGCTTCACTAATGGCTGAATTAATCCTTTCGCCGACTGTATCGAGCTCCTGAATCACACTCGAAATGACACCAGTAAGATGAGACATATACCACCTATTCGTTATGTTTACTCTATTGTAAAACAGCGCTCAAATCCAGATGTTTAACGCGCTTTCTCATGCCTGCTCTGAGAGACAATTTCCAGACCCAGACTTGTGACCTCATAATGACAGCTGCCTTTATGCTTCAGGAGTTGCCGGGCCACCAATGCGTCAAGAATGATCCGGCTCCGGCTCAGTGTCTGAACGGTTAGTGGGCAACCCGGCCACCATTCTCCATCCTGCTGGTTAACGATATCGTGCAGCAACGCGTGCTGAAGTTTACCCAGTGGTGACGACATGGTTTTTCCTTTTCAATGCGGCTCGCCGGGCTTTAATGCGGGCGTGCGCTTCGGCTTGGGGATCGGTGCATAATTGAATCGCAAGTAAGAGCTGGTGGCGCTGCTTCCGTTCATCAGCGGTCATAAAATTGAGAGCAGTAAAACCGACGGGCATGGTGCCGTGGATACGGTAGCTCTCATCGAAGCGCGCTTGCGCTGCTGCGCTGAGCGCATTGAAACGAGCAGTGACTTCATCTCGGCCAATGTCATTGAACAGTGCGATAGCGCTCAGTTCGTCTTGGGGCGTGCTGGTCATAACGATTTGCCTGTTTGATTTGTTTACCCCTTCATTGTCACATCAGACCGTCCGGTGACGAAGGGGTTAGGCGAAGTTATTCAGTCCAGTGCGTGAGCTCGTCATCCACGATGTAATCAGCTTCATCCTGCTCAAACTCTTCGGCATCAGAGATGCTTTCTAAAGACGACTCAGCCCAATCACGGCATTGGGCCTTCCGCTCATCCTCACTACCGAACTCCCAGGATACCGAACGGGACAGCCAGGCGTTGTACAGTAATTCAAGGTTGTTTGCTTTAGTGCTCATAAATCTCTCTGATAATAATTAGATCGGTTATGAATGGTTACCTACACAAGTAAAGCATGAGGTGTACGCTCGGCGAAATTCCTGGCAGGAATGGAAATGGGAAGTTGGTGTATTGTAATGATTAGATTATTTATAGTTAGATCAATGTCTGGTATTAATATATTATTTTCGTTAATTAATTATATATCACTACCATATCACACATTGGAGGTGTTATGTCTGGAGTAAGACCCATCATTATGGGTAAGGCAATGGCTTTAAATGGCGACAAAACAACTACCGGTGCAACATGTATTGCAACCATAGAAACTGTAACGTGCTTTAATAAAAAAGCATTAAGAGTGGGTGACCCGACAACAAAATGCCCGAAATGTGGACAGACAGGCACCGTTGTTTCTGGGCAGCAAGGTTTTCTAAATCATGGGAAACTTCAAGCCGTACATGACTCAATTGTACAATGCGGCTGTCCGGCAGGTTCTAACAAGGTTATTGCTCATAGTGTAGCAGCACAAGCCCAGCCAAGTCGTTTTGCAACTCAAGCCCCAGCACCATCAACACCTTCACAGGGAACCAGCTTTGGCAGTCGGATCAACCCCGTAGCGCCAGCACCTTTAAATGGTGAATGCAGGGTTTCAGATAACTTGCTCTATGATGGCGTTTTTGTGTGGACGGAAACATTTGGTTCAGGCCATTCATTTATAACAATCCACAAAAATAATAAAGTCTCATTATATTCATACGGTCGCTACGGAACGCCAGGACCATTAACTTTAACGGGTGATGGAATACTTTTATATATGACCGGTGAGGATGCTCGAAAATACATCAGAGATGAGTTATATATAACGAATGCAAGGGTTTTTAAAATAACAGATGCGGACACAGACAAAACAGAAACTTATTTTAATAACCTTTGGAAATCAGGCAGCATACCTAACCTACCTGAAAAAGCAGGTGAGTTGACTCGTAGAAACGGAAGGTCTATAGATGTTTATGATGTCTCAGGTAATAATTGCACAACTCATACAGTGAAAGGGTTGAAGCAATCTGGCACACGTATATTTGAAGAGAGTTACACTCCAATACGAACGCAGTATCCGGTCGAGCGAGAAGAGGCGTTCACGGTGCCTGTTTCATTCCAGAGTTATTTGAATGGTAAGAAAAATAACTTTAATAAGCTTGATGTAATTGAAGTAACAAATGTCTTTCATGAACAGTACCCAAATATTGACAATCTTACGCCATCAGATAAAGGGACAATGATTCAAATTTTTGAATTTGCCACATCGTCAGCTCAAATTGGTGGAGAAGCAACAAGCTTTGATGGTGGAGAAATGGGTGGAGGGGTATTAGGTAGCACTTATGATAAATAGAACGTTTTTAAGATGGTTTTTGACCATCCTGTTGGTTTTATTATTTTATTTAGGCTTGGCCGTCTTTGATTTCGGGTTTAGTTCAAGCTTTACATACAACTACATGGTGATGGGAGATAATGAACCTATTACCGTTTGGCGTGCTTTCGTGGAGGATTTACGCGCCTACCACCAAAACACGTTGGCTTATGTATATCTGGGCACCCCAGTTTTGCTGGCGCTGTTATTTGTCATTCATAAAAAAATAAGATAGTAACTGTTATGACGAAGTCGGTGAGGGACTCCCCTCACCGGTACCGTTCACCCGCATTGAATCGTTCGATTAACACCGGCAAAGTATCAGTAAGACCATAATTAGCGACCGCTTTATCGCTGGCAGATTGACGCATAACCCCATTTTCAACGACGACAAAAGCCGTAATTCCGCTAAAGATAGTTTTTTCTCCCTCATAAACTTCGACGAACACACCAGGCTCAATGAGTTGTCGTTTAGGTCTGGAAGAAGGCCCGCCATTCGATGCCCGATCACCTTTCTTTGTCTTTGAGCTACCTGGCATGAACTGACCACCTTTATAGTGTTCACCGTTTACACCAACTTCGCCGCCTTTCTTTGCTTGGCCTTTCATGTCGATTAGTAGTCCTATTAATAGGTGGTATTAAAGAAAAGCCGGGTTAACACCCGGCCAGAAAAGTGAGGCCTTGATAGCTTACCCAGCACTGGGGTAAAGACGGTTTGTCTATACTGACTGGCTCACCGCAGTGGGCGACTGAAGAGCCAAGAAAGCCAGCGCCTAGCGCCAATACTAGCAATACCGAAAAAAGTGCTTTTTTATTCATTTCCGGGCTTGGTTAAATAAAACGATGACCGTTGTTATAGCGTGCGATCAGGTCGTCAATTCTACCTGTCAGTCCGCACATCCCAACGGCCACGTCACTGGCATTAATCTGCATAATGCCTTCTTCATCGACAGCGACCACTGCGCGCACTCGATCGAAGATCGATTCTTTTCCTGACTCCACCAGCTCATACCGACCTGGCTCAATCTGAAGTCGCCGTAAATCTCGGCTTTTGCGTTGAAGTGATTGGGTCATGAGTTGTTCCTGTTAGTTGTGGCTCCCATAGTGTGGCACAGCACATTCAGGGAACGAAATGATGTAAGTTTGCGATGCTGATTCAAACATTCAGGCGCATAATCCCCCTCGCAAAATAACAGTTTTCAAAATGATGTCGTGATTTTTAGGCAAAATGGTCACCAGTCAGCGACCGTATTTCACCATCAGTTCGTGATCACAAAAGTAGGCACCCCTGCCCCTATCGTCACGCGCTGCAAGTACGCTTCTATCGCGGGCTTATCCAAGACCCCGGTATGACGTAATTCAGCAGCCATGTCCGTTAATAACGTGACGTTGTCACGCATGAACTGGTTTATGATAGTGATCTGTTCGGCATGAAGGGTATTAAAGGCGGCGATGTTATGTCGCAGAGATTCGTCTTTACCGTCATCGATCAGTAGCACATTGCCAAAGCCGTTCTGAAGGTAACGGTCCGCTTGCTCACCCCATGAACGCATGTCCTCCTGCGACCCTTCGAATTGCTTGCCATAGACGGCCAATTCCGCAGCGGAGCCTCCGAGTGCCAACAACATTCGCCAATAAAGCTGATCGCGTGATGCTCGGCCATCAAGCGCAACGTTGCTTTCCATATAGCCCAGACGTAGTACAGTTCCGCGTGTTTCACGCGTAATGGCAACCCGCATGAATTCCGGATGAGTATTCTGAAGGGCATAGACCAGGGCATGGCCGCATTCATGGATTGCTGTCAGTTTCAGCGAGGCCTCTGATCGGCGAAGGGGGGCAGAAAAACGCCCATATTCGATATGTTGCGTTTGAATTTTTGAATTGCGTATGCATAACCGGTAAACAAAGGTGACAAGATAAAAACTTACCACTGCACTAATCGCCAATTCCGGGTCACGTAGTGCCCCGTCAATAACGCCATTAATCTCACCTTGGACCTGAGCGAAAAAACGGCAGACCAGCTGAAAAACGATCACCAGCAAAACGATATCGTAGACGAGCTTACCGAAGTAGCCGAGATAATCGAAAGTCGTAGTGCGCATAAAAGTGCTGATCACTAACCAGACCACAGCCAGAGGCATCGCCAGACCTAATAGGTTAACGATTATTTTTGTTGCTCCTGTCGCAGTATCGGGTGCAGGCCATCCCCAGAGGGACCAGAGGAGGAGCCCGGCCAATGCGATGAAGGAAAGGTGCTCACGAACAAAGGCGGTTGCACGAACCCATAGCGGGATCTGAGGCTTAAGCATGATTTTCCTCCCAGAGATGGATGGGGCCATTGGTTTGACGATGCTGTAGCGGTCGGGTCAATACCGCAGGGTTTGTCTCGTTGAAATACCGGCCAATTTCAATATCCGCTTTCACGGCACGAATGATGATACCGGCTAAGTGCAACGCCTCGGGCAGATCATAAACCGTCGGTTCGTCAATGGGGTCACCGCATTGCTCTTGTCCTGCCGTGATGCACAAAGGAATGACCAGGTCGCTTTCTTTCGAGTGAAAATCGCAGCTGAGCATGTGGCTATCATCATGACGGTAAGGCCAAACATGCGCGGTGAGCGCCTGACCTTTGGCCTGTTCACGGACATAGGCCACTATCTTTCCTGCAATGCCATGAAGCCCTGTATCGGTGAAGGTAAACCCAGAGGGAACGAGTTGACTCTTTTTGGGGGATTCCAGCGCGTCACGGGCATCGCTTTCGAGTTGGTATTGATCCAGCATCTCGGCAATGGCTTCGAAATTTAGCACATCGCTTAGTGCCTTGTTCAGATCGCCATTATGGGCTTGACTGGCTTTCAGGTGCTCTTCGGCCACCTTCACAAGCATATCAGCGGCCTGATCAAACAACCTCGCAGCCTGACGCATCAAGGACTCCGTTGCGGTTGACTCGGCTTTTGGCAATAAACCTGCCTGATAAAGGGTGTTTTTGAGATGATTGATTGCGTTTTCGTAGTTCATGGAGCTATGCCTATCGGTGGTATGAAGTTCCTCATGGTAGTGGCCGCACTGGGTATAGCGAATATTTAAGGTCCTCGTTTTGATGCCCTTTTCTGTACTCCGGTTTTCACGTCAATGTTATGGTTTTCAAAATTCATAATGAGGACTGCTTTGATGAAGAAAACAATGCTGGTTTTGCTGGTTGGCTTAGCTAATTCAACGATGGCACAAGCCAGTTTCACGATCCTTGAGGATGCCGACACGCAAGCCTATGAATCACCCAATTATGATGGCGGCCTCTATGGATCCAACGTACAGGATAATCTTCCGAAGCCGCCTGCCACTGAAGAAAAGCCAGAACCGGAACCGATCCACTCTGTTGATGTTGGTCAATTTAGCGTCGCGGGCATCCGCCTGGGAATGGATTTGAATGACGCGCTTGAAGCTGCGAATAAACACGCAGAGCAACGAAACATCAATGGTGTACGAACGCAAAGCCGTGATGGCAAAGTTACGGGAATGGCCTGGGCAAACAGTAATGAAGAGGTCATTGTGCAGCTGATTGATGACACTGAAGCAGCGCCAGATAAAAGCCTTGTAAAGGCTATTCGGTACACCTTCAATAACCCTGACAGTCTGGTCGCTGGCGCGATCGAAAAATACGGTGACCCCAGCACTAAATCTAATGGTAAGTTTATCTGGTGCGCCGCGAAAAGTGATGTGAAGAGTGAGTGCGATATGCGCGCCGCATGGATGCAGATTGATACCTACACGGTCAGCAGCATTGGCATTTTAGATGCAGTGGATCCAACTCTGATAAAACGCCTTAAGCAATTGCCCGTTGAAAAAGATGGCGATACAGCCGCAGAAGAGAAAGACGCTCAAGCATCGGTTTCACCTGGCCTATAAGAAAACAACCAGCCAAACGGCTGGTTGAATAACGTATTAAATACAAGAACCACCGGACGTATCGATGACCTGCCCTGTAATCCAACGACTTCGTTCTGAAGCCAAAAATGACACAACCTCGGCAATGTCGTTAGGTTTACCCACGCGTGAAAATACCGAGAATTCAGACGCCATCTTTTGAGCCTGTGCTTCGTGTAGCCAACCGCTGTTCATGTCAGTATCAACAACGCCAGGGGCAACAGCATTCACCGTAATACCACGAGAGCCCAATTCGCGTGCCAGCGATAACGTGAGCGTATTTATCGCACCCTTAGATGCCGCATAAATAGCTCGTTGGGGATCGGCAACTCGGGTTAAAACCGTCGATACGTTGATGATGCGCCCTGCTACATTAATGTGTGGTATCGCTGCTTTTAGTAAGAAAAACGGCGCTTCAACGTTGATAGACATGACTGTATTATAAATAGCAGGCTCAGTTTCAGTAATTGAAGCAGAAGGCGCGACACCGGCACAGTTAACCAGAATATCAATCCCTTGATAACCTTTTTCCTGAATGCGCTGGAAGAATTTCTGCCAAAGCTGGGATGCTTCCTGCCCTGCATGACTTGCAAAGTCCGCAGTAAAGACATCGGCATCGGCACCCAGCTGGTGGACCTCGTGAATGACAGATTTTGCCGCCTCCTGGTCTTTACCGCAATGGATCCCTACGTAGGACACGCCCATTTTAGCTAACGTCAGCACTATCTCACGCCCTATCCCCCTTGAGCCTCCCGTCACTAAAGCTACTTTCCCAGATAAATCAGTTTCGACGTTGTGCGTTACCATTCAAAAATCTCCGCTTACTCAGTTAACCCGAGACAGACCCGGTTTTTTACTCGCAAACGTCACGGTCTGTACCGCGACGGCCAATATTGCCAATACTGTTAACCCTGCCCCTGTCCATGTAGCGACAACGGGATCTTGACCGAATATGTTCATTGAAAAAGCACTAAACACCGTGCCCAGTGTTACACCCATCGTGATAACCGCAGTATGGACGGTTGTAACCAGATAGCCGGTACCACCAGCTTGGGTCACCCTGGTGATCAATGCAGGGTTCATTGAAATACCGATCAGCCCTACCAGTAAAACCATTATGAGGGTGACGGCCTTTATTTCACTGAACATCGACAAGGTGATCAGAGCCACGAGTAACAATCCATGCCCCATACGTAAAACGCCTACAGGATGAGCATCGGCGAACCGACCAACGATGAGGTTGCCGATCACAGTACAGATACCGTAACCGAGTAAAATGACAGTGGTTACATCCGAGCTGAAACCAGCGTTGTCTTGCAGTAAAGGCGTGAAGAAGGAGAAAGAACCATAAGCTGCCCCGATCGTTAAAAAACTCACCAGGTAGCGTGACCATAATTTAGGGGACTTTAGATTCTGTAGGTCTTCTACCGATTCGCTTTCCGTCGCCTTAGCAAGATCCGGCAAGCCTGTTTTGGCTAGTAGACTGACAAGCAGTGCCGCGACCCCTAATAGGTAAAAACAGCTTTGCCAATCCCACTGCGTGGCGATGAAATGACTGAGAGGTAGGCCAATAACCGTACCCACCATCATGCCGCTAAGAACAATCGAGACACAGCGGCCAATTTGGTCTGGAGATGGTGCGATCCTGGCCGCAAAGGTTAAGGCCAGCCCAAAGGTGGCACCGGACAGACAACCCGTTAGAACTCGCGCAAGTGCAAGCCACCAATAGGCGTGAACAACCGGCGCAAGAATTTCGATGATGGCATAAGCCGCAATAATGCCAGTCAACACTGAACGTGGTGACTTACGTCTTAAAACATAAGCGATTATCGGGCCACCGATCGCCATGCCTAACGCGTAAACGGAAACCAATAAACCGACCTGGCCGGTTGTCGCATCGAGATCTTCAGCAATGTTCGGTAGCATGCCTGCGGTTTGCAGTTCGCTCATCGTGACTACTAAAATAGTAATCATCAATATGTAGAGATGTCGGTTCAAATTTTATCCTCTTGATATGATCCATATTTTGCTCCGATAAGACGGGCAACTTCTTGATTGGTGCTGGAGACTTCAGGGATAGGTCTTCCTGCACTTGCCGTGAGACCTACTTCTAAAAAGAACCTTTCGAAGCCCCCTGGCGTAAAAATGAGTAACTGTTTTGCAAAATCTTTGGTGTTGTTTCTGAAGCCGTGCATCATGCCTCTTGGCACGAAGATTAGGCTTCCGGCTTGAGCGATAAACGTGTCATCCCCAGCCGAAATATCCAGCTGTCCGTGTGTGACATAAAAAATCTCGTCCTCGTTGAGGTGGTTATGACGCGGAGGGCCCCCGCCTGGTGGAATGATTGCCTCTAAAATAGAGAGTTGCCCTTGAGCGACACAGGGGTCGATCAGGACCGAGTACAGATCACCATTCATCCAAACGGACTCACCGTTACCAGAAGAAATATGGAATGCCTTGTCAGACGAATGCATTGATTTCAAACTCCATTATTTATTGATCAGTAAAGAATGTAACGAGGACGCCCTCATCCAATTGTGTACTGGTTAGTAAACAATTGGGCGAATTAATATGGTTTACGTATCGGGTTAGATTTTTCCGACGATACCTTCCGCTGCCTGAAGTAGATAGTCACGGTCAGGCATTGTTATGCCCATAATCCGCAGCCCGTAGTACCCGGATAGAAAAGCTTTGGCGCTGGTGGTGATATCTGTGGATGGCGTAAATTCATCCTTCCCTACGCCTTCAGCAATAACTTTTTCAATCATTGAAGCCAGGCGTAACAGATAGTGCTGGTTTATGGATTGGATTTCAGGGTCTTTGAAATTACGTTCAAGCACTGAATGTAATGCGAGGCAGCCTCTTGGGTTTTCAAGATCGAGATCGATGGAAATCCCCCACCGGAGCATATCCAAAAGGCGCTCTTTTGCGGGTTTATCAGCGGATAGAATCTCTCTTTGATAGTGAATACCCATCTCTTGATAATGGCGCAGTGCTTTTTGATATAGCCCTTGTTTGTTACCAAAGGCATGATACAAGCTTCCACGGCCAAGCCCAGTGACCTCGCATAACGTCTGCGTGCCACTCGCTTCATACCCATTATTCCAGAAGACATTCATTGCGGACTCAATGACAGCTTGGTCATCGTACTCCTTTGGTCTACCACTCATATCTATCCACCTATATATCATTTGTGGCTAGTTAACCAGTTCTTTACTGACCAGTCAATAACTATATTTTATCAATCAGTACACAATGAGGTAGCTATTCAAGCAACTCAATAATGCCGGGGGGGCCCGGCTCGGTATGTGAGGGGGATTATTTTGTCGTTACTGTAATTTGGCCAACTCCAAAAATACGTTTTCGTCCAACGCCAAAGACATATGCCTTTTCAAAGTCGGCAACCGAAGTCACTATGCCATTGGCATGGAATGTGCAGGCAGGGATATGGATCCTGTGCCCTTTTTGCGTAGGTTGGTCAGCCTTTTTTACGATTAAATTATCCATTTTGTTTACCCCGACATGGTGGGGAGTCAAGCCAGCACGATCTAAGCGGTATTTTACAAAATCCGGCAATTCCTCGGATGGGGGGCAAGTTTCACGCTTGCGGCCGTTTAAAACTTCACGCCGAACCGCTGCAATAGTCCCTGTGATTGTGACTTCCTGCCCTTCTGAAAAATACACGCTTTTTTTAACCTCACCCGGCACGCCAACGGCTTGTGCTGTGCGCAACAAGATGTAGGTATCATTGCCGGTGCCCGGTTGAATGGAAAACGAGTATGGGAGTTTTGCCTTGCACTGTTCCTGAATGAAATAATCCAGATGCTGATGTATCCGGTATAAGTCGTAGGACGAAATCCTTAAGCGAAGCGTACTTTCGAAATAATTCATGCTTTTTCTCACCAAAGGCCTTAGGCTGTATTACCTAAGGTTTGCTTATGGTAATGGGTAGGCGTCAGGTGACGAAATTGGGACTGAAAAAGAAAGAGGCAGATTCAGAAGGTTACGAAGTAAGTATTGCCATATTCATTCTGTTGCTGATGTGAGCATCCTACCAAGCTCAAACAATGCAGCACGGCGATGACATGTTACTTTGTCAAAGACCGTGCCATTCCGGTACCAAAATTTTCCATCGGTCTTTACTTGAGAGAATAATGGTGACATGTCGTAGACAGTATCTGGAATTATCATGCCTTCATTGGCGAGGACACCAGCAGTAATTGAATGGTTTCCACCGAATACAAAAGCTATATTCCAGGGAAGCCAAATCATTACTCGGTGGTTCATTTCATCCTGCTCCCAAGGGTTTCCCGCATGGAACCCTATGGAAGATAATGCGGATACATAACGATTGTAGTTCCAAGGACAAGGTAATATTAATGATGTAGATAGATCAGCAACATAGCTCGTTTCGTGGGTTAAACATGACTGTAGAGCATCATAATCAAGTACATCAAAAATATCTGAGAAAAAGAATTTATATGGGTTAACAAAGTCATCAGAGCGTGCATCCGTACCTTCTTCAGCTACCGCTATCAGTAAGTCACTTTGAATGTTTCTTCCGATGGCATTGATTAGCAACGGTATTGACCTCCCTCCGATTGACTGCCCCACAGCAATAATTCTGTTGAATTTCTCATAATTCATTTCTTGGATTTTACGCTGTTCATCCAAAATATGGTTCTTGATAATATGATTTTTCAGCTTACTTAAAAACATGATGATTATCTCGAATTATTGATTATTTGATTTCTGCTGTTCCAAGCAAAATACCTCACACAAGCAGCACTTCGATGGTTTCGCCATGATAAGTACCTATGACCTCAGTTGCCAGGCGGTCACTGTTACGCTGGATATCGCGCGGTGCATAGTTTTGAAGTGGCTTAATATCCAGACGCTGATCTTGAATGACAATATAGGGCATCAAAGCGGTTACGGTTTTCAATGCGGCAGTCGCTGCACCATCTTCATTACGAAATACGATGTTTGCCACAGGCTGTATTTTGGCTGGCCGACGCAGGCGCAACTTTTCCTGAGGGGTATTTGCAATTTTCTGGGCAAGATTACCGACAGGTAAGCTCACGGCACTATTGTCAATGACATCCGTTTGCATAGATGCCAGCAATTTAGTTTTGTCTGGGATCCGCAGTAGCGATTTGCGTTGCCATGAGAAGCGGACAGATTGAAGGTCGGCATTATGCCAGGCACGGATTTGGCGGTACAGATGTAGAGTCATAACACCAGGACACGCATTATGTAGTGCAGAAAAGCGCGCATTCTGATTACCGAACTCACTGATGATGTGGTCCTGTATAGACTGCTTACTAAAGTTAATGGCCGTGATCAGCGCCATGACTTCAGCTGAGAATTCTGGGTTGTCATCCGCGTACCAAAGTACACCGGCAGTTCGACGCGTCGATTTCTGAGAAAGCCCATCCTTAATATGCAGATCGGTGTAAGCTTTTTGGGCCTGCTCGATGGCTTGAGCGCCATACATTAGAATCGGTTCAATACGGGCAACCGGCAGGTTTTCTTCACCATCGGCCACTGGCGGTATAACGCAAACGCGTGCATATAGCGGAGACTTCTCCGCCAGCACTCGATTGAGCAACGCCAAGTCATCTTCCAGGCGATGGAAGGTTTGTGCGATGTTCATAATAATAAATCCCCGAGAAAGGGTAACGTGCTAACCCCCCACCGTGGTGGGGGCTGTATATATATCCATACTTTATACAATTATCAGGCGGGAATGCAAGAATTCGTTATTTCACATGAAGCCGGGGTTTGAGATTAACCGAGGAACGTAGTGTGTTCGGAAACTAGAACTTTGGCGTGATCAACTATCCATGTATGTGCTTCTTTAACTGTGCCTGGGGCATTCTGGGCTGCGTAAGAGCTGGCAAAATTCGGAATGGACTTTCAATCTGGCCGCTAATGTCATTAAACTTGCTACCTGTTCCACGGTGAGGGGTCTGTTGAGAACTATAGCCTGTGCTTTTGCTTGAAGCTTGCTCCGCAGAAACCTAAAAGGGGTCGTCTCAGAAAACGGAAAATAAAGCACGCTAAGCCGGTGGCAGCGGTCGCAATGGCCTGAACTTCCCCGCACCGATCTTGGCACTGCTGCGCCATAGGTAATCGCCGGTCAGGTTGATATGCTCCCACCCCAGCGGTGACAGATATTGCAGCAACGTGTCGTCCAGCGCCTTGCCGTGGGCACGCAAAGCACTGGTGGCACGCTCCAGATAGACCGTGTTCCACAACACGATGGCCGCCGTCACCAGATTGAGGCCGCTGGCCCGGTAGCGCTGCTGCTCAAAACTGCGGTCGCGGATTTCACCCAATCGGTAGAAGAAGACCGCCCTGGCCAGCGCGTTGCGCGCCTCGCCCTTATTCAGCCCCGCATGGACGCGGCGGCGCAGCTCCACGCTTTGCAGCCAATCCAGAATGAACAGCGTGCGCTCGATGCGCCCCAGCTCGCGCAGGGCGACGGCCAAGCCGTTTTGGCGCGGATAGCTGCCGAGCTTGCGCAGCATCAGCGAGGCCGTCACCGTGCCCTGCTTGATCGAAGTGGCCAGCCGTAGGATTTCATCCCAATGAGCGCGAATAGCCTTGATGTTCAGCCTGTCGCTGCTAATCATCGGCTTGAGTGCATCGTAGGCAGTATCGCCCTTGGGAATGAACAGCTTGGTGTCGCCCAGGTCGCGGATGCGCGGCGCGAACCGGAATCCCAGAAAGTGCATCAGGCCGAACACATGATCGGTGAAGCCCGCCGTGTCGGTGTAGTGTTCCTCGATACGCAAGTCAGACTCGTGGTACAGCAGGCCATCGAGCACATAGGTCGAGTCGCGCAAGCCGACGTTGACCACCTTGGCGCTGAAGGGCGCGTATTGGTCGGAGATATGGGTATAGAACGTCCGCCCAGGGCTACTTCCATACTTCGGATTGATATGCCCGGTGCTCTCTGCCTTGCTGCCGGTTCGGAAGTTCTGGCCGTCCGACGATGACGTGGTGCCGTCGCCCCAGTTTCCGGCGAAGGGTTGTCGAAACTGTGCGTTCACCAGCTCGGCCAGCGCCGTCGAATAGGTTTCGTCGCGAACGTGCCAGGCTTGCAGCCAAGACAGCTTGGCGTAGGTGGTGCCAGGGCAGGATTCGGCCATCTTGGTGAGCCCAAGATTGATACCATCAGCCAGAATCGTCGTCATCAGCAAGGTTTTGTCCTTGGCCGTGTCACCGGTCTTCAGGTGTGTGAAGTGGCGCGTGAAGCCCGTCCATTCATTGACCTCCATCAGCAACTCGGTGATCTTGAGGTGCGGCAGCAACATCGCCGACTGGTCAATCAAGGCTTGCGCGGCGTCTGGCACCGCTGCGTCCAGCGGCGTGATCTTCAGGCCCGATGCAGTGGTGATGATGGCGTCCGGTAAGTCGTTGGTCGCCGCCATGCGGTTGACTGTGGCGAGTTGCGCCTCCAATAATTCCAGTCGGTCATGCAGATATTGGTCGCAGTCGGTGGCCACGGCCAGTGGCAATTCGCTGGCCAGCTTCAGGGTGGCGAACTTCTCGATCGGCACCAGGTATTCGTCGAAGTCCTTGAACTGGCGCGAACCCTGCACCCAAACATCACCAGAGCGCAGTGCGTTCTTCAGCTCCGACAGGGCGCATAACTCGTAGTAACGCCGGTCAATACCCTCGTCGGTCAGAACCAGCTTTGCCCAGCGCGGCTTGATGAATGCGGTTGGCGCATCGGCGGGCACCTTGCGCGCGCTGTCGCTGTTCATGCCGCGCAGCACGTCGATGGCATCGAGCACACCCTTGGCGGTGGGCGCGGCGCGCAGTTTGAGCACGTCCAGGAACTGCGGCGCATAGCGGCGCAGCGTGGCGTAACTCTCGCCGATATGGTGCAGGAAATCAAAATCGGCAGGCCGCGCCAGCGTTTGCGCCTCGGTGACGCTGGCGGCGAAGGTGTCCCACGGCATGACCGCTTCGATGGCGGCGAACGGATCGCCGCCGCTTTGTTTGGCTTCAATCAGCGCCTGACCGATGCGCCCATACATCCGCACCTTGTCGTTGATCGCCTTGCCGGAAGCCTGGAACTGCTGTTAATGCTTGTTCTTGGCCGCATTGAACAGCTTGCCGATGATGCGGTCGTGAAGGTCGATGATTTCATCAGTGACGGTGGCCATGCCCTCGATGGCCAGTGCTACCAAGGTGGCGTAACGCCGCTGCGACTCGAACTTGGCCAGGTCGGCGGGCGTCATCTGGCCGCCCTCGCGGGCGATCTTGAGCAAGCGGTTTTGGTGTACCTGCCGTTCGATGCCAGCAGGTAGGTCAAGCGCCTGCCAGGCTTTGAGGCGTTCGATGTGTTCAAGCATGTGGCGCGAGTTCGGCTTGGCGGGCGATTGGCGCAGTCACGCTAGCCACGTCATTTTGCTACCATCCTTGCGCTTGAGCAGTTCGTCCAGGCGCTGGCGATGGACAGGTATCAAGGAATCGGCCAATGCCGCATGGATGCTCCGGTTGGCACGGGTAATGGCCTCGGCGCTTGCGCGCTCGATGGCATTCATGGCGGGTAGGATGATGCTCTGCCGCCGCAGGTTTTCAACAAGGGTGCTGGCCAGCACAATGCCTTTGTCTGTTTGCAAGGCCAGTTCGGTCAATGTATGCACGGCTTGCCGGTAGTGACTCATGGTGAAGGGCTTGAATCCAAACACCGTTTGCAGCTCGACCAAGTGCTCCCGCCGTGTCTGCTCGCGCTGGCCGTAATCGTTCCAGCTTTCCACCGGCACCTTGAGTTGTGCGGCCACCATGCGCAGCAGGGGCGGAAATGGAGGTTCATCGACGCCCAAGAAGATGCCAGGGAATCGCAAGTAGCAAAGCTGCACGGCGAAGCCCAATCGATTCGCGGCGCCGCGACGCTGACGGATCACCGACAGGTCGGTTTCGTTGAACGTGTAGTGCCG
>NZ_JAXADV010000025.1:0-11969 GCF_033901115.1 Providencia sp. CIM-Carb-044
TGCGCCTGTCCCTGGCGGTTCGCAGCCGTCAGATTGAGGCATACCCTAACCTGATGTCAGATGCCATGTGTAAATTGCGTCAGGATAGGATTGAATTTTGAATTTATTGACATATCTCGTTGAAGGTCATAGAGTCTTCCCTGACATTTTGCAGGGAATTCCATGACTGGACAGCGCATTGGGTATATCAGGGTCAGCACCTTCGACCAGAACCCGGAACGGCAACTGGAAGGCGTCAAGGTTGATCGCGCTTTTAGCGACAAGGCATCCGGCAAGGATGTCAAGCGTCCGCAACTGGAAGCGCTGATAAGCTTCGCCCGCACCGGCGACACCGTGGTGGTGCATAGCATGGATCGCCTGGCGCGCAATCTCGATGATTTGCGCCGGATCGTGCAAACGCTGACACAACGCGGCGTGCATATCGAATTCGTCAAGGAACACCTCAGTTTTACTGGCGAAGACTCTCCGATGGCGAACCTGATGCTCTCGGTGATGGGCGCGTTCGCCGAGTTCGAGCGCGCCCTGATCCGCGAGCGTCAGCGCGAGGGTATTGCGCTCGCCAAGCAACGCGGGGCTTACCGTGGCAGGAAGAAATCCCTGTCGTCTGAGCGTATTGCCGAACTGCGCCAACGTGTCGAGGCTGGCGAGCAAAAGACCAAGCTTGCTCGTGAATTCGGAATCAGTCGCGAAACCCTGTATCAATACTTGAGAACGGATCAGTAAATATGCCACGTCGTTCCATCCTGTCCGCCGCCGAGCGGGAAAGCCTGCTGGCGTTGCCGGACTCCAAGGACGACCTGATCCGACATTACACATTCAACGATACCGACCTCTCGATCATCCGACAGCGGCGCGGGCCAGCCAATCGGCTGGGCTTCGCGGTGCAGCTCTGTTACCTGCGCTTTCCCGGCGTCATCCTGGGCGTCGATGAACTACCGTTCCCGCCCTTGTTGAAGCTGGTCGCCGACCAGCTCAAGGTCGGCGTCGAAAGCTGGAACGAGTACGGCCAGCGGGAGCAGACCCGGCGCGAGCACCTGAGCGAGCTGCAAACCGTGTTCGGTTTCCGGCCCTTCACCATGAGCCATTACCGGCAGGCCGTCCAGATGCTGACCGAGCTGGCGATGCAAACCGACAAAGGCATCGTGCTGGCCAGCGCCTTGATCGGGCACCTGCGGCGGCAGTCGGTCATTCTGCCCGCCCTCAACGCCGTCGAGCGGGCGAGTGCCGAGGCGATCACCCGTGCTAACCGGCGCATCTACGACGCCTTGGCCGAACCACTGGCGGACGCGCATCGCCGCCGCCTCGACGATCTGCTCAAGCGCCGGGACAACGGCAAGACGACCTGGTTGGCTTGGTTGCGCCAGTCTCCGGCCAAGCCAAATTCGCGGCATATGCTGGAACACATCGAACGCCTCAAGGCATGGCAGGCACTCGATCTGCCTACCGGCATCGAGCGGCTGGTTCACCAGAACCGCCTGCTCAAGATTGCCCGCGAGGGCGGCCAGATGACACCCGCCGACCTGGCCAAATTCGAGCCGCAACGGCGCTACGCCACTCTCGTGGCGCTGGCCACCGAGGGCATGGCCACCGTCACCGACGAAATCATCGACCTGCACGACCGCATCCTGGGTAAGCTGTTTAACGCTGCCAAGAATAAGCATCAGCAGCAGTTCCAGGCGTCAGGCAAGGCCATCAACGCCAAGGTACGTCTGTACGGGCGCATCGGTCAGGCGCTGATCGACGCCAAGCAATCAGGCCGCGATGCGTTTGCCGCCATCGAGGCCGTCATGTCCTGGGATTCCTTTGCCGAGAGCGTCACCGAGGCGCAGAAGCTCGCGCAACCCGATGACTTCGATTTCCTGCATCGCATCGGCGAGAGCTACGCCACCCTGCGCCGCTATGCACCGGAATTCCTTGCCGTGCTCAAGCTGCGGGCCGCGCCCGCCGCCAAAAACGTGCTTGATGCCATTGAGGTGCTGCGCGGCATGAACACCGACAACGCCCGCAAGCTGCCAGCCGATGCACCGACCGGCTTCATCAAGCCGCGCTGGCAGAAACTGGTGATGACCGACGCCGGCATCGACCGGCGCTACTACGAACTGTGCGCGCTGTCCGAGTTGAAGAACTCCCTGCGCTCGGGCGACATCTGGGTGCAGGGTTCACGCCAGTTCAAGGACTTCGAGGACTACCTGGTACCGCCCGAGAAGTTCACCAGCCTCAAGCAGTCCAGCGAATTGCCGCTGGCCGTGGCCACCGACTGCGAACAATATCTGCATGAGCGGCTGACGCTGCTGGAAGCACAACTTGCCACCGTCAACCGCATGGCGGCAGCCAACGACCTGCCGGATGCCATCATCACCGAGTCGGGCTTGAAGATCACGCCGCTGGATGCGGCGGTGCCCGACACCGCGCAGGCGCTGATAGACCAGACAGCCATGGTCCTGCCGCACGTCAAGATCACCGAACTGCTGCTCGAAGTCGATGAGTGGACGGGCTTCACCCGGCACTTCACGCACTTGAAATCGGGCGATCTGGCCAAGGACAAGAACCTGTTGTTGACCACGATCCTGGCCGACGCGATCAACCTGGGCCTGACCAAGATGGCCGAGTCCTGCCCCGGCACGACCTACGCGAAGCTCGCTTGGCTGCAAGCCTGGCATACCCGCGACGAAACGTACTCGACAGCGTTGGCTGAACTGGTCAACGCTCAGTTTCGGCATCCCTTTGCCGGGCACTGGGGCGATGGCACCACATCATCATCGGACGGACAGAATTTCCGAACCGCTAGCAAGGCAAAGAGCACGGGGCACATCAACCCAAAATATGGCAGCAGCCCAGGACGGACTTTCTACACCCACATCTCCGACCAATACGCGCCATTCCACACCAAGGTGGTCAATGTCGGCCTGCGCGACTCAACCTACGTGCTCGACGGCCTGCTGTACCACGAATCCGACCTGCGGATCGAGGAGCACTACACCGACACGGCGGGCTTCACCGATCACGTCTTCGCCCTGATGCACCTCTTGGGCTTCCGCTTCGCGCCGCGCATCCGCGACCTGGGCGACACCAAGCTCTACATCCCGAAGGGCGATGCCGCCTATGACGCGCTCAAGCCGATGATCGGCGGCACGCTCAACATCAAGCACGTCCGCGCCCATTGGGACGAAATCCTGCGGCTGGCCACCTCGATCAAGCAGGGCACGGTGACGGCCTCGCTGATGCTCAGGAAACTCGGCAGCTACCCGCGCCAGAACGGCTTGGCCGTCGCGCTGCGCGAGTTGGGCCGCATCGAGCGCACGCTGTTCATCCTCGACTGGCTGCAAAGCGTCGAGCTACGCCGCCGCGTGCATGCCGGGCTGAACAAGGGCGAGGCGCGCAATGCGCTGGCCCGTGCCGTGTTCTTCAACCGCCTTGGTGAAATCCGTGACCGCAGTTTCGAGCAGCAGCGCTACCGGGCCAGCGGCCTCAACCTGGTGACGGCGGCCATCGTGCTGTGGAACACGGTCTACCTGGAGCGTGCGGCGCATGCGTTGCGCGGCAATGGTCATGCCGTCGATGACTCGCTATTGCAGTACCTGTCGCCACTCGGCTGGGAGCACATCAACCTGACCGGTGATTACCTATGGCGCAGCAGCGCCAAGATCGGCGCGGGGAAGTTCAGGCCGCTACGGCCTCTGCAACCGGCTTAGCGTGCTTTATTTTCCGTTTTCTGAGACGACCCCTATTATGGCGAAGGTATCATTCAGGAAGCGTTGATGAAGGATTATCTCTGTAAAAAGTTATTCAACCGGCTTTCCGGTACCCTGGTGATCAGAGCGCGCTGCGGCAATAACATTACTGGCCTGGCATGTTGCAATATTCTTTATCCCTCGCCCCGATACAGCGGTCAGCTGCATATTAAAGAGCTGTATGTTTCTCAGTGCGATCGAAATAAGGGCACGGGTAAAGCGATAATGCGCTTTATAGCCCGGCTTGCGCTTGAACAGGAATGCCTTAGCCTTAGCTGGAACGCTGAAAAATCCAACCCCGGCGCTAACCGTTTTTATCAGGCTCTGGGAGGCAGAATAAATGATCATATCGTCAATTATTACCTCCACGGGGAGAGCCTGAGCAAACTGGCCTCAGGCATTTGAGAAGCACACGGTCACACTGCTTCCGGTAGTCAATAAACCGGTAAACCAGCAATAGACATAAGCGGCTATTTAACGACCCTGCCCTGAACCGACGACCGGGTCGAATTTGCTTTCGAATTTCTGCCATTCATCCGCTTATTATCACTTATTCAGGCGTAGCAACCAGGCGTTTAAGGGCACCAATAACTGCCTTAAAAAAATTACGCCCCGCCCTGCCACTCATCGCAGTACTGTTGTAATTCATTAAGCATTCTGCCGACATGGAAGCCATCACAAACGGCATGATGAACCTGAATCGCCAGCGGCATCAGCACCTTGTCGCCTTGCGTATAATATTTGCCCATGGTGAAAACGGGGGCGAAGAAGTTGTCCATATTGGCCACGTTTAAATCAAAACTGGTGAAACTCACCCAGGGATTGGCTGAGACGAAAAACATATTCTCAATAAACCCTTTAGGGAAATAGGCCAGGTTTTCACCGTAACACGCCACATCTTGCGAATATATGTGTAGAAACTGCCGGAAATCGTCGTGGTATTCACTCCAGAGCGATGAAAACGTTTCAGTTTGCTCATGGAAAACGGTGTAACAAGGGTGAACACTATCCCATATCACCAGCTCACCGTCTTTCATTGCCATACGGAATTCCGGATGAGCATTCATCAGGCGGGCAAGAATGTGAATAAAGGCCGGATAAAACTTGTGCTTATTTTTCTTTACGGTCTTTAAAAAGGCCGTAATATCCAGCTGAACGGTCTGGTTATAGGTACATTGAGCAACTGACTGAAATGCCTCAAAATGTTCTTTACGATGCCATTGGGATATATCAACGGTGGTATATCCAGTGATTTTTTTCTCCATTTTAGCTTCCTTAGCTCCTGAAAATCTCGATAACTCAAAAAATACGCCCGGTAGTGATCTTATTTCATTATGGTGAAAGTTGGAACCTCTTACGTGCCGATCAACGTCTCATTTTCGCCAAAAGTTGGCCCAGGGCTTCCCGGTATCAACAGGGACACCAGGATTTATTTATTCTGCGAAGTGATCTTCCGTCACAGGTATTTATTCGGCGCAAAGTGCGTCGGGTGATGCTGCCAACTTACTGATTTAGTGTATGATGGGGTTCTAGGGATTTTCCCCTCTAAAGTAACATAGAACGCTACAGGTATTATATTATATGGTCTGTGGCGGTGGGTTACCTTCCAATATTCTGCCATCTTATATAAACACCATCAATCATATTGGCGTTTATTCATCATGGCAATTAGTAATGAACTCTCGATTCTGACTCAGGCAGAACAACGAGACTTGTATTCAGCACCTCAGTTTTCTATTGAGGAACAACGTTTGTATTTTTCGCTAAACGATGTAGAACAGGCCGAATGCCGTACTATCAGGCTTACTAAACATCGTTGTTATTTCGTGGCGCTTCTGGGCTATTTTAAATCTAAGCCAGTGATCATTGCTCCGAGTTTCCGTGATATCAGTATCGACATGCAGTTTATTGCCTCCCAAATTCAAAGAGGTAAAGGGATCAGGCCTTTCAGTGTCAGTAAAATGCAGCGTGACCGTATTTACTCAAGGATACTGCGTCTACTAAATTACAATAAGTGGAATGAAAAACAGCACCTCAATGCTCTGTGCCACCACCTGGTTTACATTGGTCATGCCTGGCTGGAGCCTCGACACCTCTTTGATGCGGCCATTGAATACCTTGCCAGCCATAACATTGCCATTCCTAAGTACTCCGTGCTTCAAAGACTGATAAGCCGCACAATGCAACAGGTCAGAAAAGACCTGACGCTCCAACTGAATCAACTTACCAGTAATGAACTTAACGTCTTTCTGGACAACATAATCACTACTAAAGACGACGGGCTGAGTCTGAGCCATCTCAGGGGTGGTGCCAAAAGTCTGACCGTGCCTGAGCTTAAAAAAGAGCTCGCCATTTACCACCGGTTAGCACCATGGCACACGCAAATAAATGACGTTGTGGACAGGCTCAATCTGTCGCTAAAAAATCGACAACACTTCAGCGGCCTTATTGATTACTACGGCAGTAAAGTGCGGCGCTTCAAACGCTCACAGCAGCACCTGTGGTTACTGTGTCATCTGACAGAGCGCATGCAACTTGCACTGGAGCGCCTGACGGATGGGTTTGTTTACCATATCCGAAAACAACAGGAAGCCGCCAACGCCTTTGCACAACAAGCAGTGTTCCTGTCCTGGCAGTCAGCTGCGGACAATGTCACGAAAGCGGCAGAGCTACTTCACCTGTTTGTTGACGAGAATATTGATGACAATCAGCCCTTCTCAGTAGTCAGACAACAGGCATTGAAGGTCATGAATGACAGGGATATCCAGACCCTCTGCCTTTACCTGAAAAAACAGAAACGGACCGTGGAAGAGTACCAGTGGCAATATTATGACGAACAACGAAACCTTCTGGAACAGTTGTTAAGACCAGTGTTCCTGTGCCTTGAATGTGAGGCCGGTAAAGGCTCAGAAGCCGTCGTCGCCCAACTTCAAAAGATGCAAACGGAAATCGTATCCGGTGAATCACTGATGACAATGGATACGTCGCTTATCCCCAAAAAGCACCTCCCATGGCTGGTGAAACAGGATAACGTTAATCCGCAACGTTATGAATGGCTGCTCTACCGGCAGTTAACTTCACGACTGAACGGACGTATTTATCTGTCAAATGTCACCAAATACCGGGCACTGGAAGACGACCTGATCCCCCAAACATCGCAGGATGCACTGCTGGCCTCATCAACACTGGACAGACTAAAACAACCTGTTGACGCATTGTTACAGGAGAAACAACATCGACTGGAAAGCGCGCTCAAAGACGTGGCGCGCCATATTGATGAGGGAGATAATCGCAATGTAATCATGAAAAATCGCTCGGGCACCCGCTGGCACCTGCCAACAAAAGGCGCTACATCTCTGGTCAACAATCCCTTCTTTAAGCGAATGCAGCCAGTCGGTATCGCGGATGTCCTGCGGTATGTTGAGCGCGAAACCGGGTTCATGCGAAGCCTGACACATGTGCTGCCAATACAAAAACAGGGAACTACTCATCAGGATGATTTACTGGCCATTCTGATTGCTAACGCCACTCACCGTGGTGTGTATGGTATGGCGCAGATCTCCGACCGCAGTTATGAACACCTGAGTACAGTACAGGCTAACTATATCCGACCTGAAACGCTGCATGATGCCAGCGACGTGATCAATAATGCGGTGGCTTCATTACCCATCTTCCGCCACTACCATATTCAGGAGGACCAGTTGCACGCCAGTGCGGATGGTCAGAAATTCGAAACCCATCTGGAAACGTTTAAAACCCGGTATTCCTCAAAGTACTTCGGTACCAATAAAGGGATCACGGCCATGACTCTGGTGGCCAACCACAGCGCCCTCAATGCTCGGATCATCGGCTCTAACGAGCATGAATCACACTATATTTATGATCTGCTGCAATCAAACAGCAGCGATGTCAAACCAGATGTGCTCTCGACAGATACGCACGGTGTCAATCATGTTAACTTCGCCTTATTGGATCTATGCAGTTACAGCTTTGCACCTCGATACGCGCAGTTCAATAGTGTCATCAACGATCTGTTTGATGTGACTGAAAGTGAACAAGGCAGCACCATACTGGCGCTAAAGAAGCCTATCAGAACGAATGTTATTACAACGGGATGGCAAGATATCAGGCGTATTGTTCTGTCACTTCAGACAAAGCGGACGACACAAGCAATGCTGGTGAGAAAGCTGTCTGGTTACCCTTCTGGACACCCAATATTACAGGCTCTGACGGAGTATAATCGACTGGTTAAAGCGCAATATTTACTTGACTACATCGACGATGCCAGTTTGCGGCAGTATGTGCAACGTGCCCTGAACCGGGGAGAATCATGGCACTTCCTTAGACGAGCCATTGCGTCGGTGAATGGTGATCAGTTCCGTGGCAAAAACGAGTCTGAAATCGCTATCTGGAATGAATGCGCAAGATTGCTTGCCAATGCGCTCATCTACTTCAACTCCGCGATACTGAGTCATCTTCTGGGACACTTTGAAGCGACAGGTGATGAAGAAAAAGCGGCTATCACTCGTGCTGTTTCGCCCGTTGCATGGCAAAATATCAACTTAAGCGGGACGTATAACTTCACCAATACCGGAAAATTGCCTGATATTAGTGAAATTACGAAGCCAATCGTGGATGATTAAGCTTGGAAACGAAAGTAACCCACAGCTGGAGGCTATATAATACAAAGCCTGTAGCATTCTATGTTACTTTAGAGGGGAAAATCCCTAGAACCCCAATATGGAAGAAAACCTTACCTCCTTTGAACACCAATCGCCATAGAGAGGGCGTCGGGCGCAAGACATCGAGAGACGAGGTGGGGCTAATCCACTACGCAATCAGCGATGCAGACTCCTTGATTACATCCCCCCAGGGGGGATATAGTCACCATATGAAAGAAATGCACAAGCACACCAGCCACCCCGATCTCGTGAAGCGGCTCAAGCGCGCCGAGGGTCATCTACGGCACGTCATCGGGATGATCGAAGGAGAAGAAACCTGCCTCGACATCGCCCGCCAGCTCGCGGCGGTGGAGAGCGCCGTCACAGCGGCCAAGCGGGTTCTGATCCATGACCACATCGACCACTGCCTGTCTCATGATGAGGACTCCGTTCTAGCCGAAATGAAGGCGCTGACTAAACTGCTCTGAGGCCTCTCGATGCTCTCTGTCCTAAAGAACCGCACCTACCGCCACTTGTTCACCGCTCAGGTGATCGCGCTCGTTGGCACGGGCCTGATGACAGTGGCGCTTGGCTTGCTTGCTTACGAGCTGGCCGGGGCGGATGCAGGTGCGGTGCTCGGGACGGCGCTGGCCATCAAGATGCTGGCCTATGTGGGGGTCGCGCCGGTCGCACAGGCCTTCGCCGACTGGCTCCCGCGACGGTTATTGCTCGTAGCGCTGGACCTGATACGAGCGGCCGTCGCGATCTGTTTGCCCTTCGTCACCGAAGTCTGGCAGATCTATCTGCTGATCTTTATCCTGCAAGCGGCATCCGCCGGCTTCACGCCGACTTTCCAGGCCACTATCCCAGACATCCTTCCCGATGAAGAGGAATACACCAAGGCGCTGTCGCTGTCCCGGCTGGCCTATGACCTGGAAAGTTTGATTTCCCCGATACTGGCGGCCGCGCTATTAACCGTCATCAGCTTCCACAATTTATTCACGGGAGCGGTGCTCGGTTTCCTCGTTTCAGCCGCGCTCGTGGTCAGCGTGCGGTTGCCCACAACTGCTCCCGGACCGCGCCGCGGCATTTGGGATCGCACGACGCGCGGCACATGCATCTACCTCGCTACGCCACGCCTGCGGGGCCTGCTGGCGATCAGCTTGGCCGTCTCGGCGGCGGGCGCCATGGTGATAGTGAACACGGTGGTTCTCGTGAAGGCGCGCTTCGGCCTGGGCGAGGTCGAAGTTGCGTGGGCGCTGGCGGCATTCGGAGGCGGGTCGATGCTGGCAGCCTTTGTCCTGCCATCTCTGTTGGAAAAGGTGACCGACCGAGCCGCGATGCTCACCGGCGCTACCGTACTGGTCGTGGGCACGGGAATTGGCGCACTGCTGCCGAGCTATGCGTTGTTGCTGCCGCTGTGGTTGGTCATCGGCTTTGGCTACAGCCTGGCGCAAACGCCATCCGGCCGTCTTCTGCGCCGCTCGGCCCATGCCGAGGACCGCCCCGCGATCTTCGCGGCGCACTTCGCGCTGTCGCACGCCTGTTGGCTCATCTGCTACCCACTGGCCGGCCGCTTCGGCGCGGTCATGGGCTTACCATCGACCTTCATTGTCATGTCTCTGATCGGCTTGGCCGGCGTGGTGCTGGCGCTCTGGCTGTGGCCGGCCAGCGACCCTTCTGACGTGGTGCATGACCACCCCAGCTTGCCGCCGGATCACCCTCATTTACGCACACACGCAGACCGAGGCAAGCACCATCACCAGCTGATTGTGGATGACCTGCACCGTATCTGGCCGAAAGGATAGGCACATTTTCTCGTTGCGGCACCACAACGTATGGCTTCGGCGGCTGGGAAGGGTGAGCGAAAATACTTCACATGAACATGTATTCATGTGTTATATTTTCACCATAGTCAAACACTCAACCAGCAGAGGCGCCCATGTCCCAATCCCATGCACATGACCATGGTCACGACCATGATCACGACCACACCCCCACAGTGACCAGCGCCAACGAGCGCAAGGTTCTGGTTTCCTTCTTCCTGATCTTCGGCTTCATGCTCGTGGAAGCTGTCGGCGGCGTGCTGTCGGGCTCGCTAGCCCTACTTGCCGATGCTGGCCACATGCTGACCGACGCCGTGGCACTTGCCCTGGCTTACGCTGCCTTCCGATTCGGTCGCCGCGCAGCCGACAGCAAACGCACATTCGGTTACCTGCGCTTCGAGGTCATCGCCGGCTTCCTGAACGCCGTGACCCTGTTCGCGATCGTCGCATGGATCGCCTACGAGGCGTGGGAGCGGCTGCAGGCGCCGCCCGTCATCCTCGCCGGCCCGATGATGATCGTCGCCGTGCTCGGCTTACTGATCAACGTCCTCGTGCTGTGGATCATGACCCGCGGCGAAACCGATCACGTCAATGTGAAAGGTGCCATTCTCCACGTGATGGGTGACCTGCTGGGCTCTGTCGGCGCCATCGTTGCAGCGATCGTCATCTATTTCACCGGCTGGACGCCGATCGACCCCATTCTGTCGGTCTTGGTGGCAGCGTTGATTCTGCGCAGCGCCTGGAAGCTCCTGGCCAAGTCGATCCATATCCTGCTGGAAGGCGCGCCAGAGGATGCTTCGCCGGAAAAGGTGGAACAAGGCCTGATGAGCACTGTACCCGGCCTGGCAGCTGTCAGCCACGTTCATGTGTGGCAACTCACTTCCGGTCGCACGATGGCCACACTGCACGTTCGACCCAATGTGGACGAGGAGGCGCGAGCCGTGGTCAAGCGCGTCGAGGTGGTGCTTCGAGAGCAATTCAGCATCGAACACGCCACAGTCGGAATCGACTGGAACTCGGAGGCTGACGAGAACATCTGCAGCCTGCAACCCACGACAGACCGTCAGGACCACAGCGGCCATGGCCACAGTGAGCACAATCATGACCATGACCACTCCGCTCCTGGTCACAAGCATTGAGGCCGTGCGAGCCGGCTCGCAGTTCACTTGAGGGTTTGAATCCATGACATCACGCAAAACCACCAGCTCCGCTATTGCTCACTGTTCGACCTCCAGCCACGGCGCGACCACTGATGTCCTCGCACTGTCGCAAAGTGACGTCGCTGTTCTGGCCGAGACCTTCCGCCTGCTGGGCGACCAATCGCGATTGAAAATCCTGTTGCAGTGCATGCGCGGATCCGTCGCAGTGGGCGACATTGCCGATTCGCTAGACCTGTCGCAATCCTTGGTCAGCCATCACCTGCGCCTGTTGCGCGGCGCGCGCCTCGTGCGCGGCGAGCGCCAGGCCAAGCACATCTTCTACGGCATCGCCGACCAGCACGTCAGCCAGGTACTGCAGGACATGGCGGTTCACATTTCGGAGGACAGAAACGACGATTGACTGAACGTGTGAGTGCGCGCCGGCCTACTCCTTCAAGGGGTAGGCTTTTTTTTGGCTATCAATCTAGAGAAACACCGACGCGCCTTGCTGAATGCCTAGAAGACTCCACAAGCAAAAGGGGTTCTAGGGATTTTCCGTCCAAAAACGACAAAGTGCTCTGGAGGCCGCGCCGTCCGTGGCCTCCAGAGGGG
>NZ_JAXADV010000026.1:0-7728 GCF_033901115.1 Providencia sp. CIM-Carb-044
TATCGGCTGTAGTCCTTGATATCAAAGGGCTACAAGCAAACTTTGGACTTTTCGATGAAATGGGCACACAACCCCAAGCAGGGGATCGTCAATCACTGAATCATCATCCTGACAGTCATTATCCATTTCCAGGCACTCCGCCAATATTAACGCATTTGAAAAAACGGGGGCGAGACGCCATTCATCGTGAAATAGTTCGCAAACTATAAGGCGTTCATTTTCAAGACCGATAGGCCAGTACAAACCATAGTAATCGCCGTTGCCAAAATCAGTTTCAAATAATGGTAGGAAACCATTTGCTGGAAATGGCCCCTGACTAATTTCACTATCATGAATTGTGAATGGTATTTCTGATTTTAATAGTTCCATTTGCTATTCCTGATGAGGTTGTCATTTTTAAGTAATGATAATGCAGTTTTAATTAAAGTCATATTAAGAAGGTTTAATAACCTAATATCTAGACCAACATACAATAAAGGGTATAACCCCATGCCCCGGCGCTCCGCTTGGGGCAAAACCCAGCCCGAGCTCTATCCTCATTGTTCCGCGATAATATGAAAGCCCGCTTGGGTTCGGTGTCATTATTTGGAATCGGCAAGTTCTTCCTGAATGACAGACGCGAGAAAAGAAGAGATAAAAGAGAGAAAAAAAGAGAAAAAATAAGAGGCGGGGGATTCGGTAAATTCAGCGATAAAGTAGGTAAAGAAGGTCTTCAGTGTGGCAGCGGTGGGTTAATTAAATCATATTGTATGTTGGTCTAGATTTGTAATGTTGGAACTGATATCGGTTATGGCATGGCGTATTTCAACAGGGTAAATTTCTCATGCATAGGAAAAAGCAGATCGGTTTGCTGTCATTTCCTGATGCAGCTGATCGTGGTTTAGGTATTATTAATATCTATTATTAAGCGGGCTAATTATCTGATGAAGTTAAATATTGACGCATGCATTTCCTTTCTGGGCAAGAGTGCTTGGTTTTTTGTTATTGGTACAGCGGTGCTGCAAGTGGTAAGTGTCGCCCTGTTTATTTACTCGCTCTTTACCGGCATGGATATAGACAGACTGATTCTGGCTTCCGCAATCTTGTTTGTTGCGGTAGTGCTGTTTGGTATCTCTAAGTATGCAATTAAAATTCGCGCTCTGGATGACGCGGGTGGACCACAAGCCTATTATGACCAACAGATAGAATGGCCGCTAACACAGTTCTATATCGATCTGATAGAAGAGAGTGATGTGAAACCAGAGTTCGACGCCTGGGTTAAAGACAAAGACAAACCTCTGACGCTCGGCCAATTCGATGACGGGTTAGCTAAAGCGATACAAACAGCATATTCATTACCGATGGGGAAGGATTTACCAGATACCCAGATTATTAAACTCATTGTATATCGACATGGAACGCCTGTCTTAAAGTGGATGAGTATTGGTTTCTTCCTCCTGAGTGGAGTGCTCGGCCTTATCCTGCTTAATCCGCAAAACACACTGGCGGAAGGCATTCCATTCATTATGTTCACGCTACTTCTGGCATTGGTTTTTAGGGGACGTCTCAGAAAACGGAAAATAAAGCACGTTAAGCCCATTGCAGACGCTAGATATTGACGAGTACGTCGGGTTTTCTCTTGTTTGAGTTGCCTCTTGTGGTAAGATAGTAATCAATTACTATCTTACAAGGAGTGCTCGTGGACACCCATCCAAAGCATCTGCCGGCCGATGAACGTCGTGCCGTAACTGTCGAGTCCGTCGTGGCGCTTGCCGGTTCACAAAACCCAAGCGAGATAACCACTGCGGCTATCGCTAAACACATGAACTTGACCCAGGGTGCGCTGTTTCGGCACTTCCCGAACAAGGAAGCCATTTGGCAGGCGGTCATGGAGTGGGTAGCAGAGCGCCTATTAGCCAGAATCGATCGATCCGCACAAGGAATCGAGTCGCCCTTGGCAGCCATGGAGGCGATGTTCATGAGTCATATCGAATTCGTAGCTGAGCACCCAGGCGTGCCAAGAATGATGTTTGGTGAGCTTCAGCGTGCCGAATCGACACCGGCCAAGCGCATGGTGCAAACCTTGATTCAGCGCTACGGCGAACGTTTGCATCGTCTCATCGAGAAAGGCAAGGCCAGCGGCGAGTTGTCTCCCTCGCTTGACAACGAGGCGGCGGCAACGCTGTTCATTGGCACGATCCAGGGCTTGGTCATGCAATCGCTGTTGGCGGGTGATGTGGGACGTATGCACCGCGATGCGCCGCGCGTCTTTGCAATTTATCGGCGTGGCATAAGGAGTGCGCAATGAAAAAGTTACCCTTGCAAGGCCGCACCCTGGCGCTGCTTGCCGTCATCATTCCTTTGCTGGTGCTTTTTATTTATGTCGGTCTGCGATCAGGGCCGCTCGCCCCGGTCGCTGTGACGGTGGCAAGCGTGGAATCACGGGCTATCACACCGGCGCTGTTCGGCATCGGCACGGTGGAGGCGCGCTACACCTACAAGATCGGGCCGACGTTTGCCGGGCGCGTCAAACGCCTGGAGGTGCATGTAGGCGACCAGGTCAAGGCCGGACAGGTGCTCGGCGAGATGGAGCCGGTCGACCTCGATGATCGGGTGCGCTCACAGGAGTCGGCATTCAAGCGTGCGGAAGCGGCTTTGCGCGAGGCAGAAGCCCGGCAAGCCTACGCGCAAACCCAGGCGCGCCGCTACGAGCAATTGTTTGCGGTGCGCTCGACCAGCGAGGAAATCGTCACCACCAAGCGGCTGGAACTGCAGATCGCCGATGCCGCCTTATCTGCCGCTCGGGAAGATATTGTCCGGGCACGCTCCGACCGCGAAGGACTCGTCGCGCAGCGGAGCAATCTGCGCCTGATCGCGCCGGTCGACGGTGTAGTCGCCGTGCGCGATGCCGATCCCGGCACGACCATCGTCGCGGGCCAGGCCGTGGTGGAAGTGATCGACCCCAAGAGTTTGTGGATCAATGCGCGCTTCGACCAGATCAGCGCATCGGGGCTGGCTGGGGGGTTGCCGACTCTTATCGTCCTGCGTTCGCGTGGTGGCCAGACCTTGAAAGGTCGCGTGCTGCGGGTGGAACCCAAGGCCGACGCGGTAACCGAGGAAACGCTTGCCAAGGTGACATTCGATAACAAACCAGAACCTTTGCCACCGGTGGGTGAACTGGCCGAAGTCACGGTTGACTTGCCGGCGCTCCCGGCCGCTCCACTGATCCCCAACGCTGCCGTCCAGCGTGAGGGCGACAAAGTTGGTGTCTGGCAAATCGTGGATGGTGATCTGCATTTCTCCCCGGTCAAGCTCGGCACTTCCGACCTCAATGGTTACGTGCAGGTGCGCGAAGGGCTCAAGAATGGGGACCAGGTTGTGACCTATAGCGAAAAGGCACTGACGGCGCGCAGCCGCATCCATGTGGTCGACCATATCCCAGGAGTGTCACGATGATCAGCCTGGCCGGCCGCGACATTCTCCATGCCTGGGGAAAATTCGTCTTCACCGGCATCGGTCTGGGTCTGCTGATCGGCGTCACCCTGGTCATGGCTGGGGTGTACCGAGGCATGGTGGACGACGGCAAGGCGTTGCTCGACAACAGTGGCGCTGACCTTTGGGTGGTGCAAAAGGATACTCTGGGTCCTTATGCGGAGTCGTCCAGCCTCAACGATGACGTGTATCGCGCCATTCTCGCCATGCCGGGAGTCTCACAGGCAGCGAACGTGACCTACCTGACCATGCAGGTACGCAAGGGCGAGAGTGATGTACGCACCATGGTGGTCGGCATCGCGCCCGGTGCGTTGGGGGCTACACCCGGATGGCCTCCTTATCTCGTCGCTGGACGCCAGATCACGCGCGGTCACTACGAGGCGGTGGCCGACATCGCCACCGGCTTCAAACTGGGAGATCGTCTTGCCATTCGCCGAAATCATTACACCGTCGTGGGGCTGACACGGCGCATGGTGTCGTCCAGCGGCGACCCGATGGTATTCATTCCGCTCAAGGATGCCCAAGAGGCTCAGTTCCTCAAGGACAACGACGCCATTTGGCAAAGCCGGCGTCGCACCGAAGCCAACCCGGCCTTCAATCGACCCGGTGTTCCTGGTTTGCTGGATGCCGTGATTGCTTCACAGAGCACCAACGCGTTCGTCAATGCAGTGCTGGTCACTCTGAAACCTGGTCATGCGCCGGACGAGGTTGCCGAATCCATCCGACGCTGGAAGCGTTTGACGGTCTACACACGGGCACAGATGGAAGACATCCTCGTCGGCAAGTTGATCGCCACGTCGGCCAAACAGATAGGCATGTTCTTGGTGATTCTGGCCATCGTTAGCGCGGCCATCGTCGCTTTCATCATCTACTCGCTGACGATGGACAAAATCCGCGAGATCGCGGTATTGAAGCTCATCGGCACACGCAACCGAACTATCGCCGCGATGATCATGCAGCAGGCGCTCGCCTTGGGGGTGATTGGCTTCGTGGTCGGCAAGATCACCGCCACTTTCTCAGCCCCCCTGTTCCCCAAATATGTGCTGCTCACGCCAATGGATTCCGTGACCGGTTTTTTTGCCGTGCTCGTGATTTGCGTGCTGGCCAGCATCGTCGCCATTCGCATGGCACTCAAGGTCGATCCGGCCGAAGCGATAGGGTGACCCCATGATTGGAAAAGGAATCCGCATCGAAGGCCTAAGCAAACGCTTTGGCAAAGGTGACACGGCTGTCTACGCGTTGAAGGACGTGAATATGCAGGTTGCACCAGGTGAGGTGGTCGGATTGGTCGGCCCTTCCGGCTCGGGCAAGAGCACGCTGCTTAAATGCCTGGGTGCGGTGATCGATCCGAGCGACGGCCGCATGACGCTGGGTAATGAAGTGATATACGACGGCGGTTGGCAAGTTCGTGATCTGCGCGCCTTGCGGCGCGACAAAATTGGTTTTGTCTTCCAATCGCCGTACCTGATTCCGTTTCTCGATGTCACCGACAACGTGGCCCTGCTGCCGATGCTTGCAGGCGTCGCGAATGCAGAGGCGCGAGCGAAGGCATTGGAATTGCTTACGGCGCTTGATGTGCAACACCGAGTTCACGCCATGCCATCGCAACTCTCCGGTGGCGAGCAGCAACGGGTTGCCATCGCGCGCGGATTGGTTAACCGCCCACCGGTGATCCTGGCGGATGAACCCACCGCACCTCTCGACAGCGTGCGTGCCATGGCGGTGATTCGCATCCTCAACGACATGGCTCGGAAGTTCGAGACCGCCATCATCGTCGTCACCCATGACGAAAAGATCATCCCCACTTTCAAGCGCATCTACCACATCCGCGACGGTGTGACCCATGAGGAAGCTGGCGAAGGGCGGGAGTTCGAATGAGAGAACGATTGAATTACAGGAGAATTTCATGACCCACCGCAAACACAACCACGCATTTGGAACTATCACCCTGACCGTTACGGCCTGCCTGCTTTTATGGGGTTTTCAGTTGCCAGCTTGGGCTGGTGACGCTACCCAGGTTGAGCCACTGGCGCTACGCAAGATCATGCAGGAACTCGAGCGCAACATGCAGGCTATTACCGGTGCGATTTCGCAGGAGGAATGGGTTCAGGTCGTTCAGCTCGCCCCAAAAGTTGCTGCACACCCCGAGCCACCGCTTACTGAAAAAATGCGCATCCTTGCTTACCTCGGCGCTGATGCGACCAAGTTCAGAAACTTTGACGCGCAGACTCACGAGGCGGCGCTGGCCATGAAGCTGGCTGCTGCGAGCAGCGACGGCAAGGCGGTGATCCAATCATTCGCCCACGTGCAGGAAAGCTGCTTGGGCTGCCACCAAGCTTTCCGTAAACCTTTCGTGGAGCATTTTTATGGAGCACGCTAAAACATGCCAGCGCCCCATCAGCCTCAAAAGACGGCTTGCGGCAACTTACCTGGTAGCTGGTCTGGTCACCGCCGGTCTGGCCGGCTGCGCCGCCGGCCCTGATTTTCAGCGTCCCACCGCACCCGATGTGGCTCGCTACACTGCAACACCGGTGGCTGATAGAACCGCGTCCGCTCCCACGCAGTTCGGCGAAACACAACGTCTAGTCGAAGGGCTTCCGATCGAAACGCAATGGTGGCAAAGCTTGGGTTCATCCGCACTCGACGGACTGATCAACGAAGCTTTCCATGTCAGCCCGACGCTGGCGAGCATCAGCGCCAATTTGCGACAGGCGCAGGAGCTTCTTGCCGCACAGGCGGGCTCGACGCAATATCCACAGGTAGATGTCGCACTGGGATCTCAGCGCCAGCAAATGAGTCCCAGTAGCCAAGGGTTGAGCGGAGACGCACGTCAATTCAGCCTCTACAACGCCAGCGTTGGCGTGCATTACAACCTCGATCTGGCTGGCGGCAACCGGCGCGCACTCGAAGCCTTGGCTGCTCGCGCCGACTACCGTCGCTTCGAACTGAATGCTGCGCGCCTGGCCCTTGCCGGCAACATGGCAACCGCTGCCATTACCCGAGCACGCCTCGCCGCGCAACTAGAAGCCACTACTGCCATTTTGCGCGTGCAGGATGAGCAACTGCGCCTAGCCCATGAACGCGTGCGTATCGGTCAGGCCTCACCTGATGAAGCGTTGAGCCTACAAGCTCAGGCGGAGCAAACGCGGGCAGAACTGCCTGCGCTGCGTAAACAACTGCAACAAACCGAACATCTACTGGCGGTGCTAGCCGGTCGTGCCCCAGGCACGGGTGGCATCCCGGCCTTCACTCTGGCCGATTTCACTCTGCCCGTCGAGATGCCGCTCGTCGTGCCCTCAGAACTGGTGCGCCGCCGACCGGATATCCAGGCGTCAGAGGCGCTGTTGCATGCGGCCAATGCAGACTATGGTGTGGCTGTCGCCAAGCTCTACCCACAGATCAACCTGAGCGCCAACCTTGGCTCTCAAGCGCTGACCACCGGTGCCCTGTTCGGTGGTGGCTCGGCAGTGTGGGGCCTGGTTGCGCAGCTCACCCAGCCTCTTTTTAATCCAGGGCTACCCGCTGAAAAAAGAGCGGCGCTCGCCGCTTTTGATGCCGCCGCAGCCAATTACCAGAGCGTCGTATTGGAGTCTTTGCGTAACGTCGCCGACACCCTGCGCGCGGTGGAAAGCGATGCACAAACTTTGACTGCCCTCGCTGCCGCTGATATGGCTGCACAGGCCTCCTTGCAGTCGGTCGAGCGGCAATACCGGCTGGGCGCGGCCAGCTACCTGCAACTGCTCATCGCGCAGCAACAGGCACAGTCAATCCGGATCAATATGATTGCGGCCCAGGCACAACGCCTAGTCGATAGTGTTGCTTTATATCAGGCCCTGGGAGGTGGTGTCAGTTAAGGCTATGCCCTAACCTGATGTCAGATGTTGAGCACAAACAACGTCAGAGTAGAGTGTGAATTTATATTTATTGACACATTCAGCCAAGGGTAATAGATTTCATCCTGACATTTTTACCTTTGGAGGCATCTTGCAAGGTCAACGTATCGGCTACGTCCGCGTCAGCAGCTTCGACCAGAATCCTGATCGACAACTGGAACAAATAGAAGTCGGCAAGGTATTCACCGATAAGGCTTCAGGCAAGGACACACAACGTCCCGAACTTGAAAGGCTGCTGGCCTTCGTCCGCGAGGGCGACACCGTGGTGGTGCATAGCATGGACAGGTTGGCACGCAACCTTGATGACCTGCGCCGCATCGTCCAAGGGCTGACACAACGGGGCGTGCGCATGGAGTTCGTCAAA
>NZ_JAXADV010000027.1:0-7396 GCF_033901115.1 Providencia sp. CIM-Carb-044
TATCCTCTAAAAATAAACAACATCATATAATGGACGCGCGCGTAATCGATATAAAAGTGCAATTTAAGTCTACCTTAACTTCACTAAGTAAACTCTAGTGTAGTAAGTATGAAAAACCGATGTATAATGCACTGACATAACAACACCAATGTATAGTGCACCAATGAATACAAATACACGAATTTATGGGTATCTTCGCGCATCAACGCATGAGCAAGATGCGTCTAGAGCAAAAAAAGAACTACTTAGGTTTGTGGAAGGAATGGGGCTGCAAATTGCCTGCTGGTTTGAGGAGAATGAGTCGGGTGCTCAACTTCACCGACCAGAACTCTTCCGCTTGCTCAATGTGGCCATGGCAGGTGATATTATCTTAGTTGAACAAGTGGATAGAATTAGCCGCTTGAATACGGATGACTGGGAAAAATTAAAATATCTCATTGGACATAAAGGGCTAAAGATTGTGTCTTTAGATCTTCCAACCAGTTATCAATTTATGAGTAGCACTGATGCGTTTACAGAACGAATGCTCGCGGCTCTTAACGGTATGATGTTAGACATGCTGGCTGCAATTGCGAGAAAGGATTATGAGGATAGACGCCGTCGCCAAGCCCAAGGAGTGCAAAAAGCCAAACAAGAAGGAAAATATAAAGGTCGCCCGATCAATAAAATATTACACCAAAATATTAAAGGCTTGCTGATGGAAGGGAAAAGCTATAGTCAGATAGAAAACCTGATAGGTTGTTCAAGACATACGATTTCAAAGGTATCAAAATCGATGAAAGCAGCGAAATAAATGACTTATCCATAGTTATGATATCAATGTGTTACGAGCAAAATTTGGGCTTTTCGATGAAGTGGGCTAGCCCCCCTAAAAGAGCCCATAGTAAACATAAACTTCAAAAAAGCTTGATTTGTGGGCACATCAGGCACACAATAAAAGAGTGATAACACATGAGGATAATAATATGATTTCTGATACGACTGTTAAAGCTAGAATTTCTCAAGATGTCAAAGAACGAGCTGTATCTGCACTTGCAAAGATGGGCTTAAATACATCTGATCTTATCCGTATGGTTATGATTCGTGTTGCCGATGAAGGAAAACTACCATTTGATATCAAAACACCAAATGTTGTGACTAAAGAGGCAATTGAAGAATTAGAAAAAGGGAATGGAAAAGCATTTTCTTCAACCAATGCACTTTTCGATGATTTGGGGATCTGATGCTAACTCCTATTCGTTCTAGTGCTTTTAAGGCGGATGTTAAGCGACAAAAAAAAAGAGGGAAGGATTTAAACAAGCTAAAAGTATTAATTGAGTTACTAATAAAGGAAGAACAGATCCCTGCGGACTATGTAGACCACCCTTTAACAGGTAATTGGCGAGGATATAGAGATGCTCATATTGAAGGCGATTGGCTACTAATTTATAAAATTACTGGTCAAGAATTAAAGTTAGCGAGAACGGGTTCTCACCAAGATATTTTTAGCCAATATTAATCTACTTAACGGGGCATGAAGCACTCGTGTATAGGAAGTTACTGTAGTTCGACTATGGTTATGGGGTTCTACGCCGCGCCGGAATTTCCGGTCTACTATTTTAGCGGTCTTTCGGAACCTCGATAACACCATCAGCAATCCCCTGAGCCAGTCGCTCCATCCATTTCGCAAACCAAAAATATCCTGAATATTGCTGACAGAAGTAGTTCATCTGTACCTTTGATGTGCTGTCCATCACCAGCTTAACGTAGGATAATTTCCGTTTCCCAAGCGAACCCCTACTTATTTACCCTGCTTAGTGCTTCACTCCTCTGTCGATTTTTGCAACGTAATTAGAGTCGTATGCCCTCCAACAGAATGTTCTACAAAACCACCTTTGTCGAGATCATTAGTAGAATGGAACATATGTTCAATCTCAGAAACTTGGAGCTTAAATTTACCGCCTAAAGGATGAATAATCGTCTCAGCCAATGAAGCTAATTTGGGAAGGCTATTAGGGTTGACATGATCACCGACATGCAATGACATAAAAGGCTCAAAACTTTCAAAAATTTCTTCATGGTAAATATCACAACTACGATCATAAATCTGAAAAATTAGAAGATAGCGCATACAAACCTCATGAAAAAGTTAAGTAAGGTAAGAATACGCTAAGATAACAAAACTAAGGAAGAAGAAAAAGATTTTCAGGCTGGGCGTTTCAGGCAGCTTTTCCATCCCATTGCGCCATCTTGAGCGCTACTAAAGCCGCAAACGTAAATTTACCCAGCCAACGATTTTTTTCTTCAAAGGTAATTGAGGGATTGGGTGTCTTTGTCATACGGTTAGTGATTGGGGTTCCACGCCGGAACCGCCGAAAAATCCGACACCATTAATTTGATGTTTTTTTTATGCATATTTCTCATTGATGGGACCTTAATCGGGGTTTGAAGCCTAACCGTGCGGAAACGTACGTTAAGGAAGTAACTATATGATTTTAAGTCTATAAAGCCGTTATGTTGTCGAATAGATTTACTTTGATTACCGAGTTTATTAACGTCGGAAGTGTCTGAAACTGATGGATACTGCCATCAATGAAAAGAGTAAACAAAACCCTCGTTTTCTTTACTCGCCAAACCCGCTAAAAAAATAAACTTAGCGTACGATCTCGTACGGTTAGGCTTCAAACCCCTCATAACGCAGAATCGATTTTCTGTCCGTTTTTCGACTCTCAATGTTCGAGTGAAGTCTAATTTGCATTTTCACACTCTATCTAGATGTATTTAATCGCACGATTTCAATGAATTAGTGGACACATTGACTATAAATAAAAAATCACATTCCTTTTCGTCCAGGTCATCATGTCAGTCAAATCACGAAAAATGTTAACCCTATTCACCAAACGGGCATGGGATTAAACAAAATTGACACTCATTAATGTCTAAGTGACAAACAATTCAGGGGGCAGTGACAGGGTAGCTGCGATAACTGCCAACCATTCGGAAAACGTACACTAATTAGCGTACGTTTTCGTTCCATTGGCCCTCAGGAGCCAATGCAGCTCAATTTTACAAGGTTCATTAGGTGCGGATTCAGACGCCGTATAGATTCATGCAAGCCAACAATATCTTCAAAATCTGTGTTGCAAAAAAGGAGTGACCATAGATTCCTAGCCATGTACGGTAAAAATCCAACTCCATGTTATACTGTGCATTTTTAGATTAACATTGTATACCTTCAGTTAAGAAAGAGTTTTTCTAACACCATCTCACTTATTGGGATAAATAAAATTATGCTTAAACCTAACATATCAATTAGTTATATTTTATTTTCGATGTTTTTTTTTCCTTCAATAGTATTAAGTAAAAACACATCAATTATTGACTCTCAACTATTCGGTGACATCAGCAAGTACATAGATACACCAAAAGCCACCTATTATGCAGCACCATCAATTCAAGATTTGGTCAAAATTTGTAATAATGGAGCCCAAAAAGGTTCAAGCAACGAATACTCTCACTGTTTGGGATTTTTGGAAGCGGCGCAGCAGTACGTAACAAAAGGAACAGGGAACTGTCCATCCATCTCATTAAAAGATATTCTTGATAACATCAAATATCAGATTGATAAGTATGAAGAAATAAATACGACAAAGAGATGGGTTTATGACAATAAAAATAAAACAAAATTTGAAGTAACAAGCCTAAAACCAAATTATATTAATCCATGGCAACAACCAGCATTTCCATTTATTACTGATGCACTTATAGAACTAGGATGTAAAAAACCTTCGAATACAACACAATAAATTCTACATTATTCTATGCTATAAATAAATCAGAATGGGTTCTACGCAGGAATCCCATTCTATACCCACCACGGCATTTTAAGATGATCCGCTATTACGATTTTTTAGCCAATCGCAAACGTGAGCGTTTATTACCTAAAGTGTATGACGCTGTAGATATGATACATCCTAACGTGATAGCAACAACGTATAGTGTGGCAAATTTTCATCGAACTGACCACAAAGATGGTGCTGTTTGATTACTTCACTAAATTGTTTTCTCTCCCCAAGCACCCAAAACTCTACTGAGTTAACCTGTTTCCCCTCATCACTGAACCCCGCTATTAAAGCAGATCCGAGCTTGCATGCTAATATTATCAATAATATCGAAGAGTTTGCAGAGAGCATGAGGAATAGCTTAGGTGAAGTCGATGAAGAGGATATTAGTGCTTATGCACACAGTGTAGCCGACAGCATGGAAGAATTTCTACCTTTAACAGAGGATGAAATTAATAGCATTGAATTTATGAAATAAAGAAATTAAAAATAAGCTTAATATTCAGTTGATTAGTATGTTGAATATTAAGTTTTTAATTTTAACAAACCATTATAACGCTATGTTTTTAAAAGCGTTTTAAGAATCAATCAGACAAACCGTTCTTTAAGTCAAAACACCCCATTAAATGGTTATGGGCCAATCAGGTTGCTTTGAGAAAAAACAGTTGTTGATTTTGCCCCTCTTGATAAAGCAACGTATAGATGTTGTGCATTCATGTTATCAGCGTTAAGAATTAGTGAATGATCACACTCTAGCCCTTTCAGTAGCAGTGTCGATCCAATTGCGCGGCGAGATATTCGTCGATCGCCATGTAGCCTGAGTTGCTCACGAATTGATGAAGCGGCGTCCAATATGGTCTGGTCAGGCATAGAGCTTGAAAGTGAAATAGTGTCTTTCAGCGCTGAAAATGCAGCCTTGCGATAAACTTTAGCTCCTTGTTTAGACTCTAATTGCAGCAAAGCCGTCAGAATATTATTGCGAGAGCTATTCTGGAGAACATTGAGGAGAGCAGTCTCCAGTGAAGTGATAGGTATTCGACTTCTCCCTGCTTGAATAGTGCGTAATCTTTGTAGGGTCTGTGGCCTTTGCACATTGGTCATCATCTCACCCGAGTAGGTAAGAATGGCATCAACCAAATCTATGCCTTGCGCACTATCAAAAGAGCGAGCAGCATTAGCTACATCGTCGAGTTGCACTGGCTCAACGACATCAATATTCCTACTACTTTGAGCATATTTATGCCTAGATCTTGCATTTATTGAATCACCGATTACGAGCAAAGATTCATTTTGAGCTCTATTAAAAATATCATATTGAGCAGCTTGTTGAGCTTGTAAGTCAGTGCTTGCAACACCGGACAATGGCTTGTGGTGAACATAACCAGGGCATGTCGAAAGATCTATTTTATTACCTTGGATCAATATATTTCGGCAATCGAGTACCCACTGTCCAAGACCATGGGAACCAGCATTATTCCACCTCCATGGTACTGTTAATTCATGTATTTGAGGAAACCTTGCTTGAACCTCTGTGTTCCAGTCAGGCATCCTTCCTGCGAAGTTAAATATACACTGCATCGGATCGCCGAAAACTGTCGTCGGAATTAATGACGATAGCTCTGTTACTACCTGATGTTGCACCAAGTTACAGTCTTGGTACTCATCAACAAGTAGTCGTGAATATGATGCTCTTAGAATGTCGTTTACGTTCCCATTTTGGAGTAACGCAAGAACACTTCTTCTTAACTCTGGATAGAATGCCTTTGGATTTTCAGGAGAGGTTTGTATAGGACATGAAACAGGAAAGTTTTTTGCTAATTTCAAAGCCCAACCATCTATTGTTGTAACAAAGAAGTTCTTTGTTGGGACAGATAATTTTTTCAACCTTAGTTTTAGAGCGGCTACACCTGCCGTCGTATGAGTTAAGACAAGATATGGCTTGTTTGGTTTTATCACCAGAGTATCAGTGATCAACTGGGTTTTACCGCACCCTGCCGGAGCCACTATAGAGCCAACATCATTATCGAAAATTGCTTCTATGCTCATTATCAATCACCTTGCTCTAGAGCCCATCGAAACAGTTGGTTAGTCGTAGTTGTGAGAGCTTCTGAAAATTGAGCATAATTGGGAGCAATCACATTCCGTGCAAACGTTTCTGCTGGTTCGATATCTTTGAACCATGACTTTTTTTTTGCAGCTTTGGCTAAAATCGCTCGATAACTCTCTTGAAAGTGATTTAGACAAACATCAAGCGTTATTTGGTTTTGTGAGTGAGCAATAATATGGTCTTCGATTGCTGCTTGGCCTTTTCGCTGAATTGCAATAGCCAGTAATTGAGGAATCACCTGAGCCGGACAAGCCATAAAAAGCACATCTTCAGTTGCAGAATTATTACCCCACTCATAGATAGCGATGCCTTTACTCGCAGCCAGTTGAGAAGGTCCTACATGTTCCTGAGCTTTGTCTGAGTCTTTAAATATGGCGGTGGGATAACCTAATTGAGCAAAAATTTCCGCTCTTACGAACATGCTATCTCCACCGCCATCGGCACAATGGACACCACATGCGTTAATACTACGATAATTCGTGCTTTGATTGTGAAGATCAATTCCTCGAACATATCCAATTTCTGTTTTACCTTCACAAACGATTACAGCTTTACTGAAGAATGATTCAGCGCAAGCACGCAAAGTCGATTGTTGCTCATCGTTTCCTTCAAGGCTATGAAGTTTATGAGATTCTTGGGTATTACCAAAAACTTGAGTAGCTAAAGATACTTTTCTTAATACATTTAATTGTTGAGCCTGTAGCTCTCGGAGAACATATGGTGAATGTGTAGTAATGAACACCTGCTGAGTTGGCTGTGTATCTTTGGAACCTAACTCATTTAGCAAACGAGTTATTCTATATGGTTCTAGCCCATATTCTGCTTCATCAACTAAAATAATGTTTGATTTGCTTGCAGCCTTTTGTAACCCACTAATAAGCAATCTAGATGAGCCAGTGCCTAGTTGACGTAAAGGGGTATTGTCATCATTGTGAAGGCTTATAGCGCCGTTTGAAAGGGATACTCCATTGACATCTAATAGCGCTTTAAGTTTACCGACTGGTACTCCCAATCCATTTGCGATTTTTTGTACTTTTAATAGAACATCATTAACACCATCAACTTGCTGATCTGCGAAGTGTTGTCTAGTTTGTCTTCCTAATTCTGCAAGTGTTGCTGAAACATCGAGGGTATCTTCTGAGAGTTTATTGAGGATAGAGCTGTTACCCCAAGCGAGGTGTTGATATGTAGTAGTTCCAAGTCTAGCTGGGCTTAGTAACTCTTTATGCTTCCATTGCAGACGCTTCTCTAAACCTTCACTTTCTGCTCTTTCTGAGTACAAGCGCCAGTCTGGGTATAAATCCTGATCAACTATTAGTTTAATGGTAAGAACTGTTTCATCACCCGGTTGTGGTTCATCGTGTATTTCAAGTGATGTGTGGTTAAAACCAGGGGTCGTCTCAGAATTCGGAAAATAAAGCACGCTAAGGCGTAGTCACCCCGTGACTCCCCCGCGCCGATGCAGCGA